>JAEEYF010000029.1 GCA_016291655.1 Lachnospiraceae bacterium | reverse complement strand
TAAGCCGTTTTGGAAAAACACGTTTTTCCAGAAACGGCTTAATAACGGCAACTTCTGCGTTGCAGAAGTCCGCGTGGAACACGCGGCGCGAGCATCAATCACTGTAAAACGGTGACCTTTTATATCGTGTGAACAGTAACATCTATCTGAAAAAATCCCCTGAACACACCTTTTTTGTATTGAAAACATCACAAAAATAATGTATATTCAAAATATGGTTTTACAAATAATCAAAAAAGGGAGAGTATATAACTATGGACAAGAAAACAACGGGTATTATATCGTACCTTACGATCATTGGCTGGATCATCGCTTACATTGCGGGAGACAAGGAAAATGCTAAGTTTCATTTGAATCAGAGTCTTGTGATCGGACTGGGAATGGTTTTGATCTCTATTATCGGTGGTGCTTTAAGCTTTATTCCTTTCATGCCCTTTGTTTTGTGGGCTGTGGATGTAATACTTTTTGTATTTTGCATAATCGGGATCATTTATGCGGCAAACGGACAGGATAAGGCTCTTCCCGTTGTCGGAAACATCAAGCTTTTAAAGTGATTTCCGCATAAAAAAACATCGGGCGATCCGCAAAAAAAACAAAAAGGCGGATCGCCTTTTTATTTTTTACAGATGAAATCTTCTTTGGAATTCTCTTGCGACGGTGCGTCCCTTAAAGATGATCGCTCCCGCAAGAACGGTAATGCTGACGATGAGGCTTATGACCCAGGTTAAGGGCATGTCCTTTCGGTTGAGATACATGATCCAAAAAGGAATAACCCCGAACAACAGACCTGTCAGCAGATAAGTCATGGCATTTCCCTGTTTGTCCAGCAGGGCAAGAACAAAATTTACGACCATTGTGGCCGCGATGGCTATCGGAACGATCCAATCCTTTGTGAGCCACAGAAAATCAAAATAGTAGGATGTGATCAAGAGAAGCACAAGGATGATGAACATCATCATGGTCACCTTTTTGGCATAGGCCGTTCCGGGTCTGAACTGCTTCATGATGCCGAGTTCAAAGGCTACAAGCCACATGGCTATGATCAGGCTCCAATGAAGAGCGGGAAAAGCGGGGAAGCGCAGTCCCATAAGAAAGTCCAGTCCGAGAGCGGCGATGATCACGGTTGTAACTATGAACATCTGAACCTTGTACACGAAGGAACGGAGCTGAAGGACAGTCTTCTCGGGAAAATACGGCCGTTCCCCTTCGCCGATAAGTCTGCTTTGGCAGAGAGGGCATTTTTCGGGATTTCCCCCGACTTCTATTTTACAATAAGGACATTTCTTCATCACTTTATGACCTCCGTGGCATATACCTTAATATCTATGCCCCGATCAACAAGACTTCTTACAAGGTTTTTCACAACACTTGTATTGAAGTAGGGAGAGGAGACTCCCAGCGTAAGATCGTTTTTATAGGTGAAGATGGTTGAAAACAGGTTGTTTGAACTGCAAAACCCGTTGTAATTCTCAATTTCTTCCGACACCTCAGCAGGAGGCTTCTGGATGCCGAGATTAGACAGGACAAGAGTTACCTTTCTGTCAACAAAACCGGTCACGCTCCTGACCACAAGCTGTTTTATGAAAAGAGGTACTGCTCTGATGGGAGCCACATATTCCATAGTCTCATAATTATCCATCTGCTTTTTGATGCTTTCCTCTGACAGCTGGTTCTTAAGGGCTGTGTCAAACTCCGCCGCAAGATCCTCAAGGGTGATGTCGCGGTCAAAAAGGTGCGTTACATTCACGTTATTGAAGAAGTTCCTTGCAGTGTGTGAAGGGTAGTACTTGCGAAGGTTTACCGGCAGGGAAACCGTCACGCTTTTTTTTCTGCGTTTACGGGGCGGCATTTCGTCACGGATCGCGAGCATCCATGCAGCACCCAATAAACTGGTGAGGGAAACGCCCATCTGCTTTGCCTCCGCCAGGATCCGATCGGCGGGCATATGCACCTCGAAAAATTGCAATTGATCATAGGAAAGCTTGAAGCCTCCCGGGTGATAGGCATTTTTCTTCGACTTTCTTGAAAGGCTCATATTGCCGAAAAACTGACGGTAGCTGTCCTGAGAAAGATCGTCCGCGGAGGCTCCGGAATGAAGCGTTACGTTCTCATATTTACCCGGAGACTTGAGCTTCAGGTAATGGAGCACGATGATATTAAGGAATTCAAGTCCTCCCGTACCGTCGGTAAGGGCATGGAACATGTCCAGATTGATCCTTTTTCCGAAGTAAGTCACCTTGTAGTGAAGCATAGCTTTTCCGGGATCGTAAAGAAGAGGACATATTCTGTCATTCTCTTCTGTAACAACGGGACGGATGTCCGTGTCTTCCATGTAATGCCAGAAGAAGCCGCGTCTTATGCGCACCTGTACCTGAGGGCGATCCTGGATCGCCATGAGCACTGCTTTTTGGAGCAGTTCACGGTCTATATCTTCCTTAAGAATGCAGCTGACCCTAAAGGCTCGCGTGTCCCTTTTGGAGATAGAGGCAAGGAATACCTTAGCTACGTTATCTATTCTGTACCAATTATCGTTTGACATATCATTCCTCAAAAAATCATCAGATATTTTTGTCACCCTCGTATATAGACGAAGTAACGTAAGCCGAAAGACGTTTCATAGCCTGTGCGGCAATGGGGAGGGGCATTTGCTGATAAACGTGCCAGCCGCCTTCTTCAATGTCCAGTTTAGCTTTACCGCCTTCTTCGTCGATCCTTTTCTTAAGCCGCAGGCTGTCATCAAGCAGGATCTCGTTTCTGCCTGTCATAATATAGACCGGCGGAAGTCCCGCTATCCTTCCGAAAAGGGGGCTGAAAGCAGGATCTTTGGGATCGCCGTTATCTGTAATGTAGGCTTTTGATGCACTGAGAACATATTCCCGCGTCAATATGGGGTCAATGTCTTTGTATGTTTCATACGATCCGGAAGAAGCGGTCATATCGGTCCAGGGGCTCATCAGTAAGAGACCACGGGGCACAGGTCTGTTTTCGGACAGAAGCTTTTGAGCAAGGCACAGAGCGAGATTTCCGCCCGCCGAATCTCCTGCAACGAAAACGTGATCCGGTTTGATCCTGCTTTCGGTCAGATGATCCCAGACCGCCGTCACGTCATTCAGAGCGGCAGGGTATGGATGCTCCGGCGCCAGACTATAGTTCACCGAATAAGTGGAAAAACCTGTGGCGAGAGCAAGTTTTGCAGCGAGAATGCGGGCGTAATCCAATTGCCCCGTAACATATCCACCGCCGTGTGCGTAAAGGATTGCAAAGTTGGGGTTGTGAGCCAGCTCGGGACTGATCTCTTCACATTTGACCGATCCCGCTTTAAAGGCTTTGACGGTTATATCATTCTTGGGCGCCACAAGACGTCCTGCCTGTTCCATAAGCTTACGATGTCGCTTCAGGGCAACAGGATCCAGGGAATTTCCCGATATGAAGTTTACCATTTTAAGAGCCTTTATCAACGTGTCGTTGAGAGCTTTGTTGCCTAAAGGCTTTTTGTTGTCATTGTTCTCCGTTAACATTTTGTTTCGATCCTTTTGCCGTGGGTGTATCCGATCCCGTATTTGTTTTATAATAACATATATCAGCTAAAAAAACACGATATTCTCGCAGAAAAGTTAGGAAGAACGGTGTTACTGTTCACATATGTGTCGGTGCTAAGCCGTTTTTGAAAATACATTTTCAAAAACGGCTTAATACCGACATATTCTGCTTTGCAGAATACCATGGTCAAAACGCAGTTTGACCATGGCGTGAACAGTAACAGAACGGTTACTGACACACATTGCCTCCGACGTGGGGACTTGACTCTTATAAAACGGAATAATATAATTGAAAATGATTTTTTTTGCTTTTGTTTGTTTGACAAGGAGGAATGGATTTGTCTTACATTAAGAATATATTTAACAAAAAGAGTATTTTTTGGATCGCTTGTGCCGTAATACTGTGGATGGCGCTAATGGTCATTCTGATAGTTTCGGTTAACAAAGGAAATTCTTCTTTTTCCTATAAGTTTAAAAGTACCGATGACCTGAAAGATGTACCCGTTGAAGTCAGCATTATTGTTTCCCAGTCATGGGAAGACAAGATGGATGACAGGAATGTTATGGGAGCAGAGTATGACGGTACAGTCATAAACAAGACCGGAAAAGAGATAAATGACTGGAGGTTAACCGTAACGCTTCCGGCAGCTGACGGCTATATCGATTCAAGCTGGAACGGCACTTACGACCTCGGGGGAAACATTCTGAACTTCGTTCCCGACCGATATGTTTACACCATAGAAAAAGACAGTACAAGGACCTTCGGATTCATTCTCAAGTCCGAGTACATCTACGAAACCTTTGAATATGAGATATCGGGAAAATATGTTACCTACAAAGAGGAATATCCCGTTTACTGGATACTGATTGTTCTTTCGATCGTATATTTTGTCGTTTTTGTAATGTTTGCCGCTATGCAGATCAAGCTTGAGATCAGAAGAAGAAACGATGATGAGATCATCAGGCAGACAATGATGATGTTCGTAAATTCCATAGATGCCCGGGATGAGTACACTAAGGGACATTCCGTGAGAGTGGCCGAATATGCGCAGTTAATTGCCGGGGAGATGGGTTTTGATCAGGAAGAGGTCAGAAAGATCGGCTATATCGCACTTCTTCACGACTGCGGAAAGATCGTTATACAGGACAGTCTCCTAAAGAAGCCCGGCAAGCTTACACCGGATGAAAGACATGAGATACAGCAGCACACAGTCATAGGCGGAAAGATGCTGGAAGGCTTTACTTCTCTTAAGGGAGCACGTGAAGGCGCGCTTTATCATCACGAGTTCTACAACGGTGAGGGCTATCCGGAAGGGTTAAATGGTAAGGACATACCCTTGACGGCGAGGATCATATGCGTTGCGGATTCCTTTGATGCAATGAACTCCGACAGATGCTACAGAAAGCATTTGGGAAAACAGAGACTTATCGAGGAACTCGTGAACAACCGGGGCATACAGTTCGATCCCGATATCGCAGATTGTATGATAAGGCTGATAGACAGCGGAAAGATACATGTGTCGGATTAACGAAAGCATAGGGATCGCGATCGCTGTCCTTCGAAATATAAAAGAAAAAAATCACCTTTCCTAAACAGAAGAAATTTGGTACAATAGCAAACGTAATTTTATTTATTAAGTTATCTGATACGGAGGTAAAGATATATGGTACATTCAATCGATGCTGAGGACGATCAGTTTGCCTATCGCTATGACACACAGCTCCTTATCGACAGAAGAGACAAGGACCTTGATGAGGATGAGATCGCTGATTACATCACTGAACATTTTGAGGGAAACAGCCTTATAGCTGCGGGAGATGAGGACCTTGTAAAGATCCATTTCCATACCAATGAGCCTTGGAAGATCCTTGAGTATTGCAATACCATAGGCGAGATCTACGATATAGTCGTAGAAGATATGATCAGGCAGTCAAACGGTCTTCACGGCTGATCTGAAACATGATTTAATAAAAAAACGGAGTCACCGGTCTTTTTGGGATCGGTGACTTTTTTTGCCTTATTTATCGACCAGATTGTGGATCCATATTCTTTTCTTCAGAAGGATCGCTCCGAGAAGAACCTTTATCAGGTCTGCCAGCTGCACGCATATGTACAGCGGGATGATGGGCATATCGGTAAACCGGCTCAGGACGTAGGCCAGAGGGAAGGAGACCGCTATAACGAAGAAGGAGTCAAACAAAAATGTTATTATCGTCTTTCCTCCGGATCTGAGCGTAAAGTAGGCAGCGTTCAGAAAAGCGTGTACCGGAAGGAAACAGCCGTTTATCCGAAGAAACTTTGCGGCCAGAGCCCCTATCTCGGGTTCGGGGTCATAAAGCTTCGGAAAAAGGGGAGCGCCGACAAATTCCAAAAAGCCGAAGACCACGCAGGAGGCTACGGCAAGAGTAACAAGCTTTCGATCCGTGTCCACCGCCTCTTCGTTCTTTGAGACTCCCAACAGGTTTCCGATGATTATGGCTATTACGGATCCCATGGAGATGACCATTACATTAAAAAGATTGAAGATGGTGTTGGAGATGTTTACCGCCGCCATTACATCCAGACCGCGGGTTGAATAACGCTGAGTGAGGGATGACATTCCGACGGACCATAGGAATTCGTTTGCAAAAAGAGGTGTACCGCGGTAAAGGATCTTTTTGATCAGCTCCTTCGGGATCGCAACGGAACTGTAAAGATCTTTTATAAAAGGATTCTGATCCGTGTGAGTGTGAGCCCATATGATTATAATGAAAAATTCGGCAAAACGCGCAACTACCGTGGCAATGGCAGCACCTGCAACTCCGAGCTCGGGTGCTCCGAAATTTCCGAAGATCAGGAGATAGTTGAGAACGAGATTGAGCACCGTAGCGGTGATACCTGCGATCATGGGAACGCGTGTCTGCTCGGTTTCACGAAGAGTACCGGAGTAGGCGTTTGCAAAAGCAAAAGGAATGAGGCCCACGACCATGATGATGAGATAGGTCCGGGCATATTCAAAGGTGGCTGCGGGATCGATCTTGCTTTCTGTCTTGGCCATGAACAGCTTTATCAAAGTATCGCCGTTGGTCATAAAAATAAGCAGGCCGGCGATCAGGATGACAGCTGAGACCAGAAGCTTAAAGCGCATCGTGTGACGGACTCCGTCGTGGTCACGTTTTCCGTAATATTGGGCGGTAAAAATTCCGGGACCTGAAATCGCACCAAAGATGGCAAGGTTAAAAACGAACATGAGCTGATTGACAATGGAAACTCCGGTCATCTGCTCGGTTCCGATACGACCTACCATTATGTTGTCCAGCAGCCCCACAAAGTTGGTGATCATATTCTGGACTATGATAGGAACAGCGATCATTAAAACGTTTCTGTAAAATTTTTTGTTACCGATAAATTTACTCATATATACCTCATCTTTATATGAAAAAACTTTGCATCGCATTCGTGGGATTATAACACGTAGAGTTTAAGTTGTAAACACACATTGGGAGAAGGCCGGACTTAAGATTCCATTGTGTCACGCACACCACAATACATTTTGTGCTTGATAAATAAGATTTTCCGCCCGAAAAGTGAGAAAAACAGGCATTAGATGCTTGATGTGTCTATACTGTTCTGCTATATTACGGTAGAGTAAATGATATATGATATATTATTTCGAAATTCCGAAAGGGGAATTCAAAAAAGAGGACGAAGTATGAAACTTATGTTTGATGTAGGCGGAACAGAGCTTAAAACTGCTGTTCTGGATGAAAACGGAAGGATCGTCGGTGATATCGATCACTTTGATGCGGATTCGAATGCGGAGGCTGAGGCTGTTTTTGACAATATGGCCCATGTTCTGGACACGATCAGGAAAAAGATCGGAGAAGTTCCGACCGGAGTCGGAATGGCATTCCCGGGACCGTTTGATTATGAAAACGGTATAAGCTACATAAAGGGCCTCGGAAAATATGAGAATATATACGGAAGATCCGTTCCCGAGGAGATCAAAAAACGACTCGGTTATTTGAAGAATACAGGGTTTTTCTTCCTTCACGATGTGGAGGCATTCGCCCTTGGAGCCTATTACAAGGGTGAGAGCAGAGGGACAGGTAAAACCATGTTTGTATGCATAGGGACAGGAACCGGAACGGGCTTTATAAAGGACGGAAAGGTGCTTAAGAACGAAGAGGACGGTTCGCCCAAGGACGGATGGATATATGAGTGTCCTTTTAAAGAAGGAAAGATAGACGACTATATCTCCGTAAGAGGTCTTAAGCGCATCGCAAAAGAGGTCACGGGCAGTGAACTGACCGGACTCGAACTTTTCAATCTCTGTAAGGCCGGAGATGAAAAGGCACTTGAGGTCTACAGACTTTTTGGCGAGGATGTCAAGAATGCCCTTGCTCCTTTCATTCTTTCCTTCAGGCCGGACAGACTGGTCTTCGGAGGACAGATAAGCAAGAGCTTTGACTATTTCGGAAGAGAAATATCAGCTTTCTGCAATGAGCAGGGAACAGAGATCGAAAGGATCGCAGATACTTCGGTAATGACTGTAAGCGGTCTGTTCGAGCATATGAGGATGCCATAGTTGACGCCCTTCGCAGCAAACCGGCAGGTTTACCGTGGGGAAAAGGGATACCTTTATATCATTTATGTTAAATAATAAATCATATAATTGGGGAATTGAACAGAGAAAAACAAAATTAACAAAAAAAGAGGCGGTCCACCCCGGACCGCCTCTTTCTCTTGGGATGTGAACAAAAATTGGAGGTTAGCATATTTATTGTATGGACATACCGAACTCTTCGTTGTCCATAGTGTGGCAGATGTGGTCTTTGGAGACCGAAACAACGCCGCTCTCGTTTGAGAGATCATCAATGAGCTTATCAAGCTCAACGTCGGTAAGTTCAACTGCCGATGAGAGAGCATACATATCGAAGTTTGTGTAATCGTATAAGATGCTCAGACCGTACTTTTCGCAGAGGGCTTCTATGCCTGCTCTGTCGATGATTTCTTTATCTACGGAAATAATAACGGTTTTATGTGAATATTCTTCTTTTTCAACAGGCTCGAGATCGAAGCAGCCGCCGAATTCCTTCGGTAATGACCACTGATCCCAGTAGTCGTCTCCCTTGTAGCCGATAAGCATATCTTCGCTGATGGGTTCAAGTTCATTGACATCCAGGGTAACTGTTTCGGTATCGGCAGCGGGAGCAATGTCCTCCTTTTTGTCTTCAACGGAACCTGCCGCCCGGGAGGAACCCGAAGCAACGAGAGCCAAAGTGATAAGTACCGTAATGAAACAAATTCTCTTAATCATCTTTTTTACCTCTGTTCGTTTTTTGAGTCTAAACAATTTTGTGATCGATCAGACGGTGTTTTCTTGCCGTTCAACCATATTCACGGAAAAAAAACGGATCGGTTTCATAAAAAAGAATATTTTTTTATTTTTTTTGACGGGCAATAAATTGCGCAAAATCAGTTTTGTGCAATTTATTATTTTTTCACTTGTGATATGACATATGATGCTGTAAAATTATTACTGTTCACGCCATGGTCAAACCACGGTTTGACCATGGTATTCTGAGGAGCAGAGTATGACCGAACGTATTTGGAATATAATAACAGATTCTTTTTTGAAGATCCTTGTGCCGGGGCTTCAGATGACCATTCCGCTAACTATCCTTTCCTTTGCGATAGGAATGGTGATCGCTCTTTTGGTGGCAATGGTTCAGGTGGCGGAGATACCGGGGCTTAAACAGCTTTGCAGATTTTATGTATGGATAATCCGCGGAACACCGCTTCTTGTACAGCTTTATGTTGTGTTTTACGGATTGCCCAGACTTGGGATCCTGATAGATCCTTTTCCGGCAGCGATAATCGTTTTCTCCGTAAGCGTGGGAGCCTATGATTCGGAGACTATGAGGGCAGCCATCGAATCGGTTTCGAAGGGACAGATAGAAGCGGGGTACTGCGTGGGCATGTCCTATTGGCAGATCATGCGCCGCATTGTTCTGCCGCAGGCCTTCAGGACAGCTTTTCCTCCTCTTTCCAATTCGCTTATCGGACTGGTCAAGGATACATCTCTCGCAGCCAATATCACGGTGCTGGAAATGTTTATGGCTACACAACGTATCGTGGCCAGAACCTATGAACCCTTCGTCCTGTACCTTGAGGTTGCGTTTATCTATCTGATCTTCTGCACGGTGCTCACAAAGGTTCAGAGTATCTGCGAGAAGAAACTCGGAAGGTACGGAAAACGGTGATCGCATGATTGAATTTGAAAATATAAACAAAGTTTACAATAAGAATTGGGTCTTGAGGAATGTGAGCCTCAAGATCGGCAAGGGAGACGTGGTGGCGGTTTTGGGCCCCAGCGGTTCGGGAAAGACGACCATGCTTCGCTGCATGAATTTCCTCGAAAAGGCCGATGTGGGGACCATGAACTTTGACGGCGCGGAATACGACCTTCACACGATCTCCAAGAAAAACACGGCCGCGATCAGAAAGAAAACGGGCTTCGTTTTTCAAAACTACAATCTCTTCCTTAACAAAACGGCTTTACAGAACGTAACGGAAGGGCTTACGGTGGTGAGAAAGATCCCCAAGGAAGAAGCTGTGGTGAAGGCAAAGGCCGCACTTGACAAAGTGGGGCTTTCGGACAGATATGACTTCTATCCCTCCCAGCTCTCCGGCGGACAGCAGCAGAGAGTCGGAATTGCAAGGGCGTTGGTGACGGATCCGGAGATCATATATTTCGACGAGCCGACCTCGGCACTTGATCCGGAACTTATCGGAGAGGTCCTTCAGGTAATGAGGAACCTGGCGGATGAAGGGATCACCATGATAGTTGTAACCCATGAACTTTCCTTTGCGAGAGATGTGTCGAACAGAGTTGTGTTCATGGAAAACGGGGAGATCCTTAAGGATGTCCCTTCAAAGACCTTTTTTGAAGATCCCGGCGATGAAAGGATCAGGAGTTTCCTGAGATCATTGTCGTGATAAATATAAATTATAAGGAGAATAGAAATGAGAAAAGTCATAGCTTTGATCGGCTACTTTTTAGCCGGAGTATCCATTCTTGCACTTGCGGGATGCGGAAAAAAGAATGAGGATGATATGCTTGCAAAGATTAAAAAAGCAGGCAAGATCACGATCGCAACAGAGGGAACATGGGCTCCATGGACCTATCACGATGAAAATGACAAGCTGGTAGGGTTTGACGTGGAGGTAGCCGAAGCGATCGCAGAAAAAATAGGCGTTGAGGCCGAATTTATCGAAGGCGAATGGGATGGCCTTCTTGCCGGGCTTGAAGTCGGAAGATATGACATCATGGCCAACGGCGTTGAGATCACGGATGAGAGAGAAGAGAAATACAATTTTTCTTTACCTTACGGTTACATCAGAACTGCGATCATCGTACGCGGGGATGACGACAGGATAAAGTCTTTTGAAGACCTTGAAGGAATGACAACCGCAAACACTATCTCCAGCACCTATGCACAACTGGCAGAGAAGTACGGAGCAAAACCCATCGGTGTTGACGATCTGAATCAGACAATTGAACTTCTTCTTGCAGGAAGGATCGATGCGACCTTGAATGCGGAAGTAACGTTTTATGATTATATTAAGGAACACCCCGAGTCGGGACTTAAGATCGCGGCGTTGACCGATGAGGCTTCGCTGGTGGCGATCCCTATACAGAAGGGTGATGGTTCGATCGATCTTATGACTGAGATCGACAAGGCTATCGAAGAACTCAGAAAAGACGGAACTCTTTCGGAGATCTCCGTCAAATACTTCGGAAAGGATATTTCCAGATAATGATCTTTGACACACATGCTCATTATGATGATGAGCAATTTGATGAGGACAGGGAAGAAGTTCTCAAGGGCCTTAAGGAACGGAATGTGGGCGCTGTGGTAAATGTCGGGGCAACCTTCAGGGGCTGCGCGGCTTCTGTTGTGCTTGCGAACAGATGGGATTTTATCTATGCTGCGGTAGGCATACATCCCGATGACGTTGAGTATATGGATGAGGCTACCGTCGATAAGCTTAAGGATTGGCTCAGAGAGCCGAAATGTGTGGCTGTCGGTGAGATAGGGCTGGATTATTCGAGAGAAGAAGCGGATAGGGAAGAACAGCAGTTTTGGTTTAGACGTCAGCTGCAGCTTGCCCTGAGCGAAAACAAACCGATCATCATACACAGTCGGGATGCGGCTGAGGATACTCTCAGAATGCTTAAGGAATACAGCGGGGAATTGAAAAAGGCCGGAGAGGAAAGAGCAGAGCTTTACCGGAGACCCGGAGTGATTCATTGTTTTTCCTACAGCACAGAACTGGCGGATGAGTATGTGAAGATGGGCTTTTATATCGGAGTAGGCGGTGTTGCTACCTTTAAGAACGGAAGAAAGCTTAAGGAAGTGATAGCCGATGTTCCCATGGAGTCGATCATTCTCGAAACGGATTCACCTTATCTGGCCCCCGTTCCTTTCAGAGGAAAGAGAAACGACTCCTCAAACATCAAATACGTTGTGGAAGCAATCAGAGAGATCAAGGGTATCGAGACCGAAGAGATCGAAAGGATCACTTTTGAAAATGCAAAAAAAATGTACAGGCTTGCTTAAAGCCTGTACATTTTTTTTTAGGATAAACCGGATTGATTTGCTTCAGCGGAATCAACGACTTCCTCAAAGATGTCATCGATGTTTACGGGGCTTTCTTCACCCGGGATCGAGATCTGGGTGTCGGGAGATTCAAGAATCGATTTTTTTATTTTTGTAAGTTTTCTGTACTCAACGGCTGAAATACCGAAGTTCTTCTTAAAGGCTTCGCAGAAATAGCTGGAGCCGTTATTGAAACCGAGGTCGTAGCTGATCTTTCCTATGCTCAGGTCTGTGTCCGCAAGCAGTGAAAGACCTTTTGACAAACGGTATTTTCCGAGATAGTTGACAGGTGCGGTGTCAAGGAAATCCTTGAACAGCTGGGTACATTTGCTCTTTTTGCAGCCGGCTGCGGCAGCTATGTCATCCAGCGTGATCTTTTCACGATAGTGTTCTCCGATGTACAACAGCATGTTTTTCAGCGCGAATACATCGATGAAAGCATCGGGAGAAGCTGTGGGATTGTGGTAGGTGTTGAAATAGAGCAGTTCAAATATACGCATGAACAGGATCTGGATTGCAAAATCCGACCAGCCGTCGCCCTTGGTTTCCAATAGTTTCTTGATGGTGCTTAGGATCTCTGCCTGCCAGGAAACTTCTTCGGTGAGAAAGACAAAGGAACAGCCGTAAACGGAAGTGAATGGCTTTAAATAACGGGTTTCAAACATATAGTTTGCGGAGAGAAGGGAAGGATTCAGAAGAACCCTGATGTAATTACAATCCTCCTTGGTCTCGCTGTATGCGTGATTAACTCGATGGCTGTTTATGAATATGCCTTGATTTTCCCCGACCTGAACCTTAACGCCTTCGATAACGAAGGTCATGCTTCCCGAGAGGATATAGTCAAACTCCATCTCATTGTGCCACTCCGCCGGGGTTACAAGATCGGGGTAGAAGGAAAGGGAGACCTCATTAATGTACGACGGGAATTCGGGATTATCGTAAGCTATATGTTCCGAAGCATCATAATTATAATAAGAATAACTTGCCATATTTTTACCTCCTGTTGGATGGTTTAGTGCCAATAAAACTTCCCTCACGTAAAATTGTTATATAAATTATATGAAAATTACCGAATAATGTACATAAAATATTGATAAAATTATTAAGGGCAAAAAAAAGACATCCGAAGATGCCTTTTTGCGTTTTAGGATCATATGCAGCTTTCGAAAGCTTTTAATGCACCTTCGGAGCGGATCAGCTTAAGGTTACGAAGAGTGGTCAGCTCGAAGTCGGTAAAAGCGGTCAGATCTCTGCCCCAGAAGGCTGTGTTGGTCATTACGTCGTGAACGAGAGACGCATCTGAGGCGTCTTTTCTTTTATAATAGAATTCCAAAACGTTCCTGTCGTCCTTTACGTAGTAATTGTTTCCGAGAGGACGTTTGCAAAGCAGTCCGTTCTCGTCAAGGGCGGATATGCCGCTGGAATAATGGGCGATCAGGAGTGCAAAACTCATGGAAAGGCAGGCAGGCAGCTTTTTGGTCTTTTCGTAGTACTCCTCAAAGCTGGGATAGTTTCTGGCAAGCCACTTGGAAGTGGAGTTCAGCGTAATGCTGAGCAGTTCGTGGTTGACAAAGGGGTTGTTGAAACGATCCGATACAGCAGAGGCAAATTCGTCCAGATCCTTTTTGTCAAGGGGCAGAGTGGGGATGATCTCCTCATTCAGCATCTTGTTCATGAAGCCTCTGATCGTGTCATTATGCATGCAGTCTCTTACAATGTCAAAGCCTGCGAGGTAGGCGCCGGGAACAAAGCCTGTGTGAGCACCGTTCAATATACGGACCTTACGCTTTTTATACGGGGTGACATCGGGGACTACGGGACAGTTGAGACCGGCTTTTTTGAATGGCAGTTTATCGGAAAGGCTATCGGGACCTTCGATGTTCCATACTCCGAAGACTTCTCCCACATCTATGAGATCATCGTGATAACCGTTCTCTTCGTCGAGTTTTGCGGCTTCTTTTTCATCCCTGATCCTTCCGGGAACGATCCTGTCAACCAAGGTGGAGCAGAAGAGGCAATCCTTTTCGATATATTTTGTGAACTCAGCGGGGAGTTTCCACTGAACAGCATAGTTTTTAACGCATTTTAAGAGTTCCTTGCCGTTGTTGTCGATCAGCTCGCAGGAGAGAATGACAAGGCCGCCTTTTCCGGCCTTGAAACGCTCATAAAGAACCTGAGTGAGTTTTCCGGGGAAGGAGGAAGCGGGTCTGTCGGTGATGTTACATGAAGGATCGTAGGTGATCCCCGCTTCGGTCGTGTTTGATACGATATATTCAAGATCGTCCGAAACCGCGAGCTTCATCATGGAGTCAAAGCCCTCTGTGGTATAGGGGTTAAGGCAACGGGAAACTGAGGAGATGACACGCTTTCTGTCTATCTTTTCGCCGTTAATGCTTCCTCTTAGATAAAGGGTATACAGACCTTCCTGAGAGTTGATGAGTTCCGTGAGACCGTTGGCTATGGGCTGTACAAGAACGATCTTTCCGTTCCAGCCTGCCTTTTCGTTTGAAACATCAAACCAATAATCGGCAAAGGCACGAAGGAAGTTTCCTTCTCCGAACTGAAGCACTTTCTCGGGCGCATTCTCCAAGACATAGCCTTTGTATCCGCTTTCTTTCAATGTTGAATAATTTAACTTTTTCATCTTTTATTCTCCCTTGTAAACATTGCATACATTGCAAATCACATTCATTATATATCGCTCTTTTTAAAATGAAATAGCAACTTTTGTGGAAAATTATTGTGATAATTGCTATTAATTTGCTTGCGACTTTTTGAAAAAAATGTATAATTGCATTAAAAGGAGAAATTCTATGGCGACAAAACTTCAATCCTACAATCCCCGTCAGGTCATGAACCGAAAGGATTTTGAAATCCAGCATAAGATGGATACCTATCTGCAAAAGGTTGAGCTTCATCACCACGATTTCCATGAGATCTTTTTTCTGGTTTCGGGAGATGTGACCTATTCCATTGAGGGACGCATCTACAGGGTTGTTCCCGGAGATATTCTGTTGATCAGCCCCAGAGAACTGCATCAGCTTTTCATTAAATCGGATACCGAGCCCTACGAAAGATATGTCTTGTGGATCGATCCGGCTATGCTTGCACGCCTTTCGACCGAAAAGACGAATCTCGAAAAATGCCTGAACACCTTCCGTGAAAACTATACGAACCAGCTTCGTATTCCCATCGAGTACATGAACGAGATACGAAACCTCATGGAAGGCATATGCAGAGAGTCCGACTCCGACGGATATGGCTGCGATGTCATGCAGGAAAGCCTGATAGCGCGCCTTATGGTGCTTTTGAACAGGATCTCCGACTCCAAGGAGGAAAAGTCGGAGGAGGGACCTTACACCAATTCGCTGGTTGAAGGCGTCATAGATTATGTCAACGAGCATTACGGAGAACCCCTTTCCCTGGATGAAATGTCCGAGAAATTATATGTGAGCAAATACCATTTGAGCCATGAGTTCAGAAAGCAGATGGGAACGGGCGTTTATCATTACATACAGAAAAAGAGAGTACAGATCGCCAGACAGCTGCTGGCGCAGGGGGAAAAGCCCAATAATGTGTTCAGGACCTGCGGCTTCAGCGATTATGCCGGCTTTTATCGTGCCTTTAAGGCGGAATACGGGGCAGGACCGAGAGAATTTGCGGCCTCATTCAAATAAAACACAAAAGTAAAAATATTACATAAAAAATTCCCCTATATTTAGTCATTTTTTTACCTTGAAATCACCTAAATTTACTTATATAATTAGCATAGACTTGTTGATGGTCGGGGTGCAGTGCTTGGGTCAGGGCTCCGACGGACGAAAAAAAGACTATCTATCGGAGGTATTTTTTTATGAAATTCGGTTACTTTGATGACGCGAATCGTGAATATGTGATCACTACACCGCGTACACCGCTTCCCTGGATCAACTATCTCGGAAGCAATTCCTTTTTCTCGCTTATTTCAAACACCTGCGGAGGATACACCTTTTACAAGGATGCCAAGCTTTTAAGGCTGACAAGGTATCGTTACAATGACTGTCCTGTTGATATGAACGGAAAGTATTTCTATATCAAGGACGGCGATACTGTCTGGAATCCCGGCTGGCAGCCCGTGAAGACAGAGCTTGATGAATATGAATGCAGGCATGGTATCGGATACAGCAGATTTCACGGCGCCAAGAACAATGTGACGGCGGATGTTACCACCTTTGTTCCGACTGACGACAATTGCGAGGTTTCCCGCATAACCCTTAAGAACAACGGTTCTTCTGCGAAGACATTGCAGCTCTTTTCCTATATTGAATGGTGTCTTTGGAATGCGGACGATGACATGAAGAACTATCAGAGAAATCTCAGCACGGGTGAAGTGGAGATCGTGGATTCCACCATTTTCCACAAGACCGAATACAGAGAGAGAAGAAATCATTATGCCATCTCTTCCGTTAACACGAAGACAGACGGCTTCGACACTTCCCGCGATGCTTTTGTGGGTGCTTACTGGAAGAGCACAGCCAATCCCGAAGCGGTTGAAAACGGACAACTCACCGGTTCCGTTGCTTCAGGCTGGTGTCCGATCGCCGCACATCAGATAAATCTCACCCTTGCTCCCGGCGAAGAGAAAAGCTACATCTTTGTTCTCGGCTACATTGAGAATCCCCTTGAGGAAAAGTGGGAGAGCCACGGTGTCATCAACAAGAAGCGCGCTTGGGATATGCTTTCCAAGTACAAGACCGACGATCAGTTCTTTGCTGCTTTCAATGAGCTCAAGGCTTATTGGGACGAACTGCTTTCAAAATATATCGTAAAGTCCGGCAACGACAGGGTAAACCGTATGGTAAACATATGGAATCAGTACCAGTGCATGGTCACCTTTAATATGTCCCGTTCCGCATCCTACTTTGAGACGGGCATAGGTCGAGGCATGGGCTTCCGTGATTCATGTCAGGATCTTTTGGGCTTTGTGCACCTGATCCCCGACAGAGCACGTGAAAGAATAATAGACATCGCTTCAACCCAGTTTGAAGACGGCTCCGCTTATCACCAGTATCAGCCTCTCACCAAGAAGGGCAATGCAGACATAGGCTCCGGCTTCAATGACGATCCGCTTTGGCTGATCGCAGGCACAAGCGCATATATCCGCGAAACGGGAGACACTTCCATCCTTGAAGAGATGGTTCCTTATGACAACGATATGTCTAAGGCAACCACCCTCATGGAGCACCTGAAGAGATCTCTGGATTATATCATCAACCACAAGGGACCTCACAAGCTTCCTTTGATCGGACGCGCAGACTGGAACGACTGTCTGAACCTTAACTGCTTTTCTGAAGTTCCGGGTGAATCCTTCCAGACTTTCGGACCCAGCGAAGGTCCTGTTGCAGAATCGGTTTTCATCGGCGGTATGTTTGTAAAATACGGCGAGGAATATGCCCAGCTGGCAGAGCTTCTCGGTGATAATGCGGAGGCTGCAAGGGCAAGAAAAGAAGTTGAGATCATGACCGAAGCCGTGGAAAAGGACGGATGGGACGGCAAATGGTTCGTGCGTGCCTATGACGCTTATTCCCACAAGGTGGGTTCCGACGAGTGCGATGAAGGAAAGATCTTCATTGAACCTCAGGGCTTCTGCGTAATGGCAGGCATAGGCAAGGACAACGGAAAGGCAATCGTTGCGTTGGATTCCGTAAAGGAAAAGCTGGA
The DNA here is from genome assembly GCA_016291655.1 of Lachnospiraceae bacterium. GTDB lineage: Bacteria > Bacillota > Clostridia > Lachnospirales > Lachnospiraceae > RGIG3528. Next base: position 32,083 of record JAEEYF010000029.1, on the reverse strand, counting down.
CTCCGAGTATGGCATCATGATCCTTCAGCCCGCATATACGGAGTATCATCTGGAACTTGGCGAGATATCTTCATATCCGCCCGGGTACAAGGAGAATGCAGGTATATTCTGTCACAACAACCCTTGGGTTTCCATTGCGGAAACGGTTATGGGAAGAGGCGACAGAGCCTTCGAGATATACAGAAAGACCTGCCCGGCGTACACGGAGGAATTCTCCGAGATACATTATACCGAGCCTTATGTTTACTGCCAGATGGTAGGCGGACGCGATGCGAAGTTCCATGGCCAGGGAAAGAACAGCTGGCTTACGGGAACCGCAGCATGGACCTTTGTGAACATTTCCCAGTATATCCTCGGAATCTATCCCACCCACAAGGGACTCAGTGTAGATCCCTGCGTACCGTCCGATTTCGGTGATTTTGAGATCGTGCGTAAATTCCGTGAAGGAACCTACAACATAAAGGTTAAGACCAATCATTCCCAGAAGGGGGTTAAGAAGCTTACGGTAGACGGCAAGGTCTGCGATGGCAACATCATCCCCTATGAAAAGGGAAAGAAAATTTACAACATTGAAGTTGAAATGTAAATATGTTAAAATTTACAGAGGTATTGCCGATGCATTACCTCTGTATTTTTTATAAATAACCACAATTTAATAAATGTTTCCCCAAGCATCTTATGCAAGGGTAGAAGGAGCTATAATGGACTTATTTTTTTACGAGACACACCTTCACACTTGTGAAGCAAGTGCCTGCGGCAAGACTCCGGGTAAGGACTACATCAGGGCTTACAAGGAAGCGGGATATGCCGGATTTTTTGTGACGGATCACTTCTTTAACGGTAACTCGGGAGTTCCGAGGGATCTGCCGTGGGAGGAGAGGATCGAGCTTTACTGCAAGGGCTATGAGCACGCAAAGGAAGAGGCCGACAAAGTAGGAGGGATTGATGTTTTCTTCGGATTGGAGGTCAATTTCAAGGGGGACGAATTCCTGATCTACGGTCCTGACAAGGAGTGGCTGAAGGCTCATCCCGACATTATGATCTGGAGCCATGACGAACTCAGATCGGAGCTTCACAAGATCGGAGGCCTGATGATACAGGCACATCCGTTCAGAGACAGGGATTATCTCAAGGCAATATATGTTCATCCTTACCAGGCGGACGGATTTGAAGGCTATAATGCGGGAAATCGCGATTACAGCGACACTTATGCCTTTGAATTTTCCACCCGCAACAAGATCAAGATGAGCAGCGGATCGGACATACACGATGTCGGCAAGATCACGGACAATATTGGCGGCATATGTTTTACATCAAGGCTTACGGGGCCAAAGGATTATGCAAAGCGTTTTCTGAACGCAACAGAGTCGATCCCCTTGATCAAGGGCGACGAAAAGGCTTATAACGAGGGCGTTAAAAAGATCAACGACAAGAATTTCGGGTTTATTACCTACAATCATCGGATAAAACCGGATCCTGACAATTCTCCTTTCAGCAGAGAGATTTTTGTGGCTGACCGGAATGATATAGATGTTTTTTACACACCCTATAATGTTTTGGATCTTAAGATCTGAAAACGAAAACGGAGGAAGCAGATATGGGGACACCGGCAATCATTGCATTGGTTTTGGGAATATTGATCGTGTTGGCTTTACTGGCGGCATTTGTTTTCTTTGCATCCTATGTGGCTCTGCCGAAGAATTCACTTGAGAAAAGCATCAATTGGGAAAAGAATCACAATTTCTACAGAGATTTCGACACCAGAGATGTGAAGGAGTATGAGATCAAGGGTTACAAAGATTACATCCTGCATGCTTATTTCGTACCCAACCGCGATTTCCCGGAAAGCAGAAAATTCATTATAATCTCCCATGGCTACACTTCTTCACATTACGGTTCGTTAAAGTATCTCAACAAGTGGATGGAACTGGGCTTCCAGTGCGTGCTGTACGATGACCGCTATCATGGAAAGAACCTTAAATCCCGCAGATCCTGCAGTACATTGGGGATCAGGGAAGCTGACGATCTCATGGCGGTGATCACGGATACATATGCAAGATACGGTGAGGACATTTATCTCGGCTTACAGGGCGAATCCATGGGATCCGCCCTTGAGATCACGGCGCTTAAGTATGCTCCGAAGGTGCATTTTATTGTTAATGACTGCGGCTTTGCGGATCTTTACAACGTGCTGGCCGGAGCGATCAATTCCCAGTTTAATATGCACAAATGGCTTGTGTGGCCGTCAAGCTTCATGTGTTCGATCATATACGGCTGGAGTTTCTTTAAGAGCCGTCCCATCGATTCACTTAAGAACAATACAGTCCCCATATGCTTTATACACGGTCTTGATGACACGTTCATAAAGCCCGAGAATTCGCTCAGAATGGCGAAAGCCAATCCGGCCTATTCCGAACTGCACATCTTCCCCGGAGCCGCACATGCGGAAACAATGCTGGTGGATGAGGACAGATACTTAAGGATCCTCAAGAAGTTTTTGGCGAAGGTGGAGGACATAGAAGCGGGCAGAGCAAAGAATGCGTCGGATGATGATTTTTCGGGCAGTGTAGAGGATTATGTGAAAGATTAAATTGGCTGATAATTGCACGGCTCTCAAAAAATGTTATGAATTTAACTTTTTTTGAAAAGTGGCATTGACAAGGGTTATTTTCTGTGCTAAAATCTCGTTCGTGCCTTGCGAAAGGCGAAGCACAAGATGCGGAAATGCTGGAATTGGCAGACAGGCATGACTAAGGATCATGTGGTCCAAGACCGTGAGGGTTCAAGTCCCTTTTTCCGCAGTAATGAAAGACCGTGGAAGTTCTGCGGTCTTTTTTCGTTTTTTGGATTGAAGCTTTGACTTTTGAAAACAAGTCGGATATACTGTATACATTATATTGGGGGCAGTTGATGGAAGAACTGCTCAAGGGGTTATATATTAGGAGAGGATATGGCGCGTTATACCGAGAAGGCAATACTTACCAATTTTGAAGAGATGCTTGAGAACATGCCTTTTGATAAGATCACTGTCTCAGCTCTCACAAAGAAATGTGATATCAGTCCGAACACTTTTTATTATCACTACAAGGATATTTATGAGCTGCTGGAGCATTGGTTCAACATCCAGACAGAGCAATTTCTTGAAATGAGGGACGAAGGGGAAGCATGGGAGGACACGATCAAGGCTATCTTGAAAACACTTCAGAAACGTCCGAATCTTGTTTACAATGTCTATGATTCTCTTTCCAGGGAGAATCTGGAACGTTATGTATTTAAATCAGCGGAGAGCGCTTTCTTTAATCTTGCAAAAAGAAAGACTGCCGGGTTTGATGTGGATGAGGATATGCTGAAAACGATCTCTGACATCTGCTGCTATGCGGTACTTGGCTTTTTCCTTAAGTTCTTATGGAGTCATATGACGCTGGATGTTGAGAAATCCATCAATCAGATCAGTAAAGCCATCAATACCGCGATTGAGATGTACATTGCCAATGCACTGTTCGGGATCGATCTTTTAGGAAGTAATTAAAGATTTATGCAAATTTATACACATTTATGGGTTTCCTTATTTTTGAGGAAACCTTTTTTTTTCACAGTTGAAGCTATTTGAGGGAAAATTATAATCTAATATAGAAGATATGATTATCTGACGTAACAAATCAGTAACAATTTGGGGTTATCCGATAATCCGTTCGGAAGGAGATTATAATGAAAAAAGTACAGATCGTCACCGATTCCTGTTCCGATCTGAGCAGGGACCTGCGTGAAAAATATGATATCGATTATGCAAAGATGTTCACTGAATACGAGGGCAAGGAAACACCCGCAAGCCTCGACTGGGACATATACACACCTCAGGAGTTGTACAAGATCATGCGTGACGGAAAGCGTATTCTCACGACTCAGGTTCCCGTTCAGGAATTCAAGAGAGTTTTCACCAAGTACATTGAAGAGGGATGTGACATTGTTTATATCGGCTGTTCTTCCAAACAGTCCGGATCCGTAAACACCGGCTATGTTGTTGCAAAGGAAATGATGGAACAGAATCCCGGTACGGAGATCTACATTGTAGATGCTCTTAATGCATGCATGGGAGAGGGCGTTCTTGCCATCCGTGCGGCTGAATACAGAGATCAGGGCAAGAGCGCAAAAGAGATAAATGACCTTTTGAGCAAGGATCTTAAGAAGGTTAACGAGTTTATTACCGTTCATTCTCTCGATGCTTTGAAGAGAGCAGGAAGAGTTAAGGCTTCGGCTGCTTTCCTCGGAAATCTTTTCGGAGTTAAGCCCATTCTCATTGCAGACAAGAACGGCGATCAGGTTCCCATCAAAAAGGTTAAGGGAAGACAGACTTCCATTCAGGAGATCGTAAATCTCACAAAGGAAAGCATCATCAATCCCGAAGAACAGATCATCTATATTGTCCATGCGGATTGTGAGAACGAAGCCAAGGAACTCGAAAAAATGATAAAGGAGCAGATACCCTGCAAGGGAACGCACATTTCATACATCGGACCTATCATCGGAGCTTCCATCGGTCCCGATGCCATCGGTGTGTTCTCATTCGGTAAAGAGGTAACTTTCACTGCAGGGAATTGATAAAGGGGTAATAAAATGGAAACCAAGGAGCTTTCAGGAGAGCTTTATTCAACATTGATAAAGGGGGGCGCGGCTAATCTTCGCGCCAATGCACAGATAGTCAACGATCTCAATGTTTTTCCCATTCCCGATGGGGATACGGGTGAAAACATGAGCCTTACAATAACAGGCGGAGTTACAGCTGCAGCCCACACAGCGGCGGTTTCGCTTTCCGATGTGTCCGATACCATTGCAAACGGCATGCTTCTTTCGGCAAGAGGTAACTCGGGTGTAATCCTTTCACAGTTTTTTTCGGGGATTGCCAAGGGCTTCACAGGCAGTGAAAAAGCAGATGTCAGAACCGTAGGTTTTGCATTCAGATCGGGCGTCCGCCGTGCATATGAATCCGTTATGAAACCCACGGAGGGTACAATGCTGACTGTGGCAAGGGAAGCTACCGAATATGCCTGCAATCGTATCACAGACGACAGTACGATGGAAAGCTTTTTCGCGGATGTGCTTGACGAAATGAACCGTTCGCTTGAACGTACACCCCAGCTTTTGGATGTTCTCAGGGAAGCGGGAGTGATCGACAGCGGCGGAGCCGGACTTGTTTATATCATCGACGGCATGAACAAGACCCTGCAGGGCGAGCATATTTCCGATGCTGCGCTGACCTTTGGCAACAAAGCCGTCGATACCTCGAAGTTTACCGCCGATTCTGTCATGGAATTCGGCTATTGCACGGAGTTTTTGCTTCAGCTTCAGAGCTGCAAGGTGGACGTAAACAATTTCAGCATCGATCCCATTCTGGAATTCCTGAATTCCATCGGAAATTCCATTGTTGCATTTAAGACGGGAACCATCGTTAAAGTTCATGTTCACACCATGACACCCGGAAAGGTGTTCGATTTCTGCCAGCAGTTTGGCGAATTCCTGACCTTGAAATGCGAAAACATGACTCTGCAGCACAATGAAACCATCGTGAAGGATGAGACCAAGCATAAGAATGCACCCACCGCAGCTGAGAGAAAGAAGTTTGCTACGATCACCGTTGCTACGGGAGACGGCATTAAAGAGACTTTGAAGGCTCTCGGCGCTGACATTGTAATTGACGGAGGGCAGGGCAAGAACCCTTCTTCCGAGGACTTTATAGAAGCTTTTGAAAACGTGAACGCGGACACGATCTTCGTGCTTCCAAACAACGGAAATATTGTTATGGCAGCACAGCTCGCAGCCGACATCTACAAGGATTCCAAGGTTACAGTGATCCCCTCAAAGAGCATCGGAGACGGATATGCCGCTCTCAGCATGCTTTCCTATGACAGCGGAGACGTGGAGACCATTGCAAATGAGATGAAGGAATCCATGCAGGGCGTTGTTACCGGAGAGATCACCCGTTCCGTAAGAGATGCAAACATCGACGGTGTTGACATCAGGAACAACGATTACATCGGTTTCTCGGGTAAGAATATGCTTGCTTCAAACAGCGACAAGCTGGAGGCTGTTACGGAAATGCTCTCAAAGCTTGAAGCTGAAAAACATGAGGTAATGATCGCAATATACGGAAATCCGGCAACTACCGAAGAACGCAGAGAGTTCAGACGTATAGCGGCGGAGAAATTCCCGCGCACGGAAGTCTATGAGATAGACGGCGGGCAGGATGTGTATGACTTTGAGATCATTCTGGAATGATGAAATAACTGACTTAGACAGAGGCAAAAATGGACTGGAAATTGATTTTGATCTATGCCGTGGCGGGCGTGGTTGCTTATCTGCTTGCAGGGGTTAATCCTGCGATCGTGCTTTCCAAGGTGATATTTAAAGAAGATATAAGAGACAACAAAGAGGGAAGCGGAAATCCCGGCTTCACCAATTTCAAAAGAGTATACGGCGGTAAATGGGCATGGGTGGTCATGGCACTTGATATAGGTAAGTGCGTATTGATCCTTGCGGTGTTCGGCTGCGTTTTCGGACGCTATGCCCGTGAGAACGGTCCGGATTACAATCTTCGCCAGATAGGGCTTGCCTATACAACCCTGTGTGCATCGATCGGCCATGATTTCCCGGTGTGGTATGGCTTCAAGGGAGGCAAAGGTTTCTTGGTCAACATCGCAGCACTTTGGTTCTATGACTGGCGTGCGGGACTGGTGGGAGTCATCCTGCTTTGCCTGTTGCTTTTCACCCTAAAATACATGTCGGTTGCCACAATGGTTGCTATCCTTTCCGCACCCGTTACTTTACTCATTGTTGGCGCTGAGCCATGGGCCATCATCATCTCTTTCGCCTCGGCGGTACTGATGATCCTGCGCCATAAAGATAATATCAAGAGGCTTCTGAGCGGAACGGAACGTAAGTTCAGCTTCAAGAAGTAATACTTATACATTTTCCTACATGACGATAGCAGCGTGTGCTTTACAGCACACGCTGCTATCATTTTTTGCCTTCTATCCGAGACGGCCTTTGAAATCTTCGTAAGAGAATGACTTGATAAGCTTCAGGGAACCATCCTTTTGAAGCAGATAGATGCTCGGCAAAGGGATTCCGTTGAAGGTGTTGTTCTTGCATATGGAGTAGATGGCCATATCTCCGAAAACAAGTAGTTCGTCCCTTTTGAGACAATGGTTGAAGGCGTAATCGCCCACCACATCTCCCGCAAGGCAGGAAGGACCCGCAAGGCGGTAAACTATGGCTTCATTGGGATCGAGAGCATCTGCGATGGCTGAGCCCAGTGAATTTCCAAAAACTTCATGCATGGCTTCCGAAAAACTTTCATCCGTTGCAGAGGCCTGTAATTCTTTTTCGGGAGAATAGTCCGAAACAGGATCTGCATTCATGAGAGGAGGCTGATAGGGCATTTCGATCACGTCAGGGGTGTGGCATGCGGCACTCATATCGAGGATAGCGATGTTGTGTCCCGAATTCTTAACGATATCAAGAACTCTTGTGGCGAGATAGCCTGCATTTAAAGCGACAGCCTCTCCGGGCTCCAGGTAGAGCCGGAGACTGTATTTTTTTTGTATATCGGTCAAGATCCTTTTAAGACGGGGAAGATCGTAGCCCGGACGGGTGATGTGATGACCGCCGCCCAGGTTCAACCATTTGAGATCCTTTACAACATCCCCGAATTTTTGAAAGAATGCGTTAACAGTGGTTTCAAGCGCATCTGCGTCCTGTTCGCACAGAGTGTGGAAATGAAGACCGGAAAGAAGAGACAGGGCCTTTTTGTCCATTTCCGCATCGAAAACCTCGCGGGTCACTCCGAGACGACTTCCGGGAGAACAGGGGTCATAGATCGCATGTCCCTCCTGAGTGGAACACTCGGGATTTACTCTCAGCCCGATCTCTTTACCCGCTTTTTTGGCAAGAGGTCCGAATTTCTTTAATTGACAGACCGAATTAAAGATAATATGATCCGCATATTTCAGAACTTCCGTGAATTCCACGTCGCGATAAGCAGCCGAAAATACATGGACTTCCTTTTCGGGCATTTCTTCGCGACCGAGACGGGCTTCAAAAAGACCGCTGGCTTCTGTTCCCGCAAGATACTGCGAGAGGAGAGGAAAGAGAGTGAAATTTGAAAAGGCTTTTTCGGCCAGCAGAACTTTCACGCCTGTTTCCTCCTGAAGCTCTTTAAGGATCTCGCCGTTTCTGATAAAGGCAGCTTCATCAAGAATGTAGCAGGGAGTCTGCACCTTCTTAAGCAGCTTTTCCATATTGTATTTTTCGATGTTCTTAAAAGGGATACTGTTAGGCATATATTTTCCTTTTGGTGAGGTGTAATGCTTACTTTACAAGTACGGGGTTGTGACTTTCACTCTTGGGAAGTCCGTATTTGTCAAGCGCTTCAATGAACGGATCGGGATCCAGTTCTTCTATTGTGTGAACACCCAGCGTGTTCCATTTGCCCGTGAGGAGCATGAGAGCGCCGCACATGGCGGGAACACCTGTGGTGTAGCTGATGGCCTGACTCTTTACTTCGCGATAGCATTCCTGATGATCGCATACATTGTAGATATAGTAGGTCTTGTCCTTACCGTCCTTTTTGCCTGTGAAAATGCATCCGATATTGGTCTTTCCGTGAGTGCGGGGACCAAGGCTTGCGGGATCGGGGAGAAGAGCCTTGAGGAACTTGATGGGAACGATCTCCTTGCCGTCAAACATGACAGGAGTGGTGGAAAGCATGCCAACATCCTCAAGACAACGCATATGATCGAGATAGCTCTGTCCGAAGGTCATGAAAAAACGGATCCTCTTTACTTCGGGGAGATTCTTGGCGATCGACTCGATCTCTTCATGGTGCAGGAGGTACATGTCCTTCATGCCCACCTGATCGAAGTCGTATTCTCTCTTGATGCTCATTGCGGGGATCTCGATCCAGTGACCGTCCTCCCAGTAGCTTCCGGGAGCGGATACTTCGCGGAGATTTACCTCAGGGTTGAAGTTTGTTGCAAACTTGTAGCCGTGATCGCCGCCATTGCAGTCGAGGATATCAATGGTATCGATGGTGTCAAATTCATGCTTCTTGGCATAGGCAACGTAGGCCTGTGTTACGCCGGGATCGAAACCTGAACCGAGAAGAGCAATGAGCCCCGCATCTTCAAACTTCTTTTTGTAGGCCCACTGCCAGCTGTAATCAAAGTAAGCGGAGAACCCCTCCTCCTTGCAGCGCTTTTCATAGATCTTGCGCCACTCGGGATCGTCTGTGTCCTCGGGCTCATAGTTGGCTGTATCCATGTAGTTGACCTTGCACTCCAGGCAGGCATCCATGATCGTAAGATCCTGATAGGGGAGAGCAATGTTCATTACAAGGTCGGGCTTGTAGGAATTGATGAGCTTTACAAGCTCGTCCTTACTGTCTGCATCAACCTTTGCTGTTTCAATTTTAGTCGTGGACGTTTTGCGAAGCTCCTCTGCAAGAACGTCACATTTTTCTTTGGTCCTGCTGGCGATCATCAGTTCCGAAAAAACGGAACTTACGCTGCAACATTTGCGGATCGCAACATTGGCAACTCCGCCGCATCCTATAACAAGTACTCTGCTCATGATCATCCTCCTGATATTATCTGTTTGAAATCGCTATCAACAGTTCTCTTACAACCTTGCAGGCCGTTGCTGTTGACATGCCGCTTGCATCCAGCATGGGAGCAAGCTCGTTTACATCCGCACCGATGAGGTTGCATTTTGAAACTTCTATGATGGCATTTAAAAGGTCGTTGAAAGAAACACCGCCGGCTTCGGGAGTGCCTGTGCCGGGGAATATGCCTGAATCAAGGCAATCCAGGTCGATGGTGAGGTAGACGGGGAGCTTCTTTTCGATGAGTTCCGCAACTGTTTCCTTGAGACCGCTAAAATTGAACTTGTGCATATCCGTATGCACGGAAGCAAACTCGAACTCGCTCTTTTCACCGCTTCTTATGCAGAACTGGTGGATCCTGCCGTCTCCGAGGAAATCGTGGCAACGGCGGACTACAGCAGCATGGGAGAGCTTTGCTCCGAGATAGTCATTGCGAAGATCGCAATGAGCATCGAACTGTATAAGATGCATAGCCGGATATTTCTTGAAAGCTGCACGTACCGCGCCAAGGGTGACCAGATGTTCACCGCCCAGCATGAGAGGAAGCTTTCCGTCCTTAAGGATCTCGTCCGTTCTGTCCTCGATGTCCTTCAGGGCGCTTTCCGCGCTTCCGAAACAGAGTTCAATGTCCCCGGAATCAAAGATGGGAGAGTCTGTGATCTCTTTGTCCTGGTAGGGACTGTAGATCTCAAGACCGAAGCTTTCGTGACGGATCGCAGCGGAGCCGAAGCGTGCACCGGGGCGAAAACTGGTGGTGGAATCGAAGGGAGCGCCATAGATGACTATGCCCGCATCTTCGTATTCGGCATCACAACCGATAAAGGTTTCTATGTTCTTGTCCATTATTGTTTTTCAACCTCCTTAAGCATTTCTTCAAGGAAAGCCGGGAGCCAGAAAGCGCCCACATGAAGACGGGTGGTGTAGTAACGGGTTTTAAGGTTTAATTGCAGCCAGGCTTTGGCATCCAGATCGTCGATGGGATGGTACTTTTTGCTCGCAAAACCGAAAAGCCAATAACCTGCGGCATAGGTCGGGATGTGAGCCTGATAGACACGGCTTATGGGAAAGGTGCTGGCTATGCGCTTGTGACTCCTTCTCATGGCGTCCGCATCCTGCTGATAAAAAGGACTGCCTTGCTGGTTGACCATAATGCCCTCATCATTCAGGGCGTTATAGCAGTTACCGTAAAATTCTTTTGTAAAAAGTCCCTCGGAGGGGCCGAAGGGATCGGTGGAATCCACGATAATGAGGTCATATTCGTTCTCTACCCGGCGTATGAACTTGAGAGGATTGCCGAAGGTGATATGCACACGGGAATCATCGAGTCGGCAGGCGTTTGTGGGAAGATAGGTCCTGCACGCCTCCACAACCATGGGATCCTGCTCGACGAGATCGATATGCTCGATCCTGTCGTAACGGGTGAGCTCCTTAACAACTCCACCGTCTCCGGCACCTATGACCAGAACCTTTTTGATCCCGGGATGAACTGCCATCGGAACATGAGTGATCATTTCGTCATATATGAACTCGTCGCGTTCCGTCAGCATGACATTACCGTCGAGAGTCAGCACACGGCCGAACTCGGGAGATTCAAAAATGTCGATCCGCTGGTAATCGCTTTCGCAGGAATAGAGCTGCTTGTTGATGCGGATGCTGTGTTTTACGTCAGGGGTGTGAAATTCACTGAACCACATTTCCATGAATCCGGGTGTCCTTTCTTTATTATAATTCGGGTGTCAAACCAGCACGTTGAGTCTCAGGATCTCGGGATCCTCGGGACCGGTCATGCTGCACCCTTTTTCTTTGGCGTAATTGATGTATTCGAGGATCTGTTTTGTGATCCTTTCGCCGGGCGCAAGGATCGGGATCCCGGGGGGATAACACATTACAAACTCGGAGCATATGCGCCCTGCGGTTTCATTGAGAGGCAGACTTTCTTTTTCGGCATAGAACGCTTCCTGGGGGCTTTTGGCAACCTCGGGATCGATGTATTCCTGACTCATAAGGCCGGTTCCGTCCGTGTGATAGAGTCTGCGTATCTCGGAAAGGGCGCTCACGAGACGCTCCAGCTCCTGCATTCTGTCCCCTATGGACAGATAGGCGAGTATGTTGCCGATGTCACCGAACTCGATCTGTATGTCGTACTCGTCTCTCAGCAGGTCGTACACTTCTATGCCCGCGAGCCCGATGTCCAGCGTGTGGATGCTGAGTTTGGTCTCGTCAAAATCATAAACAGAATCGCCGTTCACCAGCTCTTTCCCGAAGGCATAGTAGCCGCCGGCGATGTTGATCTCTTCGCGGGCATATTTTGCCATATGCACAACCTTATCGAAAACTTCGCGACCGCGGAGGGCAAGGTTTCTGCGGCTGATGTCAAGGGAAGACATCAGCAGATAGCTGCCGGATGTGGTCTGGGTAAGGTTTATTATCTGACGGACATATCCGGGATTGACGTTTGGACCGATGAGCATAAAGCTTGACTGTGTGAGGCTTCCGCCGCTCTTGTGCATGGAAACCGCCGCCATGTCCGCGCCTGCCGCCATTGCGGAAACAGGCATGTCTTCCCCAAAGTAGAAGTGAGTACCGTGAGCTTCGTCAGCGAGGCACAGCATCCCTGCTTCGTGGGCCATTTTTACGATGGCACGAAGATCGGAGCATATGCCGTAATAGGTGGGATTGTTGACCAGAACCGCCACAGCCTTCGGATGCTCCTGTATAGCTTTTTTTACCTGATCGCGTTTCATGCCGAGAGAAATGCCAAGGCGGGTGTCCACCTCAGGATTTACATAGACGGGGATAGCGCCGCAAAGGACCAGTGCGTTGATGACGCTTCTGTGTACATTTCTGGGAAGGATGATCTCATCTCCGCGTTTGCATGCGGAAAGAACCATAGTCTGAACGGAGCTTGTGGTACCGCCGACCATGAGAAAGGCATGAGCCGCGCCAAAAGCATCGGCTGCAAGGTCTTCGGCTTCCTTTATCACCGATATGGGATGGCAGAGATTGTCCAAGGGCTTCATGGAATTGACATCTATGCCCACGCACCTCTCGCCAAGGAACCTTGTAAGTTCCGGATTACCGCGACCGCGCTTGTGGCCGGGGACATCGAAGGGAACCACACGCATATTTCTGAAGGTTTCCAACGCCTCATATATGGGAGCATTGCTTTGATCCAATTTATATTCGGGGTACATTTTCATCCTCCGCAAAAAAAAGACTGTACGCGCATATGCATACAGTCTTGTAATTTCGGAACATTTACAGGTTTTCAGAGTCTATATAGCAATTACACTTTTATTACTCAATTATTGACCAGTTTCACAAGTCTGCACAACACATGTGCATTTCGGTTATAAGTAACCAACTTATAAAATTTGAGATAGAACTCAATAAGTAAGCGGCTGAAAACACAGCCATATAATTGCTTCGAAAAGACTCTGTTAAATCAGCTTTTCAAAAGTGAACATACTTTATCACGGATAAAGAGATATGTCAATAACGAAATTACAGTGATCACTGTTGCTTATAAAACAGGGGTACAGGTACGGACTTTATGCTTTTTTTATGGTTAGTATATTCTTTTGTTTAGCTTTTCACAAACACTTAACTGGTATAGTTATGCAGTTCGGATATACAATTAATTAGATTAATGAAAACATTTTTTTATCAACTATAGCAAAGGAGCAGAAAATGAGCGAGAGCAAAAAAAAAGGAAAACAGAGTCTTTTAATGAGCGTTAAAGGCAAGTTCGTTATTCTCGGAGCAACGAGTATCATCATTGCATTATTCATAGGCCTTATAGGAATGACTTCCGTTGATCGTAACTCCAAGAGCAGCGATGTTGTGAGCCTTGTAAACGAGATCAGTGTTTTGCAGACCGGTAACCTTGCAAATGATGCCTTGTATCAGTATTATGTGGATGAAAAGTATATTAACGACGCATTGACCAATCTGGCAGCCATGGAAGCAAAGGCCAAAGAATTGGAAGCTGACGGCGATCCTGCATATGGTGACTTGATCGACAGGATCCTCAAGAATGTGCAAAAAGATAAGGAAAATTACACTCAGTTGTTAAAATTCCATGCTTCAAGAGGCTATTCCACGGAAATAGGAAAGTATAAGGAATTTGCCGACGCCTCCACAGCGCTGAGCGGCAGCTTTAAGAGTCTGGTAAATCATAACGAATGGTTTGAGATCCCTTGGGCAAACGGTGTTTTGGGCAGCGGTGATACGGTTGAGGTAGACGGAGTAACATATAATAAGTGGGTATATGAAAACGCGCTTCCTTCCATCGGAAAGAGAAACAACCTTTGTCTTCGTGTGGGCGGCACACTTACATACAATACCGATTATTATGTAAAAAACATATATCTTGTTAACGGGGATGAAAGGGTTCTTGTGGATCTTACGAATATAGAGACCATATCCAAAGCCGGTGACGGAGCAGTGGATGTTCAGTTCGGTGAATTCGACGGAGAACCCGCCATCAAGGTTACGGGTAAGTTTGATGCATCGAATGACCGTTGGGAAGAGGTTCAGGCAACATTCTCAATTAAGGATTACAATGTTCAGAATTATACCGGATTGTATTATGAACTGTACATGGATGCTTCCTTCGAGGGCTATGAATATCGTTACGGCGGATCTTTGACGGGAGTATATGGCTTTGCAAGCACACTTTCAAGCATAGACAGCACAGTGGCAACATACAGTGAACTGATCGTTGAAGGAAAAGACATAACGGAAACGCTTGCGAAGATCGAAGAAAAGTTTGCGGAACTGGAAGAGAACATTCCCGCATTTACAACCGACAGTTCAAGAGCAGAAGCTTCTTTGGCTTCTTTAAAGATCAAGAGCGATCTGTTCGGAGAATTAAAGAAGATCGATGAACAGACGGTTGCGATCAAGGCAGACAATAACAATATCAATACCTCACTCACCAATCTTTGTTCAGAGGTCCTTACCATTGCGAAGGATAATATGACAAAGGTAAAGAATAGCGTAAACTTAGTCATAGTTGCGGTTCTTGCAGCCGGTGTCATCATCCTCGGATTCATTCTTTTCAGAGTAAGCTTAGGTATCAACAAGAGCGTTAACAGCTTTAAGGCTACAGTTGACAAGATCGCTGCCGGAAAGATCGGTACGAGAGCGGATGCTTCCGGAAAAGATGAATTTGCAATGTTTGCCGGAAGTTTGAACTCCTTCCTTGATGTGTTGGAAAACACGGTAAGCAAGGTTAAGAAGATGACCGATGTTCTTGCGGATTCCGGACTTGCACTTGAAGAAAGTGCTCAGAAATCCAAGACAGTTGCGGGTAACATTAACGATGCGATCCGTCAGATCTCATCAGGTGCCGTTGAACAGGCGGGAGATGTTGAAAAATCATCGCAGAGAGCCATCGATATCAGAGACAATATCAATCAGATATTTGACAGCGTAACAAATCTTTCGGAAAAATCCGATGAAATGAACTCCGACGGAAAGAAGGCCAGCAACAATATGGCTGAGCTCACTAAGTCCAGTGACAAGACCACGGAAGCCTTCGGCAAGATCGCGGAACAGGTACACAAGACCGATGAATCTGTAGGAAAGATCCAGGATGCGATCAGCCTCATCGCTTCGGTTGCTGACCAGATCAACCTCCTGTCTCTTAACGCAAGCATAGAAGCAGCCCGCGCGGGAGAAGCAGGAAAGGGCTTTGCGGTTGTAGCAACAGAGGTTGCCAAGCTTGCTGCACAGACCAACGAATCCGCTTCCATCATCGAGGGAATCATCTCGATGCTTTCCGAGGAGTCCAACCGCACGGTTGAAACCATCAACGAAGCTTCAGAGCTCATCAAGAATCAGAAGAGCGATATTGATTCCACGAGAGACATATTCTCCAACGTGAGCAGGGGTATCGAGTTTGCGAAGAATGCTGTATCGGAAGTTATGAAGCAGTCCCAGGCCTGCGAGGAATCGGGTAAGACGATAGTCGGTCTTATGACCAATCTTTCAGCCATATCCGAAGAAAACGCTGCTTCTGCCGAAACCACATCGGATTCTATGGCTCAGTTGAACTCCGAAACTGCAAGGCTTGCAGAGACCTCGGCAGAACTCAAGCATATCGCGGATACGCTAAAGGAGGATCTGGATTTCTTTGAGATCTGATCTTTGCTATAGGATAATCATATGGGGATGAAACGAATCCTCAAAAACAGCTATGGACGCTCAACCATGGCTGTTTTTTAGTAATATACCGGGACCCTGTAACCTCACCCGATAACCATAACACGCCGCCACTTTAAACTGAAATAAAAATCTATCCATGATTGAACTTCGCTCTTTTTTTGGTATAATAATCGAAAATAACACTTTAACGTGGCAAAATCGCCCAAAACAGCGTGAATGTCCGCGTTTACAAGGATAATAAGGAGATCAGGATGAAGATCGTAGTTTACAACGACTGGGACCATGTCCCGAAGGTTAGTGCCGAAGGCAAAGAAACAGCGGTTCTTGCATGGAACGGAGAATACAGAAAGGGAGATGTCCTTGAGTTTTCCGGTCTTGAGAAAAACAGTTTCTATGTTGTGCGTGCGGATGCAACCATGCAGGAGAGCCTTGTATATATCGTTAAGGAAGAGATCACTTTTCCGATACCCTTCTATGAGAAGAAGGAGAGTCTTAATCCTCTGAGTTTTGCGGGGAACAGGCATTATACCATGATCAGGAAGGCAAGGGATTTCGAGGTGGGGGCGTACAGGAATCTGGCACTCAACACCTTTGACAGACATGAGGAATTCGGAGTCTATCCTCATGCTTCAGCCAATGTGGAGACCAGAGGCGAGTCGGTCTTTGAAGCGAAGAATGCCACCGACGGTATCCTTGCTGTGGAATCCCACGGCGAGTGGCCCTATGAATCCTGGGGCATTAACAGACAGGATGATGCCAAGATCACCATCGATTTCGGACGCAAGGTGGACATTGACGAGATCAGGCTTTACACAAGAGCGGATTTTCCACATGACAATTGGTGGATCGCAGGAACGTTCGAGTTTTCCGACGGTAGCCGCAAGACGGTGAAAATGGATAAAAAGGTGGGAGAACCCCACATCTTTAAGATCAAAAAAACAGGCATATCAAAACTGAGTCTCAGTGAGCTGATCAAGGCGGATGATCCGAGTCCCTTCCCTGCACTCACGCAGATCGAGGTTTACGGTACGGAACACAGATAATACGGAGTTGAGAGATGGAGATCAAAGGATATACATACGGCTATAAAGCCGTTAAAGGAACATATAAGAGCGATGCTGCGGTAAGAAGCCGCGAAGCATTGATGGAAACAGGCATAAACTGGGTCTGCCTTGCTTTTTCCGTAAGACAGAAGACCTATTCTTCAACGGAGATCTTCTTTGATTACAGAAGGTCTGTGCCCGATCTGGAAATCCTTTCCACGGTTGAGCATTTTAAGAAGAATAATGTGAAAGTCTGCCTGAAACCCATGATAGACACGGAAGACGGCGTATGGCGCGCACAGATCGACTTTCCGGATCAGACCATGTTTGAAGAGGACAAGTACTGGAAAACCTGGTTTGAGTACTACAAGGCATATATCCTGCATTACGCGGAGATAGCGGAGTATTCCGGGTGTGAAATGCTATGCCTGGGCTGTGAGATGCTGGGAACAGAGAGAAAGGAAGCCTACTGGAGAGACCTTATCGCAGAGGTCAGAAAGGTCTATTCCGGAAAGCTCACCTACAACACCAATCACGGCAGAGAGGATGAAGCGGCATGGTATGATGCCATCGATTATATAGGCACTTCTGCTTACTACAGAGTAGCAAAAGAGGGCGGTGCATCAGCTGCGGAAATGAAAGCGGAATGGGAAAAGATAGCGGAAAAGCTTGAAAAGACGAGCGAACGCGTTAACAAGCCCATAATCTTCATGGAGATCGGATGCAGAAGCGCAAGGGGCTGTGCAACCATGCCATGGGATTTTATGCGCAAGGAATTTCCGCACGACGAGGACGAGCAGGCCAACTTCTACGAGTCCTGTCTTTCCACCTTCTTTGACAAGCCCTGGTTTGCGGGAGTGTTCTGGTGGGATTGGAGTCCGACGATCTACGAGACACGAGAAGAGGCCGCAAAGGACAATGACTTTAACATCCACCTGAAGAAAGCGGAAGAGGTTATAAAACAATGGTATAAAAAATAAAACCTGAAACAGAGCCGGTAATTTTACGTCTTTATAGATAGAAACAAATGTATGGAAAAGAGGTAATATCTATGAAGAAATGTATAGCTTTGTTAGTTGTTTCTGCGCTGTTGACATCTTTGGCAGCGGGCTGCGGGACCAAGGTGGAACCTCAAATGGAAAAGGAAGAAGAAAAGATCGTTTGGGCCAGTAATATAAGCTCCAACAAAACAGAGGTCGTAAGTTCATCCATGACTATGGACGGGTTTGACGAAAAACTGCTCAACTATCTGGCTCAAAGGACGGAAGGCAATTACATGGCTTCGCCGCTTTCGTTCAGATATGCGCTGGGACTTCTCCTGGCCGGCGCCGAGGGGGAAACAGAGGCAGAACTGTTGAAAGCCTTCGGTGTGAGCAGTGTGGAAGAATTTAACAGGTATTGTCTTGATTTTAACGGCTTTGTTGAGTTCTTTGCGGATAATCTGGATCGAGAGATCAAGGAACACAACGAATTCAAGGAAAAGGGATGGCTTCCCGAAGATACGAAGGAGCCTTTCCGCGCGCTTCGTGTAGCAAATTCCGTATGGAAGGCGGATCGTATAGAAGCCTCCTTTAATGAAGCGTACCGTAAAGCTGTCGAAGAGAATTATGCCGCTGAATATTGTTCCTTTAATGAAAGCAATGCTGTGGCAAGGATCAATGATTGGGCTGACAGGAAAACAGAGCATATGATCTCTCAATTGCTTCCGGACAGCTATCCGACCGAGAATCTTGCGGTCGTATTGATGAATGCCCTGTACTTTAAGGATGCATGGCAGGTTGAGTTTGAAAAAGCTTTTACACGGGAAGACGATTTCCATGCGGAGGGCGGAAAGACCACCCGCAAGGATTTTATGAATCTCAGTAAGCGTTTCTCCTATTATGAAGATAAGGATACTCAGCTTGTGATCCTCCCGATGAAGGGCGGGGTCAATATGGCTTTTGTGATCGGCTCTACAGACGGACTTGCCAAAAAGATCTCAAGTGCAGGTTCGGTGGAGGTGAACGTTACGATCCCCAAGATGGACCTGGAAACCGATTTCTCCGACGGGGAATTTGTAGACTTCCTGAAGAAAAACGGAGTGAAGCGGGCCTTTGACAGTGAAGGAGCGGATTTTTCGGGAATGATCGATCATAGCGTATTTGTTAGCGATATCATTCAAAAAACGCGCATAAAGCTGGATGAATCCGGGGTTGAGGCAGCGGCTGTTACCGCGATCATGGCCCTGGAGTCTGTCAGTATTAGGCCCGAGGAGCCTAAAACCTTTACGGCTGACAGACCTTTCTCCTTCTACATATATACAACCTGTAACGATACGACAGCAATCATGTTTGCCGGCGAGATCGTTGAATGAGCCCTTGGGGACGGGGTTAAGGTGTCATTTTTTGACACCTTAACCCCGTCCCCGGGGCTCATTATTCCCGGCATCTGAAAAAATAAACAGTGTTTTAAATGACACAAAACGGAGGACAAATGGGAACTGAAGACAAAAGATCATTGGCTACTTTGAAAAATCTTGCAATAGTGTTTATTTGCTTATTCTGTTTTTATGCATTCCCGAAAGTTTTTTCGCTTGCAATGCTCGCGATAAGGCCGATTGTGATCGGTTTTTTCATAGCATTCATTGTTAACATTCTTGCGGAATTATACAGCAGATGTTTTAAGCGGCTTTTTAAGAAAAAACTGTGGGTCGTCAGCGGAATATTGGCCGTTCTTTCGATCCTGGTGGTTTTGACCCTGCTCATTATTCTGGTCATTCCCCAGTTTGTAAATTGTATCCGTGTCTTTATCGCAAGAATCCCCACGGCGATCGAAAAACTCCTCAGTGATCCCAACCTCCAAAGCATATTGGGGAAGGACGCAACAAATCAATCGGCTGCCATCGATTGGGACAATATGGTATCGCAGGCGGTTACATTCATTACCGGAGGGCTTGGTAATGCGACAAGAGGCATATCTTCAACCTTGTCTGCCATTACCGCTGCTTTTTTGGGAATTGTTTTTTCTTTGTACTTTTTGACGGGGAAAGATAAGCTGCTCCGGGGCATCGATCGCTTCGGAAAGCATTACATAAAGGCGGAAAAATATGAGAAGATCAAGCATTTCCTGGGCCTTCTTAATGATTGCTCGCGCAAATACGTGGTGGGCCAGTGTACGGAAGCAGTTATACTCGGCGGACTCTGTGCTTTAGGCATGTTGATCTGCAGAATGCCCTACACTTCCATGATCAGTGCGCTGGTGGGAGTGACCTCTCTGATACCTGTTGTCGGAGGATTTATAGGCGCTATCATAGGCGGATTTATGATCTTTACCGTTGATCCTATAAAAGCTCTGGTATTTTTGATCTTTTTTGTAGTGCTTCAGCAATTGGAAGGAAACCTGATCTATCCTCGTGTGGTCGGATCTTCGGTGGGACTTCCCGGCGTTCTGATCCTCGCTGCGGTCACTGTCGGAGGCACTCTGTTTGGAATCCCCGGAATGCTGATCCTTGTTCCGGTATGCGCAGTTGTCTATATGCTGATCAATAAAAGCATGGAAGAGCCCAATCGCGCCTCATGAAAGAGGCGTGGCTAAGTTTTTTCCAAGGTTTTAACATTGTTTTAAAGTGAGCCTGGAAAAAAGACGACCTTATCGTAAGGTGAAAAAGGAGAACCGGATATCCTTTTTACGGCTCCGAAGGAGCACAGCAAGGGCGTTGGATATTTATAATAAGCATCATCCCGATCCCAATGATCCTGATGACGAATATATGGATATAGATGAGCAATTCCCGGATGGAATGTTCAGATTCGAAAAGAGACTGTAACAGGTCTTTTTTTGTATTTTTTATGACGGTATAGCAAAAGAATCTATGACTTGAAGGCGCATTTAGGATAAGTGCATATTTCCTGTTGACAGCTATTACGGTTAGTGATATACTACACTAAACGTAATAATTATGGCCGGAAAGGCCAATAAGGAGGAAAGAATGAATAAAGAAAAGAAGCGCAATGAAGGGATCCGGATCGTATTGGCATTCCTGGGGGCTATGGCCGGGTGTGTCGGAGTCAGAGCATTTAACATGTATGTTTTAATGTCGCTGCCTTTGGGAGCCAGGATTGTAAGCATGATAGTTGTTTATTGGCTGATCGCGCTGATACCCATTATCATTATGATCATTGACAAGGATAAGCTTAATGATTACGGCTTCAAGCATGAAAAGACGGGGAGTCAGATACTTACGGGACTGGGAGTGGGGATCGCAATGTCCTTGGTGCTTACCTTGATCCCACATTTGACCGGTTTAGGAAATTATGTTGACAATGGAAAAAGGTATCTTTTCCTATGGCAGTTTATTTTTGAATTTGTTTATTGTATAATAAGTGTTGCTTTTACAGAGGAATTTGTGTTCCGTGGATTATTGTATGAGAAGATAAGGCGCGTGAGTAATTCTGAGATCGCTGCGGTGATCGGTTCATCGATGCTTTTTGGAGTGTTTCATATTTTCACCGGAAATCTGCTTCAGGTATTTATGACCGCATTGATAGGATTGTTTTTCTGCGTTTGCAGGTTGAAGATCAAAAATTGCTCCACTTTATCGCTTATAATCGCTCACGGAGTATATGATGCCATGATCTCGGTCTGGATATTTGTATTTTTGAGATAAGAGATCAACCGTACGTAAGGAGGAAAAAAGATATGCCGCATGTAGAGATCAAGTGCTTCCCGGGGAGAACAGAGGAGCAAAAAACAGCCTGTGCCGGGAAGATAGCGGAGATAGTGGCCGAAAGCCTTGGATGTGAGACCAAAAGTGTATCCGTAGCAATTAAGGATATTGAAAAAGAAAAATGGAAAAGCGAGGTTTGGGATAAAGACATAGCACCCGAAATGGACAGGCTATATAAAAAACCGGGCTATAAATGTGATTGAGGGTTCACGTCCTATGTGAATGCATTAAAGCTGATAAATGTTAAACTTTAATTTGTTGATGCCTCGAATGAATTTGTAAAGGTGACAAAGAATAACCGCCTCTCCGATGAGAATATAGCCTTTATCGTAAATGCAGTTGCCGATCATAGTGATGAAACCTATTTCTCCAGAATGGTGAGCTATGATGAGATAGCGGAGAACGACTATAATCTTTCCGTATCAACCTATGTTGAGGCTGAAGATACCCGTGAAGAGATCGATATAACCAAGCTCAATGCCGAGATAAAGGAAATTGTGGCTTGTGAACAGGTTCTTCGTGATGAGATCGATAAGATCATTGCGGACATTGAGGGAGGACAAAGCTAATGAGCGATATTATAAAGATAGATAAAGCATATACTGAATGGATTTCTGATGTATCCAAGAGATTCTGCCAGTGCCAGGTAAAGGCAGCTATGAAGGTTAATGAAGAGATGCTCAGGTTCTTTTGGGCACTCGGGAAAGATATGGAAGAGAAAAAGGAAGCCTATGCATGGGGAAGCAAGTTCTATTCCAGAGTTAGTAAGGACTTGATGGAGGCGCTTCCGAAAGTAAAATCCTTTTCTCCAAGAAATCTTCAATACATGAACCAGTTTTTCAGGCTGTTCCCTAATGCTTCAGATGCGAAACAAGCCGTTTCGCAATTAGAAGTGTCCGAAATTACGCATCAGTTTGGTGCGCAAATTGAGGAGGCTGAAATTACGCCCCAGGTTGATGCGCAAATTGGCGAAGGAATAGTTTTTTGTATTCCGTGGGGACACATAAAGGTAATACTTGATAAATGTAAATATGACAGGAATAAGGCTTTGTTCTATGTGAAGAAAACTTTGGACAATTTCTGGTCAAGGGCTGTTCTTTTGAACTATATCGTGACAGATCTATATGAGAGACAGGGCAAGGCTGTATCGAACTTTGCGTTGACACTCCCGGAAGCGCAAAGCGATCTTGCCCAGGCCATCACGAGAGATCCATATAACTTTGATTTCCTGACTATCCGTGAAAAGTATGATGAAAAGGAATTGAAGGATGCTTTGATGGACAACATCGGGAAGTTCCTGCTTGAACTCGGAAATGGGTTTGCCTTTGTAGGCAGGGAAGTAAGGCTCCAGATTGGTGAGACAGAAGAATTCGTTGACATGCTCTTTTACAATATAAGGAATACCTTAACGAGATAGGAAGTATGTGGGATGCTTTTAATGAATCTTAAAAACTGTATTCATTAAAGGGGGCAAAAGGGGCAAACCTTTTTGATCAAAAAAGAAAATCCCCGAAGCCTTGAACTTCAGGGATTTCAACAAAACAATATGCGTGCAGAAGATGGGGCGCTGCATGCCGGTGGCATGCGTTAAGCGCGAGCATAAGCGGGAGCGGAGAATGAACCCAGGGTTTAAGGAACTCCGCTCCGGTCTATAAAAAGGAACGGGTATCTATTGAGATACCCGTTCCTTTTTATAAACTGCAGAAGATGGGACTTGAACCCACACCCACTTGCGTGGACATGAACCTGAATCATGCGCGTATGCCAATTCCGCCACTTCTGCAAACGTTGAAATTTTACCATCACGAGTCATTATTGTCAATACAAAATTTTTAATGAAATAAGTAAAACAAAAGCGATAAAATGCCGATATATTATAGTAGTGTGAAGATTTATCTCATGGAATCCGAATTAATACGGAAAAGGATGGAGTATGGTGAACTTAAAAAAACTGGCTTTAGCCATAGTCGCATTGGCAATGATCGCAGCAGGTGCGGTTGCGGCATCAAAATATGATAACTCAAAGGTCTCGGAGGCAGACGGCGCTGAAATACGCAGTATGGCAGCGACCAGAACACCTACGCCCACTCCTACCGAAGCTCCGACATTGACAAGGTTGATCGCTACGTACAAAGGAAAAGAAGTCATAGTGGGAGACGAGGTCAGCAAAGCGGATATAGATGTTAAAGGCATTTACTTTAACGGAAGGTCCTATACCACCGTTTCTGTTTCCAATTATGAGATACTGGATCCCGTTATCTATGATACGGGGATCAACGAGATAACGCTTGAGTTGGACAATGTTATTACAACCATAAATGTCAGGGGGAAAGAACCGCTTGAGATAGTCAGTATTACGGCGACTTATGCCGGAGGTCCCATTATCGTTTCGAATCCCATCAATAAGTCAGATGTCAGAGTATATGCGCATTACAATTGGACGGATAAATCGCCGGATCTGATCACCAATTTCAGGCTGGAGCCTGATGTGATCCAAAATATCGGAACCAACACGATTGAAGTATGGTACGGCTATCTCGATCCGGTCACGATAACCGTGACCGGTATTGAAAAAAAAGTTACAAAAATGGAAGTAACATATATCGGAGATCCTGTATATGTAGGAGATTATGTAGGGGCTGAAAACTTCGAGGTTGTCCTGACTTTCAACGACGGATCGGAATCGCTTGCCGAGAATTTCAGGCTTACCGGCGATCTCATCAGCTCGGAAGGTGTAAACAAAGTAACGGTAAGCTATCAAGGCTTTATTAAAGCGGTAGAGGTGCAGGGTATAGCGAGACCTTCAGCCATATGGGATGATTTCCCTTACGATAACAGCAGCTGGGACACATCCAGCTCCGTAACGCTTTTGGTGAGCAGAGACCCCAGAGCCCAGAGCATAGAGGTTAAGTATGTCGATTGGAAAGAGATAGATGCCTGTGTAAACAGAGTGTTCTATACGAGTAATTATCTTGGCTTTGAAGTGGTTTACTCCGATCCGGATGCTATTTTCGAATTTCCTATGCCTTGCAGAGTACGCAGACCTGAGGAGTTTCCGGCTGAAAATTTTGCAATCTATTATTCGCCCAACAAGGAGACCATAACCGCCAGGGTAACGGGTGAATTCATAGGCAGAGATGACGATTATTTCGTTTTCACGATGGAAGAGCCGGGTACATACATTTTTGTGGATATTGCAGAAGGAAGACATGTAAGCTCGATCAATGTCAAAGACAAAGACCTGAGACTCAGAGTCAACAGAAACTATTCACTTGAACCTGTGGTATTGCCCGAGACGGCCGGCAACAGAGAAGTGAGCTACTATTCTACGGATGAAAATGTTGCCACTGTCAGCGAGAGAGGAAAGATCAAGACCATAGCTCCCGGAGAATGTGAGATCTACATTCAGGCAATGGACGGAAGTGATGTTTTTGAAGTCGTACACATTACCGTAACGGAGAAATAGCGTTTCGAAATTGTCTAAAAACTTGATGTTTGGCGAGCTCTATGATATACTTTTCATAGGTGTAAGTGGGCCTTGAGGCGGTTTTAACAGACCTCTCGCCCGTGGAGGGTTACTTATGAATAAGATTATTACGATCAGCAGACAATATGGTAGCGGAGGACGTGAGATCGGCGCAAAGATCGCTCAAAGATTTGGGATTCCCTTCTATGACAACGAGTTGATCACGCGTGCGGCCAAAGAGAGCGGATATTCAGAGGCTGCATTTGCCAATGCGGAAACCAAAGCTACAAACAGCCTTTTGTACTCAATTGCTATGGGCATGAGTGCATACGGTAATCAGGAAGTCGGTTTTGGACATCTTTCGCTGGATGACAGGATCTATCTGGCTCAATCGGATGTTATTAAAAAGGTCGCAGAGGAAGGCCCCTGTGTGATCGTCGGTCGTTGCGCAGATTATATATTAAAAGACAGAGACGATGTAGTCCATCTCTTCGTATATGCGGATATGGATTTTCGCAAGGAGAGGGCTATCAGAATAGATAATGTTGCTCCCGATAAGGTGGAAGAGATCATTACGAAGAAAGACAAAAGGAGAGCAAATTATTACAATTACCACTCGGGAGAGAAGTGGGGAAAAGCAACCAATTATCATATGTCCATCAATTCAAGCTTTGTGGGCATAGATAACACGGTCGATTGCCTCATTAATTTTCTGGAAAGGCTTTAAAACGTAAAACGGCTCACGGATGAGTCGTTATGTGACGGGAAAGGAGGTCCCGTATGCCGCTTCTCAGTATCTACAACAATTTAATACATGGATATATGATGAGCAGGCAGACCAGATTTGACTCACATAAGAGGTCGGAGCTCAGCGAGATCCACAACAGGATAAGAAAGATCAGCTCGGAACAGCCTTTATACAAGATCGACTTTGATGCTGATGCACAGGAATATGCGCTGTCGGTCAAGGAGCATGCTATGGAATTGGCAGCGGCTATCAAGGATATGGGCAGTGACGAATCCGAGGGAGCCTTCAGCAGATTTATTATCAAGTCGGATCATCCGGGAATGGTGGGTGTCGAGGTACTTGAAGGATCGGAGCCCGGAAAGATCGAGGACTTCGATGTGCAGGTGGAGAGATTGTCCTCACCCCAGATAAATTCCGGATACTATGTGGACAGCAGAGAAAATTCTCTTGTCTCAGGGCAGTATAATTTTACGGTCGAAATAGAAGGAAGTTTTTACTCATTCCAGTTCAATGTAACGGGAAGCAATGATAATAAAGAGCTTCAGACGAAGCTTGCGGATTTCATAAATAAAACAAAGGTCGGACTTCGGGCGGAAGTGGTGAGCGATCGTGAGAACGGGAAGTCTGCGCTGAACCTGGAGGCCAAAAAATTCGGAGTTCCTTTTGAGTTTAAGGATACAAAAACTCCTGAGGGAACGAAATCGGGCGTTGTTGAGCTCTTTGGGCTAAACAATGTTCGAAGCGAGGCGGGAAAAACCGTCATATACATTAAAGGCGAGCGCATAGAGAATGAGGACAGAAAGATAGTTACATCTGACGGTCTTCTGCTGGACATCAAAAAAGAAACAGCAGATCAACCTGTCAGGATCTATAAGGTTGTTGATGACGAGAGTGTTTTTAAAAAGATTTCCGAATTCGTTCGCAAATACAATGATATGTCCGAGTATGTCCGCGCCGGAGCGAATACCAGAAGAGCTTCAAAGAAGCTTTGGTATGAGCTGAACGGTCTTTTGACCGAATATGCCGATAAACTGTCTGCAAGCGGCATAGAAATGAAACCGGAGAACGGCGGCCTTTTGTACATAGACAGGGCAAAAATGTTCCATGCTGTAAACGAGGGCTCATTGGAGATGCTTTTCAGACCGGATTCGGATGTGACAAAAGGTTTCCTGAGGAAGCTTACCGACATATCCATAAATCCTTTGGACTATGTTGACAAGACCATTGTGGTCTATCCGAATACGAGAAACCGCTTTGCATATAATCCGTACATCACTTCCATTTACAGCGGGATAATGTATAACAATTATTGTTGATATGCTTGATTCAAAAATACAAAAAAGAAAAGTGATGATCAGACTCACCGCATTAATAGCTACGGTGAGTTTGTTTTCGTATCTGCGCGCAGATTCGAAGCCCGATCCGGCGAGGACGGATCGGGAGGTCATAGTGGCGGTGATCGATACCGGCGTGAATATCGGGCATGAGATGCTCAGGGAAAGCATATGGGTAAACGACGGGGAAATAGCCGGAAACGGTCGGGACGATGACGGAAACGGGTATGTTGATGATGTCTGCGGCTGGGATTTTTATAACAACGATGCATCGGTGTTTCATGATGTTTCCTATGTCGAAACAGTGTCGGGAAATGAGCATGAGGATGATCACGGGACACATGTCGCCGGCCTGATCGTGACTGCCGCGTCCGAGAAGATCGAGCAGCTTTCGGGCTCCCAAAATGCCAAGATAAGGATCATGGTGCTTAAAGTCAACGGAGGCGCTGAAGCCAACGGAAAAACCGCAGATGCGGTCAAGGCCATAGAATACGCCGAAAAAAACGGAGCAAGCATATGCAATCTGAGCTGGGGCACATATGAGAACGACCCTGCGCTGAAAGAGGCGATAAAAAGATCAGGAATGCTGTTTATATGCTGTGCGGGAAACGACGGCAGCAATAATGATGAAAAACCGCTATATCCCGCATGCTATACTTGTGATAATATATTAGCCGTAACAGGAGCAGAGATCGGAAGCGAGGTCCATATTACCGGAAACTATGGCCCGGAGTCTGTGGACGTTTGTGCGGACTCGGTGGAGAGGTTCTCGGCCGTTTCCCACGGTCTGGGCTTTAAAAGCGGATCTTCCATGGCAACCGCTGATGTGTGCGGGAGGGCGGCAGCCCTGATGAGTTACGGGAAAATGAGCCCGGAGGAAGTGAAACGGGCCGTCATAGAGACATCGCAGATAATACCGGGAGTGACCGGAGTTAGGATAAAAGGCGGATTGGTCCAATGATCATCGATGAGACAAAAAGACTGATAATACGTGAAATAGCCAAGAGCGAAGCTGAAGAGGCCGCCGCACTGCTGACTCTTTTCGGGGAACACAAAGGGGAAAGCTATTCAAAGGAAATGGTCGAGGCATATGTCGACTTGGCTTATGGTTTCTATGGCTATGGTTATTGGGGACTGTATGAGAAGGAAAGCAACGAGCTGATCGGGATCGCAGGCTTCAGAGAGGGAAGCTGCCCTTTGGAGGTCGGTTATTGCATACGGTCCGATAAAAGCAACAGAGGATATGCAACAGAGGCGGTAAAGTCTCTGATGGAATTTGCCGAGGAGGACTTTCTCTGGGTTTTGGAGGAGGAAAAAGAGGGCAAGGAAGTGACGGGGGAAGTCCTGATGACCTATACGGTCAAAGGGGAAGTGCTTGCATATGCACGCACGACTAAGGAAAACAGAGCATCCGTTAAGGTGCTTGAAAAAAACGGTTTTAAGGAGTGCAACGGTTTTACAAGATGAAAAAAGGCGAGATCTACGAAGGAACAACAGAAAAGGTGCTTTTTCCCAATAAGGGGATCGTCAGAGTTGAAACGGAAGACGGAATTGAGAAATGTACGGTAAAGAACGTGCTTCCGGGGCAGAGGATTGCTTTCAGGGTTATCAAGAAGCGCCATGGCGATTGTGAGGGTTTATGCCTCAAAGTGATTGAGAAGGCAGCTAACGAAAAGGAAGAGCCGAACTGTCCACATTACGGAAAGTGCGGGGGGTGTACCTACCACTCTCTTTCCTATGAGGATCAGGCGGAGATCAAGAAAAACCAGGTTTTGGATCTTTTAAGACCGGTGCTCGGCGATATCGGAGATGATACAGAGATATTTGAGGGCTTAAAAGCAAGCCCGAATATTTTTGAATATAAGAACAAGATGGAATTCTCTTTCGGAGATATATGCAAGGGAGGAGATCTTGCACTCGGCTTACACAAGAGGGGCTCATTTTATGATGTGGTTCCCGTGCCGGGGTGCCGGATAGTATGCGAAGATATCAGGAAGGTAGTTACTGCGGTTTACGATGAATGCGTAAGACAGAAACTGAACTATTATCACAAGATGAGTCATGAGGGACTGCTAAGGCATCTGGTGATCAGACGCAGCGAAAAGGCAAATGAATTGCTTGTTATGCTTGTCACAACCTCTCAGACGGAGTTTGACATAGAGGCTATTGCGAACGAATTGCAATCTTTGCGGCTTGACGGGAAAATAGCCGGATTCCTGCATTGCGTGAATGATTCCCTTGCGGACAATGTGCAGGCGGACGAACTAAAGGTGATATTCGGTCGTGATTATTTCACCGAGGAACTGCTTGGACTTAAATTCAAGGTTACTCCTTTCAGCTTCTTCCAGACCAATTCTTCCGGAGCCGAGGTGCTCTATGACATTGTCAGAAGCTTCAGCCTTAAGGGGGCTTTGGAAAAAGAAAAGAAGCTTCCGGTCATATACGATCTGTACTCGGGCACAGGAACAATAGCCCAGCTTCTGGCACCTGTTGCAAAGAAGGTTATCGGAGTCGAGATCGTGGAGGAAGCCGTGGAAGCCGCAAAAAACAACGCTTCCCTCAACGGCCTTTCAAATTGCGAGTTTATAGCCGGAGATGTGCTCAAGGTGCTCGATGAGATTGAGGAAAAACCGGATTTCATCATACTGGATCCGCCCCGTGACGGCATACATCCCAAAGCGCTGCCGAAGCTTCTCTCCTACGGCGTTAAGAATATGATCTACATTTCCTGCAAACCGACATCTCTCGCTCGGGATCTGCCCGCATTTCTCGAAGCAGGCTACAGAGTAAGGAAACTTGCAATGGTAGACATGTTCCCCTGGACGGCGAATGTCGAGACCGTGTGCCTCTTGAGCAACCGAAAACCGGATACGAAAGTCAGGATCGATGTGGAATGAACCCCGGGGACGGGGTTGAGGGCTCATTTTGAGAGCTACCAAAATGCTTACATATGACCTTAATATGCAAATGAATTGTTTTAGACCAAAGAGACTGCGGAAGCTATATGACACGTGAAGGCGATTTTTTGACTTAAATATGAAAAAGACGCATTTAGACCAAAGGAATTAAGCATAATCAAAGCGACAAGAAGACAACTTTTTGACCTAAACAAGGGAAAGTGCTGATTAGAGTCAAAGAATTTTGAGATAATCCGAGATATTTAAGGGTATTTTGACGAAAAACTTTGACCTGAACATGGAAAATATGGTTTTAGGTCAAAAAATCAATGTTAGATCAAGGTAAAATGGATGAAATTTTATGACCTGAAAGCATAGAAATATCATTTAAACCAAAATGAACTTGCTTTTGCCTTCCAATATTATAATAAGTTTAACCCAAAATTCAATTCAACCCGTTTAGAAAGCAGTCGAGGAAAATGTATGGTAGAACTGATAAAAAGATGTCCGGAATATGTGGCAGGCTACAAAGAGTATTGTCAGGAATTGTACGATAACCACGAAATCTATTTCAGGCCCACAAACCCAAAGTATATTGATGATGACTGGTTTTTTCGCACCAAATCATGGTACGACCGGAAAGAGCAGGGACTTATAGAAGGTCAGCCGATCAGTTTTCATTATTGGGCCGTTGACAATGACAAATTCATAGGAGAGTTTCAACTTCGAACTGAGTTTCCCGAAAAGGTAATGACAGATATCGGAAGCATCGGTTATGCGGTCAGAGTGTCTGAACGTAGAAAAGGCTATGGCAAAGAGATCCTTCGACTTGGTCTGGAAATCGCAAGGCAGCACGGTATGGAAAAAGTGCTGCTGACGATCAACGATGAAAATAAAGCCTCCATTCATGTATGTGAAGCATTGGGCGGTGTTTGGAAAGATACCATAGAGGCATGCAACGAGGCGGAAGGGGAGCATTTATTGAGGCGATATTGGATAACTCTTGGGAGGGCTTAAAATGAAAAAGAGGGATACGGAGGAAAACAGGTTGATACCTTATACATTGGGGCGAAAGGGGTTAAATTGTTATGAATAATCTCGGCGAGATAATTATATATCAGACAGTGGAAGGAATGACAAAACCGGAAGTAAAAATGGAAAATGAAACTGTCTGGTTGATATAGGCCTGGTTAGTAGAATTGTACCACTCATCAAAAGCCAATGTCAGCGAGCATATAGCCCACATCTATGAAAAAGGTGAACTTGCGCAGGAAGCAGTTGTTCGGAAATTCCGAACAACTGCCACAGATGGAAAGAATAACAATGTTCTCTATTACAATTTAGACATGATCATTTCTCTCAGATATCGAATCAATTCTGCTACTGCTACCAGGTTCCGAGAGTGGGCAACTCAACGCTTGAAGGAATACATAATCAGGGGATTTACAATTGATGATGATCAGGCTATAAAAAAACTAAAGAAGAATACAGAACTTATAACATTACGAAAAGTGAATGGGTTCTTAACGGGGAGACCGTTCTGTATGCTTCGGCTGACAGTATAAGAGATACCCTGGATTATGATTTTGGTCAGGAAAAGCAATTTTCTTACGAAGGTCTATCAGCCGGTGATGCGGTGAAGCATATAGCGAAGTTTACCTCCGGTATATGGCAGATTCATCCGTTTTGCGAAGGAAATACAAGATCTACTGCGGTGTTCATCATTAAGTATCTGAAGACGTTTGGCTTTTCGGTTAATAATGAGATATTTGCCGAGAACTCATGGTACTTCAGAAACTCACTTGCCAGAGCCAATTACAATGATCTGGGCAAGGGGATCAGCGCTACTACAATATATTTGGAGCGGTTTTTTGAAAATCTTCTGATGGGGTATCAGAATGAACTAAAGAATAGATTTATCCATGTGGATTATAGGGAACAAAGTGCAATTCAAAAAGATTCAAAGTGCAATAATTGCACTTTGGAGGAATTGACAATATTAAGGGAATTACTAAAGAATCCTTCGATAACGCAGAAAGAATTGGCCGGGATAATTGGTAAATC
>JAEEYF010000028.1 GCA_016291655.1 Lachnospiraceae bacterium | reverse complement strand
TCAGGCTACGATTTTGCTATCCCTTCTTCTCGCCTACTCTTCGCAGAGTAAACCTTGGGAGTCGCTCTGGGGTTCGTCGGCAACTACGCCCCTTGTGGACTTTCACCACAGATTGACGGCATGCCCGTCATACAAAAACAACGGATACATAAAAAAGTATCCGTTGTCTGAATATTTTACTCATTCAAAGGTTTCAAGCCTCAAAGTTTTGGTAATATTCTCGCTTTTAAAGCCTTTTCGATAAAACCCGGCTGCAAGTTTCTGTTTGTCCTTGTATTCCATTAATCCGATCTTCTCCGGTGTCATTCCCATTTTCTTAAGCTGATTGATAATGGCAATAACTTCCGGATCCTTCTCTTCATTATCCTCCGCATCGTTCAGATAAACTTCTTCTATTGCTCTTTCCGCCACATCATCAGGGATCTCGCGCTTTTTAAGCAGAAATCTGATCTCTGCCTTGCTCTTTGATGCTTTTTTGTCTCTGATAAGATTCTCCGCCAGTCTCAGATCATCAAGATAATGAAAAGAGTTAAGGAACTCAAGTATCTTCTCTGTGATCATCGGACCGTATCCGTCTTCTTCGAGCTTTTTGCACAGAGCTTTAACGGAGTAATCCTTTTTGATCAGAAGATTCATTGCCCGTTTTTTTCCGTATGAGATCATATCCGAGACAAGAGCCTCGAACTCATCATCCTGCATAACGCCGGGATCGCCCTTGTACATCCCCTTGTAAACAACCAGAAAGGTTTCATCATCAAAAACGATCTTACTTTTTGCCTTTGAAAAATCCTTGATCTCAGAAATACTATGCATATGAACTACTTTTCGTCCGCATCGGCCTTAACCGGACGGGTTGCAAAACCGAATTTCTCACGTACTTTGTTTTCGATCTCGGCAAGAACTTCAGGTCTTTCATCAAGGTAGAGCTTTACATTTTCTCTACCCTGGCCAATCTTCTCGTCATTGTAGGAGAACCATGCACCGCTCTTGTTGATGATGCCCTGATCCGTAGCCAGATCGAGGATATCGCCTGTCTTGGAAATGCCTTTACCGAACATGATATCAAATTCAGCTTCCTTGAACGGCGGAGCCACCTTGTTTTTAACGACCTTGATCCTTGTCCTGCTTCCGATGACATCTCCGCCTGCCTTGATGGACTCTACCCTTCTCACATCCATTCTCACCGAAGCATAGAATTTCAGAGCGCGACCGCCGGTCGTGGTCTCGGGATTACCGAACATGACTCCCAGTTTTTCACGAAGCTGATTGATAAATACAACTACGCAATTCGATCTGCTGATGGCAGACGTAAGCTTTCTGAGAGCCTGGGACATGAGTCTTGCCTGAAGGCCCATATGTGAATCTCCCATATCTCCTTCGATCTCAGCCTTGGGAACAAGTGCGGCTACCGAGTCAACTATGATGATATCCACCGCTCCGGAACGAACCATGGTCTCTGTGATCTCAAGAGCCTGCTCTCCGTTATCGGGCTGTGAAATATAAAGATTGTCAATGTCAACTCCGATGTTTTTTGCATAAACGGGGTCAAGAGCATGTTCTGCATCTATGAAACCCGCAATTCCGCCGAGTTTTTGAACTTCAGCAACCATATGCAGAGCAACGGTGGTCTTACCTGAAGATTCGGGACCGTAGATCTCTATGATCCTTCCCTTGGGAACACCGCCGACACCGAGTGCGATATCAAGTGACAAAGAGCCTGTGGGGATCGCTTCGACCTGCATGGAGGCAGTGTCTCCCAGTTTCATCACCGAGCCCTTTCCGTATGCTTTTTCAATCTGTGCAAGCGCCGAGTCAAGCGCTTTAAGTTTATCCTGATTTGCCATATGTATAACTCCTTTTCTAATTCATACTCGTGACTTTGGTATATTAAATTTTAGCAAATGCTCAATCGGAATACAAGCACAAATACAGAATTGGGATGTAGAAAAAAACATCCCAATTCTGTACAATCTGCACAATTTCTTTGTAACCGATCCGTGAAGAATAGCCGTTCTTTTATTCAAAAAGAGAATTGACATAGCTTTCCGGATCGAATTTCTTCAGGCTGTCTATCTTTTCTCCCAAACCTATGTATTTCACAGGAACCGAAAGCTCGGACTGTACGGCGATAGCAATACCGCCTTTGGCTGTTCCTTCAAGTTTGGTAATGATGATCCCCGTAACGGGAGCCACTTCATTAAATTCCTTAGCCTGAACCAATGCGTTCTGTCCGGTGGTACCGTCAAGCACCACAAGAGTTTCTCTTTTGGCTTCCGGATATTCTCTGGAGATCACACGATCGATCTTATTGAGCTCATCCATAAGATTCTTCTTGTTTTGAAGTCTTCCGGCCGTGTCAACAAGAAGAACATCCGTCTTTCTTGCCCTGGCTGCATTCAAAGCATCAAACACCACCGCTGCGGGATCTGAGCCTTCACTCTGGGCGATCATGTCAACCCCGGCTCTCTTTGCCCATTCTCCCAGCTGTTCAATGGCAGCCGCTCTGAAAGTATCGGCTGCACAGATCAAAACACTCTTCCCCTCCGCCTTCAGCATAGATGCAAGTTTTCCGACGGACGAAGTCTTTCCGACTCCGTTTACGCCGATCATCAGCACAACCGAAGGACCATTCTCATAATCATATGCATCAGAAGGGACATCCATCTGTTCCTTTATGGAATCGATAAGCAGCTGTCTGCATTCCGCAGGCTTGTATATCTTCTTTTCTTTAACTTTTCTCTTAAGCGAATCAATGATCTTTTCGGAGGTGGCAACGCCAACGTCTGCCATTACAAGATTCTCTTCGATCTCTTCGTAAAGATCGTCATCGATTATTTCCGCCCCGGTAAAAAAGGCGGCTATTCTTCTGAATATACCCATATTACTCCCGTAAAACAAATAGTTGGTGAACTCAGTTGGAAAGTGAGTTTTCGATAAGACTTACGGATACAAGTGCGGATACACCCTTTTCCTGCATCGTGATACCGTACAGAGCATCCGCAGAAGCCATGGTACCTCTTCTGTGAGTGATAACGATGAACTGGGTGTGATCCGTAAGTTTATGAAGATAACGAGCATATCGTCCCACGTTACTGTCATCCAGAGCAGCCTCGATCTCGTCCAAAAGACAGAACGGCGAAGGCTTAAGGTTCTGAATCGCAAACAGCAGTGCTATGGCGGTAAGTGCTCTTTCACCACCGGATAGCATCATCATGTTCTGCAGTTTCTTTCCCGGCGGCTGGGCATTGATCTTAATTCCTGCGATAAGAACGTCCTCGTCCTCCATGAGTTCCAAAGTACCCTGTCCGCCTCCGAAAAGTTCCTTAAATACCACATCAAACTCATCCTTGATCAGCGCAAACTTTTCATTAAACTGCTTGCGCATCTCTTCTTCAAGTTTTTCGATGATGCCTTTCAGCTTTTCCTCGGCTTCGATGATATCGTTTCTCTGAACGGTATAAAGATTGTATCTTTCCGATACCTCCTTATACTGCTCAATGGCATTGACATTTACATCACCGAGAGCTTTGATCTTGCTCTTGGTATCGGAAACACCCTTTTTGATCGCTGTATAGCTTCCGAGACTGTCGTCTTTCCTCTGCTTGGCCGAATCAACGGTCTCCTCATACTCGTTCCACATGTAAGCACATTGTTCATCAATGACTTCCCCGATACGGGCAATGTGGTTTTCGAGACGGAATGCTTCTTTTTCAAGCGAATTGAGTGTCTGAGCCAGCTGTTCATGCTTGTTGAAAAACTCTTTATGTCCCTTTGTGATGACACCCTTCTGCTTTTCAAGCTCAGCAATCTCATTGTTTATGTCTTCAACCGCAACCTTGTTGGAAGCGATTTCGGAATGTGCCTTTTGGATCTCATCGTCCAGATTTTTAAGCTGCTCTTCGGAAAGCATTTCATTGTTTTCAAGTTCTTTGATCTCGTCCTTGAACTTTTCGATCTCACCGCCCAATCTTTCGACCGTTTCGTCGATGAAGCTCAAAGTACGCTCCAGACCTGCATATTCAACCTTAAGAGAGGATTCTCTTTC
Organism: Lachnospiraceae bacterium; assembly: GCA_016291655.1. Classification (GTDB taxonomy): domain Bacteria; phylum Bacillota; class Clostridia; order Lachnospirales; family Lachnospiraceae; genus RGIG3528. The sequence goes on along the minus strand of JAEEYF010000028.1, from coordinate 6,706 downwards.
ATTCGAATATCTCTCAAGTCGTCTTTCTTCGTCCAGCTTGTGATTCAGGCCTTCGATCTTTTCATTGATATCGGCTCTCAGGCTTTCGTTGTCGGAAAGTTTTTCCGTAAGTTCTGCTGCCTGCGCATTGTTTTCAGCTATCTTAGACTCCAATGCATGTATCTCAAGTTCTGTAACGGAGAAGGATTCCTTGCTTTCCTTGAGTCTTTCGTTTTCCTTCTGAAGATTCATCTGTACCGTATTCTGACGGATGTTCAACTTGCCGACTTCCTCATGCTTCTTTGCGATCTCATCGGAAAGCTTGTCTATCATTTCCTTAAAGCCGTCACGTTCACGTGTCAGTGCATTGACCTTTACCATTATCTTTGAAACCTGGGCTTCGGCCTCTTCCATCTCACGTTTACGACCCAGAAGATTGCTGTTGTTTTTGTACGAACCGCCGGAAAGAGATCCTCCGGGATTCAGCTGTTCACCTTCCAGAGTAACGATCCTTAAGGAATAGTTGTTGGCTTTTGCCAGCTTCAGTGCATTGTCGATGTTATCAACCACAATGATGCGGCCGATCAGGTATTTGATGACTTCAATATATTCCTTGGAGGTCTTTACAAGCTTGTTGGCATATCCGATAACTCCGGGTGCCTTAAGGATATTGTTGTCCTGAGAAGCCTCTTTTGCGGTGATCGCATTAAGCGGAAGGAAGGTGGCACGTCCGAACTTGTTCTGCTTTAAGAACTCTATCATACGTTTTGCCGTAGCTTCGTCCTTGGTGACAATATTCTGGATGTTTCCTCCCAATGCCGTTTCAATGGCGGTCTCATATTTCTCCTGAACCTCGATAATGTCGGATACAACGCCGATGATACCGGGATATTTGGGCTTTTGTTCCATCACCTTTTTGATGCTGTTTCCATAGCCCTCATATCTTTCCGAAAAGTCACGTAAAGTACCGACTCTCGATTCGAGCTCGATCCTTTCCTTTTGGAACCTGTCAAGAAAGCCCGAAGTTTCATCCATTCTTTCCTTTAGCTTAGTTTTCTCATTCTTTTGCGAAGCCAGAGCATTTTCAAGTTCCGTAATCCTTTCCGCAATTTCGGAAAGCTCACGGTTAAAAGTTTCAACCGCAGTTTCATATTCGTTTTCAAAGTTCTTTTGGTTTAAAACCTTTTTGGTGAGTTCAGCCTTCTTCAAAGCATTCTGCTCGTTCAATGTTTCAAACTTCTGCTTCTGTGTCTTAATGGCGGAATCCTCATTCATAAGCTTCATAAGCTTTTGATTGCATTCCTCTATCTCACCCGAACAAGCCTTTATACGCTCCTGAATGCTGTTAAGTTCATCCCCGGAATCGGACTGAGTGCTCTTTAAGTCATCGATCTTCTTGAGGGTCTCCCTGCGACTGTCCGATTGCTTGTCGATCTCAGCATATCTGGCATCGATCTCCTCGTTTATCGATCGCTTTCTCTGATCGTAATGAGCATTGCTCTGATAAAGAGAATTCTTTTTCTCTTCCATGAGCTTGATCTCGCCTTCCTTTTTTTCGGAAGCGATGAGGATCGAATTACGGTTCTCTCTCTTTTCATCGATCTTGGAAGTGAATTCGCTCATCTCACCTTCAAGCTTTTCATATTCGAGCTTTGTATTGTCATATTCCCGCTTTGTATCGGCAATATCGGAATTAATGATCTCCTGCTTGTTCAGCGCTTCTTCCTTGGCTGTATTATTCTTTTCATAATCAGCCAAAAAAAGATTGATCTCATATTTCTTTAATTCTTCATTAAGCTTAAGGTATTCCTTAGCCACTTCGGACTGTTTTTCCAGAGGCCCCACCTGCTTTTCGATCTCAGAAAGAATGTCAGTGATCCTTGCAAGGTTCATGGCTTCTTCGTCAAGTTCCTTTTCGGCGGCGGCTTTTCTCTTTTTGTACTTGACAATTCCGGCAGCCTCATCGAAGAGTTCACGCCTGTCCTCAGGCTTACCTGAAAGGATCTTGTCTATCTGCCCCTGACCGATAATGGAATAGCCTTCTTTACCGATACCCGTATCAAAGAACAGCTCCTGTACATCGCGCAGACGACAGGTGTTCCCGTTGATAAGATATTCGCTTTCTCCCGAACGGTAAACCCGTCTTGAAACGGTAACTTCTTCATAATCGATGTTCAAAGCACGGTCCGAGTTATCAAATGTGATTGCAACAAAAGCATAGCCCATAGGCTTTCGAAGCTGAGTTCCCGAGAAGATGACATCTTCCATTTTGCTTCCGCGCAACTGCTTTGCGCTCTGTTCACCCAGCACCCATCTGACTGCATCCGCAACATTGCTTTTTCCGGATCCGTTGGGTCCGACTATGGCTGTAATGCCATCATTGAATTTGAAAAGTATGCGGTTTGCAAAGGATTTGAATCCGTGTATTTCTATGGATTTAAGATACATTTTTTTACCTGCGTAGTTTAAGATTTAAAGCTTAAGCTTTATGTATGTCTGATAAGCCGCAGCCTGCTCGGCAGCCTTCTTGCTTCTTCCTTCTCCGATCTCCATCGGCTCGTCGCCGATCAATACTCTGGCAATAAATTCCTTGTTATGATCCGGTCCTTTCTCGGAAAGGATCTCATATTGAACACTTTTTTTGAATCTGTTCTGAACAAATTCCTGCAATAAGGATTTACTGTCATGGAATATCGCTTTTTTCTCGATATCGTTCAATACGAAGCGCAAAATAAATTTCTTTGCCTCTTCAAGACCTCCGTCCAGGTAAATAGCGCCGATCAGGGCTTCAAAAGCATCGGAAACGATCGAATCCTTGTATCTTCCGCCACTCTTGTCTTCTCCGAAGCCAAGATTGATAAATTCGGACAGTTCGATCTCCTTTGCATCGTTTGCAAGAGAAGGTTCACACACGAGACTTGCTCTGAGCTTGGACATCTGTCCTTCGGGATGATCCGGAAAATGCATGTAAAGGAACTCACTGGAAACCAGTTCGAGAACCGCATCTCCCAAAAACTCGATCCTTTCGTTGCTCTCATTCTTGTTGATCATCCGTTCATGTACAACAGAACTGTGCCTCAAGGCAAGCGCAAGAAGTGTATCATCTTTAAATGTATAACCAATATTTTGCATCAGTTTTGATAAATCATCATTATTTACCATATTCACCCGCCCGAAAAAAACGGACACTTCAGCCTTAAGACCAAACCATAAGACAAAAGTGTCTGCATTTTTCAAATGTGTTTAAAACTGTTGTTTACTTGTTCTTAAGAACTTCATTGATCCTGTCGATAGCATCCTGTACGGTGACGATCTTTTCGGCATCTTCATTTTCGATTTCAATGTCAAATTCTTCTTCGATACCCATGATGATCTGGAAAATATCCAGTGAATCAGCACCGAGATCCTCAATAAATCTGGACTCGGGATTAATTTCTTCGGAATTTAAGTTCAGAACCTCACTGATTATATCTCTGATTTTTTCCAATTCCATATTATAGTTCCTCCAATGAATCGTTGATCGTAATTGTTTCTTTTATTTTTTCGTTTATCTTCTGTTTCTTGAAATCAAGAGCCTGAAGCAACGAATTTTTCACTTCCTTAGCGGTAGCGCTGCCGTGAGTCTTTAATACAAGACCGTTAAGTCCCAAAAGAGGCGCGCTTCCGTATTCATCAGCCATAAGCTTCTTGAGTGTCGACTTAAGAGCGGGCTTTACAAGCAAACCGCCTATCTTGCTCTTTAACGAAGAGTGGAAGCTTTTCTTAACGATCCCTATGAGAGCCTTTGTTGTACCCTCGTACAGTTTTAAGATGACATTGCCTACGAAACCCTCGCATACGATAACATCCGCATAACCGTTCGGGATCTCTCTTGCTTCGATGCTTCCGATAAAATTGATATCCTTGCATTCTTTAAGTAAGGGATAGGTCTCTTTTACAAGCTGATTACCTTTTTCTTCCTCAAGTCCGATATTTACGATCGCGACTCGAGGCTTTTCAACACCCATGGTGTTTCCGAAATAGATTGACCCCATCTTTGCAAATTGTACAAGATGAGAAGCTCTGGCATCCACGTTTGCTCCCGAATCCACCAGCAAAGAAACACCCTTTGCCGTGGGGAACATGGTTCCGATGGGAGGTCTCTCCACACCTTTGATCCTGCCGACGATGAGCTGTCCTCCGACGAGGATGGCCCCTGTACTTCCTGCGGAAAGGAAAGCATCTGCTTCTCCCTTCTTTACAAGATTACAGCCGACAACGATGGTTGAATCCTTTTTTCTTCTGATCGCATTTACCGGAGCCTCATCACAGGATATGACTTCGGTTGCATTAACGATCTCAATGTTTTCCTTGTTTCCGTCAAACTTTTGAAGTTCGGAACGCATCAGTTCCTCGGGTCCAACAAGTTTAACATGTATGTTCGGTTGAAGTCTGACCGCTTCGATGCAGCCTTTAACTATTTCGTAAGGTGCATTGTCACCGCCCATTCCGTCAACCGCAACAATTATCTTGTCTTCCATATATCCTCCGGATCACATCTTTCTGTAGAAAAATGATTTAGCGGTAGAATAATTCAAGCTGTAGGATTGAATTATCTGTTCTGTGGATCCGACGAAAAGCAGCCCGTCCTTTTTCAACGCCGCATTGAACTTTTTGTAGATATCATTTTTGGCTTCCTCGGTAAAGTAGATCAAAACGTTTCTGCAAACGATCAGATCGCAATCCGAGGGATAGGGGTCCTTTAAAAGATTTGCGTTCTTAAATTCTACGCATCTCTTGATATCGTCGGAAATCTTATATGTATATTCGTTGACCTGTGTAAAATACTTTTGGAACAGATCTTTCGGAACACTTTTCAAACTCTTGTCTATATAAAGTCCGGCCTTGGCTTTTTCAATAACCTGTTTGTCAATGTCCGTAGCGAGCACCTTGATCTGATTCAAAGGAAGATGTCTGGACAGAAGCATAACAATGGTATAGGGCTCATCACCCGTGGAGCAGGCTGCACTCCATATCTTCGGAGTCCTTGTTTTCGATAATATTTCGGGCAGAAGCTCTTTCTCAAGTATTTCCCACTGTTCCGGATTTCTGAAGAACTCCGAAACATTGATCGTAAGATAATTAACAAACTCTTCAAAAAGGGCTCTGTCTTTTTTGATCGCGGATACATACTCGGCATAAGTGCCGATACCGTTTTTCATAATAAGAGAATCGATCCTTCTGCGCATCTGTTTCTCTTTATATGCACTCAAGTCTATCTGGGTTAAGGCAAATATTTCTTTTTTAAAGCTTTCATAATCATCCATATTCACCACCCGGTAAAACACAGCTTTACCGTTCTCCTTTTCTTAGAATTGGTGTAACCGCCGTTTCTAAAAAAGCAGGAGGTGTTTCGCATGAAACCTGAACAGGTGTCATGGAGACACCTCCTTTAAGTCAAAGATATTCGCTTAAGTAAATGTCTTGATGTCCGGATTATTCTTCTTTTGCTTCTTCGGCGGTTTCCTCAGCAGCTTCTGCAGTCTCCGCAGTCTCCTCTTCAGGTTCCTCGAGAGCTCTCATGCTTAAGGAAATCTTCTTTTCATCATAATTGAAATCAACGATCTGAGCCGTGATCTCCTGACCGATCTTCAATACATCCGCAGGCTTCTCGATCCTCTTTCTTGAGATCTGTGAAACATGAAGAAGAGCATCAACACCGGGAACGATCTCGATGAAAGCGCCGAAATCGGTCATTCTTGCTACCTTACCGGTGATCACGTTACCGATGGCAAAATCTTCGTCGGCATTAGCCCAGGGATTCTGATCCGCAAACTTCATGGAAAGAGCGATCTTATCACCGGAGATTTCCTTGATAAATGCTCTTACGTTGTCGCCTGACTTGAATACCTTCTTGGGATTTTCAATTCTGCCCCAAGACATTTCGGAGATGTGAAGGAGTCCGTCGATCCCTCCGATGTCAACAAATGCACCGAAATCGGTAACGTTCTTGACAACACCTTCAACAATGTCATTAACCTTGATCTTGGAAAGAAGCTCCTGCTTCTTCTCTTCCTTCTTGGCGGAAACGATCTGCTTTCTGTCGCCGATGATCCTTCTTCTCTTTGTGTTGAACTCGGTTAATACGAATTCGATCTCCTGTCCCTTATACTTTGTAAGATCCTTTTCAAAGGTATCCGATACAAGGCTTGCGGGAATGAAGATCCTTGTCTCGTCGATCTCAACAATGAGACCTCCGTTTAATACTTCTGATACAACAGCCTTGAGAACGGTCTTGTTATTGAATGCCTCCTCAAGTACCTTGCTGGAACGTTCAGCGGCCAATCTCTTGTAGGATGCGATAACCTGTCCTTCACGGTCATCCACCTTAAGAATCTTAACGTTCATAGTATCGTCAACCTTAACAAGCTTTGTAAGGTCAACATTGGGAGTGTTTGTGTACTCGCCGCGTGAAACGGTTGCATCTGATTTGTATCCGATGTTTAAGATTATTTCGTCTTCTTTAACACTGATGACTTTACCTTCAACAACCTGACCGGTATGTACTGTCTTAAAAGACTCCTCCATTAATTGTGCAAAATTCTCGTCCATAACAGTAAGAACCTCCTTGATGATTTTGTTTGGGGTCGATGCCCCGGCAGTAATACCTACGCAGCAGAAAGATTTAAATTGCTTTAAATCCAGGTCAATAAGTTTCTGTATAAAGTAAGTACTAGCGCACTGCTGT
>JAEEYF010000027.1 GCA_016291655.1 Lachnospiraceae bacterium | reverse complement strand
TCAGGCTACGATTTTGCTATCCCTTCTTCTCGCCTACTCTTCGCAGAGTAAACCTTGGGAGTCGCTCTGGGGTTCGTCGGCAACTACGCCCCTTGTGGACTTTCACCACAGATTGACGGCATGCCCGTCATACAAAAACAAGGCTCGGTTTTGAAAAACCGAGCCTTATTATTATGTCTTTTGAAAATTACTGCTCATCGTTAACGGGTTCTTCATAGAACTCATCTTCGATCTCTTCAGCCTCTTCCGTAACTTCTTCTTCCGAACCGAAATCCGAATATCCGTCACCGTAGTTGCTGAAACCGTTCTCATCATATTCCATATCGGAATACTCTTCGGAGAATGTATCCGCATCGGTATCAAGAGCAATGTTTCTGTACTGCTTCATACCTGTACCTGCAGGGATGAGCTTTCCGAGGATAACATTTTCCTTTAAGCCGATAAGGGGATCGATCTTTCCCTTGATGGATGCATCTGTGAGAACTCTTGTAGTCTCCTGGAAGGAGGCTGCCGACAGGAAGGAGTTTGTAGCAAGAGCAGCCTTGGTAATACCAAGCATGATCTGCTTTCCTTCTGCGGGACGCTTGCCCTCGGCAACGAGCTGCTTATTGATATCTTCAAACTCGAAAATGTCAACGTTTGTTCCGGGAAGTAATTCGGAATCGCCGGATTCGTCGATCCTTACCTTCTTCATGGTCTGACGAACGATAACCTCAATGTGCTTATCGTTGATCTCAACACCCTGCAGACGGTAAACTCTCTGAACTTCACGAAGCATGTAATCCTGAACGGCGCCGATTCCCTTGATCCTTAAGATATCATGAGGATATACGGAACCTTCGGTCAGTTCGTCACCGGCCTCGATCTCCTGGTTATCCATAACCTTGATCCTGGATCCGTAAGGAATGAGATATGCCTTGGAATCACCTGTCTCATGATTGGTAACAACAACTTCACGCTTCTTCTTCGTGTCTCTGATCTCAACAGTTCCGCCAAAGTCAGCAATAATAGCAAGTCCCTTGGGTTTACGTGTTTCGAAAAGTTCCTCGACACGGGGAAGACCCTGTGTGATATCGCCGCCGGCAACACCACCGGTATGGAAGGTTCTCATTGTAAGCTGTGTACCGGGTTCACCGATAGACTGAGCGGCAATGATACCTACTGCTTCACCTACCTGAACGGGTTCGCCGGTAGCCATGTTTGCACCGTAACACTTAGCGCAGACACCGAGTCTTGAACGGCAGGTAAGAGCTGTTCTGATCTTAACCTTAGCCGAAGGCTTAACCCACATCTCTCCCTCATGTGAAGGTCTGGGATCGGGCTCAAGGAATTCCTTCTTTGCAAGGATCCTGTCGGCTCTCTTTGCTGTGATCATATGATTAGCCTTAACGATAACTTCTCCGTTATCATCAAGGATGGTTTCGCATGAGAAACGACCTGTGATCCTGTCCTTAAGGGATTCGATGACTTCCTGCTTATCCATGAAAGCCTTAACCCACATTCCGGGTATCTCTGTGTCATCCTCTCTCATACATTCGGTTTCACGAATGATGACATCCTGAGAAACGTCAACAAGACGACGTGTCAGGTAACCGGAGTCTGCCGTACGAAGAGCAGTATCGGACAATCCCTTACGGGCGCCGTGTGCGGATACGAAGTACTCCAGAACATCAAGACCTTCACGGAAGTTGGACTTGATGGGAAGTTCGATGGTACGTCCAGATGTATCGGCCATAAGACCACGCATGCCTGCAAGCTGTTTGATCTGCTTGTCGGAACCACGGGCACCGGAATCAGCCATCATGTGAATATTGTTAAACTGGTCAAGACCTGTAAGAAGAGCCTTTGTGATCTCATCATCGGCCTTTTTCCAAACCTCGATAACAGCTTTGTAACGCTCTTCTTCGGTAGTACGTCCTCTTCTGTGATACAGAGCGATCTTGTCGACCTGTGCCTGTGCCTCTGCGAGGATCTCCTTCTTTGATGCGGGTACGGTCATATCCGAAATGGATACGGTCATAGCTGCACGAGTGGAGAACTTGTAACCGAGAGCCTTGATGGCATCAAGAGTTTCGGCAGTCTTTGTAGCGCCGTGAACACTGATACATTTTTCAAGGATCTTTTTAAGCATCTTCTTACCAACGGGCTTACCGTTGTCAACCTCAAGAAGAAGTGCATCTTCGGGCTTAGCGGGATCACGCTTCTGGAGACCGAGGTCCTGAGGAATGATCTCATTGAATATAAGAGTACCCAAGGTGCTCTCAATAACTCTGGAGATCTCTGTACCGTCCTCAAGAGTCATCTTACGACGAACCTTGATGGTGGTGTGCAGTGTGATCGCCTTGTTCTCATATGCAAGATAAGCCTCGTTCATGCTCTTGAAAGCTTTGCCTTCGCCGATCTCTCCAACCTTACGAAGTGTAAGATAGTAGATACCGAGAACCATATCCTGTGAAGGAACGGCAACAGGGCCACCGTCTGAAGGCTTCAACAGGTTGTTGGGTGAAAGCATAAGGAAACGAGCCTCTGCCTGTGCTTCAGCCGAAAGAGGAAGGTGAACAGCCATCTGGTCACCGTCGAAGTCGGCGTTGAACGCTGTACATACAAGAGGATGAAGCTTGATAGCCTTACCTTCGACAAGGATCGGCTCGAAAGCCTGAATACCGAGTCTGTGAAGCGTAGGAGCACGGTTAAGCATAACAGGATGCTCTCTGATAACTCTCTCGAGAATATCCCAAACCTCAGCCTGTGCACGATCAACCATCTTCTTGGCTGCCTTAGGGTTGTGAGCCTGTCCGTTTGCAAGGAGTTCCTTAACAACGAAAGGCTTGAAGAGTTCAAGTGCCATCTCTTTGGGAAGACCGCACTGATAAATCTTAAGTTCGGGTCCTACTACGATAACGGAACGTCCGGAATAGTCAACACGCTTACCGAGAAGGTTCTGACGGAAACGTCCCTGCTTACCCTTTAAGAGATCCGAGATACTCTTTAAAGGACGGTTTCCGGGACCGGTAACCGGTCTGCCTCTTCTGCCGTTGTCAATAAGCGCATCAACAGCTTCCTGAAGCATTCTCTTCTCATTTCTTACCACAAGCTCAGGAGCCTTGGCTGCAATGAGCTTACGAAGTCTTAAGTTTCTGTTGATGATACGACGATAGAGATCGTTCATATCGGAAGTGGCAAAACGTCCACCGTCCAACTCAACCATAGGACGAAGATCGGGCGGGATAACGGGAAGGTTTACAAGGATCATCCATTCGGGACGGTTTCCTGACTTTCTGAAATCCTCAACAACGCTCAAATGCTTAACGAGCTTTGCTCTCTTCTGACCTGTAGCGGTAAGAAGAGCCGCCTTCATTTCTTCTGCTTCTTTGTCAAGGTCGATGGCTTCAAGAAGCTCTCTGATAGCTTCCGCACCCATTCCTACACGGAATGCCTTGCTTCCGTACTTGTCGCATGCCTCATTGTATTCTGTCTCGGAAAGGATCTGCTTGTACTGAAGATCCGTCTCTCCCTTATCGATTACAATATAAGCCGCAAAATAGAGAACCTTTTCAAGGTTTCTGGGAGAAATGTCAAGGATGAGTCCCATACGACTGGGGATACCCTTGAAGTACCAGATGTGGGAAACGGGAGCTGCAAGCTCGATATGTCCCATTCTCTCTCTTCTTACGGAAGATTTTGTAATTTCAACGCCGCAGTTGTCACATTTTACTACATGATCCTTGGCGGATTTAATACCATTCTTTTTAAACTTACCGCATGAGCACTCATAGTCCTTAACAGGTCCGAATATAGCTTCGGAGAAAAGACCCTTCTTCTCGGGTTTAAGTGTACGGTAATTGATAGTTTCAGGCTCTTCTACTTCACCAAAGGACCACTCCTTGATCTTCTGGGGAGAAGCAAGTCCAATCTTGATGGCGTCGTAGCTGACGGCCTTGATGGAATCATCTGAATAATTAACTGACATGTTTTAAGTATCCCTCCTATTCTTCAAAGCCTTGATCGTCCATATCTTCTGTATCGAAATCGCCGAAATTATCGTCTTCTTCGAAATCACCGTCATCTATGATGTTGCCTTCCTGATCTTCATAAAGGAAGCCGCTGTGTGAACCGAAGTCACCGTTATCATAGCTGTAATGATTTTCGTCATCGATGTTGTTGTATTCGTCTTCGCTGCCCGTTTCATCACCATAGTTGATCTTATCGTTCAGGATAACTTCTTCTCCGTTTTCATCAAGAACAGTGACATCAAGAGCAAGTGACTGCAGTTCCTTAAGGAGAACCTTGAAGGATTCCGGAATACCGGGTTCTGCAATGTTCTGACCCTTCATGATAGCTTCGCAGGTCTTGTCACGTCCCTGAATATCGTCGGACTTAACGGTAAGGATTTCCTGAAGAACATGGGATGCACCGTATGCTTCGAGAGCCCAAACTTCCATTTCTCCGAAACGCTGTCCGCCGAACTGGGCTTTACCGCCGAGAGGCTGCTGCGTAACCATGGAGTACTTACCTGTTGAACGGGCATGGATCTTATCGTCAACCAGGTGATGGAGTTTTAAGTAATGCATGAATCCGATGGTAACAGGTGAATCGAACTCTTCACCGGTACGTCCGTCACGGAGCTGAACCTTTCCGTCACGTCCGATGGGAACGCCCTTCCAATCGTCTCTCTCGTCGAGATGATTGCCAAGGTACTCGATAACATCGGGTTCAAGAATATCAGCATATTTTTTCTTGAAGTCTTCCCATTCCGTATTTACGAAATCATTGGCAACTTCAAGGAGATCCTGGATCTCATACTCCTTAGCACCGTTGAATATAGGTGAGGATACGTTGAAACCGAGAATCTTTGCGGCAAGGGAAAGGTGAGTTTCAAGCACCTGTCCGATGTTCATACGAGAAGGAACGCCGAGGGGGTTAAGAACGATGTCGAGGGGACGTCCGTTGGGAAGGAAAGGCATGTCTTCTACGGGAAGTACTCTCGAAACGACACCCTTGTTTCCGTGACGACCGGCCATCTTATCGCCGACCTGGATCTTTCTCTTCTGTGCAATATATACGCGAACGCTCTCATTTACTCCGGCAGGGAGATCATCGCCGTTTTCGCGCTTAAATACCTTTGTATCAACAACAATACCGAACTCACCGTGAGGGAGCTCAAGAGAGGTGTTTCTGACTTCTCTTGCCTTCTCACCGAAGATCGCGCGAAGGAGTCTCTCTTCTGCGGTAAGATCCGTCTCTCCCTTGGGAGTAACCTTACCGACGAGAATATCACCGGCACGAACTTCCGCACCTACACGGATGATTCCTCTTTCGTCAAGATCCTTAAGAGCATCGTCACCTACTCCGGGAACTTCTCTTGTGATCTCTTCGGGTCCGAGCTTTGTATCTCTTGCTTCGGATTCATACTCTTCAATATGTACCGAAGTATAAACATCTTCCTGAACAAGACGCTCTGAAATAAGAACGGCATCCTCGTAGTTGTAACCTTCCCATGTCATGAATCCGATGAGAGGGTTCTTGCCGAGAGCAAGTTCTCCGCCCGCTGTTGAAGCGCCGTCCGCAATAACCTGACCTGCTTCAACCTTCTCACCCTTGGAAACGATGGGTCTCTGGTTGATGCAAGTACCCTGGTTGCTTCTTGCAAACTTGGTCAGCTTGTATGTTTCAAGCTTCTTGTCTTTGTTCTTTATAACGATCTCATTAGCGGATGCTTTCTCAACAACACCTGCATTCTGAGCTGTCATACATGAACCGGAGTCGATGGCTGCCTTAACGCCGATACCCGTATCAACAACAGGCGCATCGGTGAAAAGAAGCGGAACTGCCTGACGCTGCATGTTTGAACCCATGAGGGCACGGTTTGCGTCATCGTTCTGAAGGAAGGGGATCATTGCCGTAGCTACCGAGAATACCATCTTGGGTGATACGTCCATGAAGTCGATCCTTCTCTTTTCATATGAAGAAGTCTCATCTCTGAAACGACCGGAAACCATGTTGTTTACAAAATATCCGTTCTCATCGAGAGCTTCGTTTGCCTGAGCAACAACGTAGTTATCTTCTTCATCCGCCGTAAGGTAAACAACCTCGTCTGTTACGCGGGGATTGGTCGGATCTGTTTTGTCGGTTTTACGATAAGGAGCCTCGATGAAACCATACTCATTGATCCTTGCATAGGATGCAAGTGAGTTGATAAGACCGATGTTGGGACCTTCGGGAGTCTCAATGGGGCACATTCTGCCGTAGTGGGTATAATGTACGTCACGCACTTCGAAGGATGCACGGTCACGGGAAAGTCCGCCGGGACCCAGAGCGGAGAGACGACGCTTGTTCGTAAGTTCGGACAAGGGGTTGTTCTGATCCATGAACTGGGACAGCTGGGAACTTCCGAAGAACTCCTTAACAGCCGCCGTAACAGGCTTGATATTGATAAGGGACTGAGCTGTAACGCTTTCGATCCCCTGTGTTGACATTCTTTCACGTACCACACGCTCCATACGGGAAATACCGATGCGGTACTGGTTCTGCAAAAGCTCGCCCACAGCACGGATACGACGATTTCCGAGGTGATCGATATCGTCCTTGTTTCCTATGCCGTTTTCAAGATGCATATTGTAGTTAACGGAAGCGATGATGTCTTCCTTTGTGATATGCTTGGGAACAAGTTCCGAAGCACGCTTCTTGATCTCCTTAAGAAGAGCCTCTTCGTCACCGCCGTACTCTTCAAGGATCTCACGAAGAACAGGGAAGTAAACGTTTTCTGTAATGCCAAGTTCTTCGGGATTGCAGTTAACGTATGCTCTAAGATCCACACTGAGGTTGGTAACGATCCTTTCGTTTCTTTCCTCCGTCTGGACATCGAAATAAGGGATAGCCGCATTCTGGATGTCAATAGCCATCTGTTCGGTTATCTTCTGTCCCTCCTCGGCGATGATCTCACCGGTGTTGAGGTCTACAATATCCTGAGCGAGTGTAAGTCCAACCACTCTTTTCTTTAAGTGAAGCTTTTTGTTGAATTTATAACGTCCGACCTTTGCAAGATCGTAACGCTTGGGATCGAAAAACATTCCGTGGATGAGGGACTTGGCCGTATCAACCGCAAGAGGCTCACCGGGTCTCAGTTTCTTGTAAAGTTCAAGAAGTCCCTGAGTAAAGTCTTCGCAGGTATCCTTGGCAAAAGTAGCTTCAAGCTTGGGCTCGTCGCCAAATACTTCGCGGATCTGCTCATTTGTTCCGTAACCCAGTGCACGAAGCAGAACCGTTACGGGAACCTTACGGTTTCTGTCGACACGTGCCCAGAAAACGTCATTGGAATCCGTCTCATACTCGATCCACGCACCACGGTTGGGAATAACCTGGCTTGTGAAAAGGCGCTTACCGAGTTTATCATGTGTTATATCAAAATAAATGCCGGGTGAACGTACCAGCTGACTGACGATGACTCTTTCGGCACCGTTTATAATGAAGGCACCGGTATCGGTCATAAGGGGAACTTCTCCCATGAAGATCTCTGAAACAACACTGCTGCCGTCATCCGTCCGATGGAGATCAACCTTCACCTTAAGCGGAGCTGCATATGTTTCGTCTCTTTCTTTGCACTCTTCGATGGTGTACTTCTTTTCGTCCTCGCAGAGTCTGTAACTGAGGAAAGAGAGTTCAAGATTACCCGAGAAATCCTTGATTGGGGACACGTCTTCGAAGACTTCCTGAAGTCCTTTTTCGATGAACCACTTATAGGAGTTCTTCTGAACCTCTATAAGATTCGGCATCTCGAGAACTTCGTCTCTCTTCGAATAGCTCATCCTAATCCCCTTACCGACTTTGACAGGATGCATACTGTTCTTTTCCATTGACGCTTTCACCTCGTGTTATATTTTTGTAAAAAAATCTTTTCATATCTGCTCATATGTGGTATAATTAGTAAGTCATAGGCATAGCGGACCAAAATAAGAGCATTGTCTATATTAACACAGCATTTGTAAAGAGTCAAGCGAAATTTTTTTCAAAAATAAAATCGAGCGATCATAGATCGCTCGATTTTTTTAGCTTTCTTAACAAAAACCGAATTACTTAAGAGTAACCTTAGCGCCTGCTTCTTCAAGCTTCTTCTTGATGTCCTCAGCCTCTGCCTTGGAAGCACCCTCTTTAAGTACCTTGGGAGCTGCTTCAACAGCTGCCTTAGCTTCACCAAGTCCAAGACCTGTGATCTCACGAACAGCCTTGATAACCTTGATCTTCTCTGCGCCTACTTCTGTAAGCTCAACATCGAACTCTGTCTTCTCTTCAGCTGCTGCTGCAGGACCTGCTGCTGCAACTACAACGCCTGCTGCTGCAGAAACGCCGAACTCTTCCTCGCAAGCCTTTACGAGATCGTTTAACTCTAATACTGTCATGCCCTTAATGGCATCGATAAATTCCTGTGTTGTCATTTTTTTATCCTCCTGGATTATTTTAGAATACTACGCGGCTCTATGCCGCAACTGTAATCGGGCGCTCAGAATTAAGCTGCCTCGTTTCCGCCGTCGTTCTTCTCTGCGATCTGCTTGAGAACTCTTGCAAAGTTTGTGATGGGGGACTGCAAGCTGCCAAGAAGCTTGGAGATAAGTACTTCTCTCGAAGGGATCTTGGAAAGTGCAACAACGCCCTTGACATCATAATAATTGCCCTCAACTACGCCGGCCTTGAATGTTAATGCTTCAATCTTCTCAGCATGCTTAGCAATGATCCTTGCGGGAGCTGTTGCATCGTCAATTCCGAATGCGATAGCTGTAGGTCCTTCAAGCTCATTGTCGAGCTGAGCGAAATCTGTTCCTTCAAATGCGCGCTTAAGATAGGTGTTCTTGAATACCTTGTAAATTACGCCTGCTTCACGAAGCTCTTTACGAAGAGCTGTATCTTCGGCAACTGTAAGTCCACGGTAGTCAACAAGCACTGCGGATGATGCTTTCGCAACAATCTCCTTAATTTCGTCAATGATGGGTGCTTTGATTTCTACTTTTGCCATATCGGTAACCTCCTTTATAGATTTTTTTGCAGCCTTTCTTTTATAAAAGAAAAGACTGCCAACCGAACGGTCAAGCAGTCTGAATGATCAAACATATCTTTTCCCTCGGCAGGCGTTTGTGTTCTTACGAGGTTTCCCTCACCTGCTGTCTTCGGTAGTTATATATCTCACGGATGTCATTTTCATGACACCCGCGGATTATATCTCAAAATTTATTTGTTGTCAACCACAAATTATGTTACTGGATCTTAGCAGCGCTAACCTTTACACCGGGGCCCATTGTGGATGTAAGTGTGATGCTCTTGTAGTACTGGCCCTTAGCTGTAGCAGGCTTTGCCTTTGTGATTGCATTTAACAGCGTCTGGAAGTTTTCTGCGAGTTGTTCTTCGGTAAAGGAAGCCTTTCCGACTGCGCAATGGATAATGTTTGCCTTGTCAAGTCTGTACTCAACTTTACCTGCTTTGATATCTGCGATAGCAGCCGCAACGTTCATGGTAACCGTTCCTGCCTTGGGGTTAGGCATTAATCCCTTAGGTCCGAGAACCTTACCGAGACGTCCTACAACGCCCATCATGTCGGGAGTTGCTACAACAACATCGAAATCAAGCCATCCGTCATTCTGAATTCTGGGAATGAGCTCATCTCCGCCAACGTAATCAGCGCCTGCTGCCTGAGCCTCGTTTACCTTGTCACCCTTAGCGAAAACAAGTACACGAACCTTCTTACCTGTTCCGTTGGGAAGAACAACTGCACCACGAACCTGCTGATCAGCATGACGTCCGTCAACGCCGAGTCTGATGTGTGTTTCGATCGTCTCATCGAATTTCGCTACTGCATTTTTCTTAACAATACTTACTGCTTCAGCAATATCATACTGCTGGGACTTAGTGTAAGTTTTAACTGCGTCCTGATATTTCTTTCCTCTTTTCATTTATATAACCTCCTATGTGGTAATTACGGAATATAGACCGTTTAACGGTCCGTCCTCCCACGTCATTCAACGTAAGATTTAGCCTTCAACAACTTCAATGCCCATGCTTCTTGCAGTACCTGCGATCATGCTTGTAGCTGCTTCAAGGCTTCCTGCATTGAGATCGGGCATTTTGAGCTGAGCGATCTTCTCAACTTCGCTTCTCTTGATCTGAGCAACCTTCTGCTTGTTAGGAGTTCCGGATGCAGACTTAAGATTGCATGCCTTCTTTAAAAGAACTGCTGCAGGGGGTGTCTTTGTGATGAAAGTAAAGCTTCTGTCGGAATAAACCGTAATAACTACGGGAATGATCATGCCTTCCTGATCTGCTGTTCTTGCGTTGAATTCCTTTGTAAACTGAGGAATGTTTACACCATGCTGGCCAAGTGCGGGACCAACCGGAGGAGCCGGTGTTGCCTTAGCTGCAGGGATTTGTAATTTGATATAGCCTTCAATTTTCTTTGCCATTGTAGATTTACCTCCTAAATGTGGTATTATCGGAGTCTGACACACAAAACGTGCCCTTCCTCCCACTTATCACGAAAGGTCTCGTGATATCAGTACTTTTCTGCTCTTACAGCCGTAAAAGCAAGTTCAACCGGTGTTTCACGGCCAAACATTTCGATTGAAATGATAACTGTCTGCTTGTGATCGTTAATCTGCTTAACGATACCTGTCTTGTTTTCCCAGTTACCTTCAAGGATCATTACTGTGTCGCCAACCTTGAAGTCAAGCTCGATCTCTGCAAGCTTTCCTCCCTGTGTTTTGTCAAGTCCGGCGTTCTTAACCTCAGCTTCCGTAAGCGGAACAGGCTTGGAACCCGGTCCTACAAACCCGGTAACACCTCTTGTGTTTCTGACAACGTACCATGTTTCGTCGTTCATGTCCATGTGAACAAAGACATATCCGGGGAACATCTTACGTTCAACCGTCTTCTTTACACCGTCCTTAACCTCGATCGCTTTTTCGACCGGAACCTCTATGCTGAGGATCTGATCTTCAAGGCCACGGTTCTGGACAGTCATTTCAAGACTTGTCTTCACCTTATTTTCATACCCTGAATAGGTATGAGCAATGTACCACTTAGCGTCTGCCATAGTTACCTCCACATTACCGATTAAGCACCAAGTTTCAAAACCGTATTGAACAGGTTCATAATACCCATATCAAGTACCGCAATGATCAGGCTCAAAATAATGGTGATGACAATAACAGCAGCGGTCTCTTTTAAAACTGATTCTCTGTCAGGCCAAACGATCTTTTTGAACTCAGCCTTAAGACCTTTAAACCAGCGCTTAATGCGACCCTTTTCTTTAGTAGTTGCTTCTGCCATAGTTTAACCTTTCTGCCAAAATGCGGCAATTATTTTGTCTCTTTGTGTAATGTGTGACGCTTGCAGAATCTGCAATACTTACTTGTTTCCATCCTGTCCGGATGTTCTTTTTTGTCTTTTGTCATGTTGTAGTTGCGCTGCTTGCACTCCGTACATGCCAATGTAATCTTAACTCGCACGACTTCCACCTCCATATTTTCTAGTTTGTCGCTTTTGTTGAAAATGCCTAATTTTTTCAACAAAAAAAAATCGCTTGCTTCCATAAGCCTGTAGATTTTATCATGGCTTTTTTTAGAAGTCAAGCAATTTTTTTTATTATGTTCTAAAGAGTATTTACTATCAGGTCGAGATAGGAATCGCCCTCAACCTTTCCGGGAACGCCCAGGTATTCGAGAATGGTGGCGCCCGTGTCCGCGAATGTGCTCCTCGTTCCGAGGTTCACACCGTTCTTTAAGCAATCGCCTATTCCCACAACGCCCACATATTCTCTGGAGTGGTCAGTGGAAGGTGTTCCGGGATCGCAGCCGTGATCCGCCGTGATGAGAAGCAGGTCCTCGGGGCGAAGCTTCGCAACTATCTCGGGAAGCTTGGCGTCAAAGTAGCTGATTGCCTTTGCATAGCCGGGCACATCATTTCTGTGTCCGTATATCATGTCCGTGTCAACAAGGTTTACGAAACAGAAGCCGTCAAAATCAAGATCCATCCATTCAAGGGTCTTTTCAATTCCGTCCGGATTGTTGATCGTGCGCACCATCTTTGTAACGCCGCTGCCCGCAAAGATATCGTTGATCTTTCCGACCGCAAGGACATCCTTTCCGGCTTCGGATATATAATTAAGGATGGTTTTTCTCGGAGGCACCAGTGAGTAGTCATGTCTTCTCACCGTTCTCGTGTAAGGCCACTCTCCTTCAAAAGGTCTGGCGATCACGCGGCCCACTCCGTATTTTCCGGTGCAAAGTTCACGCGCTATCTCGCAGTATCTGTACAGCTCGGATACGGGAATGACCGCTTCGTGTGCGGCTATCTGGAATACGGAATCCGCGGATGTGTAAACGATCAGGGCTCCCGTCTCGCAGGCTTCCTTGCCGTAATCCCTGATAACATCGGTGCCTGAGTAAGGCTTGTTGCAGAGAACCGCGCGTCCGGTGCGTTTTGAGAACTCGTCCAGCAGTTCCTTCGGGAATCCGTTGGGGAATGTGGGCATAGGCTCCCTCGATATGAGGCCGGCCATCTCCCAGTGTCCGGTAGTGGTGTCCTTACCCTTGGAGGCTTCAGCCATTCTCGCGACAAACGAAGGCTTCTTCGCCAGGCTCTTTACATCAAGGTCCTTGGGGAGATTGATCCCCTTCAGATCATCTATGCCTTCCAGATTAAAAAGCCCATATGCCTCAGCATTGGGGAGATAGAAGTTGGGATCCTTTGAGCAGCTTCTTATGGTGTTGCTGCCCTCATCTCCGTAGAGATGAGCATCGGGCATCTCGCCGATGCCAACGCTGTCCAAAACTATCATAAAAACTCGTTTTGCCATTAAAAACCTTCCTTTCCGTTACAGGCCGATGCTGTTTTTGTGCATTGATCAGTATACATTTTATCACGTTAATATCTTGAAAAAATAAAAATCAGGTGCTACAATAAACAGGGAAAATCGTTTCGCAACGCTTCGATGCACAGTGGAAGCGTTTATATATTCGGGGGAATATTATAATGAACAAAGCCTTTAAATTCCTGCGCGGTCTCATACGTAAGTATCGCCACGCATGGATCCTTATATATGTACCTGTTTATCTTGCGGTATTCGTGTTTCTCGAAGAAACAACAGTTCCTTCAGCCATGCATCTTATAGAGTTTGACGCGGACCGGGCGATCCCCTTCTGCGAGTATTTTATAATACCCTATTTCTTTTGGTTCCTATTCATTTTCGGAACAGGGTTCTATTTCTTTCTCACAAACAGAAGAGATTATTACAGGTACTGTCTTTTCCTTTTCACAGGAATGACAGTTTCGCTTGTAGTGTACCGCATCTGGCCCAACGGCATAGATCTGCGTCCTGATCCGGATCAGCTCGGCAGAAACAATGTGTTTATCGAAATGGTCAGATATCTCTACTCCATCGATACACCCACAAATGTATGCCCGAGCATACATGTTATCAACTCTGTCGGTGCAACCATCGCCATCTGCAAGAGCGAATCGCTTTCAAAGCTGCGCTTTCTTCGCCCTCTTACGATCGTGATCTGCATTGCCATCTGTGCTTCCACTGTCTTTTTGAAGCAGCATTCGCTTTTCGACGGTATGTGCAGCCTTGTG
The DNA here is from genome assembly GCA_016291655.1 of Lachnospiraceae bacterium. Lineage (GTDB taxonomy): Bacteria > Bacillota > Clostridia > Lachnospirales > Lachnospiraceae > RGIG3528. Next base: position 19,786 of record JAEEYF010000027.1, on the reverse strand, counting down.
CTTTGCCAGGGCCTCTACATCCTTGCCTACCGTCCCAAGTTTGTTAACGTTGAGGCGGATGTCAAGAATGAAGAGATCCTTCTGCATGCATGATCAATTGAACTTGAATATCTTGTTGGCTACCACGTAGCCCGCTTTAACAATTTCCTGACCCGCACGGTTTCTTACTTTGCAGGCCGTTCCAAGGAATGTGGCACTGATACGTCTGTAGAGGTGCCTGTTTTTTTGCTTCAGGAAATCCCAAAGTTCGTTCTTCTTAGCCTCGCTCTCTTCGTCTCCCAATTTCATAAGGAATACAGAGGATATGGTCATCATTATGCCAAGATACTTGGTCATATAAACTCTTAATCTCTTGTTTTTGATCTTTGTAAGGTCATACATCTCGATCATCAGTTTGTTAACCCTGAGCTGCTGATCGATGCGCTTCATCATGTTTGTTTCGTTGACGGACTGGTCGTCTCTTCCTATAAAATAACGATAGAGATTCTCGTCAATGTAGTACATGGACTTAACATAAGGAAGCGGATAGTAAACATAGATATTGTCTACATAGAAGCAATGTTCCGGCAATTTGAGCCCGCATTCCTTGAGCATCTTCGTCCTGTAGATGACAGAGTGCATCAGGATGTACTGTCCCGTCTTAAAGTGTCCGACCTCATCCCACGTAAAAAGCCTGTCCGTAGGGAATGCGGAACGATAATTGATCACTTTCTTTTTGTTCTCTCCGACCTTTTCATATACATAATTGCATATGAGCATATCCAGTCCGACGCTGTCGGCCACCATTTTGCGAAGGACAGCGATCGCACGCAGAAAAGCGCTTTCCTTGAGCCAGTCATCGGAATCAAGTACCTTAAAGTAAAGTCCCTCCGCAGCTTCAAGGCCTGTATTTACGGCGCTGCCATGACCGCCGTTTTCTTTATGTATAACCTTTACACAGGTAGGATACTTCTCTGCATAAGAAAGCCCTATCTTGTACGTATCATCGGATGAACCGTCATCAACCACCAACACTTCAACATCTTCGCCGCCCGCCAATGCGGATTCGATGGCACGCGACATATAAGCCGCAGAATTATAGCACGGTATTGCTACTGAAAGAAGTTTCACTTTTTACCCTCACTTGTTTTTTCAAATATTTGCGTCACTCGCAATAGTTTATTTTATCACTAAGAGCCAATCTAATCAACCAAAAAAGAAAGGACCGACTTTTTGCCGATCCTTTCGCCTGTATTATCAGGGTTTTATCCTATTAATTGTTTTTGGAAAAGCCTGACGCTTCGATACGTATGAGTGCCTTACGAAGTGCAAGTTCCGCACGGGCAACGTTTACATTCTCGTCACCGCTTCTCAGCCTGTCTTCCGCACGTTTCTTGGCATTTTGTGCACGCTCAACATCGATCTCTTCGGGCCATTCGGCCGACTCTGCCAGAACAGTGATGCTGTCGGGCATTATCTCGACGAAACCGTTGTGAAGAGCCGCTATTTTAACGTCGCCTTCACGATGTATCTTAAGAAGTCCCGGTACAAGGATAGAAGTCAAAGGAATATGCTCCCTGTAAACACCGATCTCTCCTTCGGAGGTTCTGAGTTCCACGAAATCGGCATCTCCTTCATAGAAAACTCTTTGGGGACAGATCACCTGAAGCTTAAGGAGTTTACTGTCATCTGCCATGGCACTACCTCCTACTTCTTGGTTCTTGCAATAACATCGTCTATGCTTCCCGCGTTAAGGAAATAGCTTTCCGGAATGTCATCGTACTTGCCTTCGAGTATCTCACTGAAGCCTCTGATGGTCTCGGAGATGGGAACATAGCGTCCCTCAAGGCCTGTAAACTGCTCTGCTACGTGGAAAGGCTGAGAGAGGAATCTCTGAACTCTTCTTGCACGTGCAACGAGAAGCTTGTCTTCCTCGGAAAGTTCATCCATACCGAGAATGGCAATGATATCCTGTAATTCCTTATAACGCTGCAAAATTTCCTGAACACCGCGGGCAACGCGATAATGCTCTTCACCTACGATCCTGGGATCCAGAATTCTGGAGGTCGATTCAAGAGGATCAACCGCGGGATAGATACCAAGTTCAACGATAGATCTGGAAAGAGCCGTCGTTGCATCCAGGTGAGCAAACGTTGTTGCAGGTGCGGGGTCGGTATAGTCATCCGCAGGAACGTATACCGCCTGAACTGAGGTGATGGAACCGTTCTTTGTGGAAGTGATTCTTTCCTGTAAAGCACCCATTTCTGTCTGTAAGGTAGGCTGATAACCTACGGCCGAAGGCATACGTCCGAGAAGTGCGGACACTTCCGAACCCGCCTGTGTAAAACGGAAGATGTTATCTATGAAGAGAAGTACGTCCTTACCGGACTGATCACGGAAATACTCAGCCATGGTAAGACCTGTAAGTCCGACTCTCATTCTTGCCCCGGGGGGCTCGTTCATCTGACCGAAGACCATGGTGGTCTTCTCCAGAACTCCCGATTCTTTCATTTCGTAATACAGATCGTTTCCTTCTCTTGTACGCTCACCAACGCCCGTGAATACGGAATATCCGTTATGCTCGGTAGCAATATTGGTGATAAGTTCCTGAATAAGTACGGTTTTACCAACTCCTGCACCGCCGAAAAGTCCGATCTTACCGCCCTTCTGATAAGGACAGAGCAGGTCAACGACCTTTATGCCTGTCTCAAGCATTTCTGCCTTTGTGGATTGCTCCTCAAATGCAGGTGCTTTTCTGTGGATGGGTAAGAACTGCACATCTTCGGGTGCGGGCTTCTCATCGATCGGTTCACCGAGTACATTGAACATTCTTCCGAGAGTGTTTTCTCCGACGGGAACCGTAATGGGTGCTCCCGTAGCCTCTGCTTCCATTCCTCGAACGAGACCGTCCGTAGGTCCCATGGCAATACATCTTACCGTATCGTCACCGAGATGCTGCGCCACTTCAACCGTGAGAACCTTGCCGTTAAACTTGATCTTAACGGCTTCATTGATCTCAGGAAGCGCATCATTGGGGAATTTTATATCAAGTACCGCACCGATGATCTGAGTGATTTTACCTGTTTTAGCCACTGTTTTCACTCCTTTGCATGTTAACTGATTGCATTAGCTCCGCCGACGATCTCCGTGATCTCCTGAGTGATCGCGCTCTGACGAGCACGGTTAAACTTAAGAGTCAGATCGGCTATCATCTCGGTCGCATTGTTTGTTGCCGAATCCATTGCCTGCATTCTTGCACCGTTTTCACTGGCGAATGCCTGCATAAGCCCGCCGTATATCATAGAATTGATGTATAGCGGTATGATCATTGAGAAAGCTTCTTCAGCTTCGGGTTCAAAATTCATGAACAAGAGCTTATCGGCTTCACTTTCTTCTGTATCCTCGAACTCCGGTTTTTGTACCGGAAGAAGCTGAGAGAATACAGGAATGTGACTCACTGTGTTCTTAAAGTCCGTATATGCAAGGTAGATCGTTCCGATCTTGCCTTCATTGAAATCCTGCACAACTCTTCGTCCGATGGCGATCGCGTCATCAAAGATCGGACCGCCCATAGCCTCGGAGTAATCCTCGGTTATCTCGTAGCCTCTGCGTGCAAGGGTCTCTCTGCCTTTTCGTCCGACCGCATAGATAACGCAGTCTTCTTTGGCAACACCCGAGCCCATTACAAGCTTTACGATATTGGAGTTATAGCCTCCGGCAAGTCCTCTGTTGGAAGAAATGACGATGATGCCTTTCTTCTTTGAGGGATCGCCCTTTAAATAGGGGTGATCGATATTGCCGGATTTCGCAAGGATCTCGCACATTGCCGCATACATATGTTTAAAATACGGCTTTGTTTCTTCGGCCTTGTTCTTGGACTTCTGCAGCTTAACAGTGGAGACCAGCTTCATAGCCTTGGTGATCTGACCTGTGCTCTGAATGCTTTGCTTTCTTCTTTTGATGTCTCTCATTGAAGCCATTTACGTCACGCTCCCTACCTGAACTGTGTCTTGAATTCCGCGATCGCTTTCTTAAGAGCCGCATCGGTGTCATCGGAGATGACCTTCTCGTTCTTGATGGCGGTCGGGATTTCAGGGTACTTGGTGTCTATGAACTCAAACAATTCTTTCTCGAAATCCTGAATCCTGTCAACGGCAACATCCAGGAGATGCTTGTTAACCGCCGCATAGATGATGATGATCTGCTTTTCTACGGGCATGGGTTTGTACTGAGGCTGCTTGAGCACCTGCTTGATACGTGCGCCCTGTTCAAGCTTCTCTTTCGTATCTGCATCCAGATCGGAACCGAACTGAGCAAATGCTGCCAATTCTCTGTACTGAGCAAGCTCGATACGGATGGGACCGGAGATCTTCTTCATCGCCTTGATCTGAGCCGAGCCGCCTACTCTGGAAACCGAAAGACCTGCGTTAACCGCGGGACGGAAACCTGAGTTGAACATTTCGGTCTCAAGATAGATCTGACCGTCTGTAATTGAGATCACATTCGTGGGAATGTAAGCCGAAACGTCGCCCGCCTGAGTCTCGATGATGGGAAGAGCCGTAAGAGATCCGCCTCCGAATTCATCGGAGAGTCTTGCCGCTCTCTCAAGGAGTCTTGAGTGGAGATAGAAAACATCTCCGGGATAAGCCTCACGTCCGGGAGCTCTCTTTAAGAGAAGGGAAAGTGTACGGTAAGCTGCGGCGTGCTTTGAAAGGTCGTCGTAAACAACCAGCACATCCTGTCCCGCCTCCATCCACTCTTCGCCGATGGCGCATCCGGAGTAAGGTGCGATATATTGAAGGGGCGCAAGCTCGGAAGCCGTAGCGGCAACCACTGTGGTGTAATCCATAGCGCCGTATTCTTCAAGGGTTGAAACGAGGGAAGCAACCGTAGAGGCTTTCTGGCCGATGGCTACATATATGCACTTTACGTTCTGTCCCTTCTGATTGATAATGGTATCGATGGCAATAGCGGTCTTACCGTTCTGACGGTCGCCGATGATCAATTCTCTCTGTCCGCGTCCGATGGGGATCATGGAGTCGATTGCCTTAATACCTGTCTGAAGAGGGGTATCAACCGATTTTCTGGAAATAACACCGGAAGCTACACGCTCTATCTGCCTAAACTTGGTCGTTGCGATGGGTCCCTTGCCGTCAATGGGCTGGCCGAGGGCATTTACAACTCTGCCGAGCATAGCGTCACCGACCGGAACTTCAACAACTCTTCCTGTTGTCTTTACCGTGTCGCCTTCCGCGATGCTCTTTGAATCGCCGAGGAGTACCGCACCGACGTTATCCTCTTCGAGGTTAAGGACCATTCCGAACACTTCTCCGGGGAACTCAAGAAGTTCACCCTGCATGGCCTTTTCCAGTCCGTGAATACGTGCGATACCGTCTGCGACCTGAATTACCGTACCCACATCGGAAACTTCGAGCTTATCGGCATAATTCTTTATTTGCTCTTTTATAACCGAACTAATTTCTTCAGGTCTTAAATTCAAGGTTATGGCACCTTCCTTTCATTTTTTCGTTACATTGTCCGGATCAGGACAAACTTACTTTTTTGAGTTCCGAAGTCATCTTTTCGATCTTGGTTCTTACGGATGAATCCACAACTCTGTCTCCTATCCGGATCATCATTCCGCCGACAAGCTTTTCATCAACGGTATAATGGGTCTCAAGGCTCTTAAAACCTGTGGTCTTAAGAAGCTTGTCCTCAATTTTTGATTTACGGGCTTCGTCGATAGCGACTGCGGAGGAAATATAGACAACACCGATCTTCTTGTGTTCATACACCTTCGCACGGAAGTTTTCAAAGATCATTCCGATCTCTCCCGCTCTGTCCTTTTCAACCACAACCCTGAGAAGTCCGACAATGCTGTCGTCAACTCTGCCTTTCAAGGATTTCTCCAGGCTGTCGAGCTTTTCCTCAACGGTGATGTGGGGATGAGTCAGAAGAGCAATGAATCCGGGATTTTCCGAAAACAGCTTGCTAAGCATATCAATCTGTGCGTAAAGGTCGTCTATTTTGTTGTCTTCTACAGCCAGTTCAAACAGAGCCTCGGCATATGTATTTGATATCAGCTTCGCCATGTATCTTCACCCATTTCTTCAAGCGTGTCATCAATGAGTTTTGCCTGCTCGCTTTCCTTGAGTTCCTTGGAAACGAATTTTTCGGCAATAGCACTCGCAACATTGATCATCTCGTGCTTAACCTCATCTTTGACCTTACTCTTTTCCAGTTCGATTTCACGCTCTGCGCGTTCACGTATCTTTTTCGCTTCCTCGTTGGCGTCTTCTACGATACGAGTCTCACGATCAAGGGCTTTCTTTCTGCCCTCCGAAAGGATCTTGTCAACGTCCTTCTCCGCATTCTGAAGCTTTTCTTCATATTCGCTCTTCAAAGCATTGGCTTTCGCCATGTCTTCTTTGGCGGTTTCCATTTCGTTCTTTATTTTTTCCTTACGCTTTTTAAGCATATCCCTTGCGGGGTTCCACAGGATGTAGGAAAGAAAGAAGAATAGGAAGCCAACGGCGAGCATTTGCACAAATGCATCAAAAGCCAATTGAAAATCGAGTCCGAAAATTCTATTGTCAACACTACTTTCCAATATTACCAAATGGTACATTTTGGCCTCCTTTAAGAGTTATATGTTTAATCAAAGCTTGTTGATAAGCGGATTCGCAAACATAAGAATGATGGCGGTGGCAAAACCGTAAAGACCCGTTGTCTCCGCAACGGCCTGTCCGAGAAGCATTGTCGACATGATCTCGCCTCTTGCTCCGGGGTTACGTCCTACCGCACTTGCACCGAGACCTGCAGCAATACCCTGGCCGACACCGGGTCCGATACCGGGTATCATGGCAATTCCCGCGCCTATAGCCGAACAAGCTAAAATTAAACCTCTGTCTGTAATCTGTTCCATAAAATTGATCCTCCTGATTTTTTTTCAATTCTTGTTATTAATTCTCTTCTCCAAAACACTGTGCCGTGAACACCATCGTCAGCATAACGAATACATATGACTGGATGGCTCCCGAGAACACATCGAAGTACGCATGCAGAAAACCGAATGCGGGCCATATGAACAGCTTCAATATCTTAGGAAGCAATCCGTAAAGAAGTCCGAGCATTACGGTTCCGCTCATTACATTTCCGAAGAGACGCAATGACATGGACATGGGAGTCGCAATTTCTCCTATGATGTTGATAGGAGTAAGCAACACGGGTTTGAACAGCTTTGTGATGTGTCCCGCTTTCTCATACTTGAAACCGTTGTAATGGATGATCACAAACGTTATCAAGGCAAGTCCGAGAGGTACACCGTAATCAGCTGTGGGAGCCCTTAGTCCGAACAATCCCGAGAGGTTCGCAAAAACAAGAAAGACAAACAGGGTTCCGATATAATTCGAGAATTTCCAACCGTGTTTTTCGCCCATATTGTTTCTGGTCAGCCCGTCGATCAGCTCGACGATCGTCTCAACAATGTTCAGAAATGGGCCGGGTACCGAATCCTCATTCATCTTTTTGATCTTCCTGTTGGCTATCAATGCAAGAATGCATATGACAACCATCACTATCAAAAGATTGACATGAGTGGTGGTGATCCAGGCCGTATGCCCGAATATATTAAGTTCTATGAGCCCGTTGACGCCGAGTTGAAGTTCTTCTTCCTCTTTTGCGGCGGCAAACAGTTCACTTGCGATTCGGGTCGCGTTCCTTGCTAAAACCACTTTCTAATCCTCCTTCTTCACGAATTTAGAAAAAAATCTATCGATCAACGGCTGCGTAAGCGCCGCAATCTTCAATGCGAATATGCCGGCAAAAACCCCTATTACCGAAAAAGCCTTCGGAAGCAATGCCCCGGCTGCCAGCGCACCTGCCATAACGAACATTCTTAAGAGTGCTCCGAGCTTTGTTTTCGTTTTAGCCCTCTTTGCATCACACAGGACGGCTTGCTCCAACACATGATACATGTGAAAGGTCATGAATATGGCCACCGCCATACCGAGCAAGGTCCCCATGGCATAGGTAAAATAGTTGAATTCAAAAAATTTCCGAAGGATGCCTCCGACTGCGATAGCCAGCAGGTCGTACACAACTATGCCCGCCATCAGATCCAATGCGGTTCTTTTACCTTTGTCGGAAAGTAAGGTCCGTAATCTTTCTGTCATTTTAAATCCCCGAGACGTTTTTGTTTTTGTCCCTGTGTTCTTTGTTCTTTTTTGCCTCTTCCTTAAGCCTTCTGACAGCGTCGTTGGCCTCGCTTTCCACCGACTTGTCGTTTTTGGTGTAGCTTTTAACAAGAAGCCAGACGTTCCTGAAGGCCGCTCCGATCCCGAGCACCAGAAATACGGGCATAAACAGGATGGTGTCACACACGGAATTCAGCCAGACAGCAAGGGCAACGCAGAGAAAAATGGGGACCATCATGGTTAACCCTACCTGCAGGAGCATTGTGAGAGATTTTCCGATGGTATTTTTCATGAGCACCTCAATATTGTCTGAAAATTCAAATCCGCTTGTTTCTTAATGAATATAGCATATCAAAATGATTTTAACACACTTTATGTGAAATTGGTATAAAAACTTTGTTAAAGAATACTCATTACCGCATATCCGATGAAGGTGGTGGGTTGTTTATCTTCTTCCAAAGTGATATAATTATCCAAATATTTTTTCACCTAATTTAACAGTAAAGGAACTACATATGAACGTAATCATTGTTGGATGCGGCCGCGTCGGATACATCATTGCGGAGCATCTCTCAAAAGAAAACCATGACGTCACACTTGTGGATTCGAACGAGGACAAGCTGGCTCCCGCTCTTGCCAACCTGGATGTACAGGCTGTAGTCGGAAACGGAACAACTTTTTCGGCTCTCAAAGAGGCGGGCGTTAAAACGGCAGACATCCTTATTGCAGTTACCAGCGAGGATGAAATGAACATGATCAGCTGTATGATCGCCAAAAAGGCGAACCCTGACTGTTCCACCATCGCCAGAGTCAGAAAACCCGAGTATCTTCCCGAGCGAAACTTCTTTAAAAATGCCATCGGAATGTCCATGGTCATTAATCCTGAGCTTGCCGCTGCCAAAGAGATCTACAGTCTCATCAGCATCCCCAACGCTCTCGAGGTCGACTCCTTTGCCAACGGCCGTATCGAACTTTTAAAGGTTCAGGTTACCGAGGACTCCGTGTTGAATGGCTTGAAGGTTTCGGAGGTTTCCAAAAAGTTTGACCGCAAAGTCCTTATATGCATTCATGTGCATGACGGAAAAGTGTCCATTCCCAACGGAAGCACGCTGTTGTCCGCAGGGGACATGATATCGGTCATCCTTCCCAAATCCTACATTCCCAACTTCTATAACACGGTAAGCAACTCATCCTTAAAAACCATCAAGAACGTAATGATCGCAGGCGGCGGAACCACGGGCTACTATCTTGCCGAGATGCTTTCGGATGCGGGCATAAACGTAAAGATCATAGAATTTGACAACGATCGTTGCCAGGAACTGAGTTCTCAGCTTTCAAGAGTCGAGATCATCAACGGGGACGCGGAAAATCGCGATACCCTGCTTGAAAACGGTCTGCCGAACATGGATGCCTTCGTCGCTCTCACAACGGTGGATGAGGAAAACATCTTCCTGTCCCTCTATGCAAACAAGGTTGCTCCCGACTGTAAGCAGATCACGAGAATACAAAAGCTTCAAAAGGACGAGATCATCTCTTCTCTTCCTCTCGGAAGCATAGTCATACCCAGAGAATTGACAGCAGAATACATTCTTCAGCATGTTCGTGCATCCATGGGAACCGCCAGGGGCTCCAACGTAGAAGCGCTTTACGAACTCATGGACGGCAGTGTTGAGGCCCTTGAATTCTCGATATCGGAGGAAAGCGAGGTTCTCAACGTCCCGCTTACCGATCTTTCGATCAAGCCCTCCATACTGGTCGCTGCAATCGTTCGCGGTAAGAAGATCATCACTCCTTCCGGAAGCGACTGCCTGCAGTTGAACGATACAGTCGTGATCGTTACAACCATCAAAGGTCTCAAAGACATTACCGACATAATCGACTAAAGGAAGTAATTATGAATTCAAAAGGTGTAATCAGAATACTCGGATTCGTCATCGGTCTGGAGGGTTTCTTCTTCCTTCTTCCCGCTCTGGTGGGTCTCATCTACAAAGAATTTTACGGCGCAACAGTCTACGCTTCGACCGGATTGGCGTGCATATTGCTTGCCCTCCTGATCCTGAAGCTCCTTGTTCCGAAGAGCAAAACGGACAAGGGTTTCTACGGCAAGGAAGGCTTCGTTGCCACCGCCCTCAGCTGGATCGTAATGAGTCTTATAGGGGCTGTTCCTTTCAGGATCACCAAGGACATCCCCAACTATCTCGATGCTGTCTTTGAAACCGTTTCAGGCTTCACAACCACAGGAGCCAGCATAATGAACGATGTGGAGGTCATGCTCCGCTGTAACCTGTTCTTCAGAAGCTTCACCCACTGGTTGGGCGGTATGGGCGTACTCGTATTTATCCTTGCGATCATGCCCATGGCAGGCGGTTCTCCCCTCTCCCTCATGAAGGCGGAAAGCCCGGGTCCCACAGTCAGCAAGCTGGTCCCCAAGGCTCAAAAGACCGCGCTCATCCTTTACGGGCTTTACATCGCCCTCACTCTGGCTGAGTTCCTGCTCATTGTTTTCGATCCCTCGATAAACGTTTTCCAGAGCATCTGCCATACGCTGGGTACAGCCGGAACAGGCGGCTTCGGAGTCCTGAACGCTTCCTCGGCTTCCTTCTCGGACTACGTAAAGATCGTAACCACCGTATTCATGCTCCTTTTCGGACTGAACTTTTCCTTCTACTATCTGATCCTTATGAAGCGGCTTAAAGAAGCCTTCCATATGGAGGAGATCAGATGGTATCTGGGCATATATCTCGCGGCGGTCGTTCTGATACTTACAGACCTGGCTGCCAAGGGCTTCGGTCTCGGAAAGAACATAATCAACGTCTGCTTCTCCTGTGCTTCCCTGATGACCACGACGGGTTACACCGTTACGGACTTCGGAGAATGGCCCGTGTTCACGAGCGTTATCTTCTTCACTCTGATGTTCGTGGGTGGCTGTGCCGGATCAACGGGCGGCGGTTTCAAGGTTGCAAGGATCATGCTCCTGGTCAAGCAGATCGGGCGCGATGTGCGCAAGCAGATCCATCCCAACCGTGTAACCACCATCAAAACAGACGGCAAAGCCGTTTCGGAAGAAGTGCTTGCTTCAACAAACAGACTTTTCATTACATACGTATTTATATTGATAATATCCGCTTTGATCATATCATTTGACGGTTACGATTTTACCACCACCTTTGCGGCAGTAATGTCGACCTACAACAACATCGGTGTAGGACTCGGTGGCATATGTGTCGGAGACAGCTTTTCCATGTTCTCCGCCTCCTCAAAGATCGTTATGATACTTGACATGCTGTTCGGAAGACTTGAGATCATCCCCATGCTGTTGCTGATCAGCCCCAGCACCTGGAGAAAATAAAGATACGCTTTTATAAAGGAGTCCGCAATGTCTGAAAAAATCATGCTTTTCCGTCGACGGTTCATTCCGAATGAACTGACTTTCCTTAAGGACGACGAAATCCTTGCCTATAACGACGAGATCATCGTGACGCGTTGGAATTCATTAAAGCCGCGTAACGATTTTTCGGGTGGCATGTCGACCTACTACCGGAAGAAAGGCATTAAGATCTCCAGGATCATAGACAACAACGGAGATTTCCTCCACTGGTACTGCGATATCGTTACTGAATGCGGTCCTGAGGCTCTTGATGTGGACAACGGATGCAAGCTGCGAAACGGAGCCGACACCTTCATCCTGGAGGGCGGCATCCCGGGGGTTCACCCCATAGTGTATCAGGATCTTCTTATAGACATAATCGTTAACCCCAACGGTCTCATCGAGGTTGCCGATCTGGATGAGCTTGCGGACGCACAAAAAAACGGCCTTATCACGTCGGAAATGACGAACAAGGCCCTGCATATTGCAAAAGATTACTTACGTCTGCTCTACGGCAGATACGGGAAGATGGATGTCACTGACGAACGTTTCGTTCTTCCCTACTGAATACCAACTTAATAAAGCTTTCAATATCCATGGTCTCAATCTTCGATCATGGATATTCTTCTTTTATGGCGCTCTTCGTTTGAAAAAGGCGTATCAAGGAAGGTGTCAACTACCTTTAAAGCATGTCCGGGTCCGATGATACGACCGCCCATCGCCAGGATATTTGCATCATTATGCTGTCTGGTAGCCTCCGCAGAGAAGCAGTCGTGGCAGACCGCACAACGTATGCCCCTAAACTTGTTGGCCGTAATGGATATGCCTATGCCCGTTCCGCAGATCAGAATACCTCTGTCGCACTCGCCGCTAAGTACAGCCTTTGCCACTGCCTTGGCATAAACCGGATAATCACAGGAGGCTGTGGAGTACGTTCCGAAATCCTTGTATTCCAGACCTCTTTCTTCAAGATGCTTCTTTACTTCCTGCATCAGTTCAAAACCGCCGTGGTCACATCCCAATGCTATCATTATTTTTCCTCCGTGTTATTTTATTTCCCCGCTACACTCTGATCGTGTTGTATCCCGCTGCCTTCCGCAGTCTGTTCATGATGGCCTGCGAAAGTCTGAGCTCATCGAAGCTCTCGGCGAAGATCACGCTGATCCCGTCGCTGTCCAGCCGCCGCAGCACATCAAACAACGCAGCAGCAATGTCCTCATCATGTTTTCTGGAGCCCAGATCGTAGATCTTTTTACACTTATACCTGTTTTTGTTTTCATCGGAGCATATGACTGCCGTGGGGATACCCTTGGCTTCACAGCTTTCAGTCTCAAGGTTTATCCTTTCCACAACCCTGTCATTCTCTCCCTCTACGATCGTAATGTTCCCCTTGGGCGCATAGTGCTTGTACTTCATGCCCGGAGCCTTCGCTACGATGTTCTTGTCGGGAGTCTTTGCGATTACCGCCCTGTCATATTCCACTCCGCTTACAACAGCTTCAAAATCTTCTCTTGTGATAAAACCGGGGCGAAGGATCAAAGGTTTTTCTCCGCTCAGGTCTATAATGGAGGATTCCAGCCCGATTTCACAGGCACCTCCGTCTATTATCATGTCAATCTTTCCCGACAGATCCTCGATCACGTGCTCTGCCCTGGTGGGGGAAGGACGACCCGAGGAATTTGCGGAAGGGGCTGCGATGAAGCAGCCGGATTCCCGGATCAATGTCCTCGCTATCTCGTCTGAGGGAAGACGTATGGCCACGGTGTCAAGTCCGCCCGTAGTCGCCTTCGGCACTGTGTCCGCCTTCTTAAGGATCATGGTCATGGGACCGGGCCAGAACCTGTCGGCCAGTTTCCATGCAAGCTCCGGGATCTGAACGGCAAGCTTTTCTATGTCCTTTGTATCTGCGATGTGCACGATCAGCGGATTGTCCGAAGGACGTCCCTTCGCCGCATATATCTTCTTTGAGGCTTCCGGATCCAGTCCGTTTCCTCCGAGGCCGTAAACCGTTTCCGTGGGAAAAGCCACGAGCCCGCCTTTACGCAGGATCTCTCCCGCTTCCTTAAAGTCCTCTTTTTTAATATTATCTCTGTCGATCCTGATAATCTTTGTTTCCAAAAAATCACCTTCGTTACTTCAAAAAATGAAACATCACTTGATGTAGGTGTTAATAATCGTCCAGACATCATCCGTTTCCTGTCCGAGACGCCAGCAGGCAACACCGCCCAGCTGACCGCTTACAGCATCCGCGCACTTGTACGCAACAGATGTTGCGTCCTCGCACCATATCCGGTTCAAGGTTACTCCGTCCATGAACTCCACATAATTCTGACAGGTTGTGGCATCAAATATCTTTGACTGCTTCTTCTTGTCAATGAAGTCCTCCATCTGTATCATGGTCAGCGCTTCATTTGTAAGTGCTCCTCCTTCAAGCATCCAGCGTCTGGTATAGAAGGGAATGCCCATCAGGATACGTTCTCTGTCGCAGACTTCGGCAGCCGCAGTGATCGAATCCCTTACAAAACCGATGGAAGCTACGGAGCCTGCCTCTTTACTTGACGCATAGTGCTCGTCGTAGGTCATCATAACGATGTAGTCGGCAAATTTTGCCTGACTTTCTATGTCATAATGAGCTGTCCTTTTTGAAATGACAAGGTTGTCAACCGAAAGGACAAGTCCCTTCTCGTGGCAACGCACGGACAGTTCCTTGATAAACTGTACAAAATGAACGCCGGTCTGTTCAGAAAGAGCCTCAAAGTCTATGTTCAGTCCGTCTGCTCCTACTCTTACGGCTTCATCGACAAGATTTTTGATGAGCACATCACGGGCTGAATTTCTTGAAAGGTTCTGATGAGGGCTGACTACGCCATCCGGGAAATCCACAAGTATCCACACCTTAAAACCGTCCGCATGGGCACGCTGTACATATCTGCTTTCCGCAAAGGATCTGATGGCTCCGTTATTGTCCGCGAGGGAGATCCAGGTGGGAGAAATGACATTCATCGATCCCTTTGCATTCCTGATACATTCGGAGTAGGTTGCGTTTCCGACGGTGGAAGCAACATACCACCATCCAAGCTTAACCTTTTCATCGTTCAGGATGAACGCGGGTTCGGGCTCAACATACGAGGAAGCCTGATATTCATGCTGGGAAGCACCGACATGCTTTCTTTGAACAAAACCAAAGAGACCGTTTTCGGTCATGATCTTGATAAAATCGTCCTTTCTGTTTCCGTAACCGCCGATGTAGTACACCTTTGAGCCTTTAGAGAGCATCATCGATATGCCGCTTGAAACATCCGGTTCCACATGGACAGGGGTCTTGTCAGCCATCTCATAGTACAGGAAATCCTTCCATTCATAGTGAAGGATGAGCCTGTCGGGATCTTCGTAATACTCATATCTCATGTCCGAAACGGAGGCGAGAAAGTTGATCTCTATGTAAAGTTCGCCGTACTCTTCTATGAGAATGGGATCCACAGGAGTGATCCTGGTGTCATTGCTCATGTAATAGGGCTGATCGGGAGTGAGTCTGATGATCTCTTTCGGGAGAACATAGGTCAGCGTCACATCATCCTCATCCTCGTCGTCATAGAAATCACCATTGATCTTTTCTTTCGCGAGGGTGTAGGGGATATATATGCTTTCCCCTCTCTTCAGAGCCCGATCGGAGTCCACCTCATTCTCCAGGATCAGCATAACTTCGCCTTCCTGCAGTTCGTATTCTACCGTTTCAAGGGTCAGGTTTTCATTACTCTTTTTTTTAAGCGCCATCAAAAGCAGTGCTACCCCACAAACCGCAAGCAGCACTGCGCCTATTATAATCTTAATCCTTAATTGTTTATTCATGTGTAATTCAGACGTTTATCTCGGCTTTCATTCCGAGGATTTCCGCATTTTCCTTTAAGATTGGTGCGATGACCCCGTCCAAAAATTCCTTCGTTTGCATAGCGGCACAACCCGTGTAGCGCGTAGGATCCATACATTCGGCCAAGCGCTCGTCCGTCATTCCGAACGCGGGATCGGCTGCTATAAGATCAAGAAGATTGTTGTCAAGTCCGTTCACCTTGACATTTTTTCCCGCTTCCATGGAAAGCTGCCTGATCTTTTCATGAAGTTCCTGTCTGTCGCCTCCGTTTTTAACGGCATCCATCATAATGTTTTCGGTTGCCATAAAAGGAAGTTCGGCACGCAGATGCTTTTCGATAACTTTTTCATATACCACGAGACCATCCACTATATTTAAGTACAAATCTAAGATTCCGTCAATAGCTAAAAAACTTTCCGGTACAGAAAGTCTCTTATTGGCCGAATCGTCCAGTGTTCTTTCGAACCACTGGGTAGCGGACGTAACCGCGGGATTCATGGTCTCAGCCATGACATATCTTGCAAGGGAAGCAACGCGTTCGCTTCTCATGGGATTTCTCTTGTAAGCCATTGCGGAAGAACCGATCTGATTTTTTTCAAAGGGTTCTTCGATCTCTTTCATGTGCTGTAAAAGACGGATGTCATTTGAGAACTTGTGCGCGCTTGCGGCAATTCCCGCAAGGATGTTGCAGACTCTTGTATCCATCTTTCTGGAATAGGTCTGACCGGAAACGGGGAAGCATTTCGTAAAGCCCATCTTCTCCGCTATCTTTTTGTCCAGTTCCTTAACCTTTTCAAAGTCACCCTCAAAGAGTTCAAGGAAGCTTGCCTGTGTTCCGGTGGTACCCTTGGAGCCGAGAAGCATCATGGAATCAAGTACATGATCAAGATCCTCAAGATCGAGCACGAGTTCCATCATCCAAAGTGTGGCTCTCTTTCCCACGGTGGTAGGCTGAGCGGGCTGGAAGTGTGTGAAAGCAAGTGTGGGTAAACTTTTGTATTTATCCGCAAACTTGGAAAGTTCCGCGATCACGTTGATCAGTTTTTTTCTGACCAGTTTGAGTCCTTCCGTCATTACGATGATGTCCGTGTTGTCACCGACATAACAGCTGGTCGCTCCCAGATGGATGATGGGTTTTGCCTTGGGGCACTGAACACCGTAAGCATATACATGGCTCATAACATCATGCCTTACTTCCGCTTCTCTTGCCTTGGCAACATCGTAGTTGATGTCATCCGCATGAGCCTTGAGTTCATCGATCTGTTCCTCTGTGATCCCGAGTCCCAGTTCCTTTTCACTTTCCGCAAGTGCGATCCACAGTCTTCTCCATGTCCTGAACTTCATGTCGGGTGAGAAGATGTACTGCATCTCCTTGCTTGCATATCTTTCCGAAAGGGGTGAATTGTAAATGTCTGTTGTCATATTAAAGTCCTCTGATATCTTCCGCAGGCGGATCTACGGGATAATTCCCCGTGAAGCATGCGTCACAATAAGTCATCTGTCCGTTTACGAGTTCCGAAAGTCTGGTCTTGTCAAGGAAAACCAGCGAATCCGCGCCTATGATCTTCCTTATCTCCTCCACTGAGTGCTTGTGAGCGATCAGCTGGTCGGAGCTGGGAATGTCGGTTCCGAAATAGCAAGGGAAAAGGAAGGGCGGAGCAGAGATCCTTACATGGACCTCCTTGGCGCCGGCGTCCTTAAGCATCTTTACTATGCGCGCCGAGGTGGTTCCTCTGACGATGGAATCGTCAACCATCACCACTCTCTTACCCTTTACCGCATCCTTTAAGACGTTCAGTTTGATCCTTACGCCCGATTCTCTGGAGGACTGCTTGGGTTTTATGAAGGTCCTTCCCACATAGCTGTTCTTAACGAAAGCCATACCGTAGGGTATGCCGGATTCCAGTGCGAAGCCCATGGCCGCCACATTTCCGGAATCCGGAACTCCCGTAACCAGATCCGCTTCAACCGGATCCGTCTGGGCAAGTATCCTTCCCGCCATTATTCTTGAATTGTAGACAGAGACATCATCTATCTTACTGTCCGGTCTTGCAAAGTAGATATATTCAAAGATGCAATGAGCATGGGCGATCTCTTTTTCGGGTTTTTCCGAGATCAGCTCATTGTCCGAAGTGATCGTAACTATCTCGCCGGGCTCCACATCACGTACAAACTGTGCATCCACACTGTCCAGTGCGCAGCTTTCCGATGCCAAAAACCATGTGCTGCCGCGTTTTCCGATGCACAGCGGTCTGAAGCCCCAGGGATCTCTTGCTCCTATGAGCTTTCGCGGGCTCATGACGACAAGTGAAAAGGCTCCCTTAAGCTTTTCCATTGCTTTTCTCACGGCTCCTTCGACGGAAGGGGCATTGAGTCTTTCCCGTGCGATCAGATAGGCTATGACTTCCGTATCTATCGTGGTCTGGAAGATCGCTCCCGTGCGCGCAAGCTCTCTTCTCAATTCCGGTGCATTCACAAGGTTTCCGTTGTGGGCAAGGCCCAAGGTACCCTTGATGTAATTGATGACAAGCGGCTGTGTATTTTCCCGCACGCTTCCTCCCGCAGTGGAGTATCTTACATGCCCCACTCCAAGATTTCCCTTCAATGCGCTCAGCTTGTCAGCCGTAAAAACCTCATTCACAAGTCCCATATCACGAACACTCTTTACGAGATCGGCAGGTCCGTCAGTATCACTCACCGCAATACCGCAGCTTTCCTGTCCCCTGTGCTGGAGAGAAGAAAGTCCGTAGTAAATGCTTGCCGCAACTTCTCCGCCCTTTGTGTCATAGGCTCCGAAGACGCCGCATTCCTCATGAAGTTCATTAAAATCACAGGATGAAACCATTAAAGTTCGTTCTCCTTTTACATGAAATACATCTTGAATTATAAACGTACATTATCAATCCGTAAAATTAGTTTAACTAATGTTACTGTTCACAAGTGATGCATTATCAGCCTTTTTCAAGGAGTTCGCTAAGCTCGTCGGGTGAATAGGTGTAACTCTTTTCGCAGAAGTGACATTTCACTTCTATGTCTTTGCCCTCATTCACAATGTCCTCAAGCTCCTTGCGTCCGAGCCCCGAAAGCACTCCCATTATGTGTTCCTTTGAGCAGCCGCAGTAGTATTCCGCGCTCGTTCTTTCAAGAACCTCGGGCTCCATTCCCGTCATCACGTATTCGATGATCTCCTCGGGGCTCATGCCTTCATCCAGAAGAGCCGAAATGTCAGTGACCTCCGTAAGCTTCTTTTCAAGCTGTGAGATCACCTCTTCAGAAGCATCGGGCATTACCTGAATGATAAAACCGCCCGCCTGCTTCACCGTGTTTTCCTTGGACATGAGAACTCCCAGTCCCACCGCGGAAGGCACCTGCTCCGAGGTTGCGAAGTAGACCGTAAGGTCCTCCGCGATCTCGCCTGAGATCAGATTGGTCTGTCCGACATAGGGCTCCTTGAGTCCCGTATCACGGATAACCTGAAGGAATCCGTTTCCCACGGCTCCTCCCACGTCCAGATGTCCGTTTGCCTTTGCATGGAGAAGCACGTTACCGTTGTCCACGTAACCCTTTACACGCCCCAGTGCATCGGCCGTGACCGTAATGCCGCCCAAAGGCCCGTCGCCCTTGATCACTATGGTCACCAGGTCATCGTCGCCTTTCATCATCCTGCCCATCATCGCAGCTCCGGTCAATGTCCTGCCTAAAGCAGCAGTAGCCACAGGGCTTGTATTGTGTGCTTTTCTTGCCTCTTCGACAAGATTTCTCGTAGTCGCCGCAAAGAAACGTACCTGCTCATTTGCAGCCGTTCCTCTGATTATGTAATCGTTATACATAAAGCTTACCTTCCTGCCTCTTTTCTCTTGCTATAAAATAAAGTCTCTCACTGTCATCCTTCGGTCCGTCAAAGGTGAACGCATCGTAGACGGCAACAAACTCAAGCCCCGCCTTTTCGATCAGTTTCCTGACGGTCTCCGGTGCATATGCTTTCTGGACATGCAGCTCATCTATTCTCTCGAACACCCCCTCCTCCTCGGGGACGGGATCGTAGATCGTTATCAGGTATCTGTTTTCCTTTGTTACCGGATCGAACCTGTTGTCCCAGATGAGGCTCCCGTCGTCTCTGTTGTCGACTATGGTCCTGTTGCCCATTTTGGTGCCGAATTCGTACTCGGTCTTCATATCAAAGATAAAGATCCCGCCTGCCTCAAGATAGTTGTTGGCAAGCTTAAAGGTCTTCACAAGATCCTCCTCGGTGAGCAGATAGTTCATGCTGTCACAGACGCAGACAAAGGCGTTTACGGTTCCGTAGAGTTCCATTTCACGCATATCCTGGTTCAGATACAATATGCCGTTGTTTTCCTCCATGTGGTCATACATGGC
>JAEEYF010000026.1 GCA_016291655.1 Lachnospiraceae bacterium | reverse complement strand
TTGGAGAGTACAACAAAAAGGAAAAACAGGTCCCGCTAAGACTGCCGGATCTTAAGCTTGTCATAACCGCGACTGAATATGGTTATAAGCGTGAAGACGGCGTATATGTCATTCCTATCGGATGCCTGAAAAATTAGCCACGCCTTCCCATTCTTAAATTCTTAAACATTACTGTCTTATGACGCCCCCGGGTTTGTGGGGGCTTTTTTGCTTTGTGAAATTTTTTCTTGTAAATCACTCGAAAGTGGGTTATTATATAGGGTACTCGTGATAATATACCCTTTTGCGCCCCGAGTTCATGGGGCTTTATGAAACCAATGTGAGGCCGCGATGATAAGAGCTCATCAAAAATCATTCCATAGCTTGTTTATCATATCAGATACTATCCTGGTCATTTTGGCTTTTATCCTGTCCTACTACATTAGGTTTTCGATCATCGGAACCCGGGAAGGAGTCAAGTATCTCCCTCTCAGCGCATATGCCGGGTATCTTTTTTTCATAGCTTTGGGGTATCTCCTGATCTTCCTCTTCGGAGGTCTCTACAATCCCCAGAGAAGCCGTTCGCTGATCCGACAGTTTTTTGACGTTATCCGCGCGAACCTTTTCGGAGTTGTCTACTTCCTTGCCCTGTTGTACATGGTGAAGCAGATCGATATTTCCCGTACCTTTATCGCGGTCTTTGCGGTGGTAAACACGTTGCTTGACGTTCTTTTCAGGCTGTGCCTCTATTCATTTCTGCGCACCCTGAGAAAACACGGCAAAAATCTCAAGCATGTGTTGATAGTGGGGTATTCAAGGACGACCGAGGTTTACATCGATCGTCTTATAGCCAATCCCGAATGGGGCTATTCGGTAATGGGGATCCTGGACAACGAGATGGAAAAAGGCACCAGATACAGAGGTGTTAAGGTGCTGGGCAGACTGGACGAGCTTGATCATGTTCTTTCCGAGCACGATCTCGATGAGCTGATCATAGCGCTCAAGGTGGAGGATTACACAAAGCTTGCGGAGATAGTGGAAACGGGCGAGCATTACGGACTTCACACGAAGTTTGCTCCCGATTTCATGAACCTGATCTCCGGAAATGCCAACATGGAGGATATGGACGGAGTTCCCGTTATCAACATCCGTTCCGTTCCGCTGGCAAGCATGGGAAACCGCTGTTTAAAGCGCACGGAAGACATTGTCCTGGGCATCCTTGCCCTCATCATCGCAGCTCTTCCCATGGCGGTGGTGGCAGTGATCGTCAAAGCGACGTCAAAAGGACCGGTCATATACAAGCAGAAACGCATTGGGCTTCACAACAGGGAATTCACCATGTACAAGTTCCGCTCCATGGTGGTTCAGGATGAAGATGACGAAAAGAAAGAGTGGACCACTGAGAACGACGACAGAGTAACGAAGGTCGGCAGGTTCATCCGTCGCACAAGCATAGACGAACTGCCCCAGCTCTTCAATGTCCTTAAAGGGGACATGAGCCTGGTCGGCCCCAGACCCGAGCGCCCTTACTATGTCGACAGGTTCAAAGAAGAGATACCGAGATATATGGTAAAGCACCAGGTGCGTCCCGGCATTACGGGCTGGGCCCAGATCAACGGATACAGAGGCGACACCTCTATCAAGAGAAGGGTGGATTGCGACATCTGGTATATCGAAAATTGGAAACTGTGGCTTGATATTGCCATTCTGTTTAAAACACTGTTCAGGGCAAAGGATTACAATGCCTACTAAACCCTGAAGCTTTTCAAATAATACAAAGGATGATCTATGACAGACGAATTAGACAAATTTAACAACGAAACAGAAAATGAGATCGATACCGTATCCGAAAACAAAA
Organism: Lachnospiraceae bacterium; assembly: GCA_016291655.1. Lineage (GTDB taxonomy): Bacteria > Bacillota > Clostridia > Lachnospirales > Lachnospiraceae > RGIG3528. Next base: position 30,268 of record JAEEYF010000026.1, on the reverse strand, counting down.
ACGATCCGGATACAAAGAAGGAGGAGGATCCCAACAAGCCTGCGGACAGAGAAGAAGTCTGCTCCATGTGCCGACGCACGGAGTCTCAGGTAAAGAGGATGTTCGTTCTTCACCCCGGTCTTTGCATCTGCGATGACTGTATGCAAAAGACCATGGACACATTGGCCGGCGGCGGTTCGCTTTCGATCATGGGACTCACTCCCAAGAACAACGAGGAGGAAGACAACAACAAGAAGGGCAGCTTCGGCGATCTGGCGGGCCTGTCCAACCTGATCTTCGGGGATCTTCCCACGGTGCCCATGAACCAGCGGCTCAAGAAAAAGAAGCCTCCGGTAAAGAAGGAAGAGGACATCGAAGCAAAGTTTGACATTAAGAATCTCAAGCCCCCGCACGTGATCAAGGCGGAACTGGACGACTATGTGGTCGGACAGGAGCGCGCGAAGAAGGTCATGAGCGTGGCGGTTTACAATCATTACAAGAGAGTGTTCGACAAGAACGAGGACGGCATCGAGCTGGAGAAATCCAATATGCTCATGATCGGGCCCACAGGCTGCGGTAAGACCTACATGGTAAAGACTCTTGCCAAGCTCCTGAACGTTCCCCTTGCCATCGCCGATGCCACTTCCCTTACGGAAGCGGGCTACATCGGAGACGACGTGGAGAGTGTTCTTTCAAAGCTCCTCGTGGCTGCGGACAATGACGTGGAACGTGCGGAAAAAGGCATAGTCTTCATCGATGAGATCGACAAGCTCGCAAAGAAACACACCACCAACAGCCGTGATGTTTCGGGCGAATCCGTTCAGCAGGGACTCCTGAAGCTCCTTGAGGGAGCGGAGGTTGAAGTCCCGGTCGGCGCGATGAGCAAGAATGCCATGGTTCCCATGACCACCATGGACACCACCAACATCCTTTTCATCTGCGGCGGCGCTTTCCCCGAGCTGGACAAGATCATCAAGCAGAGACTCAACAAGACCTCTGCTGTAGGCTTTTTGGGTGAGCTTTCGGATAAATACGATGATGACAGGAACATAGCCGGAAAGGTTGAACTTGCGGATCTGCGCGAGTTCGGCATGATCCCCGAGTTCCTCGGACGTCTCCCCGTTGTCTTCGCCCTCGACAGCCTGAAGCAGGAGGACATGGTAAGGATCCTCACCCAGCCCAAGAATGCCATCCTGAAGCAGTACAAGAAGCTGCTCTCCATGGATGAGGTCGCTCTGGAATTTGAAGACGGCGCTCTTTCCGCCATTGCGGAAAAGGCCCTTAAGAGAGATACGGGCGCAAGAGCTCTTCGTGCCATCATTGAAGAGATCATGCTTGATATAATGTATGAGATACCCAAGGACGATTCCATCGGAAAGGTCATCATCACCGAGGATTACGTGGCAAAGAACGGAGCGCCTCAGATCATTCTCAGATCCGGCAGCAACTGATCTTTTGAAACCGACTGTTAAATTTTTCGACTTATAAGGAGAAACTCTATGGGAAACTGGGAAAAAAGCCTGAAGAGCGTCGAACCCTATGTACCGGGCGAGCAGCCTTCATTTACGGACATGATCAAACTCAACACCAACGAAAACCCCTACCCTCCCGCACCGGGCGTTAAGAAGCTGCTCAGGGAGATCGACACCGATATGCTCCGCCGCTATCCCAAGGTGGATTCGGAGGAACTTGCAAAGGGGCTTGCGGAGGAATACGGAACGGATTTCAGAAACGTGTTTGTGGGCGTAGGTTCGGACGATGTGCTCGGAACCGCGTTTTTAACGTTCTTCAAAGGCAAAAAGGTCCCCATCCTTTTCCCGGATGTCACCTACTCATTCTACCCCGTCTGGGCAAGGCTGTATGACATTCCCTTTGAGACTCCCGCACTGGATGAAAACTTCCGTCTTGTAAAGGAAGATTACTATAAACCCAACGGAGGCGTGGTAATTGCGAATCCCAATGCCCCCACCTCCATCGCGGAGCCTGTTTCCGTGATCGAGGACATAGTGAAGCACAATCCCGATTCCGTTGTGATCGTGGACGAAGCATATGTTGATTTCGGCGGAGAAACCGCCCTCGGACTTGTGGGAAAATATGACAACGTGCTTGTTGTGCGTACTTTCTCCAAATCCCGTTCAATGGCCGGTCTAAGGATCGGTTTTGCGATCGGATCCCCAAAACTCATCGCCTTCATGACAGCCATCAAGAACTGCTACAATTCTTACACGATGAACACACTGTCCATACTCTGCGGAGCCGAGTGTCTGAAAGACCGGGCGTACTTTAAGGAGTCGGTGGACAGGATCGTAAATACAAGGGAAAAAGCCGTGAAGGGTCTGGAAGAACTGGGCTTTAAGGTACTTGACTCATCGGCCAATTTCCTTTTTGCAACCCACAAAAGCGTAAAGGCAAGAGAGATCTTCAACAAGCTCAAGGAAAAGCACATTTTCGTGCGCTATTTTGCAAAGCCGAGGATCGACAACTATCTGCGTATCACGGTGGGAACCGATGCGGAGATGGAGAAGCTTTGCGCTGCGCTTAAAGAAATACTCGGATAATGAAGCAAAGAAACATACAACAGCAGATGGATGATATGATCGAAGAGCTGAAGGCAAAGGGCGATGTGCCCGCTCTGTTTTTGCACTCCTGCTGTGCGCCCTGCTCCTCCTATGTTTTCGAGTATCTCTCCGATTTCTTTTCAATAACGGATTTTTACTATAACCCCAACATCTATCCGGAAACGGAGTACAAAAAGAGAGTTGAGGAGATCAAAAGACTGATAGAATTACAGCCTCACAGGCACGAGGTCACTTTTACGGAAGGGCAGTACGACCCCGCCCGTTTTTTCGAAGCGGCAAAGGGTCTGGAGAACAGCCCCGAGGGAGGCGACAGATGTGCCAAGTGCTTCGAGCTGCGCCTCAGGGAAACGGCGAAGGAAGCAAAAAAGAGAGGCATAGACCTCGTCACCACGACGCTCACCATTTCTCCCTTAAAGAACGCAAAACTTCTGAACGAGATCGGTGAGAGAGTCTGCCGGGAAGAGGGCGTGAGCTGGCTGCCGTCGGATTTCAAGAAAAAGGGCGGCTACCAAAGATCCATTGAACTTTCAAGGGAATATGACCTGTACAGACAGAACTATTGCGGATGTATCTTCTCAAAGAACGGACGATGCGTACACGGCTGTGCTTTGGGAACAGATGTAAAGAAGGAGGAATCACATGATTGAACTCGTTCCCATTCACGACAGGACTATCAGAGAGCTTCAGGAGGCAAGAGAACATGAAGTGCTTTCGCCGAATGCAAGTTTTTCGGATTCGACCAGAGGCAGACTGCGCGAAGAGAAGGAATGCGACCTTCGCCCCTGCTATCAAAGGGACAGAGACCGTATCCTTTACTCGAAGGCTTTCAGAAGGCTGAGCGGCAAGACTCAGGTCTTCCTTGCGCCCGAGGGTGATCACTACCGCACACGCCTTACCCACACTCTCGAGGTGGCACAGACTGCAAGAGCCATTGCCAAGTCACTCAGGCTTAACGACGATCTGACGGAAGCCATCGCTCTCGGACACGATCTGGGACACACCCCCTTCGGACATGCGGGGGAGAGAGCCCTGAACCGTATAATGGGCGAGACCTGCGGCCTCAATTTCAAACACTTTGAGCAAAGCATCCGTGTAGTCGACATCATCGAAAAACACGGCAAAGGTCTGAACCTGACATGGGAAGTGCGAAACGGCATTTTAAACCATCAGGTGGACACCATTCCCGCCACGCTTGAGGGAAGAGCCGTTCGACTCTCCGACAAGATGGCCTACATTAACCACGATATAGACGACGCGATCAGAGGAGGCATCATCCGGGACGAAGACATCCCGACACGCTTCACCGATATTCTCGGGCACACGCTCACCACGCGTCTGAATACCGAGATACATGATATAATCAAAACAAGCATAGACACCGACGACGTCAGGATGTCCGCGGAAATGAGCGAGATATTGATGGATCTGAAGGCGTGGATGTTTGAAAATGTTTACACCAACCCCGTAGCCAAGGGACAGGAAGCCAAGGCGGAGGAGCTGGTCATAGAATTATTTATGCATTATCTGGAACACATCGATCTTCTGCCCGACGATTACAAGGTAATGTTGGACAAAGAGGGCGAGACCAGGGAAAGAGTTGTCTGCGACTATGTTGCGGGCATGACCGACCGTTACGCCGTCAACAAATACAAGGAGATCAAGGTTCCTTTCAGTTGGGACGTTTATTGATTACCGAGGAGTTGCATGTACTATTCCGATGAGACAATCTCAGAGATATTTGCGCGCAATGACATTGCGGATGTGGTGGGGATGTATGTCCACCTCACGAAAAAGGGGGCAAATTACTGGGGGCTCTGCCCTTTCCACGGGGAGAAGACTCCGTCTTTTTCGGTGAACACCAACAAGCAGATGTTCTATTGCTTCGGCTGTCACAAAGGCGGAAACGTCATCACCTTTTTGATGGAGTATGAGAATCTCACTTTCCAAGAGGCTGTCAAAGAACTGGCGGAAAGGTCCGGAGTGGAACTTCCCGAGGTAAGGGAAACGGAAGAGGACAAAAGGAACAGAAACCTGATACAAAGGCTTTATGAAGTGAACAAACTGGCAGCGGAGTATTTCTTCAAGCTCGGAAGGACCGAGAGGGGAAAGCGCGCCATCGACTACTTCAGGAAAAGAGGCCTTACCGACGAAACCATCCTTCATTGGGGGCTGGGCTATTCTCAACCCTACAGTGATGATCTGTATAAATTCCTTAAGAGCAAGGGCTACAACGACGAGTTCCTGAAGGACACGGGCCTTGTCACCATAAATGAGCGCGGAGCGAACGACAAGTTCTGGAACCGTGCGATGTTCCCCATAATGGACGAACGTGACAGGGTGATCGCCTTCGGAGGAAGAGTAATGGGCGACGGAGAACCGAAGTACCTGAATTCCCCCGAGACAAAGGTGTTCGACAAGGGCTTTAACCTGTATGGCCTGAACTATGCCAAGCATTCCGCGAAGAAGTATTTTCTTCTCTGCGAAGGGTATATGGATGTCATTTCCCTTCATCAGGCGGGCTTCACCAATGCGGTGGCCTCGCTGGGAACGGCTCTTACGGACAAGAATGCTCTGAAGCTTTCGAAGTATGTGAAGGAGGTCTACCTGACCTACGATTCAGACGGAGCCGGCACAAAAGCGACTCTTCGTGCCATCCCCATGCTTGAGGCAAGAGGCATCACCGTAAAGGTGGTGAACATGAAGCCCTACAAGGATCCCGACGAATTCATCAAGAACCTCGGGGCCGAGGAGTATCAAAACCGCATAGACAATGCGGAAAGCAGCTTCTTTTTTGAACTCAGGATCAAAGCATCCGGGTACAATATGGAAGATCCAAAAGAAAAAAACGACTTTTATGAGAGCGTTGCAGGTCGTATGTTGGAGATAACCAATGAACTCGAGAGGAGTACCTATGAAGAGGCCTTCGCAAAGCATTATAATGTCGATTTTAAAAAATTCCATGAGCTTGTTATAGAAAAAGCTCGAAGGGAGGGGCCGAGGAAACCGTCCTATCGTACAAGCGACGAAGGGGAACGGATCCCCAAGAAAAAATATGAAAATGCGGCCGAAAAAAAGCTGGACGACAAAGTCCTTCAGCCGCAGAGACTGTTGCTCACATGTCTTTCCGACAATCCCACGCTTTACAAAAAGCTGGCTTCTGTGCTCGAGGTTTCGGACTTTTCCGAAGGTTTGTACAGAAAAGTAGCCGAGCTGGCTTACAGGTTCTGCGAGGAATCGGGAAGCGTTAATCCCGCGCGCATCGTCGGCGCGTTTGAGGAAAGAGAGGAACAGGAAAAGGTGGGGGCCATCTTCCAGACGGACCTGCCGGGCGAAGTAAACGACGCAGAGAGGGCAAAGGCAATAGAAGACACTGTCCGCAAGATCAAGCTGAATTCCCTTGAGGAAAAGATCAACGCCGCTATTGAAGCGGAGGACGGACAGATGGTCACCGAGTTGCTGAAGGCTCAGGCGGCTCTTAAAAATCGAACCAATTTAATCATTTAGAAGAGGATGAACAATGTCAAACGTAGAAAAAGACTTGAAGAACACTGAGGATAATGCTGCACAAAACGGTGCCGGGGCAGCGGAATTTGAAAATCGTATCAATGCTTTGATCGCTGCCGGCAAAAAGAAGAAGAACACTCTTGAGATCCAGGAGATCAATGAAGCCTTCAGCGACATGGAACTGGACGAAAAGAAGACAGAAAAGATCTATGATGCACTCGATAAGGCGGGCATAGACGTACTGAGGATCATGGACGACAACATTTCCTGCTGCGAAGAGGACGACCTGCTGGAGCCCGACGACATCGTGGCCGAATTGGACGAGATCGAGGATCTCTCCAAGATAGACCTTACGGTACCCGAGGGAGTGTCCCTTGAAGATCCCGTAAGAATGTACCTTAAAGAGATCGGTAAGGTTCCGCTTCTCACCGCACAGGAAGAACTGGATCTTGCTCAGAGAATGGAACAGGGCGACGATGTCGCTAAGAACCGTCTCGCAGAGGCCAACCTTCGTCTCGTGGTTTCCATCGCCAAGAGATATGTGGGCCGCGGAATGCAGTTCCTTGACCTCATTCAGGAAGGAAACCTGGGCCTCATCAAGGCAGTTGAAAAATTTGATTATCGTAAGGGCTACAAGTTCTCGACTTATGCAACATGGTGGATCCGTCAGGCGATCACCCGTGCCATAGCAGATCAGGCGAGAACCATCCGTATCCCCGTACATATGGTTGAAACCATCAACAAGCTGATCCGCGTTCAGAGACAGCTCCTTCAGGAACTCGGACGTGAGCCCGGACCGGAAGAGATAGCAAAGGAAATGGGCATTCCCGTAGAGCGCGTCCGCGAGATCCAGAAGATCTCTCAGGAGCCCGTGTCTCTTGAAACACCCATCGGTGAAGAGGAAGACTCTCATCTTGGCGATTTCATTGAGGACGATCACATGCCCACTCCTCAGGAAGCGGCAGCTTTCACCCTGTTGCAGGAGCAGATCCGCGAAGTTCTGGGAACACTCACCGACCGTGAGCAGAAGGTGCTCCGCCTCCGTTTCGGTCTCGACGACGGAAGACAGCGTACCCTTGAAGAGGTCGGCAAGGAATTTAACGTAACCCGTGAGCGTATCCGTCAGATCGAGGCAAAGGCGCTCAGAAAGCTGCGCCATCCCACAAGGGCAAAGAAACTTAGAGATTATCTGGATTAATATGATTCATTTGAGTAAAAGGTTACAGACCGTGGTCTCTCTGGTAAGTCCGGGGCATACTGTGGCGGATGTCGGCTGCGATCACGCCCATACGGGGATCTACCTCGTACAGGCGGGCATATCGCCCCGGGTGATCGCCATGGACCTGCGGCCGGGACCGCTTGAAAAGGCAAAGGAAAACGTTCTTGCCGAAGGAGTGGCGGAGGAGATCGACCTCCGCCTTTCCGACGGGCTTCAGGCACTCGCGGAAGGCGAGACCGACACCGTGCTCATCTCGGGCATGGGAGGTCCGCTGATCCTGAGCATTCTGGAGAAGGCTCTTTCGAAGGCTCGCGTCGCGAAGGAACTCATCCTTTCGCCCCAATCCGACCTGGAAGGCTTTAGGGAAGGGCTTTCCAAGCTGGGCTTCGGAGTGACTGAAACCCTGATCGTCAGAGAGGACAAGTTCTACTTTGTTTTTAAAGCGGCTTACGGTGTAAAAGACACGGCAGCGGAGCCGAAACCCGCAGAGGTTTGGCTCGAATATCTTACGAAAGAAGCGGAGGTCAGGAAAAGGATCTTCGATAAGCTTGAGGCTGACAACGGAGAGAAGGCTGTTGCCAGACGTAGCGAATTATATGATGAAATAAGGAGGATAGAGGATGAAATTAACCGTATGCGGAATTGAAAAGGAATATGAATACGGCACGACCTTCGCACAGATCGCGAAGGATTTCCGGGGAGAATACAAGTACCCCATCATATTGGCAAAGGCGAACGGAAATCTCAGGGAGCTTTTTAAGACCGCCAATAATGATGATGTGATAGAATTTATGGACCTGTCTACGGGAGCGGGCAACAAGACCTACAGCAGAGCACTGATCTTTGTTCTGTTAAAGGCGATCTACAATGTGTTTGGTTCCAAGAAGGGACGCAATGTGCGCATCATGCACAAGATCGGCTGCGGTCTCTACGGAGAGATCGTAGGCTTTGACAAGCTGAGCGACGATGACATCAAAGCCATCAAGGATGAGATGAAGCGTCTGATCGAGGCTGACATCGTCATCAACAAGCGTTCCGTGAACACGAAGGAAGCAAGAAAGCTTTTCATAGAGAGAGGCATGTATGACAAAGAGAATCTCTTCAAGTACCGCCGCGCATCCAGAATGAACCTGTTCTCCATCGAGAACTATGAGGACTACTTCTACGGCTATATGCCCGGAAGCACGGGCATCCTCAAGGTGTTCGATCTGTTTGCCTATGACAAAGGCTTTATGATGCTGATCCCCACAAAGGACGCACCCACCGAGGTGCCCTGCTTTGATGACAGGGAGCATCTGTTCGCGACTCTCAAGGAGAGCGATAACTGGGCGACCATCATGGGCATCAACACCGTGGGCGCCATGAACGACGTGATCCGCGAGGGCAGACTCGGGGACACGATCCTCGTACAGGAAGCCTTCATGGAAAAGAAGATCGGAGACATCGCTCAGGAGATCAAGGCACGTCCGGGCGTTAAATTCGTGATGATCGCAGGTCCTTCCTCTTCGGGAAAGACCACATTCTCACACAGACTGTCCATCCAGCTCCGTACTCTGGGCATGACACCTCATCCCATCGGAGTCGATGATTACTTTAAGAACCGTGAGGACACTCCGAGAGACGAGGACGGAAACTTTAACTTTGAATGCCTCGATGCCATCGACGTGGAGCAATTCAACGAGGACATGGCAAACCTTTTGGCAGGCAAGGAAGTGGAGCTTCCCAGCTTCAACTTTAAGACCGGACATCGTGAGTACAAGGGACATTTCAAGAAGCTCGGACCCGAGGACATCCTTGTTATAGAGGGCATACACGGACTGAACGACGCACTTTCCTACAAGCTTCCGGTAGAGAGCAAATTCAAGATCTACATTTCCGCTCTCACCCAGCTTAACCTTGATGAGCACAACAGGATCCCCACCACCGACGCGAGACTGCTCCGTCGTATCGTGCGTGACGCAAGGACACGTGGAGCTTCCGCTCAGAAGACCATTTCAATGTGGCCTTCCGTTCGTGCGGGAGAGGAAGAGAACATCTTCCCGTTCCAGGAAAGCGCGGATGTATTCTTTAACTCGGCTCTGATCTATGAGCTTTCCGAGCTCAAGACCTATGCGGAACCTCTGCTTTTCAACGTTCCCGAGGACAGCGAAGAGTATACCGAGGCTAAGAGACTGCTCAAGTTCCTTGATTTCTTCTTAAGCGCGCCCGCAGAGGACGTTCCGAAGAACTCGATCCTAAGAGAATTTATCGGGGGAAGCTACTTCCCCGTTTAATACAATTAAAATTGCTGAGTGGCACAGGCGGTCGCGGGAAGAAGTTCTTCCTGAGGAAAGTCCGGGCTTCACAGGGCAGGGTGCCGGCTAACGGCCGGTCAGGGTGACCTGAAGGAAAGTGCAACAGAAAAGAAACAGCCGGAGAATTCCGGTGATGCTGAAACGGCGGCGTAAGAGACCACCGCCTTTGCGGTAACGTAAAGGGACAATGCAAACCCCATCCGAAGCAAGACCAGACAGAAAGCGATACGGTTGCCCGCCGTGCTTTCGGGTAGGTTGCGTCATACGGGGGTTAACCTCGTGTGGGAGCTGTGCGGTAACGTACAGTCAAGAAAGATGATCGCTTGATACATAACCCGGCTTACAGTGCCACTCAATATATTTCAGATAAGATCTTAAAGGTGATACATGAAGGCAGGAGTTTACATCACCCCCAAAAAAGACGGCACAACACTCTATCGTGCTTCCATAACGGCAAAGGATAAACATATAAGCCTCGGCAGTTTTTCTTCCGAGGCTTTGGCTCATTCTGCCTATATGAAAGCAAAGGAGGTGCTAAGGTCAAAGAAGGACCTGTTCACCTACGTGGATGAGTACAAGGAGGGAAAGAAAACTCCCCTTCCCTTTGAAAAAGCTGTCATACTGGTCAATTTAAGAGACAACGGAGTCTATGTCAAAACTCCCGTCTATCTGGAAAAACGTTCGTTCCTCTATCTCTACTCACCGGAGATCATCTACACCTTCGATATCGATGACCTTTTCTACTACTCCAATCACAAGATCATGAAGAGAGGGTCACATCTGTTTGTTGCCGACTACGGCAGCCAGATCAACATCCTGTCGCGATACGGGATCAAACCGCATTCGGTTGCGGGACGGGACTACCTGTTTGTGAACGGCGACGAAACGGATCTCAGGTACAATAACATAGAGGTGGTGAACCGATACAAGGGCGTGACCAAACAGATCCAAAACGGTCGCGAAGTTTTCATTGTGAAGATACACGTGAACGGCGATATCATCGTCGGAAGATACAACGACGAGATCACCGCCGCCGCGGCGTACAATAAAGCAGCCATACTTTTGAAAAGGAAAGGCGTCAAAATAAATTTCGGCAGGAATTATCTTGACGGAATCTCTGAAATAGAGTATGTTGCACTATTAAATAAAGTGCGTGTTTCGGAAAGCATCCGAAACTATGTTATTTCTGACAGAAAGGAAGACAACCAATGAAGTACCTCTCCACGAGAAACTCAAAGATAAGGGTCGAGGCATCGGAAGCGATCCTTAAAGGACTGTCCGATGACGGCGGACTCTTCGTACCGGAGGAAATGCCCACCTTAAGGAAAAGCCTTAAAGAGCTTGCAACAATGAATTACAGGGAGACAGCCTATGAGGTAATGTCCCTTTTCCTTACCGATTACACAAAGGAAGAACTTACCGCCTGCATAGATGCGGCTTACGACGAAAAGTTCGAGACCCCCGATATCGCCGGGCTTCACAAGGCGGACGGAGCGTGGTTCCTCGAGCTTTGGCACGGAAAGACGATCGCCTTTAAGGATATGGCACTTTCCATCCTGCCTCACCTGCTTACTGCTGCGGCAAAGAAAAATCACATAAAGGACGAGATCGTCATCCTCACCGCCACATCGGGCGATACGGGTAAGGCAGCGCTTGCGGGCTTTGCGGATGTACCCGGAACAAGGATCATCGTTTTCTATCCCAAAGACGGAGTCAGCCGTGTTCAGGAACTTCAGATGGTGACGCAAAAAGGGGACAATACAAAGGTCATTGCCATCAAAGGGAACTTTGACGATGCCCAGAACGGCGTTAAGGAAATGTTTAATGACAAGGAGCTTGCAGCGAAGCTTGCAGCCCGCGGCTTCCGTTTCTCTTCGGCAAACTCCATAAACATCGGACGTCTTGTTCCTCAGATCGTCTACTATGTCTGGGCCTATGCGAAGCTTCTGGCAAAGGGCGAGATCAAAGAGGGCGAAAAGATAAACATTACCGTTCCCACAGGCAACTTCGGCAACATTCTGGCAGCGTACTACGCAAAGCAGATCGGTCTCCCGGTGGATCGACTGATCTGTGCTTCAAATGACAACAGGGTGCTTTACGATTTCTTTAAAACGGGAACCTATGACAGGAATCGTGAATTCATTCTGACCACATCTCCTTCCATGGATATCCTGATCTCTTCGAATCTCGAGAGACTGATCTATCATTCCGCCGGAAACGATTCCGAAAAGTGCGCTGCGCTGATGAAGGAATTGAAGGAGACGGGAAAGTACACCGTGACCGATGACATGAGGGACAGAATGAAGGATTTTGCCGGAGGATGCGCGGTACAATCCGAAGTGGCGGAGGTGATCGGAAGGATCTTTGACAAAGACGGCTATACCATAGATACACATACTGCAGTCGGTGCAAGAGTGGCGGAGAAGTACCGCGAGGAGACCGGGGACGACAAGGTAACGGTGATCGCATCCACAGCAAGTCCTTACAAGTTTTCGCGTGCCGTGGTCGGTGCAATCCAAAAACGCGATGCGAAGAACGAGGACGATTTTGATCTTATCCGTGAACTTCAAAGGGTTTCAGGTCTTCCGATGCCAAATGCCATAAAGGAGATCATGGAGGCGGAGATAAGGCATGACACAGTCTGCGAAAAAAGCTGCATGAAAAAAGAGGTTGAAAAAACTTTAGGTTTATAAAAAATTTATATTAAAAGTCTGTATTTACTATATTTTGCCCGCTCTCTGACACAAAAATGACACAAATAATCGGTAGAATCGGGACAGGTCTGTTGCAGATGGGAAAGCGCGGAGTTACGACACGTGTCACATCCTTACACGACTTTGCGTTTTACTGCTGTGATCGACACAAAACATTCCGGCCAAATGGTTGAGACAAAAACTCCGACCGATGAATCATAAAGCTTAAGAATAAAACTTAAGTTCCCTTTGAAGAATCGGTATTTGTCGCAATTGGTTTGAACGGAGGGCGAGATGAACCAGAGTCGTAAGGGCGGGCCTGAGGCATTTTCGGGTCAGGTTCCGGGGGGCTTCATGCGGCAGTTCGTATGACGGATCTCACCTCGTCGGTATCATTTATTCTTTAAGGAGGAAGAAATAATGAAGAGTTTCTTTAAGAAGCTTTCTTTAGTGCTCGTTGCAGCAATGGTTATCACACTGATCCCTGCTCAGAGCGCAAAGGCAGCTGACGAAACAGCCATTGTTACCGTTTACGGAACAAAGAAGGCTGACGTCAAGGATTCTTATGAGGTTGAAGTTGGTAATGACCTCAAGATGGGCGTTTATGACGTACCCAACACCGCTGCATACAAGGCAGCAGTTAAGACTTGGAAGAGCAGCGACGAGTCTGTTCTCAAGCTTAAGTCAGGACAGGTTTTCACAGCTGTTAAGGCGGGAAGCGCAAAGGTTTCCTTCACAGTAACGGTTGGTGACAAGACCTATTCCGGAAGCACAAACATCATCGTTAAGGCAGCAGCTCCCACAGCAGCTCCCACAGCAGCTCCCACAGCAGCTCCCAAGAGTGTTATCGATCAGAAGACTTACAACAGCGTTGATATCACATTCGCTACCGATGCAGCAGCAACAGCAGCTAAGACAGGCCTCGTTGTAAATCTTGTCAGAAAGACAGGCACAAGAGAGTTCACTATCAAGATGAGCCCTGCAGTTACTGTAAGCGGCAAAGTTGTTACAGTCACAGGCCTTCAGGACAAGTGCACATACAGATTCGCAGCAGCAGGCATTGCTACCGAAGATTACACAATGTCCATCGGACCCGCTGATCACATTGAACTGTTCTACCCCATCGCTTATGTAAGCAGCGAGCAGGGCAAGAAGGACCTTCTCGGAAACCCTGTTACCACAGTACAGGTTCAGCCTACAGCTAAGATCGTTGACATTAACGGCAAGGTTGTTAACCTCAACCATGATCAGATCCAGTACAAGTTCGTTAACCAGCCCAATGGTTCTTATGCAAGCATGGGCGGCAGAGGAACAGTTACGATCAGAAGAGTAGATGCGAATGTTGCTGTTAAGGCTACATTCACTCAGACCGTAAATTCCACAAAGATCGATGTAGCAAGTGCTGAGTGCCCTATCACCGTACTTCCTTATGTAGAGGATGACATTCAGGGCTTCATCGCTGCCATCACACTCACTCCCAACAACAAGATCGGTAAGGACATTGACTGGGCAAAGGGCCAGCTTCCCGAAAACGGACCTGTAGTTGCAGAGATCAACGTAGGTGATGAGTACAGACTTGCTTACTACTTTGAGGGATCAAAGGACGGCACAAAGTACACAGGTTCTAACGTAGCTGCAACAGCTGCTTGCACAGAAAGCGGCAAGGTTGTTAAGACATTATCATCCACAGCTTTCAAGTTCTACTTCAGGAAGGCTGATGAAAACGATGACAGCATCTCCATCAGAGAGAACAACAACGGCATCGCTACAGTTAAGGGTTGGGTAAGCAACGGAGGCAACGCTATCGGCGGATCCGACATTTATCTCTACAAACAGGAAGGAACAACTCCTTCTACAGAGACTGACCCTATCTACGGTGTTATCAGAGTTAAGGTTAAGAATGAGCCCGTTGTACAGCTCATCGACATCACCGAAAGCTATGTAGAAGGTCTTACAACAGGTCTTAACAAGACTAAAGAAATCGCTTACAAACTGGAAGATCAGTACGGTAATCCGATCAAGGCTGAGCTTCAGGCTAAGGACAAAGATGGCAACCTCATCACACAGAGCTGGCTCACCATCACACCTACCGATCCCGTAAACGGTAAGGCAGAAAAGGGTAAGATCACTCTCGACTTTGCAGCACTCGGAGCAATCGAGAACAAGGAAGTAAACTTCTCCATCAAGAACATGGAGAACAGCCCTTCACATCAGATCTTCGTAAACGCAGCTCCCATCGACACCCAAAACGGCGTTAAGGGCTACAGACTCGAAGCTAAGTGCGACACAGTTAACTTTGGTAACCTTCAGACTGCTGGCGATATCGCTGCTATCGGCGCTAAATTCAACGTTATCCGCACATATGACGACAAGGATTATGATTATGCTGACTTTGCAGTAGTTTCGGATGCTGATATGTGGGCAATCACACCTGTTGCAAACGATAAGCTTTATGTTGTGATCACTAAGGAAGGTTCTGTAGTTAACAAGAATGCAGAGAATGTTGTAATTCCTACATCCGGTCAGCAGGGTGTTACTTTCGCAACAAACGTTGTATTTGATACCTACAATCAGACAGCTACAAACTTCGCTGCACAGTTCAAGGCAGGCAACTATGTTGCTACTTTGTACCAGACAGCAGGCACAAGCCAGGGCGACATGAACCTTCTTATGTCCAAGGAATTCGCAGTAGCTGCTAACATTCCTACACTCACTGTTGATACTTCTTACCAGTTGAAGGTTGACAATGATAGGGCTGTACGCGATGAGAGAGAGGCTGCACGTACCAACACAGCTACTATCGCTAACGTAGACACAGAAGCTGAAGTTGCTGCTGCAGTTCGTACTCTTCTTGGCAACCTTTATGTATGGTATGATAAGAACGGCGATGGTAAGGCAGTTAATGCAGAGCTTTCTGCTATGAGCGCTCTTCCTCGTCTTGAATTTGCTGATCTTAAGTACCAGGCAGGTGCTGCAGCAAACGGAACGATCAAGGAAATCTTCATCAATTACGCTGTAATCAGATTCAGCACATTCGATTCTGCAACAGCTCCTGTAATCGAGCAGAAGATCGAACTTAACAAGAAGTACGTTATTGCTCA
This sequence comes from Lachnospiraceae bacterium, assembly GCA_016291655.1. Classification (GTDB taxonomy): domain Bacteria; phylum Bacillota; class Clostridia; order Lachnospirales; family Lachnospiraceae; genus RGIG3528. Next base: position 14,899 of record JAEEYF010000026.1, on the reverse strand, counting down.
GTAATAATATCTATTAAATCATAGCTTTGAAAAAAGCTGATTTTCAGGAGAGGCTTTTGCCTCTCCTGTTTTTGGAAAAGGTTATGGAGGCTTTTAGAATGAGGAAGTTTGAAAAATTAATATCATATTTGATAGCTGCGGTCATTATGCTTTGCCTGCTTCCTTCAGATCAAGCCTTTGCGGCAAGAGGCAAGGTACGTTTGGGTGAGAAATCCACAACAACCGCGGAAGAGATAGTAATAGACATTGGGGAAACCAAAGATTTGAATCCGTACGGTGCAACCGGATATGTCTATAAAACAGATATAAACACGCTTCATTGGACAACTTCCAACTCCAATGTTGTCACAGTGGACCCCAAAAAAGGGATCATCACCGGTGTCAGTGCCGGTACGGCAAAGGTTAGCGTGATGCTTACCGTTGCAAAGACAAGAACGAGCTTCGAAGGAAGCATCAATGTAATAGTTAACAAAAAGAATGAAACACAGGTCCAACTTTACTCCTATGACAGAGTGAAACTTGTGTTCCCTACTGCCGAGATGGCGGCCACAGCGCTTAAGAACAGGATCAGCGTAGAGCAGATCAGATACTACGGTAACGGTCAGGAATATACTTTTTCTGTAGTCCCCACTGTTACAATTGACAATGAAAACAAGAACATTCTTTGGCTGGAATCTTCTTCATATATAAATGGCGGAACTTATCAATTTAAAGGCACAGGTCTTCCCGAGGGCGGGATCAGGAAAGTCCTCAGTTGGGAGCTCAAGGCACATCATGCTTCACTTAGATACGAGAACAATACAATGTCTACGGCGGGCGGATGGGACATCACAGGTTCCAGATTGTTGAGCTATTGTGACGCGACCCCTGTATTTGAACTTTATGATTCAAACAACATCGTGATCGGAAGAGTTGAAAACGGAAGTGTTTACGCGGCTACAAGCGGCCTTTCCGGAAACTTAAAGTTTGTTAAAAAAGAAGCTGTGGGCAATTGTTCGCTCAGAAGTGTTTCCACAGGTGTTGTTCGCTTGAACAAGATGGATCAGAGCATGGTTGTTCAGGCTGTATGGACTTCCTCCGACAGGAGCACGACAATAGAATCAAACGATGTGGTTGTTGTTCCCGAGGAGTACGTAAGGCCTACATTTGATCTTGCGGAGGGAATTGTTGTTACATCGAAAACAGGTAATGATATTAACTGGAAGGGCAGTGAGGATTGGGTCGGTTCAATGCCTGCAACTACGACAAAGAGTGTGCTGTTCTATTTCGTCGGAAGTGACGGCAAAAAGTACTCTCCTTGCAGGAATGTTTACACGAATTCGACTGACATCAATCCTTTGAGCTCGGATTACAGATATATTTGGGTACTGGATGACAGTTCAAAAAATACTGCGACAATTACAACGAGCAACGGAATGCTTCATGCATACTCAGAAGGGGTTGTATCGGTATACATTTACCAGTGTGAAACAGGTCGTTCTTATTACACTCCAGGATCAACTCTTGTAGGACAGTTTACTATCAATGTAACGGAAGCTCCTTATCTTGGAAGTATTGATATAGATGAATCTTATCAGATCATTACTTTACCCGGAACCGGAACTCCGACACCTACATCGATCCCTGTAAGTTTTCAATTTAAGACTTACGATCAATATGGTGAACCTTACACGATGTCTGATAGTGAGAAGGGCTCACTTAATGCTTTTGTGATAAGTGATTATACAAACCCTGCAATTCTTACCTGGTCTAAATCATGGGATGCAAACAGTCAGGGCGGTAAGCTGATCACAAACATGCTCAACAAACCTCTCGGTGAATATAAGTTCGATGTGAAATGCACCACTATTATAAACGGCAGACAGGAACAGATGTGGGGACCGTGGATCGAAATTGACATTAGACAATAGACAGATATTTTATCAATTATTAAATCCGATTGCTCTTTGGGCAGTCGGATTTTTCTTGTACAATGAGGAATAATTGTGTATAATACATAAAGAAAATTAACAGGAAATTAAGAAAATGAAAAGAACAAGAAAGATTGATTTCAATTTGGGCTTGATACCCATTTTATTGATATTTGGAATAGTACCGCTCATTACCTACACCTACACTTATCCTGAAGCTATTTTCAGCGGATACGCATGGTTCAAGCAGGGTGGCTTTGCTACTGACTATTTTCTGCACACAAAGAGTGTTTGGATTTCTGTTATTGGCGTAGTCATGGTTTTTGAAACTGTTATCTGCATCCTGAAGCTTGGCAAAGAGGAAAAAATTAAGCTCTTTAAAAGAATGTGGCCAATGGCGGTATATTTTTTATGCGTTCTGTTTTCAACTATCTTTGCCTTGAACAAATCCTACGCGATAAGCGGCTGCTTTGATCAATGTGAGCCGATGCTTGTGTTGATGACTTATTCTGTCGCAACGTTCTACGTCATGTTTTTTGTTAAGAATGAAAAAGATTTTCGGTATATTCTTTATGCAATCTATTTCTGCAGTTTTGTGATTGGTCTGATCGCTTTTCTTCAATACAAGGGCGTTAATATATTTGCTGCTGATTGGATGAGGTTTTTCATAATGAACGCTCAACAGAGAAAAGTGCTGGACAAAGTCAGTGTGGACTGTATTCCTTATGCAACCTTTGGAAACACCAACTACGTCGGACCCTACGTTTGTACGATGCTTCCAATAGTAGTCACTTCCTTCTTCCTGCAGACCGATAAAAAGGTCTTAAAGATCTTGTCATCATTATCTGCACTAAGCATGATTTTTTCACTAATCGTCTCGAAATCTAAGACCGGTTTTATTATACTTGCAGCAATAATAGTTGTAACAATGATCTTCAGAGGAAAAGCAGTATTCAAAAGGATATACATTGTTGCACCTGTAGTGGTTACAGGCATTGTTCTTATAGTATTATTCGACAGAAGTAAAAATTTTTACTATTCTTCCAATTTAAAGCAAGTCATATTTCCTTTGCAAAAGGAATACGCTCTTACCGGAATCGATACTACCGGTGATTGTATAAAAGCCTATTATAAAGGAAGAGAGTTAACATTCAAGTTTGATACTTCAACTCAAAAGGTGTGTGTGGAGGCCTATGAAGATGCGAAACCTCTTCTGTTTGAGGGGGTCGGAGATAATACATGTGTCACTTTGTCAGATGGTGAACAGCTACCCATGCATGCATACAGAAACAGTGAAAACGACTTTGGAATGGATATACTGATGGCTGCCCATAAATGGGATTTCAACTATGACATCTTAACCCAAAACTATACATTTATAAATGTCCACGGGAACAAAGATGAGTGTATTGTCTGGGATAATGTTTTGAGCGGATATGAACAGCTTGCAAACGGGCGAGGCATAGTGTGGGGGACTGCAATACCAATGTTAAGAAAATTTATCCTTGTAGGAGCAGGACCCGACAATTTCCCTGTTGCACTTGCACAAAACGGAACGGATTATGTTTTAAAGTACAATCTCGGAATTATCAATATCGTTTACACTCGTCCGCATAATTACTTTTTGCAGATGGGAGTGAACACCGGAGTGTTGTCAATGGTCGCAACGATCGTGTTTTTTGCAATGTATCTTGTTGATAGTTGTAAGCTGTATTTTTGGAAAAAGCCGGACAGTGATTACAAGAAATTGGGATTTGGCTGCCTGATCGGAGTTATCGGATTCCTTGGGTGTTCGCTGACAAACGATTCGCTTCCGGTTACGTCACCGATGTTCTGGTGTATTTTAGGACTTGGGATGACGCTGAACAAAACTGTATTTATTGACAAATATGCTGTGAAATAATAGCATATTAAAATATTTACTAAAAAAGTATTATGTAAAAAGGACTTGGGCAATGGAAGTAAAATATGAGCCCGTTGCAGGGCAGGGGAAAGACTCAAAAGTCGAAATTTATTTAAACAATTCAACAAATGAACAGTGGCAAGAGGCGCAAACAGAGATCGATCTTCTGAATGTTCTGGTCAATATGAAAAACACGAGGAAGATCTTCTTGTGGTTGATCACGGTGTGCGTTGTAATCGGGATGTTGCTTCCTTACTTCCGTTGGATGTTTAAGACACATACGGAAGAAGTGAATGCCGTAATTGGTTTCACATATGATAAAGCAAGTGAACTGCTTACTCCGGATGGAAGAGCGTTGGACGTGAACATGATCACATCATCAAACATTGTTGCCAAGGCTCTGGAAAACACAGGCGTGGAAAAGAGGTTAAGTGCCAGTGCCGTTTCCAACAACATCAGCATAAGCCGTATTCTTACGGAAGATGCGAAGCAAAGAAAAGAGATCATTGAAAAGCTGATCAGTGCCAACATTAATACCGGTGCACCTTCAGAATACATCAACGATCTTCAGGCGGCAATGAACTACACTTACAAGGATCAGTATGTGATCAAGCTTAAGAACGGGTTTGGCAATAATGCATACTATCTTTCAAGTGATGACCTGACGGCTTTACTAAATAATATCATTGTTGAGTACAAAAAGTACTTTTTTGATACCTATGGTAATTTCAAGCTTCCCGAGAACAGCATAGACGACATAAGCCTGGAAGAATTGGATTACATTGAATGGCTTGACAACATGGTAGCAGTTTTGGATGATCTGAGCGATTATTGTACATCGAAGGAAATGGAGGAGTTCAAAGATTACAGGTCCGTAAAGACAGGCTTTTCCTTTGAAAGCATCGACAAGCTCATTAAACTGATAAAGAGCACCAAGGTTGACTACCTCTATTCCTATGTTTACTACAATTGTCTTGCAAAGGATGCGGACAAAGTGATCACAAAATTCAACTACTCACAAAGAGCTTTGAAACAAAAGTTAGGCGTAGTGAATGTAAACATTGAAAACGGAACTAATCTTATCGAGAATTACAAGATAAATAACATCCTGATCAACAGACAGAACACTTCGGAAGGGGAAGAAGCCGTCATCAGAGCAAAGAGTGTTACGGATTACTACAATAACCTTGTTTTGAATCAGGCTAAGCTCTATGCCGCAAAGGCAGAGCTGCAAGTGAGATATGATGATCTTCAGAACAAGATCAACGGCTTTTCCAAGAACAGCGCGTCTGCCGGACACCTTGCGGTGGTGGAGAAAGAGATCGAGGAAGTCAATGCCCTTTGCAGGCAGGTATATAATTTAGTGAATGGATTGGCTGAAGAAATAGCCTCCAGTGAAACCTTTGCAGCTTCTTACGTTACATCTGTAGACGCAACAGGCGAAGGTGGCATTTTCTTGACAAACTTCAAGAAAATAGTAATGGGAGGCGGAATCGGTCTTGTGATCTCAGTTGCCATTTGGGGAATGTTTGCTTTCATTAAGGAGATTAAGGACAGTACAAAAAGGGCAGAGGTGAAGAAGAATGGGAAATAGCAAAAAAAACAACAGGGTCATCTCTGATCAGAAAAAAACACTAAGACAAAATAATTTACTTTTTGGGCTCGCTCTTCTGATGATAGGAATTGTAATAGGATTTGTATTAGCATGTTATGATCTTTACAAGGCAAATCCTGTTAAAAGAAGTGCAAGCACTACGATAGAATTTACTTACAACGGAGCTGCCTTAAATCAAATGCCAAATGGTCAACCCTTTACCATAGAAGGGATTAAGAAAGCGGAAGTTGTTGAGGCAGCACTGAAAAACATCGGACTTTCAGGAAAGTACAATACAGAAGAGGTAAGAGCAAGCATCAGAGTAAAGGGATACTTCCCCGGAGACATTATGGAAAGGCTTGTTTCTTACGAATCAGTGTACAATTTGATCTCGGAACATGGGGTGAAAAAGGACAATGTTTACACAACAGCATATGAGGTTACACTGTTTGACACCTTTGATCCGTCTGTTTCATCGGGAGATCTAAAAAAGCTTTTGACCGGGATCGTTAGTCAGTACGAAAAGTACTTCAGGGCAAATTACGTCTATCCTGTGAATGATGACTCCGAAAACAGGGTTCAGTTCATGGAGTCTGCAGACTACAGGCAACAGATCGATGTGCTCAGGAACAGACTTAAAACGATTGATGAATATGCTGCATTTTTGTTCAACGAAGACGTAAATTTCACGCATAACGGAATGAACTTTAATGACTTCTGTGTGAGATGCAGAGATGTAGAAAACAACAATCTTTCTAACCTTGAAGCTACGGTCATGATGAAGGTGTACTCAAAGAATCCCGAAAGACTCAGCAATATGTATCAGTACAGGATCAACCTTCTAAACACCAATGTTAAAAGAGTTGCGGAGAACCTTGCTGAAATAGATGCTTTGATAGACAACTATGAAATGGATGACATTTTGTATGTTGGGATGGGTGGAGACTCAGTGGTTGCCATTGAAAGCCATTCGGTGGAGACTTATGAATCACTTATCACACAAAAGATAGAGCTCACGAGCCGCTTGACTTCGTTGAATTCTGAAATAGACATCTACAAGGGGTACATAGAAGATCTAAGCAAAGAAAAGGCGACTGCTGCGGAGACTGAGGCAGCGGAAAAGGAAATGACAAGCATTGTCTCAAAGCTTACCGGAATTGAAACCGCAATGGAAGAGATGATTAAGGCGTTCAATGAATACAGGCTCGGGGATGATGAGATCATCATAGGCGAAACACAATATAAGGTTCCTTCGATCTTTTCCTTTTGCTTTTTCGTCAGGTTTTGCAAACTTGCATTTCCCGTGTTCATGCTTATGTTTGTGGTCTTTGGAATGAAACAGGTGGCAGATCAAAAGAAATTGTTTGAAGAAAAAATGGCAAGGAACAAAGAAATCAATACAGATCATGCTTAAGCAATTATTGGATCCCCGGTCTGACGGACCGGGGAATCTCTTCATTACGGGAGGGAACTTTGAGGATCATTCATTTTTTAAATACTAACAAGTTCTCAGGAGCGGAAAACGTAGTATGTCAGTTAGCGGAAGAATTCGGAAAAACAGATGAAGTTGTTTACTGTTCTCCGAGAGGAGAGATTGAAGAAGTCCTCAGAAGAAAGAATGTAAACTACCTTCCGATAAAAAAGCTTTCCGTAAAGGAGATCAAAAGGGCGATCGGGGAATACAAACCGGACATCATACACGCTCATGATTTTAGGGCAGGATTACTTGCCAATCTCGCAACCACAAGAGTCCCTGTCATTTCTCACGTACACAACAATTGCCCCTGGCTAAGGAAATATGGGCTTAAATCCCTACTCTTTTGGTACACAGCTAAAAAAAGCAGGTTCATTCTCGCGGTTTCCAAAAGCGTAATGGATGAGTATATCTTTGGGGAGAGATTCAAAGAAAAAACAATCGTTGTCGGTAATCCTGTGGATGTCTCCAAGATCAGATCAAAAGTCGAGGGAGAACACACAAAAAGGTACGAACTGGCTTTTTGCGGAAGACTCACAAAACAAAAGAATCCTTTGATGTTTGTTGAAATGGTCGAAAAACTAAAAAAGAAGTTTCCCGGGATCAGCGCAGTAATGCTTGGCGACGGAGAAATGAGAGATGAAGCAGAAAGCAGTATCAGAGAAAAGAATCTGCAAAAGAACATTGAAGTCCTTGGATTTGTTGAAAACCCGGTTCAGTTCATGGCTGAATCAAAGGTTCTCGTGATAACATCTTCCTGGGAGGGGTTCGGGCTGGTTGCTGTAGAAGCAATGGCTGTTGGAACGCCTGTGGTGGCAAATTCCGTTGGAGGACTGGTTGACCTTGTCAGTGAAGAAGCGGGAAAGCTGTGTTATAATGAACTTGATTTTCTTAATGAAATTGAAAGAATGCTGACCGATGAGGATTACTACAGTAAAAAAGTGAACGGAGCATTAAAAAGAGCTGACGAGCTGAACAATTCGGAGGAATACATACAGAACATCAGGTCAATCTACGTAAATGCTTTAAAATAATAGACACAATGAGGAAAAGAAAATGGATCTTGTAATATGGATTGGATCATACGGTTTTGCGGCAGGTCTTGCTGTTTTAACCTTTTGGCTTTCGCAAAAGGAGACGGTTCTAAACGGGAAAAAGAATATACTTTATATAGGGAAAAAAGACTCTCTTAAAGAAGTAGTCTATGCCATAGGGTTTGCTTTACTGTTTATGGCGGTGAACTTCATCTGCACTAAGACGGGAGCGGGATATGGCGGAGACAGAACAAACTATGAATGGGCTTTTACTCATGGGAATGTGATGAGCAGGGGCCTGGAAGTGGTCTACAATCTTGTGAGGCACACGACCGGCAGTTTTGAGCATGTAATGTATTTCACGACCTTTGTATGTGTTTTCATTACGCTGTTCAGCTTTTTGAAGTGCGAGGACAGGTCAGTAACAGCTTTGGTCTTTTTGTTGACTACAGACTGTGTTTTCTTCACCTTTACAGCCTTGAAGCAGTGCTACTCCTGTGCTTTTGCGGCTCTCATTTTCATGCTTTTAACAAAAAAGAGGAGCATAGCAAGAAATATAGTATGTATTGCGTTGGTGATCCTGGCTTTTCTTTTTCACCCTACCGGTATAATCCTGCTGCCGTTTTTAGTCCTCTGTTATCCGAAAAAAATGCCTGATAAACTCATGATCGCTTTTATTGCTGTTATTGTTTTGGGAGTTGTATTCTTTAAACAGATCGGAGTTCTTGTTTCTTATGCAGCTAAGCCCTTTTCCGTTAAATTGTACAAAATGCTTGAAAAATACTTCAGAGAGGGTAACAAGTATGAAAATTTGTCAAGAACTGTTTTTGTAAAGGGAGCAGCTTACTACCTTTTGTTTGGATTAGGTATATTCTTCAGAAAAGAGATCAAAGAAAAAGTAACAGGATATGACAGATACCTAATTGTGCTTGGACTTTCATCGGCGGTTTATTTGTGCTCTTTCCATGAATACTGGTCCTACAGGCTTGTTTATTACTTTATGGTTCCTGCGGGACTGTTTGCGGGAATATTATTTAAAAACATAGAGAACAAGATAGGAAAGCTCTTAGCCTTGTCAGCTATCGGAATTAACGGTCTAATATTCCTACGATGGATATATTTGATATATGTTAACTATGGGATGTTTTAGAGATGGAAATAATAACCGTTTTCACACCTACCTACAACAGAAAAGAGAAGCTTGTCTATCTTTACGAGTCGCTTGAAAAGCAGACTTGTAAGGATTTCGTTTGGCTGATAGTGGATGACGGTTCCGCAGACGGGACAGGGGAGTACATTAAAAGTGTTTCTGATTCTGCATCCTTCAAGGTAGAATACTGTTATCAGGAAAATGCGGGAAAGTCAATGGCTCACAACAAGGGCGTGGAACTTACACAAACGGAGCTGTTTACATGCGTGGATTCGGACGATCTTATTACGTCTGATTGTGTGGAGAGAATACTGTCAACCTGGAGAGAAAAACAGGAAGAGGACATCGGAATACTGGCATTTTGCTCTCAGAGTAAACTTGAGAATGCTGTGAGTGGGATTCGGACGACGTTAAAAAATGCCTATGACAACCTGGGACTTCGCGGAGACACTATGCTGGTTTACAAAACAGAGATCATCAAAACCGTTGCGTTTCCGCATTTTGAGGGAGAAAAATTTGTTCCGGAGAACTATCTGTACGATGTGTTGGATCAAAAAGGGAAATTGATCCTGCTTCCGGAGGTACTTTATATACGTGAATATTGCGAAGATGGTTACACAAAAAACATTAATACATTGATCAGGAACAACCCGCGAGGATATGAGGCGTACATTTCGCAAAGGATCAAAACAGATAAGGGGTTAAAAAGTGTATTTTACGATACCGTAAGGCACATTTCCATTCTTTTGGTTATGAAAAAAAAGGTGATGCCGTTCCTGAAGCATAAGATGCTGGGGATCATGGCTTATCCCTTTGGGTATATGCTGTATTTGAAACGTTTTAGATAGAAGAGGAACTCATTTGTCGCGATTTAAAAATACAAAAAGAAATATAGTAACGTCTATGGCAACAAATGGCTTGGAAATCGTCTTGGCTTTTCTCGTCCGCACTGTGATCCTTTATGTTCTGGGAAGTGATTATGTGGGGCTTTCGGGGCTGTTCACTTCCATTCTTCAGGTGTTGAACGTAGCGGAATTGGGCTTTTCTTCGGCAATAGTCTACAACATGTATAAGCCGATCGCGGAAGGTGACGATGCAACGATCTGTGCATTGCTTAAGGTTTATCGCAAGGTATACAAGATTGTCGGATCGATCATTTTGTTTGCCGGAAGCGGTGTAATGTTCTTCTTGCCCAAGCTGATCAAAAGTTCCTGGCCTTCTGACATTAACATCTATATTCTCTATCTCATTTATCTTATTGACGCATCAATAAGCTATCTTCTTTTTGCATACAAAGAATCCCTGATCATGGCAAACCAAAGACTTGATGTGATGAAACTCATCCGTATAGGATGTCATACGATCAAGTATGTTTTGCAGATCATTGTATTGGTGGCTTCTCGGAACTACCATTTATTTGCGTTGGTTTCTATTTTAGGAACAGTCTTAAACAGTGCTGTTGTTCAGATATATACAAGAAAACACTATCCCCAATACGCTTGCAGGGGAAAACTCAGTGAGGAAAGCGTCAATGGAGTGAAAAAACAGGTTGGAGGCCTGATGCTCAGCAAACTTAGCGGAATATCAAGAAATTCCTTTGACAGCATAATCCTGTCCTCTTTGATAGGTCTAACGATGGTAGCGGTTTACGGAAACTACTATTTTATCCTTACAGGGGTGTACACGATAATCAATTATATCACTCAGTCCATGCAGGCGAGCATCGGAGACAGTCTGGTGGTCTTTGATAAGGGGAAAAATTACAAAGATCTAAGGACATTTCAGTTCCTTTACGGATTTTTGGTCAATGTCGCTACAATCTGTATGTTGTGTGGCTATCAACCGATAATGCGTTTGTGGACGGGGGAGGAGCTTATGCTGAAAACGGGTGACATGATCCTGTTTTGCCTGTATTTCTTTATCATGAATCTTACGGGGATAATTGACATTTATTTCGTCGGAAGAGGTCTGTGGTGGCGAGCTAAGTATGCCTACATTCTCGAAGCCGGTTGTAATCTGCTGCTAAATATTCTTTTGGGAAACATATGGGGCGTGACAGGAGTGCTGATCGCAACAAATGTTACAATGCTGGTCTTCCGTTTCATTCCGGTGCTGACGGTAACGTTTAAGTATTATTTTGAGAATGGGTTAAAACGATATCTGTTTGATGTTTTTGAAATGACTGCATGTGCGGCAGTGGCCGGAGCTGTAGGATTAAAATTAACATCTGTTTTCAGAATAGAAAACAAGATTATTAATGTCATTGTATGTCTTGTTGTCGGCGGGGCTATCTCAACCGTGGTTTCTCTGGCGGCGTTAAGTAAAACCCAGGCCTTCGGTCTGGCTAAAAATTTTGTTATGGACCATCTGAAAGGAAATAAGACAGATGAATGATCTTTCTGTACTTGTAGTTTCATTTGATGCGTACAGCGATCTGTGGGATACTTTTTTTAAGCTGTTTAAAAGATATTGGGGGGACTGTCCCTATAAGCTTTATCTGGGCGCAAATAACAAGAAATACGAGGGAGTGGACACGATCGACATCGGAGACGATGTAAGCTGGTGTGACAATCTCCGAAAGTATCTGGAAGCAATTGAAAGCCCCTATGTACTCACGATGCTGGAGGATTACTTTCTGGATAAAAAGGTTGACAATGAAAGCGTCAAAGCCCTGTTTGACTATGTGAGATCCGAAGACCTTGACTGTCTTAGATTAAGACCTGCTCCCATAGCTGATCATACTGTTAACAAAAAACTCAATGTGGGGGTGGCATTACCCGGAGCGCCGTATTACATTAACGCTCAGCCGGCCATCTGGAAAAAGGAAAGTCTGCTGAAGCTATTGAAACCGGGGTACAATGCATGGCAGTTTGAAATTGAAAACAGCAGAGCTTCGGCGGGACTTGATTACAAGGTGTACACATCCAATGTGCAGGTGCTTTCGTTTCACAATGGGGTTGAGCGAGGGAAGTACTATGCATCTACGGTGGAATTCTTAAACAGGGAAGGGTTGACGGCGGATTTTGAAACCAGGGGGATCATAGACGATACAGGATGCTGCCGCAGATTGAAGGAGAAAGCTTCTCGTGCAAAACTGCATTTGTGCATCAAACTCAGGCTGTACAAGACAAGGTTTAGGAATCTGATATTAAAGAACATTTGAGGATGATAATAAAGTGGAAAGACAAAAAAAAGCGCTGCAGCTGGCTTCGGTTGCATCAATGATAGGGAAGTTTAATATGCCAAACATCAGGCTGTTACAGGAACAGGGATACCACGTGGATGTGGTGGCTAACTTCCGTAATCCGGGCGGGTTGACTCGTGAACTGGCAGAGAGCCTAAAAAAAGAATTGGCAGAAACAGATGTTAATGTACACGACATTGAGATACCGAGATCGTTAAATCCTCTTAAGATCTTAAAGGCTTATAAAGTTGTAAAGAAATTGACAGAGACAGAACATTACGACCTGATCCATTGCCATAGCCCGATAGGCAGCGTGATCTGCAGGCTGGCAGCAAGGAAGGAAAGAAAAAAAGGAACAAAGGTGATCTATACTGCACATGGTTTCCATTTTTATAAAGGAGCGCCTCTTTTTAATTGGCTGATCTATTACACGATAGAAAAAATTCTGGCAAGGATCACAGATGTATTGATAACGATAAACAGGGAAGATTATCAAAGGGCAAATGAGAAGCTTAAAGCAGGAAGAATAGAGTATGTTCCGGGAATAGGAGTGGATACAGACTTTTTTAAACCTGATCCTGCCGCAGGGAAAAGAATCCGGGAAGAGTTGGGATTAAGTGACAAGGATGATATGATCCTTTCTGTTGGAGAGTTAAACAAGAACAAAAACCACATCAGAGTCATAAGAGCACTTAAAGGACAACCATTTACCTATGTAATAGTCGGTGAAGGAGACCAAAAGAGTGTTTTACAAAAGGTTGCCATAGATAACAATGTAGATGTCAGATTCCTTGGATTCAGAGAGGATGTGTCTGACATATACAATGCTGCGGATGTATACGTCTTGCCTTCTTTAAGAGAAGGACTCAATGTGAGCCTGATGGAGGCGATGGCATGTGGGTGTACCGTGGCATGCAGCGACATCAGAGGCAACAGAGATCTGATCGAGAATGCTTTGTTTGATCCCAAAAGTGAGGCTGAAATCAGAACTGCAATACTAAAAACAGTGGGAAGCAAGGATACATTGGGCAGGATCAACAGAAAGAAGATCATGGCATTCGGAATTCAAGTGGTCAGAGAGCGGATGAGATCTGTATATAATGCGGCGCCTGACCAAAAATGACCAAAGAATATGTAGGGGATATAAAAGAATTGACATTATACAATTGACATTATTGCGTGTTGATTGTATTATGATGGATGGGAATATTAAGGAATTAAAAGGATTTTTGTTTCAGAACGCATTTGTGTGCGTTTGACAAAAACTTGGGCTTTAGAATGAAACATAAGAAATACGGAATATATGAAAAATTTATCAAACGTCCTCAGGACTTTTTGTGCGCGTTGTTTGCTTTAATTGTTTTGTCACCGCTTTTGTTGATCGTAGCTATACTTGTGCGCGTTAAACTTGGTGAACCTGTTTTGTTTGTTCAAGAGAGAGTTGGACTGAACGGTAAGATTTTCAAATTATATAAATTCAGAACCATGCTTGCGACAAAAGAGGGAACATCGGACATTGCGAACGATGCTGCAAGAATGACCCCTTTTGGAAAAAAGCTCAGAAGCTTGAGCCTTGATGAGCTGCCCCAGTTGATCAATATACTAAAAGGGGACATGTCTGTGGTAGGACCCAGACCGCTGCTCGTAAGCTATTTACCGAGATACAATACTTTTCAGGCAAGAAGACATGAAGTAAGAGCGGGCTTCACCGGCTTAGCACAGATCCACGGCAGAAACAATATCTCATGGAAAGAAAAGTTTGAATGGGATGTGAAATATGTTGACCATGTGACTTTTCTGGGAGATTGGAAAATAATCTTTTTGACCGTCATTGCAGTCTTGAAAAAAGATGGAGTATCAAGAGACGGCGAAGCTACTACAACTGAGTTTATGGGGAATGAGGAATGAACAGATTGATAATAATCGGAGCATCAGGTCACGGAAAAGTTGTGGCTGATATAGCAGAACTAAACGGATACGATGACATAGTTTTTCTTGATGCCGACCCTACAAAAAAAGAATGCGGAGGACACCCGATCGTAGGTACTGACAACGATTGCTCTGATCTGAAGGGTGATGTCTTTGTGGCTATAGGCAACGCAGAGGCAAGGAAAAGGATAATGGAACGTGAAAGTACAAGGAATTTTCCTGTTCTGATCCATCCTTCAGCTGTTGTGGCAAAAAGCGCAAAGATAGGAAAAGGCTCTGTAATTATGGCGGGAGCGGTCATTAATCCCGGGACTGTCATAGGAAAAGGGTGTATTGTTAATACATGCAGTTCTGTGGATCATGATTGTGTTTTGGGGGATTTTGTTCATGTTTCGGTCGGAGCTCATTTGTCCGGGACAATCAAGGTTGGTGAAGAAACATGGATAGGAGCCGGAGTTACAGTAAACAATAATGTGGATATATGCGGCGGATGCATGATCGGTGCGGGAGCGGTCGTTGTAAATAGCATTGATGAAGCCGGAACATACATAGGAATTCCTGCGGCATTAAAGAAATGATCTTGGTGAGCGAAACGTGAGCGATAAAGAAAAATATGTGTATAAAAGAAATGACGGAAGATGGGAAGCCAGATATGTCAAGGGGGTTTCGGAAAAAGGAAAAACTGTTTATGGGGCAGTTTACGGCAAAAGTGAGAGGGATG
>JAEEYF010000025.1 GCA_016291655.1 Lachnospiraceae bacterium | reverse complement strand
TTGAGCACCTTTTCATCAAAAACCGTAATGTCTGCGAAGTAACCCGGTCTCAGATAACCGCGGTTCTTGATCATAAAGCGCTCCGCCGTTGCACCCGTCATACGATTTATCGTCTTGGGCATTACATCGCCGTCTCCTCTTAACGAGTCCTGAAGGAACTTAGGGAAGCAGTCGTAGATCGCAGGGTTCTGTATTCCATGCTCTTCAACCCATGCATCGGTCATATACAGACACAGCTCATTGTTCTCGAAATCGTGAATGATCTCTTCGGTCGTGTAAGGTCCCATGTTGACACGGCCCTGGAAATTGGATTCCCTGCAGAGCTGCAGATACATGTCCAGATCGGATTTTTTGTATTCCTTTGCCAATTGATGAACCGTCTTACCCTCGTACTTTTCGTAGCCGGGTCCGATGTAAGCGACTTCAATGTCGTCATAACCAAAGCCCAAAAGCAGGGACGTTGCCTTGATGAGCGCACGAAGCTTAAGCTTTGTGAGGGGCTTGTTCCTCTCCTCTTCGCTCATTCCCTGATACCAGGTGGGAAGGATTACCGTAATTACCGAAACACCCTTGAGCTCGTTGTAGATGTCGAACTGAGCTCTTACGCCCTCGGCTCTCATCTTGTTTATGAGTTCCAGAAATTCGGGCTGATCCTTAAGGGATCTGCGTCCCACAAAGATGGCATGGGAATACTGCAGCTTGAGATTCGTGCCTTTGGAGATCTCCACAAGTTCATCCACACCTCTCAAAATGTGAGAGCGCCCGAGAAGTTCCGGATACGCCATGGAAACAGCAGAATTGGCTCTGGGATGGACGGTAAGCGGCTTGTCGTACTTTACGCAAAGATCCGCCACCTTCTTAAGTTCCTCTTTGTCTGCGTAAAGTCCCGGCTCATACATGAGTCCGAGAGAAACGCCGGCTGCACCGTTCTTAAGATTGTCCTCGATGATGTCGAGCATCTTTTTTTCTTCTTCAGGTGTCAATTTCCTGTTGGAATAACCGGAAACAGCCGCTCTTGCCGAGCAATGTCCCACAAGTTCCGCCATGTTTGCGGGGCAATTTCCGTCAATGGCATCGAGAAAATCCTTTACATTCCCGTACTCGCCCGTGGTGTCATTAAAAAAGAACAATCCGCCGCCCATCTTGTCCACGTACTTGCAGTCTTTTTCAAAACCGATCTCGGAAACACCGCAGTTTCCCGAAATAAACGTGGTAATACCCTGTTTTATAAAGGGTTCAAAATAAGGTAAGGGATCGTTCTTTATGGCAAACCAGTCATTGTGTGAATGTTCGTCGATGAAACCCGGAGCAACAGACTTTCCCGTAATATCGATCACCTTGTCTGCCTTTGCCTCATCAATTCCGCTTCCCACTTCCAGTATCTTATCATCCTCGAACAAAATATCCTCCATAACAGCATCCGCACCGGATCCGTCGTAGAGTTTTCCCCCTTTAAGCAGTACCTTCATAATGTAAACCTCCTTCACGTAACGATAGCTGTTCAATTACCCTATTATTCTATCACTTTTTTTGAAAAAGTATATAAAAAAGCTTCCTTACCGAACAATTGTTTTCCCGTAAGGAAGCCTATCATCAAAGTTTTTCGAGCAAAGCCTTGCAGCCTTTCAAAACATCTCGCCATGTTGTTTCAAAGTCGTCCGTGTACCAGGGATCCGCCACATCTCTGTTCATCCCTGCATATTCCATCAGCAGATGAATCTTTTCCTCATGCCCACAGACTCTTTTTGTGTTTCTCACATTGGCGCTGTCCATGCAGATCAGCAGGTCATAGTACTCCCCGTCGTTTTCGTTGATCTGCCTTGCCCTCTTTCCGTCACAAGAGATCCCGTGCTCAGCAAGCTTCCTCTTCGCGGGCGGATACACCGGATTCCCCACTCCGTTCCAAATCTCTTCCGTGCTTGTGGCGGCGGAAGCGATCTCAAACTCTTCTTCACGACCTGCTTTTTGAACCAGATCCTTCATTATGAATTCTGCCATTGGCGAACGGCAAATGTTGCCGTGGCAGATGAATAGTATTTTTATCATACTTTCTTATAACCTCTTATATCGTCTCATACATTGATTTTAAAGGTTTTCAGGCACTTCATCATTTTAGGCTTAACCTCTCATAATGTCCCATAAAAACCTATATTTTTGTAAAAATGGGGGTACGAATAGGGGTACAAACG
>JAEEYF010000001.1 GCA_016291655.1 Lachnospiraceae bacterium | reverse complement strand
GAGGAATTAGAGTATGTAAAGGAACTAGAAAAGAATCCTTATAAGCATAATGACATGACCTTCAACATGATTGCCGATCGTCTGTATGCCGCCGCTCTGGCTTATGACAGACTGGCGAAGTATTTTTATCCTGAATATCAGGGCAGAAGCGAGGAGTTTTTTGCCATTTGGGATTGGTATGAATCCTACCGGTAATATGATGAAACGTTCAAAAGGCTGTATTTAAGCACTTATGGAGATTACTGAAAATGTTACGACTTGAAAAAGTAAATGGGAATAATGTCTGGGACTTGCTGAAATTGCGGGTTTCAGAGGAACAGAAAAACTTTGTGGCGGACAATGACATCAGTATTATTGAGGCATATACCGCCATAACCGGGAATGGATACGCTTTTCCCTTTGGAATATATGATGGTGATACACCGGTCGGTTTTTTGATGATCGGATTTGATACCGATGATTACTGGGCTGATGCACCGGCGATCGCAAAGGGCAATTACAATCTTTGGCGGCTGATGATCGATAAAGCATATCAGGGAAAGAGATATGGAAAAGAGGCGGTAAAGCTGGCACTGGAGTTCATAAGGACGTATCCCTGCGGAGATGCGGAATACTGCTGGTTGTCTTATGAACCGGAGAACCGGGTGGCAGCAAAGTTATACAGTTCATTTGGATTCGAGGAAACCGGAGACATGGATGGGGAAGAACTGATTGCTGTATTAGATTTACGAGAATATACAGGATTGGAGAAGTAGCTTGAAAAGAGTTCCCTAAAGATCTGCAAACAATAACTATATTCCGTGCAACATAATCTAAATTTGATGAGGTAAAGATGATAATAATTATTACAGGAGCATCTCATGTTGGGAAAACGTTGTTGGCGCAAAGGATGCTTGAAAAATACAAATATCCGTATCTTTCAATTGATCATTTGAAGATGGGGCTGATTCGTAGCGGGAATACAGATCTGACACCGGAAGATGACAATGAACTTACGGATTACCTGTGGCCAATTGTTCAAGAGATAATAAAGACTGCGATTGAAAATGAACAGAACCTTATTGTTGAGGGCTGTTATATACCCTTTAATTGGAGAAATGCTTTTGATGCACAGTATCTTAAGTCGATACGGTTTATTTGCTTAGCTATGACTGAAGAATACATAGATTCGCATTTTGAAGAGATAAAGGCACATGCTTCGGATATTGAAACAAGAATGGATGATTCGTGTTGTACACCTGACCAACTGAAACAGGATAACCGCCGGATCATAGACGGTTTTAAGGCTGCAGGAGAAAGAATAGATCTGATAACAGAAAGATATGAGGATTTGATATTGTTTTTTTCTCAATTGCGCATTGTTTGAATTTTAGAAAGCTGCCGCTTATTCTATAAACAGAAAATGGACTGCAGACATTTTCCGAAGTTAAGACAAAACTGGATTTTATTCGGAAAGGTGGTAATGATATGTCAAACAATTTGGGATCAAATATCAGATGCTTTAGAAAGAACAAAGGCTTTACGCAGGAAGAACTGGCGGGAATGCTCGGCGTAACTCCGCAGGCTGTCAGCAGATGGGAGTCGGAGGCGGGACTGCCTGATGTATCCATGATCGTCCCCATAGCACAGACGCTTGGTATTACAACGGATGCACTTCTTGGATATCAGCAGCAGAGTCAGGATGAGAGGATCACGAAAAAGATTTTTGAGAAAATGTCCGAACTTGAGGACGTATCCGACCCGGGCAAGGGTGAGCTGGCGGTCGTTGAGTACCTTGCGGAAGAAGTAGCCAAGAACCCGATGAATTATGATGTGGTACTTAAATATGTCCAGCGCGCTGCGGGCCTCAGTTACTACATCGACATGCAGAATCTCTTGTCAGATGAACCGAAAAGAGCGCAGGCAATCCTAGAGGATGCCATTCGAAAGGGCATCAATATAATCAGATACTGCAATGAAACGGTGAAGATCAACAAAGCGCACCACGCGCTGGCTTGGATATACATTCACATGAAAGACTATGACAATGCGAGAGAACATGTGAACGTCCTTCCGAGTCTCAGGGGGCATTGTATACGCGAGGATCTTAACCTGTCTCTCACATTTTTTGAGAAGGGTTACGAGGCCATGAAGGACAGTGCCGTAGAGCTGGGAACACTTCTCTTCGATCTTATCGCGAGTCAGATCGAGAAGCTGACCACTTTTTACTGCTATTTCGGATCGCTCGCCGAAGCGCTTGAAATATGCGACTGGAGCGAGTCGGTCATTAACGCTTATGTGTCAAAGCCGGAGTACTCGACCGAAAATCACAAGTGGGTTCTCAGAAAACTGAATTTCAGCAAAATGAGCGCTTATGTGCGCGCAGGCGAGAATGAGAAAGCAAAAGAGACCCGTGATAAGTATCTGAGAGAGATAAGGGGAAACAAAGTCTTTTCGGAGGAAGAATTAAAGTCTGTTGAGAAAGAGTTCAACGAAGGAATCTACATTCTGTAGAAGATTTTATGAGAACGAACAGTTCGTTACACGTGGACACCTTATGATCAACCGGACAAAACAGAACATAAACTGACAGGATTTCTTTTGAAGCTTCACATAGAATAGAAAGAGAAGGAAAGAGACAGATGGAGTGGCTTACTTGCATCAGGAAGGCTATCGATTTCATGGAAGAGCATCTGGAGGACAACATCAGTGCGCAGGATGTTGCCGACCGGGTGTTTATGTCCCCGTTCTTTTTTCAGAAGGGCTTTTCGCTGATGACCGGGTACGGGACGGGCGAGTATATCAGAAACCGCAGGTTGTACAAGGCGGCTCTCGACCTTCAGAAAACGGATGAGAAGATAATCGATATCGCATTCCGCTACTGCTATGAAACACCCGAAAGCTTTACAAAAGCTTTTTCGCGTTTTCATGGCGCGAGCCCTTCACAGGTACGGGAAGGTGCACCCGTAAAGGCATTTCTCCCTTTGAAGATCGAAATTTCTATTC
>JAEEYF010000024.1 GCA_016291655.1 Lachnospiraceae bacterium | reverse complement strand
GTGTTTGGACGAGAAAGCGGATCAACGTCACGCTGGATCCCATGGGCGGTGTCTTTAGCGAAACGGGAACGGGCGAGCGGACAAGTGGCATCGTGATATACAACACAGTCCTTTCGGGAGGAAACATGCTCCCGAAACCGAAGAGACCGGGCTATTCCTTTGACGGATGGTATACGGAGAGGTTCGGAGAGGGAACTGCGGTGCCGTACGGCAGCGTATTCAGGATGGAAGAGGACGTTGTGCTCTATGCCAAGTGGATACAGAGGAAGTATGCTGTTGACCTTGACTACTGCGAGCATTGGAAGTACGACGCGATAGACCTTGCGGGGAACGACAAAAAGATGGTCATCGTAACCTACGGAGAGACCGCCGTGACGCTCCCTTCGCCCACTCGGTACGGATATAAATTTATAGCATGGTCAACCGGCTACGTCTTTGATGACGAGCACCGCGCGATACACGGAGACGCGGACGGGCGGCTGATCACGAAGGATATGCTCTGGGACATCACGGACGCGGACAACCTGAAGCTTTACGCCGTGTGGAGTCCCGTGAGGGTGAACATCACCTATGATTTCAACTATGATTACACGGAGACTGTGCCGCTACCGGATGGTGATGAAAAGTAGAAGCAGCCCACGGGTGGGGGTTTGGAAAAAATTACTGACATAATGTAACATTTTTGTCCTATTTTATAATGTAATCGGATATGCCAAAAATTCGGTTAAGAATAAGGCATGGTTTGTAAAACAGATTTGGGCATGTTGCCATGCAAAACCTATGATGGGGGGAATTAATAAACCTTTTGCTTGATAAAGCCATGGCGACTAAGTATAATATTAATGTAAAATGCGGGCATAGAAGAAAAGACCCCGTTCAGCATCAAAGATCCTTCTCTGTTTATATAGACCAATTTCCGGTTTAATAAGCAGCAGAAAGGAATTAACGGATGGCTGAAAAAGACATTACTGAAAAGGTACTTGCAAGTTTTAACGATGTTTTTGCCGACATCGTAAATGTTTTCCTTTTCAATGGCAAAAATAAGATCAGTGAGGAAGAGCTTGTTGATGTTCCGGTACATTCTATGTATAGAAATGTTAATGACGGGCTTATTCATGAACTGGAACAGGATGTATTGAAACATTGGGTGAAGTTTGGGGTTAAAGTTGCTTTGCTTGGACTTGAAAACCAGACAGGGATCGATCCCAATATGCCTATTCGGATAATGGGATATGAAGGTGCTTCGTATAGAAGTCAACTTGGCGAAAAAAAGCCGTATCCGGTGGTTAACATAGTTCTTTACTTTGGAGATAAGCATTGGAGTGCGCCGAAGCGATTGAGTGAGATCATGAATATCCCCAAAGAGTTGGTTCCTTTTGTGAATGATTGTAAAGTAAACGTGTTTGAGATCTCTTGGCTGGATGAGAAAACAATTAATAAGTTTCAAAGTGATTTTAAGCATGTTGCAAGATTTTTTTCAAAGAAAAGAAATGATCCGGCGTATATTCCGGATGACGATGAAGAAATTAAGCATACGGATGCAATTCTCAAATTGTTCAGCACTTTGACACAGGACTCGCGTTACGAGGAGGTCTTGTTAGATTCAAAGAAAGGAGAGATCAAGAGTATGTGTGATGTTGCGGAAAGACTCGAAAAAATAGGGATTGAAAAAGGCCGTGCGGAAGGCCGTGCAGAAGGCCGTGCAGAAGGTCGTGCGGAAGGTCAAAAAATCGTATATGTCGGTTTAATTAAAGACGGGATATTCACCTTGGCTGAGGCGGCATCACGTTCGCAGATCCCGATTGAGGAACTCAGAAAAGCTCTTGAAGAGGGGCAGAATACCCAAGCGTAAAGGAGAGATCAAGAGTATGTGTGATGTTGCGGAAAGACTCGAAAAAATAGGGATTGAAAAAGGCCGTGCAGAAGAGCGTGATAATTTCATGCAGCTTTTGGTGCGTCTTTCAAAAGATGGAGAAGTTTTAGATGTTCAGAGAGCATCGGCTGATCCTGAGTATCTTGATGAACTGTTTCGTAAGTATAACATTTGATGATACGTTGATAATAACCTTCCTTGGGGAGGTTATTTTTTTATAATTACGAATAATATGTGATGCTATCTATCCAAACCGGAAAAGATTTGTTGACATGAAAAGTCAGCGGTAATATAATAGAGTGCGTTAGCGACTGCTAACTTTAAAGACAGAAAGGAGCTATAACATGGAATACCTTGAGATTGAGAAGGTTATAGGAAGAGAGATATTGGATTCAAGAGGAAATCCGACCGTTGAGGCAGAGATCACTCTTGCGGACGGGACAGTAGCAACCGGTACAGCACCCAGCGGAGCATCAACAGGTGAGTTTGAAGCACTTGAGCTCAGAGACGGTGACAAGTCGAGATATCTCGGAAAGGGCGTTACAAAAGCCGTACAGAATATCAATACAGTTATCAACGATGCAATTAAAGGTCTTGATGCATCCGATACATATGCAGTTGACGCAGCTATGATCAAAGCTGACGGAACAAAGGACAAGTCAAAGCTCGGAGCAAATGCGATCCTCGCTGTATCCATTGCGGCAGCAAGAGCAGCTTCCAAGTCACTTGGAATTCCGTTGTACAGATTCCTGGGCGGAGTATCCGGAAACAGACTTCCCGTTCCCATGATGAACATCCTTAACGGCGGCGCACATGCAGACAGCGCTGTTGATACACAGGAATTCATGATCATGCCTGTCGGAGCACCTTCCTTCAAGGAAGCACTTCGCTGGTGCGCAGAGGTTTTCCACAACCTTAAGAAGCTTATCAAAGATATGGGCGACGTTACTGCCGTAGGAGACGAGGGCGGTTTTGCTCCCAATCAGTTAAAGAGCGATGAGGAAGCTATCGAAAAGATCCTTGAAGCAATCAAGAAGGCAGGCTTTGAGCCCGGTAAGGACTTCATGATCGCTATGGATGCAGCTACTTCAGAGTGGAAGAGCGAAAAGGGAAAGGGCTTCTACAAGCAGCCCAAGTCAGGTAAGGAATTCACTTCCGATGAGCTCATCGCACATTGGGAGAGCCTTGTTGACAAGTATCCGATCATATCCATCGAGGACGGCCTTGATGAAGAGGACTGGGAAGGCTGGAAGAGAATGACAGCCAAGATCGGCCACAAGGTTCAGCTTGTCGGCGACGACCTCTTTGTTACAAACACTGAGCGTCTCAGCAAGGGAATTTCCCTCGGAGCAGGAAACTCCATCCTTATCAAGCTTAATCAGATCGGTTCCGTTTCCGAAACCCTTGAGGCTATCAAGATGGCTCATAACGCAGGATACACAGCTATCGCTTCTCACCGTTCGGGTGAAACGGCAGACACCACCATCGCAGATCTCGCTGTTGCTCTCAACACCTGCCAGATCAAGACCGGTGCTCCCAGCCGTTCGGAGCGTGTCGCAAAGTACAATCAGCTCCTTCGTATCGAAGAGCAGCTCGGCGACAGCGCAGTTTATCCCGGAATGGATGCTTTCCACATCAAGAAATAGTTTACAAGACATCCTACATTTGCGGCCCTTAAACGGGTCGCTTTTTTTATGCCTGCGGGCATATAGGGACAGGACAGTTTACAGAAAAACAATTTTTTATCTATTGACAAATTATATTGTGCAAAATATAATGTAGCAAAATGTAAAAGCATATGAGGTGTCGACAATGGCTCAGGAATATGAACAATTGTTATTGAAAAATCAGCTTTGCTTTCCGCTGTATGCGTGCGGACGAAAGATCGTGGCAAGATATACACCATACTTGAGCCCTTTGGGCTTGACCTACACGCAATATGTAGTCCTCATGGTCCTGTGGGAACATGAGACCGTAAACGTGGGACAGCTGGGAAGTCTTCTTCATCTGGATGCGGGAACGCTCACTCCCCTTTTAAAGAGGATGGAAAAGGCGGGCTACGTGACAAGAGAACGCTCCAAGGAAGATGAGCGCGTTACGGTGATCGGCATTACTCCGGAAGGAAACGAGCTTAAGGAAAAATGCAAGGATATACCGTTAAAGATGGCTCAAAAGAACACTTCTTTCAGCGAAAAGGATGCAAGGGAGCTTTACAGGCTTTTGTATCTTTTCCTTGACGGCGAATAGGAGGCAGGAAAGTGGAAAAAGAATTTGATGTTCAGGAATATATGACAAAGGGCGTGGAACGTGTCGTCGCAGATGCGATCAGATCGACGCTCAAGAACCCCAAGGAAAGCGGGTTTATGCTCAGATTTGCAGGGGCAAGCACCTTGGCTTCAGCAAAAAGAAGGAAGGCCGAAAAGAACGGTGAACACATTCCGCCGTTCTTGATCGCAAGCATTACAAGCCGGTGCAACCTGCACTGCGCGGGCTGTTACTCAAGATGCAATCACGCTACGGTCGATTCCGAGCCCGTAAGACAGCTTACGGACGAGGACTGGTTCAGAGTCTTTGACGAGGCTGAGGATCTGGGCATCAGCTTTATTCTTCTTGCGGGCGGCGAGCCAATGCTCCGCAGGGATGTAATAGAAGCGGCGGGAAAGAAGAAAAACATCCTGTTCCCAATCTTCACAAACGGCACTTTTATGGACGACCGTTATTTTGAACTGTTTGACAGCTGCAGAAATCTCATTCCCATCATGAGCATAGAGGGAAAGAAGGATGTTACAGATGCCAGGAGGGGTGAGGGCATATATGCACGCCTGATCCAAAACATGGATGAGATCAAAAAACGGGATCTCATTTTCGGAGCTTCGGTAACTGTTACCACCAAGAACGTTCGGGAGGTGACTTCGGAGGATTTCCTGAATGAGCTTGCATCCAGAGGCTGCAAGGCGGTGATCTACGTCGAGTTTGTTCCGGTGACCGATGAGAGCAAGGAGCTGGCGCCCGGCGAGGAAGAGCGGGAGTATCTTAAGAAAGAGATAGCCCGGCTGAGAGAGGAAAAGCCCGAAATGGTTTATATTTCCTTCCCGGGAGACGAAAAAGGGTCAGGTGGCTGTGTGGCCGCAGGACGCGGGTTCTTTCATATTAATTCCCATGGCGGAGCCGAGCCTTGTCCGTTCTCGCCCTATTCGGACGTGAACATTAAAAACACCTCGCTCAGGGAAGCTATGCATTCGCCGTTGTTTATGGCATTGCAGAGCGGAGACCTGTTGAAGGACGACCACGAGGGCGGATGCGTACTGTACGAAAAACGGGAATTGGTTGAGAAACTGATGCATGAGAAAATAGGTGCATAGAAATATAGGACAGTCAGGAGGAAAACTATGATCTACGATTATGAAGTAACAACAGGCAAGGGCGACAAACTCAGTCTTTCCGAGTACAAGGGAAAGGTGATCCTGGTGGTGAACACGGCAACAGGCTGCGGATTCACGCCTCAATATGCGCCCATCGAGCAGCTGTACAAGGATTATCACGATAAGGGACTGGAGATCCTGGACATCCCTTGCAACCAGTTTGGCGGACAGGCGCCGGGAAGCGATGACGAGATCCATGAGTTCTGCACCATGCATTTTAATACCACATTTCCGCAGATGAAAAAATCGGATGTCAATGGGGCAAACGAACTGCCTCTTTACACCTATCTTAAGTCTGAGAAAGGCTTTGAGGGCTTTGACCAACATGAGTACAAGGCATTGCTTGAGAAGATGTTTTCTGAGGCGGATCCGGACTGGGACAAGAAGCCGGATATCAAGTGGAATTTTACCAAGTTTGTGATCGACCGCGAGGGCAAGGTGGTTGCGAGATTTGAGCCCACGGCTGATATGCACAGGGTTGAAGAATGCATAAAAGCACTATTGTAAAAAAAAGGTGAAAAAGAATATAATAGAGTTATTAAGGAGGAAACACATATGACATACGCAGTAAGATATTACACAAAGACCGGAAACACAAAGAAGCTTGCTCAGGCGATCGCCGGTGAGCTGGGCGTGGAGGCTCTGCCCTTGAGCGAACCCGTGAATGAAGCAGTAGATGTACTGTTCCTTGGAAATTCCTACTATGCTTTTAACATTGATCCCGAGGTAAGACGCTTCGTAGCAGGCCTTGATAAGGCTAAGGTAGGAAAGATCGTGAACTTCGGATCGGCGGCAATGCTTAATTCCACCTACAAAAAGGTTAAGGAAGAGGCCGACAAGGTGGGCGTTCCCATGGATGAGAAGGAATTCCACTGCAAGGGCGAATTCAAGATCTTCCACAAGGGCAGACCTAATGAAGAAGACCTCAAGGCAGCTGCAGATTTTGCAAAACAATTTAAATAAGATTGATTCCGTCTCCAAGGTGTTCCCGGGAGACGGAATTTTTTGTCCTTTCGGTGGAAAATGACACCATAACCCCGTCCCCGGGGCTCATCCCCGGGGCTCATCACAAAGATGCTTGACAAAGTGGCTAACAATGTTAAAATAGTTCTGTTTCCTTAATCATCTTAAATTGGATGAATTAAAGCAGACGGAGGATATAGAAATGGAACGCACATATATTAACCAGGTGTCCCAACATAACGGCGAACAGGTTAAGGTTCAAGGCTTTGTTGAGAATATACGTAACAGTAAGGCGATGGCATTTATCGTACTGAAGGATATTACCGGTAAGATTCAGGTGACTTTGGAGAAAGAGCCTAATCCCGGACTTGCGGAGATCGTGGATACGATCACCGGAGATTCCGTGATCACGGTCGTAGGTAAGGTTGTTGAAAACGAGTATGTTAAAATGGGAGGCATAGAGATTCTCCCCGATGACATTATCGTTGAGAGCATAGCTAATGCAATCCCGATCGCAAGAAAGGATATTCCGGCTACAAAGAAGAAGCAGGCTGTAGAGCGTTCCAGCATCGATCAGAGGATAGACTATCGTTGGATCGACCTTCGTACCGACGAGAACCAGCTTATGTTCAAGGTACAGACCGTATTGGTAAATGCACTGAGAAGATTCCTGCTGGATCGGAATTTCATTGAAATACATACCCCGAAGCTGATCGGAGCTGCCAGCGAAAGCGGCGCGGACGTATTTGAGGTAAAATATTTTGACCGCAAGGCATATCTTGCCCAGAGCCCTCAGTTCTACAAGCAGATGGCCATGGCAGCGGGTTTTGAGCGCATATTTGAATGCGGCCCCGTGTTCCGCGCGGAAAAATCGTTCACAAGCAAGCATACCACAGAATTCACAGGCTTCGACCTTGAATTCAGCTACATAAACTCCTTCAAGGATGTAATGGCTATGGAAGAGCAGCTGCTTAAAGCCGCACTTACCGAAGTCAAGAATGCATACGGTGAGCAGATCAAAGAGTTGTTCGGACTCGAGGTTATTGTTCCCGAAACACCTTTCCCGGTTGTTAAGCTTAAGGATCTCTATGCAGCACTTGAAAGTGAGTTCGGCTATGTTGTTCCCGAATCGGAAAAAGGCGATCTCACCACAGATGCCGAGAGACTCAGCTATGAATGGGTTAAGAAGCATTACGGTCATGAGTTCCTTTTCGTAACAGACTACGATGCTGAAAAGAGAGCTTTCTATCATATGAGAGATGAGAACGGAGTGCCTCAGGGCTACGATCTTATCTGGCGCGGCGTTGAGATCACCACAGGTGCTCAGCGTGAACACAGATATGAGGTACTGAAGAAGCAGGCACAGGAGAAGGGCTTGGATAAGGATGTTGAGTTCTATCTTGAGTTCTTCGCATACGGATGTCCTCCTCACGGCGGCTTTGGTATCGGTGTTGACCGACTCACAATGCTGCTTCTCGGACTTCCCATCAAGGAGGCTATGTTCCTCTTCCGTGGTCCCAACCGCTTGACACCGTAACACTTAAAAAAATATTGTTCGCAATATGACCCCCGCATAACTCGCAATCCGCTTCGCTACTTGCTCGTTAAGTGGGGGTCATTACTGCTTCGCAGTAAAAAGGACAACATGCAGTCCCCTTTGAAAGCAAGCTTTCAGTGGACTTCATGTTGTCCTTTTATGTGAACAGTAATTTTTTTTTAAATAACATTGACGTGTTTGTATAATGAAAGTATAATATTAAGGCGTTTATATAAACATGTTTACAGAGAGGTTTGAAATGGCCAGAAAGGTTACAATCAGCAGGGATATCATACTTGAGAACGGATTAAAGATGCTCATCAGAGACGGGTACTCTGCGGTGAATATAAAATCATTGGCGGCGGAGATCGGATGTTCCACCCAACCGCTGGTTTGGCACTTTGAAAATATGGAGGGGCTGAGAAAGGCACTTGCGGAATATGCACGGCAATACTCAAAAGACAGGGCTGCGATCCCGAAGGGGACTTCGGTGGAAGCAATTGAAGCCATGGGGAAAAACTATGTTGAAATGGCACTGAAGGAGCCAAATCTCTTCAGGTTTCTTTATCTGGGGCAAAACCCCTTGGGGAATCCTTTCAGACTTGAGGATGTTGTGGGAGTTGACGGCGGCGCAAAGCTTCTTGCCGATATCACCAGAGAAACGGGCATATCCGGCAGATCCGCCACAAGATGTATATGGAATACGGTGATCTATTCTCACGGAATTGCCACCATGATCGTTACGGGAGTTCTTAAAACCACAGAGAGCGCAGCAATGGCGATGGTGGAATATGCGACCGACAGTTTCCTGAGAAAGGAAGGCGCGAGAAGATAAGCGGCTAAACATAGAACTAAAAAAACAGGTGAGTCCATAAACAGGACTCACCTGAGTTTTTTTAATTTGTCGCTTCAAGCATCTTCCAGTCGGAAGCTTTTTCTCTCATGTGAACAAATCTGCTGTAAACGGGATTGGTCTTCATGAGGCTGTCATGGGTTCCCATGACGGTAGAGCCGTTGTTGATAACAACGATGCTGTCGGCGTTTTTGATCGTTTCAAGCCTGTGGGCTATCATGATAACGGTCTTGTTATGCGTGAGTGCTTCAAAGGCAGCTTTCAGCTTGTCCTCGTTCTCGGGATCCACGTTGGCCGTGGCCTCGTCCAGAATGATGATCGGGGAGTCTTTAAGGATGGCTCTTGCGATGGAGATCCTCTGCTTTTCGCCGCCGGAAAGCATTCCGCCGCCTTCTCCCACCACAGTGTCGTAGCCGTCGGGGAGAGAAACGATGAAGTCATGGCAGCAAGCCATTTTTGCGGCCTTCTCCACATCCTCGCGAGTGGCGTTGGGACAGCCGAAGCGGATGTTGTTCTCGATGGTGTCATCAAAGAGGTACACGTTCTGGAAAACTATGCTTATCTGAGACATGAGGGAATCGAGCGTGTACTCACGTATGTCCTTGCCGCCGATGGATATGCTTCCGCCGTTAACATCCCAGAATCGTGAGATCAGAAGCGCCAGAGTGGTCTTTCCCGCACCGGAAGGTCCCACAAAAGCGGTCATGGTGTTGGAAGGAATGCTGAGGGTCGCATTGTGCAGGATCTCCTTGTTCCCGTAAGAGAAATCCACGTTGTCGATCACGATGTTGTGATCCTTGGGAAGATAGTTCTCTCCGTCCGCATCCATGAGAGGCATGCTGTCCGCCTGCTTTACCTGGTCGATGGAGCTGGTAACGATCCTGAGCATGGACAGACCCGAATCCGTTTGTTCGACCTCCGCGAAGATCTGGAAGGAAACGATGATAAGGATCAAGGCGGTGTCCAAGGTCATGGAGCCACCGAGATAAAAGTAAACGGAAAAGAAGATGATGCCGATCTTGAAGATCCCGAGGATGATGTTCTGTACCATGGTAAAGGGAATGAACATCTTTTCGAGATTCATATTGCTGTCTCTGTAATCATCGATGGCTTTGCGAAGCCTTTTATCTCCTTTGCCCGCAAGGTTGAAGGATTTAACCACGCTCATACCGTGCAGGTTCTCAAGTACTTCCGAAATGATGATCGTCTTGCTTTTTTCTCTCCTGGGAGCGAGAACTCTTGTTTTGTGCTCCATTATTGAGGTGAAGGACATATAGACGATTATGCCCGCGAGAACTATGCCTGCTATGCGGACATCCAGGTACGGGATCATAAGGAAGAAGATGATGGTGTTGATCAGACCGCTCAGAACCATGATAAGGACCATAGCGCCGAGGTTTTCGACGGTGTCCAGAATAGTGGTTGTGATACCCGTGATCTCGCCCACGCTGTTGTTGTTAAAGTAGCCCATGGGCGCCTTTTTAAGCCTTTGCGCGATATCCAGGCGCTTGTTGGCACTCATGAAGTAGCCTGCGTGAGTTTGCTGAAGAAGAGAAACATTTCTTGTGATCGTGTTTCCCAAAATACTGAGCGCCATCAGGACAAGCGCCTTCAGGGCGGGCATCATCGAGTTGTCTTTTGCGACTATCGCCGTTACTATAAAGTATATAGCTCCTATACGGAACATTGAAAAGCAAGCTTTAAAGAAGCTTACGATTATTGATTTGTATATATTCTTTCTTTCCTTACCGGCAAATCTAAAGATCTTAAGCAGTGCTTCGATCATGCCGCACCTCCTATTCCGGCGCCAATGTGAGCGTTCCACATCATCCGATACTGTTCGGAAGTCGCAAGTAATTCCTCATGGGTTCCGGTTGCCCGGATCGTGCCCTTGTCCACCAGAACGATCTGATCCGCGTCGGTAATGGTAGAAAGACGGTGAGCAACAACGATAACGGTTTTTCCCCTGATGAGATTTCCGATGGCTTTTTGAATGATCGCCTCGTTCTCGGGATCTATGTATGCGGTTGCTTCGTCAAGAATGACGATGGGAGCGTCCTTGATCATGGCTCTGGCGATGGCGATCCTCTGCTTTTCGCCGCCGGACAGATGAGCTCCGCCCTGTCCTACCATGGTGTTGTAGCCGTCCGCAAGGTTTTCGATGAGTTCCTTACAGCCGGAGGCTTCCGCAGCCTTGATGACTTCCTCGTCCGTGGCGCTGATGCGTCCCATACG
Source organism: Lachnospiraceae bacterium (assembly GCA_016291655.1). Lineage (GTDB taxonomy): Bacteria > Bacillota > Clostridia > Lachnospirales > Lachnospiraceae > RGIG3528. The sequence continues at coordinate 25,333 of JAEEYF010000024.1, read as the reverse complement.
TATGTTGTTCATGACAGTGTCGTCGAACAGGTAGATATCCTGGGATACAAAGGCAATCTGGTCATATAACTGCTTGAGCGGTATGTTCCTGTAATCTATGCCACCCATTGTCATCTGCCCGTCTTCCACATCCCAGAAGCCCGCGATAAGCTTTGCAATGGTGGATTTTCCGCTTCCGGAAGGGCCGACCAGCGCAGTCTTCGTGTGCTCGGGAATGTTCAGCGTGATGTCGTGCAGTACCTGTATGCCTTCGTGATAGGAGTGGGAAACGTCGGTCATGGAGATGCTGTGATCTGTGATCTCTTCCTCACCCTCCGCGTGGATCTGCTCGCTTCCGCGCAGGATCTCGTCAACGGTTCCGACGGTTGTCTTAACCTTGGAAAGGGTATCCGAGAAGCTGATGGCCTCCATGATGGGACCCACAATGCACATTGAAAGCATGATGGAGGTCATGAAGGTGCCGGCGTCAAGAGTGCCCTTGGTGTACATGAGCCAGCCTATGGGAAGAACGGTGATAAGGGTTGCGGGAGCGACGGAATAGGTCAGTGACCACTTGTACTGGACCCTTTTCATCCAGTCATAGTAATACTGCGCAGTTGCCATTACGCGTTTCTTGAACTTGCCAAAAGAGCCTTCGCCCTGATTGTATGCTTTGATGACTTCAATGCCGTGAATGTACTCGACAATGGACCTGTTCATGTCCTGAATGGTTCTGACGCTCTTCTCGTAATCCGTTGCATATCCGATGAGGATAAAAACAGCGAAGATAAGGCCGATCGGAACGGAAATGAGGGCGATGAGTGCCATGCGCCAATCCACGTTCATGAGATAAAGCCATATGCATATGGCTCCGAGAATGTTTGAGGTCATTTCGGGGATCATATGAGCAAGCGGGCGCTCCATGGCTTCGACTTCATCCACGATGATCTGCTTGAGTTTACCGCTGGAGGAATCAATGATGGTTCCGAGAGGCATTCGGGGAAGCTTGTTGAACATGGCTTTCCGGATGTCAGCCAGCGTATTGAAGGTTGCCCTGTGGCTCACTGCCAGGCCCAGAGAATAGAAGACGGGTTTGACGACAAAGCCTATGCCTCCGAAAACACACCAGCTCACGTAGGGCCAAAGGTCTTTGACACCGTCCAGAAGGTTGGCGATTATACGCGCGGCTGCTATGTAAGGGAGAACTCCGCCCAGAACGCCTATGACCGCGAAGATCACGGAAGCGATGAGCTTTGGATGCTCCTTGTCCGCCATCTGCCACATACGTCTGAGAGGCGTCATCTTGTCGTCCGAAGGCGGGATACGGGTTTCCTTTAAGGTGCTGGTCCTGTACAGCCATCTGTCATAGAGTTCCTGAGTGAGTTTACCGTATTCGAGGATCTTTCCGCTCTGCATATAGATCAGCTCGTCACAGCATTCTGCGATAAGCTCCGGATCATGGGTGACGATGAAGATGGTCTTGCCCTGCTCCTTAAGTTCCTTAACCAGCGCGGAAACCGCCCGCATGTTTCGATAGTCCAGACCGCTGGTGGGTTCGTCGAAAACAATGATGTCACGGTTTGAAACGACGGCGCTTCCGATGGCGACTCTTTGTTTTTCGCCGCCGGAAAGAGAGTGAGGATGTCTTTCCTTTTTATCGATGAGGTTAAGACCTTCAAGGACTGCGTTTATCCGGGCTTCGGAGCCTTCATCCTCTTTTTCGAGGCTGAATACCATTTCCTCAAATACGTCGTCGGTAAAAAGCTGATGTCCCACATCCTGCATTACCATGAAGGTGCTTCTGAGTCTTTTCCGCCGTGCATATATGGAGCCGCTGTATTCGATGTTTCCCGTGGCCTTGCGTTCAAGGCCGCACAGGTTCCTTGCAAAGGTAGATTTGCCGGCTCCGTTGTCGCCGACTATGCCTATGATCGCGTGACGCGATACTTTCAGATAGGGAACATTGAGGGATTCCTGCAATCTTCCGGGGTAAGTGTAGTGGAAGTTTGAAAGAACGATCTTCTCAGGATCTTCCACTTCGGCGCCCTTTAAGGGGAGATTTAAAATGTCTGTGCTTCTCAGGCACATTTCGGACATCTTATCCTTGCCGAGGGCAAGAAGCTCCGCGGGAGTGCAGTCAGTCTCTATATGCCCGTTTTTCATGTATATTACCCTGTCTGCGATAGGCAGGACATAGTAAAGCCGGTGCTCCGCGATGACCACGGTTTTTCCGGCTGCTTTCCAGATCTTTATGATCCTTGCCAGCTCGTTTATGGTGTGCAGGTCAAGGTTAGACGAGGGTTCATCCAAAACGATGATCTCGGTGTCTGAAGCGTCGGAGCAGGCGCAGGCAACCTTTTGCTTTTCGCCGCCCGACATTTTAAAAAGATTTCTGCCGAGGAGGTTTTCAAGTCTCAACTTCTTTACGGTCTCATCCAGCCGCTGCTTCATCTCCTCGCGGGGAATGCCGCGGTTTTCGAGGCCAAACACCATCTCTTCGGTCGAATCCACGTTGTAGAACTGGGTCTTGGGGTTCTGGAACACCGAAGAAACATGCTCTGCAAGGCTGTGCAGAGGCACATTCGCGGTATCGAGCCCGTTTACCGTAACGGTTCCGGTCAGATTTCCCTTGTAATAATTCGGGATAAGCCCGTTGATCATTCGTATAAGGGTAGACTTACCGCAGCCGGATTCTCCGCAGAGAAGGATGACCTGTCCGTCAGGTATGTTAAGATTGAGACCCGAGAGGGTCTCCGATCCATCCTCGTACTCGAAGGATACGTTATTAAAAGATATCATTTATACCACCTATAACCACTCTGTAAGAAAATATACCGATGCAAGAAACAGAGAGACAAACAGGAATGCAAAGAGGTCTCTTTTTGTGAACCTGACATCAGTATAAGTTGTATGTTCCCGGGGATTGTCCAAGCCTCGGGAAAGAGCCGCGGCAGAGAGATCCTCACCGGTGTTTGCTATGGTGATCATAAGGGGGATCATCCTGTACTCGAAGGCTCTTAAAGGATTTTTCCAAAACTTCAGTCTTGTGATCGTAATTCCGCGCATAGCGGCAGCGTCATGGATAGCGCGATTCTCCTGCCTGATGGTGGGGAGGAAGCGGAACATGACGGACAACGGGATCGTTATCTTGCGGCTGATCTTGAGTTTTGTCATTGCCGCAATGACTTCGCTGGCGCTTGTGGATTCAATAATGTAATCACTGGTCGTGAACGCCGGGGAGAGCTTCAGGATCAAGCCTCCCAGCAGAACAACGATCATGTTGAAGAACATATTGAGCTCGATCCCGACACGATGAACGTGCAGGAAGGCCGCGATCAGGAACAACCCGTAGTATTTAATGGCACCGAGGTACTGTCTGTTACTGAGAAACAGCAGAAAGGGGATAAAGCCTATTGCCAGGGTGAAGTAGATGTTCACGTTTAAAAGTTCAAGAGTAGCGATCACCACAATGAGAAAAAGCTTAGTCCTCGGGTCAAGCTTTAATTTCTTTTTGGGGGTGTACAGCTCCATTAGGCAATACCGGCTTTCTTAAAGTGTTTGTTCATCATCTTCTTGCCAAGCAGTGCTCCGAGGATTGAACCAAGGATGATAAGTGCGATGGCAACGGGAAGGAACCATGTAGGCATATATTTAGCGAGCTGCTCCGCATACTGGTCACCCATGGAATCTCTGATGCCGTCCCAATAGCCTTCGCCTGCGAACCAGAGGTTTGCGGGACCTGCCAGTAAGCCGAGGGAGAAGACAGCATAGCTTGCTACGATGGACTTAAATTTCTTGAAGCCGATAACCTTGAGAAGCACATCGGCAATGATTGCCGAAGGTATGATGCAGGCAATGCAGATCCAGGTGTATCCGGAAATGTACCAGAATACGGACAGAAGGATGCCTGAAATGGTGAGCATACCGAACTTTTCTATCTTCAGATAATAAAGTGTCATCGGGATACCTGTGATGATGGGACCGACGAACATGAAGATAGGATAGAGGATGGGGATCGCATTAAACATACCCGTAAGAAAAACAAATACCGTATAAAGCGCGGTATAGATACCGACAGTGATTAGATCTTTACCTTTAAGACCATTTTTCATAAGAAAACCTCCTATATGGGTTAGCTCAAGCTAACCACAGACTATTGTTTTGGACCCGGTTCATCCGAGTCCTGTTGTCAAATGCTCAGCATATGTTTATAGCCGGCAATGCAATATTCACTTACCAGAGCGGTCTCTTTGATGATCTCATCCGCGGACAGGCCGTTTCTGAGACAGTCAAAAACCGTCATGATCATAAATGAAGCTCCGAGCTTCGAAAGATTTTCAGACACATTCTGGGTATTCTTAATGTATTTTTTGCTGAGCGTCAGGAACTTCAGTGTGTTCTCGGCCTCAGACTCGATAAGCATATCAGGAAAACCCTCATACTCAGTACCCGCACTTGAATCCAGCAGCAGAAGAAACTCTTCCTTGTGCCCGCAAACATAGCGAATGGCTTTAGCATAGGAGGAGTAGGAAGCTCTGAACGCATTCAGGATATCGTCAAAACACTGAATGTTTAAGTAGTACTCCTTTTCGGAAGAATAGAGCTCGTTCAGTCCCTCTATGCACGGGGTGACAATGCTTCCGAAGAGGTCCTCTTTGCTGTTGAAATGCGAATAGAAAGCCCCGTTTGTAACGCCTGCATCCTTGCAGATGGTCCTGATCGAAGCATCGCGAAAGCCTTTTTCCGCAAATTGTTTTCGTGCACTGTTCAAAATGTTCTCATGTGTTTGTTTATAATCGTAAGACATCGATTTCCTTCATTACTAAAAAAAATTACAGTGTAATATTACGCTGTAATTTATATACCACCGAAGTCATCTTGTCAACACATTTTTGTAAAATTTTTGACAATCGGGATTATATTATGCAGGGAGGGGGTACTGTTCACGCCACGGTCAAAACATGTTTTGACCGTGGTATTCTGCGAAGCAGAATATGTCGGTAACAAGCCGTTTTTGGAAATACATTTCCAAAAACGGCTTAATACCGACACATCTGTGAACAGTACCTGTGTCACACCCCATGTGAATCACCCTCCCCTTCGAAATATTTGCACAATCGTGTCATATGATGATATAATTGGTCCGATGCAAACATATTATCGGGCATGGGAAAACAGAATGACTGAAAACATAGATAGGAGAGAAGAAATGAAAATTGCATTGATCAATGAGAACAGCCAGGCAGCAAAGAATTCCGTTATCGAAGCGGCGTTGAAAAAGGTTGTTGAGCCCATGGGGCATGAAGTTATCAACTATGGAATGTACAAGGCAGATGATGCTGCCCAACTCACATATGTCCAGAACGGCATTCTTGCCGCTGCACTGCTCAATTCGAAGGCAGTCGACTATGTGATCACAGGCTGCGGAACCGGAGAAGGCGCTATGCTTGCGCTGAATTCCTTCCCCGGTGTGATCTGCGGACATGTGGAGGACGCGCTCGATGCTTACACCTTCGCACAGATCAATGACGGAAATGCCATTGCCATCCCCTTTGCAAAGGGCTTCGGCTGGGGCGGAGACCTGAATCTGGAGTACATCTTCGAGAAACTTTTCTGCGAAGAGAGCGGACAGGGCTATCCCAGAGAAAGAGCGGTTCCGGAGAAGAGGAACAAGAAGATCCTGGATGAGGTAAAGCTTGTCACATACAAGGATCTTTGCTTCATTCTTGAAAACCTTGATCGTGAGCTGGTGAAGGGTGCTTTTGCGGGCGAGCATTTCAAGGAGTATTTCTTCAGAGACTGCAAGGATGAAAGGATTGCCGAGACTGTAAAGAAGATATTGGCATGAACCTCGGGGACGGGGTTGTGGTGTCATTTTTTGAACCCCGGGGACGGGGTTATGGGTTCATTTTGCAAATATCAACAGCATTATTATCGAAAATCCGATCACGAAAGCGAAAGCTCCGCTGTCATTGTCTTTCTTTCCGACCATGAGAGGCAGTTCCTCGACGGTTGTGTAGATCATGGCGCCGCCCGCTATAACCATAATATAGGGCAAAGCCGAGGGGAAGAGGACTACGATTATCAGAACAAATACCGCCGCGATGGGAACCGGCATTCCGGAAACTATGCCCATGAAAAAGGCTTTTCCTTTTCCCGTACCGCTTTCCATAACGGGAAGTGATACAAAAACAGCCTCGGGGAAGTTCTGGATCGCCAATGCGATCGCGAGGAAAAGAGGTGTTGATGCGGGGATCCAATCCGTTTCCATGAAGTGTGCGGCATATATGGCGCCGAGAGCTATGCCCTCCGGAACGTGGTGGATAACCTCCGCCAGCATCATCTTGGTCTCGGCCTTGAGCTTGCTCTGCGGCCCTTCAGTAATGCCCACAAAGGCGTGAGTGTGAGGAACGGCGTTATCCAGGGCATATTGAACGGCGACACCTACGCAGAAGCAGATGAACATGGGGATGATGGTGCGGCCGCCTTTGATATTAAAGCCTCCTGCAGCGGGTTCGATCATTCCCCAGATCGAGATCGAAAACATTATGCCCGCGGTCGCTCCGGCCATCATTACACGGATCTTGTCCGAGAGCATCCATTTTTTTGCATATACGGACGCGGCTCCGAGAGCTGTTCCGATCAGAGGGATCAGCATTCCGAAGATGTTGTCCGAATCGCTCATTGCGTTTGACTTGTCAAGGTGCTCTATGAGCGTCTTCATTCCGATGAAGATCAGGATGGTTCCACCCATAACTTCCGAACCGGATTTGTAGCGGGAACCAAAGAGATTGCCGATCTTCACGCCCAGAGCGGAAATGATGAAAGTAACGATCGCTATTACGATCACTGCGAATATCGTGTTTTGCAGCTTGCCCGCGTCAAGCACTTCCACAGGCACAGCCACGAAGGTGATACCTACGGCCAGGGCATCTATGCTTGTGGCCACAGCCATCAGAAACATTGTTTTTACATCAAAGCCGGCTTTTTCTTCCTCTTCCTCGGAAAATGCCTCCCTAAGCATATTAATTCCGATCAGGCTCAAGAGTATGAAAGCCACCCAAGGTGCGACGATGCTGATCCACTTCTCGAAGCCGGAGCCTATCAGATAGCCCAGAAAAGGCATTATCCCCTGGAAGGCGCCAAACCATACTCCGCAGATCAGGCATTCTTTAAATGTCAGTTTTTTTACCCCAAGCCCTTTGCATACAGATACCGCAAAGGCATCCATAGCAAGGCCGACGGATAAAAGCAGCAGTTCAAATATGCCCATATAAAACTCCCTATATATTAGAATTGTGTGATTTGTGATTAAAGTTTTTCCATTATACAATATTTATTTGAAAATGGAAATATTTTTGAGCCTCGGGGTTCAAAAGAAGTTCCAGTGGGAGAGGAGGAAGCCGGGGATCACTACGATGATGAAGAAGGCCCAGCTGACGAGGGTGAAGACTTTCACGAACTGCAGGCCGCGGCCGGGGTATTCTCTGACGTAGATGCGGTAGTTGATCACGGAGGCGAGAGAACCGATGAGGGACACGAGGCCCGCGGTGTCTGCGCCGTAGATCAGGCCTGCGAAGTTATCGGAGAAGGGATAGAGAACGATGGAGGCAGGAACGTTGGAGATCAGCTGGCTCAGACCGATGGCCCACCAGTATTCCCTGCCGGCGACCGCTTTTTTGAGGACTTCCGATATTGCGGGATTTGCCGCAATGGATGAGGAAAAGACAAAAAAGCAGAAAAAGGTCATGATAAGAACGTAATCCACTCGTTTGAAAAGGGTCCTGTCGTTAAAAAATACTGCTGCAAGGACTATGCCCACGGCGTAAAGCCAGAGTGAGGTTCTGGTCACTATGACAGCGAGCACAAGCACAAAGAGGGCGAGGTAAACAATGCCCCGCCTGTTTAGCGCGGCTTTTTCATTTTGAGATGCACTGTCGCAGCCGGAGGTTTCCTTGAGATCCTTTCGGTACATGACAAGCACAAAGATGATCAGCAGAACCGCAGATGACGCGCATAGCGGAAGCATATGCAGCATGAAGTGGCCCGCGGAGACATCCGCCTGTCCGTAGAGGAACAGGTTCTGAGGGCTGCCGAAGGGCATGAGGAGCGATCCGCGGATCGCTGCGATGTTTTCCATGGAGATCACGGGCAGAATGTACTTTTCTTTGCCGCCCTGCCGGAAAAGCAGGATGGTAAGAGGTACAAAGATTATAAGGGACACGTCGTTGGTCACGAACATGGATGTGAAAAAAACGCCGAAGATCACAAAAAGCGAAAGCCCCACAATGGAGTGTATTCCGGAGGCCAGACGAACCACGGGTCCCAGCACGTTCTCTTTCTTGAACCCTTCGAGAACGCAGAGCATCATCAGAAGGATGCCCAGCGTACGCCAGTCAATGTCTGCGAGGAGTGCTTTCGTGGGCGGAGTGACAAAAAGTGACACAATGGCGGCAAGAAGCGCCAGTGTCAGCATCATTTCTTTCTTTAAAACAGATAATATTTTCTTCATCTTGATCTCGATTCCCATATGCATAGATTTGCAAAATGGTTATATCAGAAAGATCGTCTAAACGCAACAAAAAAAGAAGGCGGTACACTTACCGTCTTCTACACTTACCGTCTTCTTTTTGTTCTTAAACATCGTATTTCTTCAATAAGAGGTCCAGGGCCTCTCTCAAAAGGATAGCTTCTCCTATCCCCTCCTGCTTTGCGAGCAAGGAAAGGCGCTGCAGCTGCTCCTGCGTGAAATGGCTTGTCTTGGGGATCATTTTCTCTTCTTTTGCCATAGCGACCTTGTTCCTTCCGGAAATCTTTGCGCGATAGAGCGCACTGTCCGCCTTTCTGACAAGCTCCGGATACCTTGAGGCATCGACGCCCGCGGTCGACATTCCGATGGTCATGGTCTGCTTTACGCCGTCGGGAGTTTTAACGTCATATCCGTTCTTGATCTCATTCAGCAGAAGGAAGATCTCCTCGCGCTCCAACGGGCTGTTGAAAATGATACTGAACTCATCGCCGCCGATACGGTAGATGCGGGCATATTCGGGCAGAGCGGATTTTAAGTATTTTCCGGTCTCGATCAGGATCCTGTCGCCTTCTTCACGACCGAAGTCGCCGTTGATGTGGTAGAAGCAGTCCAGATCCGTGAGAGCGATGGTAATGTTTTCGCCTTTTTCTTCATAGTCTCCGTTCAAAAGTTCCGTCAGATCTCTTTCAAAATCTTCCGCCGTCGGAAATTTCAACGCATCGTTCACAGCTGTCTGACCCTTCTTTAACTGCGCGTTGTTCAGTGTTCTGTGATCGTCTACGGTTACCGGACGATCGATGGTGGTGTCTTGGTTTTTACCCATGGTTACCTCCTTGGTTAGAATAATATTTTAAAATAATATTTTGAGATAATATCGGCTACGAATATTTTATATCATGTATGAAGTCATATGTCAACATATTATTTTGGAATAATATCAAAAACTTCATATGGCAATGAACTGAACTGCGGACGGCGATCCCCTGCGGGTAAGTCTGTTGATTCTGAGTAAAATTTGAATATTGGTGCATATTTATTAGTAAAACAGAATATTCTGATAAATATTAATAATTTGTGTTACGGTGGTTTCTATGATACGCTTTATCACGATGACGCATTAATTGTTTAACACAACGCACATGCTTATGAAGCGCGCTCACAGACTCCTTTCACTTAAACATATCGTTTATCCGCCAACCGACCCGGCGGTATATGCATTCTGCATTAAAGGTTATGGAAAGGTTTCCGGACACGACAGAACTGTGGGCAACTTTTTTATAAATCTACTCTAACATTCTCTTGGGGTTGTGACGAGTCGGCGGGGGGCGTTTCTTAGGGTTTCTCGCTACCAGTTAAAGGTCACTTTGGAATTAAGGTGACCTTTAATGGGCAGACCGTAAAATAATTCCGAAACCAAATTTTTATTTATACGGCATTAAGGATAGAGATATTCATACTGCTCATTGGGAGGAATTATGATAGAGATTGCTTATTGGGCGTTTGCCCTGATCGCAACGGCTGTTTATGCCGTGGTACGGTTTTTGATATATCTGAAAAAAAGAAAAATAGAGGTGGGGCATGAACTGATATGTTTTGGCTTTTTCGCGTACATCCTGCTGTTGGCACGCGTAGTATGCTTTCCGTGGCACTCACTCGACGGAAGGGCAGTGCGGGCCGTGATCGATCCGGATCTCATGTTCCCGCCAAACATAAACCTGAAGCCCTTTACGTTTGTTAACGATTTTTATCCCGGCTGGTTTATAAACGTATTCGGGAATATTATTCTTTTTATTCCCGTGGGCATATTTTTTCCATGGCTCACAAAACGGATCAACAGCTTCGCCAAAACGGTGCTTGCCGGATTTGGCTTTACGATGATCATCGAAACCCTGCAGCTTTTCCTGTACGACAGGTGTTCCGATGTGGACGACCTGATCCTGAACACGCTTGGAGCAACGATCGGAGCAGGCATATATTTCCTTGGCCGAAAGGCTTTTTCCCAAAGGAAACAAAAGTAGTTATCTTCTATTCTCCTTTGTAATATTGTTAAAGAGAGGCTGTCCGAAAGGGCGGTCTCTTTTTATGTAAAGGGGGGATTACTGTTCACGCCACGGTCAAATGCGTTTGACCGTGGTATTCTGCGAAGCAGAATATGTCGGCATTAAGCCGTTTTTTGAAAATATATTTTCAAAAAAACGGCTTAGTACCGACACATCTGTGAACAGTAATCCTTCAACAATCCCCCGCAATCCCCCGGTAACCTCCACTCTTGACAACCTTCTATCTTTGTGATATCATTCTGATATCAAAGCAATAGGAGGCATGTTATGGAAAACAATAAAACAGCAGTTCAGGAAAAGATACTTTCAGGGAGCAAATGCGGAGGATTGATCCTTTTGTTGGATATCCTTCTGTATGTTGTTGCAGGTATCGCGATTGTTTATTGCACTAAAAACGAGATTGTCGCAGGGATGGTTCTGTGCATCTTATGGTTTGTTTTCGGTTGGATACTGCTGACCGGACTCAAAGTGTTGAAGCCGAACGAAGCCCTCGTCCTGACCCTTTTCGGACGCTACGTTGGAACCTTAAAAGGCGACGGCTTCTTCTTTGTGAATCCTTTCTGCACAGCGTTCAATCCCGCTGCGGGCACTAAGCTCGGACAAAGCGGCGATGTGGCGGTTTCAAAGATCGGAGTTGCGACAGGTCAGGCAGGAGCGACGGTCAGTGTGGCTTCGACCGACTATTCCAAAAAAATATCTTTAAAGGTAATGACCCTCTCCAACAGCCGTCAGAAGGTCAACGATGTTCTCGGAAATCCCGTTGAAGTGGCGGTAGCGGTCATGTGGAGGGTTAAAGACACGGCAAAGGCTGTTTTTGAAGTTGATAACTTCAAAGAGTACCTTTCACTTCAGTGTGACACGGCTGTGAGAAACGTTGTTAAGATCTATCCTTATGATGTTACCGACAATGTAGACACAACAGGCGACGGAGAGGCTGATGACGGAAGCCTCAGAGGTTCTACGGAAGTTGTTGCGAAAAGGATCAAGGATGAGATACAGAGCAAGGTAGCTTATGCGGGACTTGAGATCGTGGACGCGAGGATCACTTATCTTGCATATGCTCCCGAGATCGCGGCAGCTATGCTTCAGAGACAGCAGGCAGCAGCGGTTGTCGATGCGAGAAAGCTCATTGTTGACGGTGCTGTAGGCATGGTAGAGCTTGCACTTGAGCGTTTAAACGAAAAGCATACGGTTGAACTTGATGAGGAGCGAAAAGCTGCAATGGTTTCCAACCTTCTCGTAGTCCTCTGCGGTAATCACGATGCTCAACCCATAGTTAATTCAGGGAGTCTTTATTAATGGCTGATAAGAAACAAGTTCCTTTGCGCTTGTCTGAAAAATTATATAATGCGCTGGCCGAGTGGGCAGAGGACGATTTCCGTTCAGTTAACGGACAGATTGAGTATTTACTGACAGAGTGTGTTAAGCGCCGAACGGGAAAGACGCTCGGGGAAGATCCCTCAGACTCAAAAGATAAATGAATTTTTATACGTTTTGTGATGGCGAGATCGGAATCTATCTGCTATAATACAGCCTTGTAGGCAAAAAGAGTCCGAGGGAATTTAATTATGAATAGGAAAACGGTTAAACATGCCTTTGTCAGATCCCTTCCCGTAATGGTCGGGTATCTGGTCCTGGGCACAGGTTTCGGCATCCTGCTCAGAAACGCCGGCTACGGCGTTCTTTGGGCGGCGGCCATGAGCCTCCTGATCTACGGAGGTTCTATGCAATACGTGGGCGTGGGGCTTTTGGCAAGCGGAGCCACGGTCATTAACACCATAGTTACGACCATAATGGTCAATGCAAGACATTTGTTTTACAGCATATCAATGATCAACCGCTACAAGGGAGCGGGTAAGTACAAGCCATATATGATCTTTGCGCTTACGGATGAGACTTACTCTCTGCTCTGCGATGAAAAGGTACCGGATGACATAGATGCGCATCTGTATAGATTTTTGGTATCGTTGTTCAATCACACGTACTGGATCGCGGGAGGCATCATAGGTAACCTTCTGGGTGCCGTGCTTCCGTTCTCTGCGGACGGAGTGGCTTTTTCCATGACCGCACTGTTCGTTGCGGCATTTACGGAGCAATGGCTCAATAACAAGAATCACCTTCCGGCACTTACGGGAATACTGTGTACGCTGGTTTCTCTGCTGATCTTCGGCAAGGAAAACTTCCTTATCCCCGCAATGCTGATGATCACGGCAGTGCTTGCCGTGGCGGGCAGAAAAGAGGTGGGTAAGTCATGATGCATTCGGCTGTCCTTGTTGGCGTAATGGCGATCTTTTCATTTTTGCTCAGGGCGCTTCCGTTCATTCTCGTTCGGAAAGAGCCGCCGAAGTTCATTGCCTATCTTGGCAAGGTCCTTCCCCCGGCGATCATCGGTATGCTGGTCATATATTGTCTGAAGGACATCAATCTTACCGTAAAGCCCTTCGGTTTACCCGAGATAATAGCGTGTCTGGGCGTTGTGATCGTGCATGTGTGGAGGCGTAATTCGATAATCAGCATTATTGCGGGAACAACGATATACATTTTGATCACATCGTTCATATAACGAATGATTCAGAAAGCAGGGAGACTTTCGGAGAGGGAGAATATGGGAGACATCAGATCGATCAATATCGGAATGAAGGAAGAATACGGTGATAAGGAAACCTGTATGGAGATCGCGAGGGAGATCCTTGCAAGCGGTGCCATAAAAGGGGTTTCCGAGGAAGAAATGGCTGCGGAGATCTATTCCCACCATTATGCCAGGGATTTTATCTCCAAGATGCCAAAGATCCTCAGGGAAACACCCATTGCAAAGCGCATGTACGAAAGCTGCGACAACGGAGTGGATCTGAGTGACTACGGCGATCCCGACTGGAGAAAAATGATCTACAATCTGTTGTACAAGTTCTTTTAAAACATCGAAACATCAAAAAAGCAGGGCACCTTGTGTACCCTGCTTTTATAATCACATGAAAGCGTCGATCACGGCCTTCAGGCCGCCTTCTTTGTATATGCTTTTAAAATAGGAGACCTCTTCTCGGATAATCTCGTCGATCACGCGCATTCCCAGGAGCTCCACGGGAGCCTTGTCGTCGGTCATGATGTGATCTCCGCCCTTGTAAACCGTGAGCTGCGTGCCTATGCTTTCGATCAGGGAGGCCAGCTCCTCATTGTCCTCCAGCTCCGCGTTTTTCATCATACGCTCAATAAAAGCCGGGTTCATGGAGGCATATAGTTCGCGGTTGGTGTAGTAGTTCACCTCCGCCGTATAAACCTCCGGAAACACGCTTGCAATGGTGTCCGAAAGGTACTCGTTGATGTTCCCTTCCTTGTCGCTTCTCATGTTCATGTTCACCACCATCACACCGTCATCGGTCAGATGATCGCGCACAAGGGTGAAAAATTCCACGGAAGACATCTGGAACGGAATTGTAATGTCCTGATAGGCGTCTACCATGATGACGTCATATTTCCTGTCAACAGCGTTCAGGTAGGCTCTTCCGTCATAGGTGGTCACGGGCACATCCTCGGGAAATTCGAAATACTTTACCGCCAGATCCGTGATCTTCTCGTCGATCTCAACGCCCTCGAGCCGGACATTGCCCAGATAGCGTTTGCACTGGGTGGCATAGGTTCCCGTTCCGTTTCCGAGGATCAGTATGTCCAGCGTATCTTTTTCGTTTACGCCGGTCATGAAGGGAGCCGCCATACAGTAGTCATAGTAACCGCCGGCGAAGCTCTTGTCTTTCATGTAAACCGATTGGATTCCGAAAAGAACATTGGTGGAAAGAGATACCCTGCGCGAATCTTCGGAAACCTTGAGGTAGTTGTATATGGACTCGCCCTCATAGGTCAGACCGGATTCCCAGAATGCAAAACTGTTGTTATGGCCAAAAAAGCAGCACAGGATAAAAAGTACGATACTAATGGGTACCTTTTTGGCCTTTAAAAAATTTATCTTCGAGCTGACAAAGTATACGATGCAGAGCGCCAGCAATATGCCTGCAAAGATAAGGAAGGTGACCGAGGTGCCCACGGCAGGGATGCTGATAAATGTGGGGACGAAGGTGCCGATGATGCTTCCGATGGTGTTGAAGGCGTTAAGCTTTCCCACGATGCTTCCGCTGTCGTCAAGGCTGTCCACCGTGAATTTTACAAGGGACGGCGTAACTGTTCCCAGCAGGAAGAGCGGAAATACGAAGATGATCATACAAGCCGCAAAGGCCGCGATCACAAGGAAATTCGAATTGACCGCGAACACCAGTAGGGCGGATATGCCTATGATAATGTATTTTCCGACCACGGGAATGGCCGCTATCCATATGCCTGCAATAATGATCCTGCCATAGAGCTTGTCGGGATTGGGGTCCTTGTCCGCTTTACGGCCGCCGTAGAGGTTTCCGAGGGCCATAGCGATCATGATGGTTCCGATGATGATGGTCCACACTATCTGCGAGGAACTGAAGTAGGGCGCGAGCAGTCGGCTGGCACCAAGTTCTACAGCCATGACCGACATTCCCGCGAAGAATTCGGTCAGATAGAGATAGTACTTATTTTTTAGAATTGGTCTGTCCATGAAAACTCCTTACAAGTGGGTGGAAATTTCGAGCATTGGCCCACCTGCATATTGTAACCGAATACATTCCGACTCGCAATGATATTCTTGATTAAAAACATTTTTCTTATTATAATATAAGGACACCATTTCAGTTGTTTGCTAACGGCGGTAAAGCCGCGCGTTGCGCTATGAGTTAGGAGGATTCTATGCAGGATAATAAGTTTTTTCCTGAAATCCACGGAAATCTGGGCTTTGGATGTATGCGTCTGCCCATGAACGGAGACAAGGTTGATTACGATGAGTTCATTAAGATGGCGGATGCTTTCACAGAGGCGGGTTTCAACTACTTTGATACCGCCCATGGATATATTTCCGGAAAGTCGGAAACCGCAATAAGGGATTGTGTTTCGAGAAGATATGACAGAAGTCGCTTTCTTCTTGCAAACAAGCTCACGGAATCGTATTTCGAAACGCAGGAGGAGATCCGGCCCTTCATCAAGAAGCAGCTTGAGCTCTGCGGCGTCGATTATTTTGATTTTTATCTTATGCACGCTCAGAATGCGAGAAACTATAAAAAATACACAGCCTGCAAGGCATATGAAACAGCTTACGGCTTTAAGAAAGAGGGACTCATCCGTCATTTCGGTCTGTCCTTCCATGACAAAGCGGCCGTGCTGGATAGAATATTGACCGAACATCCCGAAGTGGAATTTGTTCAGATCCAGTTCAATTACCTGGATTACAACGATGACGGCGTTGAGAGCCGCAAGTGCTACGAGGTGTGCGTAAAGCACAATAAACCTGTGGTGGTAATGGAGCCTGTAAAGGGCGGAAGCCTCGTGAACCTTCCGGAAGAAGCCGACAAGGTGCTCCGTGATCTGAAGGGCGGAAGCAATGCAAGCTATGCCATCCGTTTTGCGGCAAGCAATCCCATGATGTCCACGATCCTTTCGGGAATGAGCAATCTGGAACAGATGCTGGACAACATCTCCTACATGAAGGATTTTAAGCCCTTTACGGAGGAAGAGACAAGTGCGGTTGCAAAGGTGTGCAACATCATGAAGCAGAAGAACCTGATCCCCTGCACCGCCTGCCGTTACTGTGTTGAAGAAAACGAGTGCCCGATGAGCATACGCATTCCCGATATGTTCGCCGCCATGAACCGCAACGAGGCATTCAGCGACGGAAAGCCCAAGCAGTATTACAACAATGTGCTTACGGTCGACGGGAACGGCAAAGCCTCGGACTGCATAAAATGCGGCATGTGCGAAGCAGTATGCCCGCAGCATCTTCCTATTCGCGAGCTGCTTGAAAACGTAGCCGCAACATTTGAATAATATGAGTTCAAAGGTTTTACATGACAAAGACATAAGAGAACCGCTGTTCGAGTGGCTCGAACTGACCTACGGAAAGGTGCGTATCCTTGAGGAAAAGCGCATAGGTAAGGCAAGGGCGGACGTGGTGATGATAACTCCCGAGCTGTTGTACGGGATAGAGATCAAAAGCGATGCCGACACCTATGCCCGACTGGACAGGCAGGTGAAGAACTACAACTGGTACTATGACAGAAACATCGTGGCAGTGGGCAGTTCTCACGCAGCGCACATCGAAGAGCATGTTCCCGCCTGGTGGGGGATCATCACCGTTGAGGAAACCGCCGACGGAAAGGTGGACTTCTATTTCCTCCGAAAGCCGGATGTGAATCCGAGAGTAAAGGAGAAGAGGAAGATCACGCTGCTTTGGAGGACCGAGCTGAATCACCTGCTTGAGGTCAACAAACTCCCTAAATACAGGGAGAAGAGTAAAGCCTTTGTTCAGGAAAGATTACTTGAAAAGGTTCCGCCCGAAAAGCTTTGGCTGCAGGCCTACGATGAGCTGTTTGAGCGGGACTACACCACCATAGCACAGGAAATAGAGGAATACAGAGAAAAGAGGAAAAAACATGCCTGATTACTATCTTTCATATGGGTTGATCATTCTCGGAATTATAATAACCGGTCTGGCATCCGCCCAATTGCATTCTACTTTTTCGAAATACAGCAAGATACCCAATGCCCGCGGCCTTATGGGACTGGATGTGGCAAGGATGATGCTTGAGCAGGCGGGGATAAACGATGTTGAGATCTGTCCCATCGGTGGACAACTCACGGATCATTATTCTCCGAGAGAGAAAAAGCTCCGCCTTTCCGAAAGCGTATATGACAAGACCTCGCTTGCGGCGGTGGGAGTCGCTGCCCATGAGTGCGGTCATGCAATTCAGCATAAGGAGGGATATGGCCCTCTTAAACTCCGTTCTGTCTCGGTACCTTTGGCAAACATTGGTTCCTGGCTCTCCTGGCCCCTGATCGTCATCGGCATAGGCTTTGATTTTATGGGACTTGCGGAGGTGGGAGTTTTCCTGTTCTCCTTTGTCGTACTGTTTGAAGTCATCACCCTTCCCGTGGAATTCAACGCTTCGAAGCGCGCGCTCACGGCGCTTGAGACCGGAGGCTACCTTTCATCGGAGGAGCTCAAAGGCTCAAGAAAGGTGCTTACGGCAGCGGCCATGACCTATGTCGCCGCCCTTCTCTCCACAATCCTGCAGCTTCTAAGGCTTTTGTTGATCGTAAGCGGCAGAAGAAGGAGAAATTGACACCCGGGGACGGGGTTATGGTGTCATCACAGGTAAATTTTTGTCCTCCCCGCCACATGCCCCACATGCCCCACATGCCCCACATGCCCCGCGAGCGTCCTTCACTTGCTAAAAACGGGATTATTTGATATAGTTTATACAAATCCAAAATCAAAAGAGGGGACAAAAAATGGTTAAAATTCTTTCTGACAGCACCTGCGATCTTTCGCCCGATCTGATCGCCGGGTTCAACATTGGGATCATTCCGCTTTATGTTAATCTTGGCGGCGAGGAGTTTAAGGACGGTGTAAACATTAAACCCGCGGATCTTTTCAAATGGTCCGACGAGAACGGAAAGACGCCGAAGACTGCAGCGCCCGGCGTGGAAGATGTGATGAGTTTTCTGGACAGGGACAGCGATGATGAGTACGTGATCTTCACGATATCCTCGTCCATGTCCGCCAGCTTCAACAATTGTCGTCTGGCAGCGGAAACAGCGGATATGAAGGACAGGGTTTTTGTTATCGATTCCGCGAATCTTTCCACAGGCATAGGCTTGCAGGTCTTGAGAGCAGCCGAACTTGCGGCTGCGGGGAAAACGGGCATAGAGATAGTTGACGAAATAAAAAAGATAACAGACAAGGTCAGAGCAAGCTTTGTGATCGATACACTCACTTATCTTCACAGAGGTGGCAGATGCTCGGGCGTTGCTGCATTCTTCGGATCGGCGCTCAAGCTTCATCCGCGCATAGCTGTTGAGAACGGAGCGATGCATCCGGAGAAAAAGTATCGCGGTAAGCCCGAAAGATTTGTGATGGATTACGTGAAGGATATGGAGGAAGCGCTAAAGCACGCAGATCCTCAAAGAGTGTTCATCACTCATTCGCCCTGCGATCCCGTGATAGTGGAAGCGGTCAGAGCCTATCTTAAGAGTCTGGATCGTTTCAAAGAGATAATTGAAACCGATGCCGGTTCGGTAATCTCTTCACATTGCGGTCCGGGAACTCTCGGAGTATTGTTTATAGCAGAATAAAAGTAATGCGGGGGCAACCGTACGGTTGCCCCCGCTTCATATGTTGTTGGTGCGTGACGAGAGATCGTCTTATTTTTATTTCAGGGTGAAATTCTTGAGATCGTTGATGATGGCTGCGGAAAGCCCGTTAAGTTTCTCGGATACGTTTATGAGTTTTTCCGTCTCATTCGAGATCTTATCGCTGTCCTGTACGATGATGCCGCTGAGATTCAGGATCTGCTCCACCGTCGAAGCCTGCTCTTCGGTCGAAGCAGCGTTATCCGTGGCAACATTGCTGATACGATCGACGCCGTCCGCAATGTCTCCGATCGCCTCAGTGGCACGGGTGATATCGGTGTAGATTGATGCGAACGAGGAGTTGGAACGATCGACACATGCGGTACAAAGCTCCATATCCCGCAGGCAGTCATCCGCTTTCTGGTTGATCTGCCCGATGTTTTCGGTAATGGCTTCAACCAGAGAATTGATATGCACTGCCGCTTCCGTGGACTGGTTGGCAAGGGATCCGACTTCTCCGGCAACAACCGCAAAGCCGCGGCCCGCTTCCCCTGCTCTTGCAGCTTCAATGGACGCGTTAAGCGAAAGCAGATTGGTCTGGGACGAGATATCCCCGATGGTGACGGTGATACCCTTGATCTGATCCACGGTTTCCGCTGTTGTGCGGATAATTGCGATGAGGTCCCCGATCGTGGAATTCAGCGTCTTGAAGCTCCGTGTCATTGCGTCCAGCTCGGCTTTGCCGTCCTCGGAGGAGTGAACGGTCTCAAGACAGAGCTCCTTGGCGCGGCCGGAGTTCTCAGCAAGCCCGGAAGTGATCTGTGCCAGCTCCGTTGCGCTGTTTGCAACGATGTCGATTGTTTTGTTCAGACCGTCCAGGAAGTTGTTCAGTTGTTCTATGGATTTGTTCTGCGATTCGTTGGAACTGTTGAGTCCGCCCGAAATGTCAAAGCATTCCTCGGCGCTTCCGTGCATATCTTCCGTGATCGAGGTGAGCTTAAGGAGCATTTCCCTCATTCTGGCTATGTACTCGTTCATTTTTTCACTCAAGGTGGTGATCTCGTTGTTCCCCACGGGCTTGATGGCAGTGGTAAAATCACCGTCGCTCAGATCCGAGATCTTTCCGCTGACGGTGGAAACGGGATTCAGGTATTTCTTAATGATGACGTAAAGAATGGATGATGCAATGGCGATCAGCACAATTGCCGCAATGAAGATCATATAAGTCGAGGACAGTATCTCGTTAAATACGACACTGTACGGAGTTGCACTGACGATCACCCAGGATGTGCCCTCGATCAATGTGGCTGTGTACATATATTTTATTCCGTCCCCGCTTTTTGCCGTCAGCACTTTTCCGGGATTGAAGGAAGCGGAAACGTCAAATTGGTCAAAAATGGGTGCAAATCCCCGGATGAGAGGGTTTGTGCTTTCAGCCATAGGCGTTCCGGACACATCATCCTCAGAGCTTAAGAGAATGTTGCGGGAATCCTTGTTTATAAGGTAAAACTTGGCACCCTCAAAACTGGAATCAAAGTTGCGTATGCGGGAATCCAATTGATCGAAGGTGATGTCCGCACTGAGTACCAGATCCGTTGAAAGGAGCACGGAGCAGGCAAGGCAGGTTTTTCCCGTGGATGCGTCCGTATAGGGATCGGATGTGTACAGACCGCCGTTTAAAAGGGTGGCTCCGGTGTACCAGATCCTGTCGGTAAATTTAAAACCTGCATCCGGAACCCAGCCTGAACCGTCCAAAAATACACCGGTTTTTCCGTTGGCCAGATACATATCCTGTATGTCCGTGTCAAGGCTTGTAAGAGTCTTGAGAAGCTTCAGGATATCCTCGTCGGTCTGACGCGATATTTTTTTGTAGATCGTAGCTGTCTGCTGTACCTTGCATTTGATGAGACTCCACCAGTTGTAGATCTCGTAAGAATATGCAATGGATTCACGGCCCAGAACAGACTCAGTAAGCCCTTTGACCTGCTTTGCCTGATGGCCCGAACTGATACCGGTGATCAGAATAATGATCACGATAACGGAAGCGATGATCCTGATAAGGAAGATCTGCTTAAGAGATTTGCGTTTCTTTGACATTGTAATACCCCCAATAAAAAGAACCTTCTGTCAGAAAATTATAACCTAAAAAAGATTAAAAAACCACATATTAAACTAAATAGAGTAAAATTTGAGGAAGAATTGAGAAAAAAATGTATTGGTCAGAAATCTATTCTTTTCAATTGGTTTTATAAGAAGTATAATATGGGTAACGGATAGAACGGCTATAAGGAGGAGACCATGAGAAATCACGAGATTACGGAAAAAATGCCCTTGCTGGATAAAAAAGGTGATCTTAGGGAACCCGGCTGGGCAAAACAGTTACTTTGGACGTATACAAGAAATGATATCCGCGCTCCGAAATTCCGCATCAAGGAATGGGACTATTATATTGTCATCCACGATGGAAAGAAGGACGGCACGGAAAGCTTTGCCGCGGCATTCACCATTTCCGATGACGGCTACGTTGGGCTTCAGTCGGTGTCGCTTCTGCACCTCGATGAAGGAAATGCAAGCGAGCATACAGAGACTATACTCAATGTTTTTCCCATGGGCAAGCTCCGCCTGCCGGAGACCTCTGAAAGCGGAAATGTGACATATAAAGACAAGCGCCTTAATATGCGTTTTGAAAAGGAATGCTGCAAGCGGCATCTGACCTGCGAATTTGACAACTTCCAAGACGGAAAGAAGCTTACCGCGGACATCACCCTGATACAGGGAAAGGGCGATACCATGGCGATCGCTACGCCATGGGACAAGAAAAAGCATTTCTATTACAACCAGAAGATCAATTGCATGGCGGCTTCCGGAGAAGTGAACTTTGACGGAAAGACCTATGTTTTCAATCCTGAGAATGACTACGGAACCCTTGACTGGGGCCGTGGTGTGTGGACCTATGACAACACCTGGTACTGGGGCAACGGAAATGCCGTGATTGGCGAGCATAGTTTTGGCTTTAACATAGGCTACGGCTTCGGAAACACGGCGGCAGCCAGCGAAAACATAGTTTTTATCGATGGCATAGCTCACAAGCTGGATGACGTGGATTTTGGAATACCCAACGACAGGGATCCGAAGGATATGGATGCTCCGGACTACATGTCGCCCTGGCATATGACTTCCTCTGACGGCAGGTTCGAGGCGGATTTTGTTCCGGTTTTCGACCGTTTTGCCAAGATGGACTTTAAGCTGATCGTTTCGGACCAGCATCAGGTCTTCGGGCGCATGACGGGTCACGCAACCCTTGATAGCGGTAAAGTGGTGGAATTTAAGGACATTCTTGTGTTTGCGGAGAAGGTTCACAACAGATATTGATTGAAGATAAAAATACAGCCGTGGATTGCCACGGCTGAAATTTTTTATTGCGATTAAGGATTACAAGATTAAGGCTTACAAAAGCATGATATGATTCTCTTCGGCAAGCTTTAAGGTGTCCTCTGTCCATATGCTTGACTGGACCTCGCCGATGTGAGCTTTTCTTAAGAAGAACATGCATATACGGCTCTGACCGATACCGCCGCCCACCGTATAGGGAAGGCGCTTTTCAAGGATGGCCTTCTGGAAAGGAAGCTCGGCGCGTTCCTCGCAGCCCGCCTTTTTAAGCTGCTCCGCAAGGGAAACCTCGTCTACACGTATGCCCATGGAAGAAAGCTCCAGAGCCATGTCGAGAACGGGATAGTAAACGATGATGTCGCCGTTCAGCGTCCAGTCGTCGTAGTCGGGAGCGCGGCCGTCGTGCTTCTCGCCCGAAGCAAGCTTATCGCCGATCTGCATGATGAACACCGCACCCTTAAGCTTCGCGATCTTGTTCTCGCGCTCCTTCGGAGTATCGTTGGGGTACATGTTCTCCAGCTCCTGAGTCGTTACGAAGGAGATCTCCTTCGGAAGGATCTCTTTGATGTAGTCATATTTGTTCGCGATGTAGTGCTCGGTCTCGCGAAGAGCGGAATAGACCTTGCGTACGGTCATCTTGAGGTTTTCGATGTTTCTCTCGTCCTGCAGGATGATCTTTTCCCAATCCCATTGATCCACAAAGATCGAGTGGATGTTGTCCGTGTCCTCGTCGCGGCGGATGGCGTTCATATCCGTGTAAAGGCCCTCGCCGTAGGAAAAACCGTACTTTTTGAGAGCCATTCTCTTCCATTTGGCAAGGGAGTGCACGATCTCAACCTCTGCATCGCCCTGCTCTTTAATGCCGAATTTTACGGGACGTTCAACACCATTAAGATTATCATTCAGTCCTGTCTCCGGTTTTACAAATAGTGGTGCGCTGACGCGCGTAAGATTGAGCTGTTTTGAAAGCTGTCTTTCAAAATAGTCTTTGAGATGCTTGATCGCGCCCTGGGTTTCCTTGACGCCAAGCTCAGCCCTGTAATTCTCAGGTATTCTGAATCTCTCCATGGTTTACCTCCCGTTTAATATTTTAAAGTAATAAATAATGGAAGTAATTTTACGACTGTTGATGGCGTTTGTCTATATTTTTTTTTCAAAAAATGACACCATAACCCCGTCCCCGAGGTTCAAAAAAATGACACCCGGGGACGGGGTTATGGTGTCATCTGCATTCTTAATAATTTCTTCCTTTACAAAAAACCCAAAAGATGATAAACTTTTGACAAATCGGCTAATTATATATAACCAACAATATAAGCCACATATAAATAGGAGGAAAAAATATGTCCAGAGCAAAACAGTCAATGGATGGTAACACCGCTGCGGCTCATGTAGCCTATGCATTTACGGATGTTGCTGCCATTTACCCGATTACTCCTTCCAGCCCCATGGCAGATTATGTTGACCAGTGGTCAGCACAGGGACAGGAGAACATCTTCGGAAACCAGGTAAAGGTTGTTGAAATGCAGTCCGAAGCCGGTGCCGCAGGTACAGTTCACGGTTCCCTTGCCGTCGGAGCCATCACCACCACATTCACAGCATCTCAGGGTCTTCTCCTGATGATCCCCAACATGTATAAAATTGCCGCTGAACAGCTTCCTTGCGTTTTCGACGTATCAGCTCGTACAGTAGCAACACAGTCACTTAATATCTTCGGTGATCATTCCGACGTATATGCATGCCGTCAGACCGGTTTTGCTATGCTTTGCGAGAGCAACCCTCAGGAAGTTATGGATCTTTCACCCGTAGCACATCTTTCCGCTATTGAAGGCAAGGTTCCTTTCCTTAACTTCTTCGATGGTTTCCGTACATCTCATGAGATCCAGAAGATCGAGAAGTGGGATTATGCGGATCTGAAGGAAATGTGCAACATGGACGCTGTCAAGGCATTCCGTGAGCATGCACTTAATCCCGAGCATCCCGCTATGCGCGGGTCTCATGAAAACGGAGACGTTTTCTTCCAGCACAGAGAAGCCTGCAACCCTGTTTATGATGCACTTCCCGCAGTTGTAAAGAAGTACATGGGCAAGATCAACGAGAAGCTCGGTACTGATTATGATCTTTTCAACTACTACGGTGCTAAGGATGCAGACAGAGTTATCATCGCTATGGGTTCCATCTGCGATGTAGCTGAAGAAGTTATCGATTACCTTACAGCTAAGGGCGAGAAGGTCGGACTTATCAAGGTTCGTCTCTACAGACCTTGGGTATCGGATGCATTCCTTAAGGCACTTCCCAAGACAGCTAAGAAGGTTGCTGTTCTTGACAGAACAAAAGAGCCCGGATCACTCGGTGAGCCTCTTTACCTCGATGTTGCAACAACACTTCGTGAGGCAGGTCTCAACGACGTTATCCTTACAGGCGGACGTTACGGTCTCGGATCAAAGGATACACCTCCGTCATCCGTATTCGCTGTTTATACAGAGCTTGCAAAGGCAGAGCCCAAGAGCCGTTTCACCATCGGTATCGTAGATGATGTTACAAACCTCT
Organism: Lachnospiraceae bacterium; assembly: GCA_016291655.1. Taxonomy (GTDB): domain Bacteria; phylum Bacillota; class Clostridia; order Lachnospirales; family Lachnospiraceae; genus RGIG3528. The sequence continues at coordinate 625 of JAEEYF010000024.1, read as the reverse complement.
CTCTTCCTGAAGTTAAGCCCGCTCCCATCACCGCAACACCCGGCACCGTAGAGTGCAAGTTCTGGGGCCTCGGCGGCGACGGTACAGTTGGTGCCAACAAGAACTCAACAAAGATCATCGGCGACCACACCGACAAGTTCATCCAGGCATACTTCCAGTATGACTCCAAGAAGACAGGTGGTATTACGATTTCCCACCTTCGTTTCGGTGACAAGCCTATTCGTGCTCCTTATTACATCAACCAGGCAGATTTCGTTGCCTGCCACAACCCTTCATATGTTATCAAGGGCTACAAGATGGTTCAGGACGTTAAGCCCGGCGGAATCTTCATGATCAACTGCCAGTGGTCTGACGAGGAAGTTGCTGAGCACCTTCCTGCAGAAGCTAAGAGATACATCGCAAAGAACAACGTTCAGCTCTACACCATCAACGCTATCGATAAGGCTATCGAGATCGGTATGGGTAAGAGAACAAATACTATCCTTCAGTCCGCATTCTTCAAGCTTGCAAATGTAATGCCCATCGATGAGGCAGTTGATTACATGAAGGCAGCTGCAAAGAAGTCCTACGGTAAGAAGGGTGACGCAGTAGTTGAAATGAACTACAAGGCAATCGACGCAGGTGT
>JAEEYF010000023.1 GCA_016291655.1 Lachnospiraceae bacterium | reverse complement strand
GGGATTTTACGGAATGAATATTTATCGCGGTTGTACCCATGGGTGCATATATTGCGACAGCAGGAGCCTTTGCTACAGATTTACCCACCCATTCGAAGATATCGAGGTTAAACAGAATGCGCCTGAACTTCTGGAAAAGGCGTTGAGATCGAAGAAGAAAAAATGCATGATAGGGACCGGCGCCATGTCCGATCCCTATATGCACTGTGAAGAAAAATTGGGACTTACAAGAAGATGCCTGGAGATCATCCGTGATAATGAATTCGGCCTTGCGATACAGACAAAATCAGATCGCATCCTGAGGGACATCGATCTGCTGGATGAGATCAACCGCAGGGCAAAATGCGTGGTTCAGATGACTCTTACGACCTATGACGATGATCTGTGCCGGATCCTGGAACCCAATGTGTGTAATACAAAGCGCCGCATAGAGGTGCTGGAGATCATGCAGGAGAGAGGGATACCCACCATTGTGTGGCTGACTCCCATACTTCCTTTTATCAACGATACGGAAGAGAACATCACCGCGATCCTTAAGGAATGTGCTCGGACAGGGGTAAAAGGTATCATAGATTTTGGCATGGGCCTCACTCTTCGTGAGGGCGACAGAGAGTATTATTATGCGGCACTGGACAGGCATTTCCCGGGAATGAAGGAAAAATACATCCGGCAATACGGCAATGCATATGAACTGCCAAGTCTTAATGCAAAGAAATTGTCGGGGCTTTTAAAAAGCATCTGTGAGGATAACGAAATGATGTCAAGCCCCGACGAATGTTTTAAGTATATGCAGGAACTGCCGGACAGGTACCGGCAGCTGACGTTGTTTGATCTTAAGTAGGGAGGAGCAACGTGTTTGACCAAAATATCCAATTGCAGGGTTTCAGACCAAAAGGATTCCGTATGCTTGAAGCTGCTTAAATGCGTTTTTTTGCCCTAAACAAGCGAAAACTGCATTTGGACCAAAGGATTTGTGTGCAATCAAGGCGGTTTGAAGGTTGCTTGGAGCCATACCTTTGACCTAAACAAGGAAAAGTGACGTTTAGAGTCAAAGAAATCCGAGAAGTTCAAAGGAATTTTAGTGAAAAACTTTGACTTGAACATGCGAAAATGCTGTTTTAGGGCAAAGAAGCTATGTAAGATCAAGGCAAGAAGGTTGAAGAAATATGACCTAACAGCATAGAAATATCATTTAAACCATAGAAACTTGCTGTTGATCTTAAGAAGACGAGAGTTGTTGGTAATGAACTTCACAAGAACTGATTTGGGAGAAATTGCTGAAGGGACCCGCTGGATGAGCGAAATAATTTAATTCCTTGTAATATAATATGAAACCCGGGAAAACTGGGGACAGTGGTATAACGCAAAAACCGGGCTTATCGTTAATCGGTTTATAGGATTCCTCGCCGGTTTTGTGACGTACTTAATGTCGTGTCGAGCCATGTGGAAAGCTGTGTGCTCCTCGAACGTGTGAGCAACCGAAAAGCAGATTCCTATGTGAAACTGAATGTGAAGATGGAAGATTATTATCGGATTAAGGACGCGGAGAAGAAAACGGATGAATAAAGAGTGGTCAGAGCTCAACAAGCTCATGCAAAGTCAGATAAAGAAAAGAGATACCTATGAAGAAGGTATCGATATACTTCTTGCATTACGTGACGCTCTTTGGGACACTATCAGCTCTTTCAAAGAGGAATTAAACAGGGAAGAGTTCAATGCAATTCCATTCATCAACGCAGATGGGTATCATAGCAAGACTATTGCATATTCGTTGTGGCATATCTTTCGTATTGAGGATATCGTGGCTCACACATTGATCAAAGGGGATGAGCAGGTATTTTTCAGAGAAGGATATCAAAAGAGAATTAACTCACCTGTCATCACGACAGGAAATGAACTGGTTAAGCAGGAGATTGCTGACTTTTCAGAGCAACTCGATCTGGATGAATTATATTCGTATCTTTCCGATGTGAAGCGGAGTACAGAATCCATATTACGGGATTTATCATATGATGATCTGAGGAAAAAGATATCCGCAGAACGAAAAGAACGGCTGGAATCACTTTCTGTTGTCAGCAAGGAGGAGAGTGCGATATGGCTTATAAATTACTGGTGTAATAAAGATGTTCGCGGTCTTATTCAAATGCCGTTTTCCAGACATTGGATCATGCATATAGAGGCATGTTTAAGGATAGAGAAGAAAATCCACCCGTAATGCATTTGATTTGAATAGGTTGTGGTAAAACCACGCATTGCGGTTCGAATGAATATGTGATATACCTTGGCCCCCCGGGGACGGGGTTATGGTGTCAAAATGAGTTGTGGATGCAAAAACCGAGGAAGAATTGAAAAAGCATTGACAATGGATTTGGCATTCGGTATAATGTCGGAATCTTTTGAAACACCGAAAAAGCGGGAGTGAAGGGAGCACTCCCGCAGTTTTGTATTATGGATGGGGGAGATTATTATGAAAAGTAAGAAACTTTCTTTGGGTGAAACGCTTAAAAATGCGTTTTATGCTCTCAAACTCGGGAAGAAATTTTCGATGCGGCTGTTTATCAATGTGATATTCATGTCTGTCATGGGATATTTCGAATGGGTTTTCTTTTCCTCGGTCTTTATGAAAAAGATC
>JAEEYF010000022.1 GCA_016291655.1 Lachnospiraceae bacterium | reverse complement strand
CCTTAAGTTTGAAAATCAATGTTAATTGAATTTTCAGGGTTGTTTAGCTGTTTAATTATCAAGGTTCTTTTTGCGTTTTGCTCTCTCGCAAAGCGCTCGATTAGATTACCACCGTTTTGAAACTTTGTCAACAACTTTTTTCATTTTTTTTTGAAGAAGTTGTTCACTGTAGCTAATAAACAAACTCGTCTCTGCCGTCTTGCTCGTTTCTGTTTGTTTTCTTTTTCAACGGTGCGAGCGATATATTACTCCCTTAACAACCTTTTGTCAAGACGAAATTCGCTTATTTACCGAAGTTGCAAAATTGTGTCAATTGTAGCTACAATTGTTTGTTTATATATCGGGAAATATAAAACGAGCAGACTGTTCATCTGCTCGTGAATTTGCTAACGGAGAAAGAGGGATTTGAACCCTCGCGCCGGTTGCCCGACCTACACCCTTAGCAGGGGCGCCTCTTCGGCCTCTTGAGTATTTCTCCAAAAGCTCGAAAATCGCTACCAAAGGTATTCGGTTTTCTTCTGCGTTCTTCAAACGCAAGCGATAGTTTAACAAAGAAAAGTGTATCTGTCAAGATTTTTCGGGAATAAAGATATAAATTACTCCGCGTTCATATACAGATCATTTCCCTTGTCATCTATCACAACAATTGCGGGAAAATCTTCCACTTCCAGTCTGTAGATCGCTTCCGCTCCCAGATCTTCATATGCTACTATATCTGCCTTTTTAATGCACTTTGAAAGAAGAGCTCCCGCACCTCCGACTGCGGCAAGATATACTGCATGGTTCTTTTTTATGGCTGCTTTTACCGCATCCGATCTTTTTCCTTTACCGATCATTCCGGTGATTCCCAGGTCAAGAAGCCTTGGCGTATATTTATCCATTCTTCCCGCTGTAGTGGGGCCTGCGGAACCTATGACCTGATCCGGTTTTGCGGGAGAGGGACCGAGATAATAGACCGTAAGGTCCTTAAGATCGATCGGCAATGCCTCTCCTTTATCAAGGGTTTCCACCATTCTCTTATGAGCGGCATCCCTTGCGGAATACATTACTCCGGAAAGATAGACATAGTCACCCGCTTTCAATGAGGAAGCAATTTCTTTTGTAATCGGAAGTTGTATATTTTTAATTTCCATATTATATGACCCTCGTTACATGACGATTTACATGGCAGCATATGTTTACCGCAACCGGAAGTCCCGCTATATGCGTGGGATAGGTTTCTATGTTTATGCCCAAGGCGGTTGTTTTTCCGCCAAATCCCCCCGGTCCTATATTGAGTTCATTAATAGTTTTAAACATTTCTTCTTCCAATGCTTTGATATGCGGAAGAGAAGAGTGTTCTCCAAGGGGACGCAAAAGTGCTTTTTTCGCCAATATCGCACTCATTTCAAAAGTTCCGCCGATACCGACTCCGACAACTACGGGCGGACAGGCATTGGGACCCGCTGCTTTAACCGCTTCGATAATGGCATTTTTAACGCCTTCTTCACCATCGGCCGGTTTAAGCATATATATCTTGGACATATTTTCGCTTCCGAATCCCTTGGGAGCTATTGTCATTTTAATCTTATCTCCGGGAACTATCGCAGTATGGATCACCGCAGGCGTATTGTCGCCCGTATTCTTCCTGATAAGCGGATCTCCCACAACGGATTTTCTTAAATATCCGTCTCTGTAACCTTGCCTTACGCCTTCATTAACCGCTTCGGTAAGATCCATCCCCTCAATATGTACATCCTGTCCGATTTCAAGAAATACAACTGCCATTCCGGTATCCTGACAGATCGGGATTTTTTCATCCGAAGCGATCTTCATATTGGTAACCAGCTGTTCCAGGATCTTCTTGCCTATTTCGGATTTTTCATTTTCTGCCGCATAAATAATTCTTGAGCTGACATCATCTGTCAGCTCAAGGTTAGCCTCTATGCACATTTCCTTTAAAATCGATATTAAAAGGTCGGTGTGTACATTACGCATTTTCTGTCGGTTCCTCCTCATCCCCGTCATCTTCCTCTTTTTCAACCTTACTCATGCTTGAAACATAGGAATCTGCATCTTTCTTAACATTGATGAGTTTAACTCCGGAAGTATTTCTTCCGATGATCGATATATCACTGACACGGATCCTTATCATGATCCCTTCGTTAGTGATCATAAGGATCTCCTCGTTCAGTTCGGTTGCCATTACACCCATGACATCTCCGGTCTTTTCCGCTATCCTGTAGCACTTAAGGCCTTTACCGCCACGATGGTGCGTATCAAATTCCTTAAGAGGAGTAAGTTTGCCGTATCCCTTTTCGGAAGCAATTAGGAGATAGCTTCCGTCCGAATCGAGGTTCATGGAGATGATCTCATCATCCTCGGCAAGTCTCATGGCAGTTACACCCATAGCACTTCTTCCGAGTGAACGTATCTCATCCTCCTTGAATCTGGTACACATACCCTTCTTAGTGACAAGAATGATATCATTGTTTCCTTCGGAAAGCTTAACATCGACTATGTCATCATCATCCCTAAGATTAATGGCACGTATGCCTTTCTTGAGGATATTGCCGTATTCCGAAAGATTTGTTCTCTTGATTATACCCTGCTTTGTTACAAATATAATATGATTGTCATCATCTATGGTCCTTATGGGAAGCATGGCAACAATCTTTTCGTCAGGCATGAGCTGCATGAGGTTAACCATAGCAGTTCCCCTGGAGGTTCTTCCCGACTCGGGAATCTCGTATGCCTTTAACTTATATACCCTTCCTTTATTGGTAAAGAACAGAATGGTCTGATGAGTCGTGCATGTAAACATAATCTCAACATTATCGTTGTCAATAGTCTGCATGCCCTTAATTCCCTTACCGCCTCTGTTCTGGCTCTGGAAATGATCCGGTGTCATACGCTTGATGTAACCGAGTCTTGTTTTAGCGATCACCTCATTTTCATCGGGAATAAGATCTTCATCCAAAAAGTCATCGACATCCATTCCGATCTTAGTTTTTCTTTCGTCTCCGAACTTATCGCGGATCACCGTGATCTCATCCTTGATAACTCCGAGAAGAAGCTTCTCATCTCCGAGAATAGCTTTAAATTCGTTGATCTTGTTCATCAACTCTGCATATTCCTGCTCGAGCTTTTCTCTTTCGAGACCTGTCAAAGCTCTGAGCCGCATATCCACTATTGCCTGTGCCTGAACATCATCCAATCCGAAGCGGACTATGAGTTCTTCCTTAGCGATGGCAACATTCTTTGATCCTCTGATGATGCGGATAACTTCATCTATATTATCAAGCGCGATCAACAATCCTTTTACTATATGCGCGCGTTCTTCAGCTTTTTTAAGGTCATATTTGGTACGACGGGTAACAACTTCTTCCTGATGATCGAGATACACCGTGAGCATCTGCTGAAGATTAAGCACTTTTGGCTCGTTGTTGACCAGAGCGAGCATAATAACACCGAATGTATCCTGGAGCTGAGTATGCTTGTAAAGCTGGTTCAGAATCAATTGAGGATTAACATCCTTTCTCAATTCTATGCATACACGCATTCCTTCTCTGCTGGATTCATCCCTGATCTCCGTAATTCCGTCTATCTTTTTTTCTCTGGAAAGCTGACCGATCAATTCAACCAGTTTAGCCTTATTTACAAGGTACGGAAGTTCCGTTACAACAATACGATTCTTACCGTTAGCCATAGGCTCGATGTCTGTTACCGCACGAACCTTGATCTTGCCGCGTCCTGTGCGATATGCCTCGCTGATCCCCCTTGTACCGAGGATCGTAGCTCCGGTAGGGAAGTCAGGTCCCTTAATTATACCCATCAGGTCTTCGATCGTTGTTTCACGGCCTTCTCTTTTATCGTCGATGAGTTTGATAACCGCATTTATAGCTTCGGTCATGTTGTGAGGCGGAATGTTTGTAGCCATTCCGACTGCAATACCTGTGGTTCCGTTTACCAAAAGATTCGGATAACGTGCGGGAAGAACAAGAGGTTCCTTTTCCGTTTCATCAAAGTTGGGAACAAAGTCAACAGTATCTTTTTCAATATCCGCAAGCATCTGAACAGAAAGCTTTGAAAGTCTCGCTTCCGTGTATCGCATCGCTGCGGCTCCGTCTCCGTCCACAGATCCAAAGTTTCCGTGGCCGTCTATCAACGGATAATGTGTTGACCATTCCTGCGCAAGATAAACCAAGGCACCGTAAATAGATGAATCTCCGTGGGGATGGTATTTACCCATTGTATCACCGACAATACGCGCACATTTTCTGTGGGGCTTGTCGGGATCGTTTCCCAGTTCATTCATTGCATGAAGTATTCTTCTTTGTACAGGTTTAAGTCCGTCTCTTGCATCCGGTAAAGCACGTGCAACTATGACCGACATGGCATAGTTTACATAGGAAGTCTCCATCGTCTTTTTCAGGTCGACTTCCTGCACTTTATCAAATGTGTTATCAATATTATTGTTGTCCATATTATCCCTCACCTCGGACATTAATTAAGCATTATAGTCCAGGTTTTCAACATACTTGGCGTTTTCTTCGATAAACTTTCTTCTGGGTTCAACTTCATCACCCATAAGAGTCGTAAAGGTCATATCCAGTTCACCCGATGTTTCTTCATTTACGCCGACTCTGAGCAGGATTCTTCTTTCAGGATCCATAGTTGTTTCCCAAAGCTGTTCCGCATCCATTTCACCGAGACCTTTGTATCGCTGGACCTTGTTATTTGAATCTCTTCCGATCTCAAGCATGATCTTGTTCAGTTCATCGTCGGAATAGGCATACCACACCTTTTTGTTTCTCTCAATCTTATAAAGCGGAGGCTGAGCCAGATAAACATATCCCTGCTTGATCAATTCCGGCATGAATCTGTATAAGAAAGTTAACATCAATGTATCAATATGAGCACCGTCGACATCGGCATCCGTCATAACTATGATCTTATGATAGCGAAGCTTGGATATATCAAAATCTTCGCCTATTCCGGTTCCGAAAGCGGTTATCATTGTTCTGATCTCGGCATTAGTGAGGATCTTGTCAAGTCTTGATTTTTCAACGTTCAGTATTTTTCCTCTTAAAGGAAGAATCGCTTGTGTCGCACGTGATCTTGCTGTTTTCGCGGAACCGCCGGCGGAATCACCCTCTACGATATATATTTCACAATGTTCAGGGTTTTTATCCGAGCAATCCGCGAGCTTTCCGGGAAGACCTCCGGCATCGAGTACCGATTTTCTGGCCGTTTCCTTTGCTCTTCTCGCTGCTTCTCTTGCTTTTTGTGCAAGTGCAGCTTTCTCGCAGATTATCTTTCCTATATCCGGATTCTGCTCAAGGAAGATCTCAAGTGCTTCCGAAACCACACTTTCAACAGCTCCTCTGGCTACGGAATTACCCAGTTTTTGCTTTGTCTGTCCTTCAAACTGAGGTTCTGCTATCTTAATGCTTACAATTGCCGTAAGACCTTCTCTAATGTCTTCTCCGATCAGCTTTTCATCATCCTTCTTGATGAATTTCATCTTGTAGGCATATGCATTACAGACATTTACCAACGCATTTTTAAAACCTGTAAAATGAGTTCCTCCTTCGGGTGTTGTAATATTATTTACAAAGCTGTAGCAGCTTTCGGCATAACCATTGTTATGCTGCATAGCAACTTCAACATATACATCCTTCTTTGTTCCTTCACAATAGATTACTTCAGAATAAAGAGGTGTCTTTCCTTTGTTAAGATACTCAACATATTCTTTGATACCGCCTTCGTAATGGAAGATCTCTGTTCTGGGGTTTTCTTCTCTGTCATCGGTAAAAACTATCTTAATGCCTTTTGTCAGAAAAGCCATTTCCCGAAGTCTCTGTTTTAATGTATCATAATCAAATACGGTTTCTTCAAAGATCTCTTTGTCAGGGAAAAAGGTAACAGTCGTACCTGTCCTGTCTGTGGTTCCGATCTCTTTAACCGTCTCTGTTGATTTTCCTCTTTCATATCTTTGGAAGTATTTCTTTCCGTCAAGTTCTACAATAACCTCAAGCCACTCGGAAAGAGCATTGACGACAGACGCACCTACACCATGAAGACCACCGGACACCTTGTATCCGCCACCGCCGAATTTTCCGCCGGCGTGAAGTATCGTAAATACTACTTCCAGAGTTGATATGCCTTTCTTTTTATTAACGGCAACGGGAATACCTCTTCCGTTATCAACAACCGTAACCGAATTGTCCTTGTTTATGGTAACTTTGATCTCTGTGCAGTAGCCTGCCAATGCTTCATCGATCGCATTATCCACTATTTCATATACCAAATGATGAAGACCACGCAAAGAAGTACTTCCGATGTACATTCCCGGACGTTTTCTAACCGCTTCCAGTCCTTCAAGTATTTGGATTTGATCTGCTCCGTATTCGGTGCTCATTGTTGCCTCCGTTATATCCTCTCTATAGTGCCGTTTGTTACTTTAAAAAGCGTATTCATACCGCTTCTGTATCCTACAAATTCTTCGAGTCCGGTACAGGTTATTACAGTCTGTATACCGTCAATGAAATTCAGCAATGCCTGCTGTCTGTTCCTGTCAAGTTCCGAAAGAACATCATCCAGTAACAGGATAGGATTTTCTCCTATTTTTCTTTTTACAAGTTCTATCTCCGCAAGCTTCAAAGAAAGTGCAACAGTTCTTTGCTGTCCTTGGGATCCGAACAATCTGATATTCTGACCTGCCGTAAAGAAGCTGATATCATCTCTGTGAGGACCTGTACAGGTCGTTTTTTGATAAAGATCTTTGTCCAGAGACATATTCATCTTTTTTCTGTAATCCTGAACTTCGGAATTGGGCTCATAAACAACTTTTAAGTTTTCGCTTCCGCCTGATATCTCGTTATGAATTTCGTTTACAGGTTCGTTTATATCATCAATAAATTTTTTTCTTTCGGAAATAATATAACTTCCGCATTCGATCAGCTGTTCATCCCACACTTCCAAAGTATCTTTCAGGTCCGGACGAAACGATATCTGTTTCAAAAGATCGTTTCTTTGGTCGATCAATTTATTGTATTTTGTAAGATATTGCAGATAAAGCTTGTTCAGTTGACATAACTCAGCATCCATAAATCTTCTTCTCTCAGCGGGACCGTTTTTGATCATACTGAGATCTTCAGGTGAAAAAAGAATAACGTTTGTCAAACCGTAAAGATCGGCTGCTCTTTTAATCGGCAATCCATCTACAGCTACGCTTTTCTTTCCCGTTTTTCTGAGCTGCATATCTATCTTGTGGTTAAGATCGTTCTTATTGAGATACATCCTGAGATGTGACTCTTCTTCACCAAGCTTTACCATGTCTTTGTCTTTGCTTCCCTTGTGGGATTTGGTTGTTGAACAAAGATAGATTGCTTCAAGAATATTTGTCTTTCCCTGTGCATTGTTACCGTAAAGAATATTTACATTCTCAGACAGTTCCAGTGAAAGCTCATTGTAATTTCTGAAATTTGTCAGTTCCAATTTTTCTGCAATCATTTTACAATTTTAAGATCCTGACCGTTAAAGGAGACTACGTCTCCGTCATAAAGCTTTTTTCCTCTTTGTGTCTCAGTTTCGCCGTTTACCGAAACTTCACCGTTTTGAATAGCTATCTTTGCTTCGACACCGGATGACACAAATCCGACAGCCTTGATTGCCTGTCCAAGTTTAATGTATTCTTCTCTTAAAACAAGTTTTTCCATTTTTATCTAACCGCATTGAAATTGATGGGTAATACCAGGTAAATGTAATTTCCTTCATCATTCTTGATAAAGGCGGGAGCTTTGGAATTGGTCATATAGATGTTAATGTCCTCATCATCTATAACTCTCAAAACTTCAAGCAAAAACTTGGGATTAAATCCGATCAGTATGTCTTTTCCTTCCTTGTGAATTTCTATATCTTCGTTCATCGCGCCTATTTGCGAATTAACCTTAAGATTCATGTTAAAATCCTTAATATCAAGGATAATGGGCTTTTTGTCGGTTTCTTTAACAAGAAGTGTAGAACGGTCTATACTGTCAGCAAATTCTTTTCTGTTGATAACCAGCTTTGTTTCATAATCTCCTGCCAACATCTGGTTTATCTTGTAATATTCACCTTCGATGAGACGGGAGAGTACTATTGTATTTTCAAATTCAAACATTACATGTGTATTTGTAAAGTAGATTGCAACATCATTATCCACTTCTCCGGAAAGGATCTTCATGATCTCATTTAATGTTTTTCCGGGAATTATTACCTTTGTAGGTTTATATTCATTCTTTAGTTCAAGATTCCTTATTGCTATCCTGTGACCGTCAAGCGCTACAACTCTAAGCTGATTTCCGTTGACTTCAAAAAGTTCACCCGTCATTATCTTCTGGCTTTCATTATCTGAAATACAGAATACGGTCTGTCTTAATATTTCCTTAAGAGAAAACTGTGAAATAACAAGAGCATCTTTCTTTTCAACCAAGGGAAGATCCGGAAATTCCTCATCACTTTTGCTCACCAGAGAGAATTCCAGTTTGTCACAAGTAATGGTAGTCATAAAATAATTGTTTGTTTCAATGGTTATGTCATCGTCCGGAAGTTTTCTTACTATATCCGAAAAAAGCTTTGCGTTTATAGCTACACTTCCGGCTGTAATGATCTCACCCGGAACAAGTGTTTCTATTGCAATTTCCATGTCGTTAGTAATGAATTTAATGTTAGATTCATTAGCTCTGATCACTATGCAATCAAGGATGGGCATTGTGGTTCTGCTTTGAACTGCTCTTAAAGAGATATTAACACCGTTAATGATGTCTGATTTTTTGCAAATGATCTTCATGTTTGCATCTCCTGTTTTATTATTATTTTATAGTAATAGTATTAGGCGGTGTTGATTTGTTGAAAAGTTATTCAGAGCCTTAAATATTAACCTTTTTGGATGTTAATAGAGCTCTTAATAAAATGTTTATAGATGTTAATAAATCTGAAAAAATTATAAACACCACCTGTGGATAATTCATTTTTTCTAAAATCTAAACTTTTATCAACAAGTTATGAACACTATATATCAACTACCTGTGGATAAAATGGTATGAGTTTCTTCCTATTATATAGGGGGATATACACAATTTTTTCAACCACTAAATGTTGATTTGTGTATAACCTTCTTTATCATCCGGGATTTATCTTTTTAATTATCATTTTAATATTATCTTCAAGATCCGGATCTGTTTTGATTTCTTTCTCAATTCGATTGATACTGTTTAAAATTGTTGTATGATCTCTACCGCCAAAACTCTTTCCTATTTCGGTCAGTGACATATCGAGATACTTCTTGCAAAGATAAACTGCTATATGCCTTGGATATGCTATTTTAGCTGTCCTGTTTTTGGAAAAGATCTCCTGAGAAGTAAGCTGGTAATGTTCAGCTACTACGTCAACAATATAGGACAAGGTCAGGCTCTTTTTGTCGGAATTTGCATCTTCAATATAGTCATGAATTGCTTCAAGAGCGAGATCCATACTGATATCTTTTTTCTTTAGTCTTGAAAGTGCAATAACCTTATCAAGGGCTGCTGCAAGGATCCTTACATTCGAAGTGATCTTTTCGGCTATAAGCTGCAATATCGTATAGTCAATATTGATCGCATTATCATCTGCTCTTTTTGTAAGGATCGAAAGACGGGTTTCGTAATCAGGTGCACTGATATCCACTGTAAGGCCCATCTCAAATCTTGAACGAAGACGCTCGGCAAGAGTGTTCATTTCTTTCGGAGGTCTGTCTGATGATATTATGATCTGCTTTTTTGATTCATATAAAGTATTAAAGGTATGGAAGAATTCTTCCTGAGTGGAGTTTTTGTTGATAATAAACTGAATATCATCAATAAGAAGAACATCCGCACTTCTGTACTTTTGACGAAATTCGTCGTTTGTGTTGTTACGTATTGATTGAACAAGTTCATTGGTAAATGCTTCACTTGTAATATAAATTACTTTTTTACCTTTTTGGGTTTCGAGAATATGATGTGCTATAGACTGCATAAGATGAGTTTTTCCGAGACCGACTCCTCCGTAAATAAAAAGAGGATTGTATACTTCAGCCGGATTTTCAGAAACCGCAACCGCTGCTGCATGCGCAAGTGAATTGTTGGATCCTATTACAAAAGTATCAAAAGTGTATTTGGGATTCAGAATTCCATAGAGATCATGAGAAGGCTCATTTATGGCAGTTTTTGCATCGTCATTGATCCTGCTTTTTAATTCAAAAGAAATCTCATAATCATTTCCGGTTACTTCTGCTATGGCTGTACGCAAAAAGGTCTCATATTTATTTTTGATGAAATCCAGGCTTGCAGCTCCAATTTTAAAATCATCAACGCAAATGATTATGGTTTTTCCCGTAATACTATAGACAGAAAGAGGAAGAAGCCATGTTCTGTAGGCTACATCTGTAATGGAATATTCTTCCTTCATATAAGATAATATTTCATTCCATTTTTCCTTGATTACGTTTTCCATTGATTCACCGCATATAATAGTTGATATTTTTTGATTTGATAGCTGTGAGGCTCAAAAAAGGGCATTAAAATGCGCACAGCATATCAAGAAATATTATAGCAGAATTAGCATTGTTTTTCAATTAAAGATGAAAGATTTTTGGCTTATGCCAAAAAATATCTTGACGAAAATAGGCTTTTTGATTATAATAACTTTCGCTTTTATTTTGCGATATTTATTTTCGGTAAATATAAATTTTGTACAACGGTTGCAAGGAGGTGCGTTTAAATGGCAAAAATGACATTTCAGCCCAAGAAGAGACAGAGAGCTGTAGTTCACGGTTTCCGTTCAAGAATGAGCAGTGCCGGTGGAAGAAAAGTATTATCGGCGAGAAGAGCAAAGGGCAGACATAAGATTTCAGCTTAATAAAAAAATTGCCGGGTCGCATTAAATGTGACCTTTTCTTCTATGTGGGTTAATTATGAGTACGGGCGAAAAATCAGTTGTCCGTAAAATGAATAGGTAATTACTTTGGCGGAGTCAATTAAGAAAAATTCTGATTTTCAGCTGGTTTATAAAACCGGTAAAAGTTTTGCAAACAAGTATTTGATAATGTACGTCTTAAAAAATGATTTGGATCGTAACCGACTTGGCATCTCCGCCGGCAAAAAAGTCGGAAACAGCGTGGTACGTCACAGGATCGCCAGACTGTTAAGAGAAAGCTTTCGTTTAAATGATGAGAAGTTCCATAGTGGTTGGGACATGGTTGTAGTAGCAAGACCTCTTGCTCGAGGAAAAAGCTTTTGTGACATTGAGAGTGCCTTTTTGCATTTGGCAAAACTGCATGGTATAATAAATAATGAAAAGGCTGTTTATTAAACTAATTGTTATATATCGCAAGTATCTTTCTCCATTAAAAGGTAGGTCCACATGTATATACACTCCTACCTGTTCTCAATATGCAATCGAAGCCTATGAAAAGTATGGCGTGGTAAGAGGCTCATATTTGACCGCAAAAAGGATTCTTCGTTGTAATCCTTTGCATAAAGGTGGCTATGATCCTGTACCTTAGCTTTACTTTTTTTTAATTTCTGTAGGAATAAAGAGTTATGGGAGGTATTGATTTGGATTTGATGATTTTGACCCAGGTTGGGGGCATACTTAAACCGTTTGCTTGGTTCTTCGGTTTAATATTTAACTGGCTTTATGAACTTCTTGCTTTGATTGGAATTGAAAACATTGCAATCACACTTGTTCTTTTTACTATTATTGTTAAAATGCTCATGCTTCCTCTTACGGTTAAACAGCAGCGCTTTAGCAAGCTGTCCGCTAAGATGCAGCCTGAACTTACTGCCATTACCGAAAAATATAAGGGCAGGAAGGATGAAACAACACAGAGACTGATGGCCCAGGAACAGCAGCGTGTTTATGAAAAGTACGGCACAAGTCCTACTTCCGGATGTCTTCCTATTCTGATCACGTTTCCTATCATTATTGCAATGTATAGGATCATCTATGCTATTCCGGCATACGTTGACAAGATCAATGATCTTTATATAGGCATTGCTCAGTCTGCCATGGCTCAGGATGGTTATTTTGCATTCTTTTCCGGAGTAGCTGAAAAGCTTGCTGTGAGCATGAAAAAGTGGGATGAAGTTGAGTCCGGTGTTTTAAGTTCAACTCATATCATAGATATCCTTACCAAGTTCGGTACAGATAACTGGGCTGAGCTTCTTAAGACTTTCCCTGCTCTTGATACTGTTGCTATAAACGGCTCTATCGAAAAGATCAATTCCATTTTCTCTGTTTTTGGTCTTAACATTTTGAATTCGCCTTCTTATTATGCAAAGCTGAACGGTTTCTTTAATATAGCTTTGCTGGTTCCCGTTCTTGCTGTTGTTACTCAGCTTGCAAGTTCGTTGCTTTCCAAAGCTCAAAATAAGACAGGCAAGAAGAATGAAGAAAATGCAATGGCTCAAAGCATGAATTCAATGCTTTACATCATGCCTTTCTTCTCAGGATTCTTCTGTTACGGATTCTCATTGGTTATCGGTATTTACTGGATAATCAATACTGTTGTTTCCTTATTGCAGCAGATATTCATTAACATCTATCTCGATCATTCGGACATGGATGCTTATATAGCAAAGAATTCGGCAAAGCTTGCCAAGAAGAGAGAAAGACTTGGAGTGCTTCAGGGCTCATCCGCTGTTTCAAGCCTTGCAAAGTATCAGACAAAGTCAATTGACTATTCCAAGCCGGCTCCTGTAAAGACCACTTCTTCCTATGCAAATATGGGAACTTCTTCAAAGAACAACGGAAAGCAAAAAACCGGTTCTTCAGGTAATGCCGATCCTAATGCTGCAGAGGTAAGTGATAGTGTTCAGGTCAATGCACCTGAAAAGAAATCGGTTTCCGCTTATGCTAACCTGCTTAAAAGAGATTAATTAGTTCGGAGTTTATTATTTCCGACATATAATATGAGAGGAGAAGTAAAATATTATGAGAAATTGGATTGAAGCAACGGGTAAAACCGTAGATGAAGCTGTTTTGGAGGCTTCTGTTACTCTTAAAACAACTCCGGAGAATCTTGATTATGAAATTCTTGAAGAAGCAGGTTCCGGTTTTCTCGGGATCAACAAAAAGCCTGCTAAGATCAAGGCAGCTGTTAAGGAAACAAAGCTTGATAAGGCTGCAAACTTCATTACGGATGTTCTTAATGTTATGGGTATTCATAATGAGGTAAAAAGTTCTTATGATGAGGTCGAGATGACAATGAATTTTGAAATCGTCGGCGAAGATATGGGCGTTTTGATCGGTAAAAGAGGTCAGACTCTCGATTCGCTTCAATACCTCACCAGCCTTGTTGTAAACAAAGAATCCGATGATTACATTAAGGTTAAGCTTGATACGGAGAATTACAGAGAGAGACGTAAGCAGACACTTGAAAATCTTGCGAAAAACATCGGAAGCAAGGTTAAGAAGAGCGGTAAGCCTGTTTCCCTTGAGCCTATGAATCCTTATGAGAGAAGGATCATACACTCGGCTCTTCAGGATGATAAATATGTTGAAACTCATTCCGAAGGAGAAGAACCTTTTCGTAAAGTTGTTATCAGCTTAAAGAAAGGTGTAAGACCTTACAACAAGTTCCATAATAATCGCGGTGGTTACGGAAATAATCGTGGAGGTTACGGTAACAAAAAGGGCGGATACGGAAGAAACGCTTTTAACAAGAAGAGCAATAAACCTCGTGAGCCTTATCGTTACGGTAATATCGAGGAAGGCGAAGTTTATGAAGGTGTTACGGCAACAATTGATCCCAGTGAACAAATTTGATTCGTGATACTCTTAAAAGCAATATTTAGTAATTTATTAAAGGGTGTCGATGACACCCTTTCTTTATAATCAGCGTATGATCAATGATACTATTTGTGCAATAGCCACAGGAGCAACCAATGCCGGGATCAGTATTATCAGGATCAGCGGAGATAATGCTTTTTCCGTTGCGGATAAGATCTTTGTTGCAAAAAAAACCGGCAGGAAACTCAGTGAAAGAAAATCTCATACTTTAACTTATGGCAATATTGTCTATGACGGTCAGGTAATTGATGAAGTTTTGGTTTCAGTTATGAAGGGACCAAACAGTTATACTGCAGAAAATACTGTGGAGATCAATTGTCACGGCGGGTATATCGTTACAAAAAAAGTCCTGGAATGTTGTATTAAGGCCGGTGCCCGGCTTGCCGAACCCGGAGAATTCACCAAGAGGGCTTTTTTAAACGGACGCATCGATCTTTCGCAGGCTGAAGCTGTTATCGATCTTATAAATGCTTCCAATGACAGTGCCATAAGGAATTCTGTTGCTCAGTTGAGCGGTAAACTTAAGGATAAGATCGTTTATTTAAGAGAGAAGATCCTGCGTGACACAGCTTATATCGAGGCTGCTCTCGATGACCCGGAGCATATTGAGCTTGACGGTTTTACGGATGAACTTGCAGATCATGTTAAGGAAGAATCGGGGATTATTTCCGACCTGATCGATGGATTTGAGAACGGAAGAATGATCCAAAACGGGATCAGGACTGTTATTCTTGGAAAACCAAATGCCGGGAAATCTACTCTTCTCAATGCTCTGACCGGAACTCATCGTGCTATAGTAACCGATATTCCCGGAACAACGCGAGATATTCTTGAAGAGGTCATTGTTGTTGACGGTATTACTCTGAATATTGTTGATACTGCCGGAATACACGAGACGGAAGATGTTGTTGAAAAGATCGGCGTAAAAAAAGCGGTTGATGAGATCGATTCGGCAGATCTATGCCTTTTTGTGGCAGATGCATCGAGAGAGCTTGATGAGGATGACCGAAATATAATTAAGCTTTTAAAGGACAAAAATGCAATTGTTCTATTAAATAAATCCGATCTTACTTCTGTTTTGAGTGCCGATGAACTTAAAAAAGCCTGCGGTCGGGATGTTATTTCTATTTCTGCCCGTGATGAAAAGGGGATTGATGTATTTATTTCCGAGATAAAGAATCTTTTTGGTTTTGGAATTCTTGAAAAAAAGGAAGAGGTATTCATTTCCAAACTTCGACATAAGGAATTGTTGGAATCTGCCTTAACTTCTCTGAAAGAAGTTATGAAAAGCATCGACCTTGGTATGTCGGAGGATTTCTTCTCCATCGATCTCATGAATGCATATAGATCGCTGGGTGCAATAATCGGTGAGGAAATTGAAGATGACCTTGCTGACAAGATCTTTAAAGAATTTTGTATGGGAAAGTAGGATTTAATCCTTAATACTTTCAATGAGGTTTAATATGGACCATATATATGAAA
This sequence comes from Lachnospiraceae bacterium, assembly GCA_016291655.1. Lineage (GTDB taxonomy): Bacteria > Bacillota > Clostridia > Lachnospirales > Lachnospiraceae > RGIG3528. The sequence goes on along the minus strand of JAEEYF010000022.1, from coordinate 61,852 downwards.
CATATGATATTGCAGTCATTGGAGCCGGACATGCGGGCTGTGAGGCTGCTTTGGCTGCCGCAAGACTCGGAATGAATACGATCGTATTTGTTGTAAGCACCGACTCTATTGCTCTAATGCCCTGCAATCCCAATGTGGGCGGGACTTCTAAAGGACATCTGGTCAGGGAACTTGATGCTCTCGGAGGTGAAATGGGCAAGAACATCGATCGTACTTTTATTCAGTCCAAGATGCTGAATTGCTCGAAGGGTCCTGCCGTTCATTCTCTCCGTGCACAGGCTGACAAGCAGGAATATTCACGCTCCATGCGAAGAGTTCTTGAAAATCAGGATAGACTCACTCTTAAGCAGGCGGAAGTTTCGGATATTCTTGTTGAAGATGGGCATGTTTCAAGAGTCAGAACTTTTTCGGGCGGTGTTTATCCCTGTCGTGCAGCTATCATATGCACAGGTACCTATCTTAATGCCAGATGTGTTTACGGTGATACTTACACCTATACCGGACCAAATGGTTTGCCTGCAGCCAATCATTTAACCGATTGTCTTAAAAAGCTGGGTATCGAGATCTATAGGTTTAAGACCGGAACGCCTGCCAGAATTGATAAAAGATCTATTGATTTTTCGAAAATGGAGGAGCAGGTCGGAGATGAACGGATAGTTCCTTTTTCCTTTGAAAACACTGAGGATTCTATCAAAAGAGAACAGGTTCTTTGCTGGTTAACTTATACCAATGAAACAACTCATGACATTATCAGGAAGAATATCGACAGAAGCCCTTTGTATTCAGGAAACATCAAGGGTACAGGTCCAAGATATTGTCCTTCGATTGAAGATAAGGTCATGAAGTTCCCTGACAAGGACAGACATCAGGTTTTTATCGAGCCTGAAGGAAATTATACCAATGAAATGTATATTTCGGGAATGAGCAGTTCTTTACCCGAAGATGTTCAGGTTGCCATGTATCGTTCGGTTCCGGGACTTGAGAATGCTAAAATAGTTCGCAACGCATATGCCATTGAGTATGATTGTTTAAATCCCATGCAGCTTAAACCCAGTTTGGAATTGAAAGCCATAGGCGGGCTTTTCAGTGCAGGACAGATGAACGGAAGTTCGGGCTATGAGGAAGCGGCAGCTCAGGGTATTATTGCAGGTATTAACGCGGCACGTTTGCTTAAAGGTCTTGATCCTTTGATATTAAACAGGTCTCAGGCATATATCGGTGTTTTGATCGACGATCTTTGTACCAAGGAGACGCATGAACCTTATAGAATGATGACCTCACGTGCGGAATACAGACTTATTCTTCGTCAGGACAATGCTGATCTTCGTCTTACCGAGATCGGTCATGAGATCGGGTTGATAGATGATGATCGTTATGTAAAGTTTTGTCTTAAGAAAAAGCAGATAGAGAACGAGATTGCAAGACTCAAATCAACTTTGGTCGGTGGAAAAGCAAGGATCCAGGAATTTCTTGTTTCTCATGGCAGCACTCCTTTAAAGACAGCGGTTTCTTTGGGAGATCTGATTACCAGGCCGGAATTTGATTATGGTTCCATAGCGGAAATTGATACCGAAAGACCTGAGCTTCCTTATGATGTATGTGAACAGGTTGAGATCGAATTGAAATATGAAGGTTATATTTCAAAACAGCTTCAACAGATTGAAAGCTTCAAGAAGACTGAAAGCAAGATGATCCCTGCTGCTTTGGATTATGATGATGTACCTTCTTTACGTATCGAAGCCAGACAGAAGTTAAAAGCGATTCGTCCGGTGAGTATCGGTCAGGCATCCAGAATTTCGGGTGTTTCCCCTGCTGACATCAGCGTTTTGCTTGTCTATATGTCGAGATTTGCGGAAAACAAAACGGATTAAACTATTTACGGAGTTTTATGAGAGATAATTCGATTTTAAAAAAAGGTCTTGAAGAATTAAATATTTCTCTTACGGATGAACAACTGTCCTTGTTTGAAATATATTATGATATGCTGATCGAGAAGAATAAGGTAATGAACCTTACAGCTATCACCGACTATGAGGATGTTGTAATAAAGCATTTTCTGGACAGTCTTTCGATTGTAAAATCTTCCGATGCTCTTTGCCTTATCAATAAGGGCTGCAGTGTTATTGATATCGGTACGGGAGCGGGTTTTCCGGGAATTCCTTTAAAGATCGCTTTTCCTTCCGTTAGACTTACTTTAATGGATGCGTTAAACAAAAGGATCGGATTTCTTAATGAAGTGATCTCCGCTTTGCACCTTACTGATGTTGAGACTGTTCATGCAAGAGGTGAAGAGGTTGCTCGAAAGGATATTTATCGCGAGAAGTATGATCTTTGTGTTACAAGAGCTGTTGCCAAGATAAACTCCCTTTCTGAGCTTTGTCTTCCTTTTGTTAAAGTAGGCGGGTTATATGTTTCTTATAAATCGGGAAACATTTCTGAAGAACTGGATGAAGGCAGGAATGCGGTTTTTAAAGTCGGAGGGCGTTCTACAGAAGTAGTAAAATTCTCGGTTCCTTTAAGTGATTATGAAAGATCTTTGGTCGTGATTCATAAAAAAGTCAACACACCTCCTCAATATCCAAGAGGTGGAGGTAAAGTTTTTAATAAACCGTTATAATTTTTTTTTCAGTGAGGTTGATATGTATATTACCGGTAAGTATATTTTAGGAGCTTTAGGTGATCTTGATGAGGTAAATTCCATTCGTGATAAGGTTTTTGTTGAGGAGCAGGGAATTCCTTATGAGACCGAACATGATGATAAAGACAAGGAAGCCATTTTTGCACTTGCTTTTGAAGAGGGCGAAGATTTTAAAAAACCTGTTGCTACCGGAAGACTTCTCTTTCTTGAAGATTCTTTTATGATCGGTAAGATCGCTACTTTAAAAGAATATCGTAAAATGGGTTATGGTGACTTTGTTGTAAGAATGCTTATTGATAAGGCTTTTACCATGGGGGCTAAAGAGATTTTTGTTGACGCTCAATTACCTGCAGTTGACTTTTATAAAACCATAGGATTCAGATGTGTTGGCGATGTATTTGAAGAGTTTGGAATAAGGCGTCAAAGAATGGTTGTGGAACCTCATACCTGCAAAAGGAACTGTTGTCATTAAATTTTTATCTTTCTGTTCATGCCTATTTGGTTTACAAATAGTTTTATCTGTTATAAAATTGTACTGTAGTGGGCGAGTAAACATTAACAAATTAAGTGGTGATTTATGCGGGGACTTGATATTTCTTCAACAAAATATCTTGAGATGAACTACTTCATTGACTCTTTGATCACAGATCATGAGGCTTATGTTCTTTATTATGAAAATAAGCTTGCTAAGCTTGGCTTTGATGCAAAGGATCTTGACAATGATAAATTATCCCTTGAAAGTTGTTCCGATCCTGAAAATGCCCTGATTTATTTTAACAGACGTCTTGCTTTTAAGGATAGGCTTAAGAACATTTTTCTTCTTCGTGATTATTATATTAATTTGCTTAGTATCTCTGAATTTATGCTATATCATTCCGGAGAAAATAATAATGAAGATGAAAGTGAAGATATTCCCGGTATGAGTCTGAAAAGACTTAAGATTCAAGAGTTAGAGCGTAGTAAGATCTCCTCGGATCTTCATGACTCCTCCATTCAATTACTTACCGGATTGGTACATAAGTGTGAACTTATACGAAGATTATTGGATTTTGATCTTCCCAAAGTCAAAGATGAAGTTAATTCGGTTATTGTTGATCTTAAACACGCAATTTCCGATCTTCGCAGTTTGATCTTTAACTTGCGAGCTCCTTCATTTTTGGATTTTTCCCTGAAGGAATCTCTTGAGGATTATTGTAAGTATAAGGATAAGGATTCTAAGGTGGATGTTACCGTTTCTGTTCAAGGTAACGAGAATTCATTATTACCTGTTGTTAAATCCAATATATACAGAATATGCCAGGAGGCCTTTAATAATATACTGGCTCATTCCGATGGAGATAAAGCATTTATTGATCTTTCATTTAATGATAAGGAGTCTGTTATTTCCATTTCCGATAATGGATGCGGATTTGATTTTGATATTCTAAATAACAATGACCTTGGAAAAAAACATTTTGGTCTTTTGATCATGAAAGAGCGTTCAGAAATTTTAGGGGGAAGTTTTGATATCAATTCAACCTCCGATAATGGAACTACAGTCTTGGTACACATTCCGAATAATCCGGAGGAAGTTTTATGAATAAGATTAGGGTCTTTCTTGCTGACGATCATTCAATTATTATTGATGGACTTAAAAAATTACTTCAGTTTGAAGATGATATTGAAGTTGTTGGTGAAGCACGTAATGGAATCGATTGTATTAATATGGTTTGTGACTTAAAACCCGATATTCTGCTTTTGGATCTTAGTATGCCTAAAGTTCATGGCATTGAAGTGCTTTCGCAGTTAAAAAAATTTAAAGTACAAACCAAGATTTTGGTTTGTACTGTTCATGATGAATTTTCTTATTTTAAGAAAGCAATGTCGCTTAATGCTTCCGGTTATATATTAAAGGATTCGGATTTTGATTCTTTTTTGCTGGCAATACATTCAGTTAATAACGGTCAGATCTTTGTTGACAAAAAGTTAATGACCCAGTATAAGGATCTTGTTTCTTCCGGTAATGACTTTAATGTTAAGTTTACTAAGAGGGAAACCGAAATTCTTATCCTGATATCGAAAGGTTATACTAATCGTGAGATCGGTGAGCAGCTTTTTATCAGCGAAAAAACCGTTAAGAATCATATCACCTGCCTGTTTGACAAGATACATGTTAAAGACAGGACTCAGGCTGCTTTATATGCTATTCGAAATAACTTTGTTAAAGTATAATGTTTCACGTGAAACATAAGGAGTGTATATGGGAAAAACAATTGCAATTGCAAATCAAAAGGGTGGAGTCGGCAAGACTACTACTACGATCAATCTTTCAGCTTCACTCGCGGAACTTGGATATACAGTTCTTGTAATTGATATTGATCCTCAGGGTAATACCACATCCGGTCTTGGCATCAACAAGAAAAAGCTTAAGGCTACGGTTTACGATCTTATCCTTGATCAGGTAAAATTAAATGATGTGCTCCTGAACAGTGTTTGTGACAGGGTAACCGTTATTCCGTCTGATGTTGATCTTGCCGGTGCGGAAATTGAGCTGATAGGTGTTGATGAAAAAGAATTTTTACTTAAAAAGATTGTCGATCCCATCAGGGACAGGTACGATTTTATTATCATAGATTGCCCTCCTTCGCTTAATACTCTTACCGTAAATGCTATGACGACTGCCGATACAGTTATTGTTCCTATCCAATGCGAATATTATGCTCTTGAGGGCCTGTCTCAGCTGGTTCATACAATAGATCTTGTTCAGAAACGTCTTAATCCCGAACTCGAGATCGAAGGTATTGTTTTCACTATGTATGATTCAAGGACAAATTTGTCCGTACAGGTGGTTGATAATGTCCAGAAAAACCTTAAGCAATACATTTATAAAACAATGATACCCCGCAATGTTCGTCTTGCTGAAGCTCCCAGTCACGGGTTGCCGATCACACTTTATGATCCCAAGTCTTCGGGTGCTGAAAGTTACAGAAGTTTAGCCAAAGAAGTAATAGAGCATAACAAGAGAAAATGGTATTGATGTTTCACGTGAAACATAAATAATAGAGATCAGAAAAATGTTTCACGTGAAACATTTTGAAAGGAATGAAAATGGCGATTAAAAGAGGATTGGGTTCAGGGCTTGACAGCCTTATAACAGATGACTATCTTACAGGCGGTAAGCTGCCGGGAAAGTATATTCAGCAGGAATCAAAAATATCTATTAACGATATAGAACCAAACAGGGGACAGCCGAGAACATTTTTTGATGAAGAGTCGCTGGAGGAATTGGCAGACTCGATCAAACAATATGGAATTATAGAACCCCTTGTGGTACAAAAAAAGGGTAAAAGATATGAAATTATAGCCGGAGAAAGAAGATTCCGTGCAGCAAGAAAAGCAGGCCTTAAAGAAGTTCCGGTTGTAATTCGTGAGTTTGCGGATGAGGACGTATTTATAATTGCTCTGCTTGAAAACATTCAGAGAAAAGACTTAAATCCGATAGAAGAAGCTCAAGCCTATCAAAGACTGATAGAAGGTCACAATCTTAAACAAGAAGATGTGGCAAAAAAACTGTCTAAGAAAAGAACAACCATCACAAACTCCATGAGACTTTTGAAGCTTTCAAAAGACGTTAAAGAAATGCTGATCATGGGAACTATCACAGAAGGTCACGGAAGGGCACTTTTGGGAATTACAGACGAAGCAGAACAGCTTGCTCTGGCAAAGAGAATAGTCGAAGAAAATTTGAGCGTTCGTGAAACCGAAAGAATAGTAAACGAAACCAAAGAAAAAAAGGAAAAGACGGAAGATCGGGAAAAGAAAAAGCCTCAAAACAAAGAAAGAGCTTACAGGGAAGCGGAAGACAAAATGAAAGAAGCTCTCGGTACGAAGGTGGAAATTAAAAAAAGAAACGAAAAAGAAGGGAAAATAGAAATAAGTTACTACTCAATCGATGAACTTGAAAGAATAATAGAAATGATTGAGAAAACCAAAGGTTGATGATACGGAATAATGGTTAAAAAACTGCGATTGCTCTCGCATAAACGGTAAAACTATGAGACGAATTCAAACAGAACAGATCAAAGGTAATGAAGTTGTAGCAAAGGATATATACAGCAGTAATGGCGTGATAATCGTTGCGGAAGGAACAAGACTTAAGCACGAGTATAAACGTAAATTACTGGAAATGCGTATCTATGATATATTCATTGAAGATGAAATATCCAAAGATATCGACAGTAATGAATTTTCGGATGAAGTAGTAAAAGACCTCTGTTCAACAACATTGAAGAACACTATAGAAAGCTATGCTTATACTACAACAGAGGAAACTGTTAAGCTGAGTGATATAGCAGAAGGTTTGATGCAAAGTGTATTAAGCAAAAAGGAAGTACTCTATAATGTATCAATGGTTAGAAGATTTGATCGAAGTCTCAGCGATCATTGTTTGAGCGTTGCTGCATTATCGGTATTGACTGCTCTGAATTCCGGAATATCGGTTGAAAAAACAAAGGAAATCGCAATAGGTGCCCTTCTTCATGACATAGGATATCTAAGCATGAAGTTGGACATGAAAACACTGTGTTCTTCAAAATTAACCGAAGAAGAATTTAAAGAAGTAAAAAGGCATGTAGTTTACGGATATATGCTGGTAGAAAAACAAGATTGGTTGAGCACAACAGCAAAGGACATTATTCTTTATCATCATGAAAGAATAGATGGTACGGGATATCCGTTCAAGCTTTCAGGAGACAGAATAAAACCCGAGGTAAGGCTTGTATCGATTTGTGACTCTTTTGATAATATGATATATGGTGTCATGGAACCAAGAAAGAAGGTTTATGAAGCACTTGAGTATATCATGGGTAACGCAGGAACAAAATATGACAGAGAATTTGCAATAAAATTTAATTCATCGGTTGCTGCTTATCCCGTAGGAACACTTGTAAAAACAAACACAGATGAAGTTTGCATCGTGATCAGACAGAACAACCAGGCGCCCACCAGGCCTGTAATGCGAAAATTAAAAAAGGATGAACAGGGAGAATGGGCTGCTACGGAGATCGAATATGATCTCATAAAAGAATTAACTATGTTTATAGTTGATACTGTAGGTGAATAGAATGAATTGTATGCTGCAAACAGTCGGATTCAGTGACATCGAAGGTGTTGAAGCTGAAAGACGATTGAGAAACGAGTTAATATACGGTAATACAAAAAAGACGACAAAAACGGCCAAATTAAGCGATAACCGAACTGCCGTAGAGATTTTTTGTGAAATTGCTCCAAATACCGGAATGGTTTATCGCGGTGAAAATGACAGATCGGGAGTTTTTCTTTCCGACTGTTTTTTCCCCGCGCATATTTCGAAAACCTTGAGTTTAAAAGAGCCGATCATAGTCAGTAAAAGGATGGACAGTAATGCTTTTACCGCTATGGCTTATGAGTATACACACAAGATCCCTATTATCTTCTATCTTCAGAATGAAATTGAGATGTATCTGAAGTATGACAAAGACGATAAAGACAGAGACTATGAAGTATATTTGTCAGGTATTGCCGGAGACGGGAAGATAATACTTCCGATAGAAGGCCCCAAAGTAGAAGTCGGAAAGCTGGATAAAGAAAAGAAAGCCGGCGGAACAAAAGAAAGTGATGAAGAAGAACTGAACGAAGAAGAGTTGCAAATGCGTTTTCTTGCCGAAAAAGAGATCAGTGACTACTTCATGATGAATGGTCGAATAAAAAATGAAGACCTGTATTCCATAATTGAGACAACTTTTATGCCATGTGGAACCGAGGTAGATACTTACACGATAATCGGAAAGATAAATTCTGTTGAAAACCTTGAAAACAACAGAACCGCCGAGGAAATGTTTCTGCTTGGAATTGAATGCAACGGAGTTGTAATGGAAATATGTATTAACAAAAAAAATCTTCTTGGAGTACCTGAGGTCGGAAGAAGATTCAAGGGAAATGTATGGCTTCAGGGATATGTAAATTGGAGTACGGAGAAAGAGAATGAAGAAGCATATAAATTATAAGACAAACGGAACATGTTCAAGAGAGATAGATTTTGATATCGAAGACGGGATCGTAAAGAATATCAGATTTACAGGCGGATGCAAAGGAAACACACAGGGTGTGGCGAGGCTTGCCGAGGGTATGACCACTGATGAGATCGTGAGAAGACTTAAAGGAATAGAATGCAGAGGAAACAATTCCTGCCCCAATCAGTTGGCAATAGCCATAGAAAAAGCCATGGATAATAGTCTGAAAACGGATTAAAATTGTGGATAACCTAAGGAGATCGAAAATGAAAAAAACAGAGTTTAAGCCCGGAAATATGCTCTTTCCGGTTCCTGTGGTAATGGTAAGCTGTCAAAAACCCGGCGAAAAAGCAAATATAATAACCTTGGCTTGGGCCGGAACGGTAAACAGTGATCCGCCAATGGTTTCAATTTCCGTAAGATCCGAAAGGTTTTCTCATGACATCATTTCCGAAACCGGCGAATTTGTAATAAACCTTGTGAGCAAGGAATTAACCTATGCAACAGATTGGTGTGGTGTAAAGTCAGGAAGAGATTTCGATAAGTTTAAGGAGATGAAACTGACGGAACAAAAGTCTTTAAAGGTAAGTGCACCCTGCATAGAGGAAAGTCCGGTGAACATCGAGTGCAAGGTAACAGAGAGCAAGGATCTCGGAAGTCACACTATGTATTTGGCAGAGGTTGTGGCAGTTACTGTAGATAACAAGTATCTCGACAAAAACGGAAGATTCAGAATGAACGATGCGGATCTGGTCGCTTATTGCCACGGAGCATACAGAGCTCTCGGGGAAACAATAGGGACATTCGGTTTTTCGGTTAAAAAGAAATAAAAATTGCGGCTTAGGCCGCATTTTTTATTAGTGTTATTATTGTTCGATCATATCCGCATTCTCGATCAGGAAATCTACGACCTTGTCATATAATGCACGGTGTTTCAGATCATCCTCGGTAAAGTCTTCAAGTAATTCGGCAGTTGATTCATAACCGTAATCGGTTGTAGCATTGCGAAGCCAAAGCTCGAATTCGGGATCGGAAACCGAAATGTTTTCGTAAATAGCGATCGCTTCAAGACATGTGGTAAATCGAATGTAATCATTTGCAGCAAGATCACAAAGCTGTGTAAGGACATCAACGGAAGGAATGTGGAAATAGAAATTCAAAACAGTATCGATGTCAAGCTGTAATATGGGTGAATAGGCAGCAGCATTTGAATAATAGTAATCATACATTGAATCTCTGTAAGCAGAGAGTTTTGAGGGTGACAGACCGCTTACTTCAAAATTTTCAGCAAAGTAGGAATTCAATTGCCGGTTAAAGTTTGACATATTAAGCTCAGATTTCAAATGAGCAAAGTAATCATCCGCGGTTTTAAAAGAAGAATGTTCAAGTGCAAATTGATCGTTGAACTCGGGATTAATGATCTCAAGCACATGATTGACAGTCACGTCAAAGGTAGCAGCTACGCCCCGCAGACTTTCATTAAGGTAGTCATCAGGGAAAGTAACATTAACGACAACCTGATCACCGGCTTTGGAACCGACAAGTTGTTCCTCAAAGGTGTCAATGAAGGTATGTGAACCAAGAATGACTTCATATCCATCTCCGGCTTCGTAAGAACCGCCTTCAAACTCCAAGCCGTCGATCTTACCGACATAGTAGATCATAACTCTGTCGCCAAGTTGGGCAGGACGATCAACAACCTTATCCGTAACATACTGACTGAGCATTTTTGATACCTCAGCCTGAACAGCCTCATCTGAAACAGAAGTCAAAGGGATGTGTTTGTATTCGTGAAGTTCAACAACCGTATTGCTCTCAACATCGGTAACGATCCTGGGAAAAGGGGAAGGTGTAGGTGTCGGGGTCATTGTAGGAGCCGGAGTATTGGTTGAAGTGGGCGTAGGTGTAAAGGTAGGTGAAGGGGTCATTGTAGGAGTGGGATCCGGCGTAAAAGGGTTACCTGAACACCCGGAGAACAAAAATATCATAAATGAAATTGTTAAAGCGGCTAAAAACTTTGATTTCATTGCTTATCCATGCTTTCCTGTCAGATTTCAAAAGTAAAGTGATCAAATTCAGCAATCGGACTATTTGAAGAGGAATTGAATTCAAAGTAAACAGAGTGTTTACCTGAAATCTTCTTTTCAAATGGAATAAAAACATCGATCCGATCGTCGGAAGGGCTGATTTTGATGTGCCCGATGGAGCATCCGTGATAATTGTCTATTATAACCTTAATACTGAGTTCGGTCAATGCTTTTAATCTGAGTGTAGCACCGGAAGCTTCTACACCAAAGGTGTTGATAAATTTAAAACCTATGGTTGTTCCTGAAGAAATATTTACAATGGGAAATGAAGCGTCATAAGCACTTGAATAAACAGGAAGAACATAAGGTAAATCTGTTTTGGGACTATTAACGATGTTCAAACCATTATAAATATGACAGGCACGGCTTGCACTGATAATTGAAAAGGCGTTCAGGCCATCGGTACAGAAACCCTGTGAAGTCATGTCAACGGGGGAGGAACTTACAGGCTCTCCGTTTTCGTAGGTGATCTTCCCGATAAAAAGTCGTCCCTTTTTGTCAACAGCAACGTCAACGGGCTCGACCATTGCCTGACGGGAAAACTCATCAAGACCGGTCTGACGATGATAAAAGATGTACCATTGTCCGTTGATCTCGGCAAGACTGCCGTGATTGTTGCCCCATTGGTAAGTCATTCTGTGTTCACCGGAAGGAAGAGTAATGATCTCGCCTCCGTTAAAACTGATATCTCCGCCGTAAACATAACCCGTAAGGGGATGATCACTGTAAGCATAGGATAAAAATCCGTTGCAATTTGGCACTACCCCGAGTTCTTCAACAGGAACATTGTAATTTTTGGAATAGATAAGAACATATTTACCGAGGATCTTTCGAGGACTTGAAGCTTCAAAAAAACCTGCCTGATAATCTATATGCCCGTCATTTTTGGACCAGGGAGCGGAGCAATGTCCGATGGGATTTTCATGAATAGTATCCTTTTTGATCCGGGAAAGATCATCGGAAAGTTCGGCGCAGGAAACACCGCAAAAGCCCCAGAAAGCGTAGGCTTTTCCGTCATCATCCACCAAAACTCCGGGATCGAAACCGATACTTGTATCGACAGGATCGAGAAAAGGACCTGCAGGATTTTTTGAGGAAGCTACGCTGCATTTGCTCCCACGGGCTTCGGAAACAAACATATAGAAGGTATCTCCCTTTTGAACAACATCGGGTGCAAACAGAGGCTGACCGTCCGGGGAAGAAAAGCAGATCCCGTGGCAGGTCCAATCGTTAAGGTCGTCAACAGATGCAGACCAGCAAACATAGTCCAAGCCGCAATATTCGGTTCTCAGTGTATCATGTGAGCCGTAAATATATACCCTTTTTTCGCCGTTATATTCAAATACTTTGGGTTCGCCGTCGGGAACATGCTCCCAGAGAGGAAGGTAAGGGTTTCCACCCTTTAAAAATTCTTTATTCATGAAATCTCCTTTAAAAAGAAAAATTACCCTTCGGAGCAGGTCCGAAGGGTTGAAGTAACGGATCAATTAAATACATGAATGAAATCTTCAAGAACCTGAGCAGCATTTTCAATATCACCGGTTTTAGCTTTAACATTATTCATAGTGCAGGCGATATTTGAAACACTGGCGCTGCACTCCTGACAGGAAGCGGCATTCTCTTCAGCAATGGCACTGAGGTCGGAAATAGCACCGATAACAGCGGTCTTGGCCTGAGCAAGAGAATCGGTATCGTTCGAGATATTTGTGATCTGAACAACGGATGCATCGACCTGATCTTTAAGAAGCTTGAAGGATTCCCTTGTCTGTTTAACTTTTTCCTGTTCGGAAGCGATAATACCGCCGATCTCATCAATAACGCGAGAGGATTCTGCTGAAAGATTGATAATGTCTTCGACGATCTCGTTTATCTGTTTAACGGATGAAGCAGAGTTAGCGGCAAGAGCACCGATCTCATCGGCAACAACGGCAAATCCGCGCCCGGACTCTCCTGCTCTTGCGGCTTCGATGGAAGCGTTAAGGGAAAGAAGTCTGGTCTTGTTGGCAATACCGGAGATCATGTCTGTTGCGGCGGTAACACGAACGATCGCATCATTAAGCTTAGTCATATGATCGGAAATGTTAGCAGCAGAAGCAACGGATTGTAATGAAGCTTCATATACATCGGAAAGATCGTTGGAAGAGTTCTGTGAGATCTCATCCATCATCTTCGAGGACTCATTAAGAGCGTTAATGCTTCCGGCAACGGATTCGATACTGTGACCTATGTTAATGATCTGGTCATTAATGGTCTGAATGGTGGAATCAAGCTGACAAGCTGTTTCTGACAACTCGGATACAACGGTATCAATGACGCCCGCTCCTTCGGCAACATCGTTGCAAAGCTGTTTTGTTTCAGAGACAGAACTCTTGAGTGTATTGGAACTGTTCTTAATATTGTTGACTATGGAATTGAGGTTGTCGCGAAGTTTGATCGCGGAAGTTGCTATAGCAGAGGTTTCCAGAAGTCGGCTCGAAACCTCGATCTTATCGGAAATATGAGCATCTGCAAGTTTCTCGGTCGCATTCGTGATCTTTTGAAGAGGAGCGGTAACAAAACGCGCGGCAAAAAAGATTATAACGGAAAAAACAGCAACAATTATAACAGCCACGATAATAAGCTGGTTCATTAAGATGTTTATGGACTTCCTTACGTTCGTATCGGGTTTTCCGGCAAAAGACATGCCGACGATCTTTCCGTTTTCATCATAGAAGGGTTTGTAGCAGACGGTATAGGATTTTCCGCCTATGGGGACTCCCTCTTTGAAAACGGTTTTTTTCTGACCGTAAACATCCGCGGTGATCTGCTTGTCAGCTTCACTTCCGAAAAGACGTTTTCCGTCTTCTCCTTTGATCGAGGAAATATAACGTGTAACCTTCCCGTTTGTGTCGGCTCTGAAAAGTGTCATTTCAACTTCGTATTCATGGCCGCTGTCAATAAAGCTATAGTCTTCGTCAGTTACAGCCAGTGCAGAAGTTGATGACCAATCGACTCCGAAATATCTGTTAATGGAACTGGCATAGACAGAGAGAAGATCATATGTATCGTTCAACAATTCCTTTTTTGTACTCGATATACTGACGATAGTCGAAAGGGTAAGAGCGATGAACAAAGGGACAAAACCTATGCCAAGCAAAACAGTCAAAAATTTGGTTTTTTTGGGTTGTGTTTTTTTCATAATAAATAGCCTCTTTCATTTCAGCGAATATAATAACAGATTATAACATATATAAGCAGAAATTAATACAATCGAATGAAAAAAATATGATTTTTAGAACATTTTGAATATTAAGGAAAAAGATCAAACATTGACTTTAATAAAACCTTGTTTTATTATGAAAATGATGCGGTGACGCAGTGAAAGCTTGCATCGGAAAGCGGGGAGGAAAAGATAATGAGAAGAATAAAGATCTTGAATAAAGAATTTGTACGCTTTCTTAAGAATCGTGACGAAGCCTTCACTGACTATCTTACCAACCTGCCGGACAGAAGGGGGATGTACGATTATTATTCCAGACTGAAAAGAAACACAATAGTTTCGGTTTTATTTATAGATATAGATAACTTTAAACAGGTAAATGACGTCTATGGGCATTCGGTAGGCGATGAATTGTTGAAAACGCTGGCGGAATATTTTAAAAAAATGCTGCCGGGATCGAGGATATTCAGGATCGGTGGTGACGAATTCGTTGCGATCGATGAGGGTAAAAAACAGGAAGCAAAGGTCATATCAATAGCAACTGAGTTGTTAAACGGACTGCAGACCATCGATTTCAGAGAAGATGTCAGATCGCAGCTCACCCTGTCTGTCGGCATCTTAGTCAATCAAGGCGTAAAAGCAAATCTGGATGAAATCCTGAAAAAATGCGATGATGCCATGTATCGGGCTAAACAAAACGGAAAGAATTCATGTGTGATCTTTGATTCTCTTGAAGAAGAGATGAAAAAGACAAATGAGATCGAAGAAGAAATGGAAGCTGCCTATTCTCATAACGAGTTTGTTCCTTACCTTCTGCCCAAGATCGATCTGCTTTCGGGGCGCGTTTACGGAGCGGAGCTGCTTGTCAGATGGGTGCACTGGCTCGATGGCGTGAGGATGCCGGGCACTTTTGTTCCGATATTTGAAAAAAACGGGACTGTTTCAAGACTCGATTACTATATGTTTGAAGAGGCTTGTAAAATGAAGGAAGCGTGGAGAGGAACGCCGCTGGAAAAGCTGACGCTCTCGGTCAATCTTTCCCCTGTCACCTTTTATATAAAGAATCTTGCGGAAAATCTTACAGCCATAGCCGACAGGTACAAGGTGGCTTACAGTGAGCTGGAGATCGAAGTGCCCGGAAAGACATATACATCCGCATCGGAAAGAAGCTTTGAGGCTGTAAAGGAATTGAAAAAAGCGGGTTTCCGTATTTCACTGGATAATTTCGGAGGCCTTTACTCTCCGCTTACATCCATAAAGGAGCTTCCCGTTGATACGGTAAAATTTGAGAAGAACTTTATAAGAGCCACAACCGCAGATCAAAGCGGAAATAAGATACTCAGAAACCTGTTTGCTTTATGCAGGGATTTAAAAGTCGACATACTGGCTATCGGTGTCGAAACAGATGAACAGATCGAAACACTCATAAAATGTGGCTGTTATAGTGCGCAGGGCTATAGATTTATCGAGCCGTCCACGGAAGAGGAATTCATAAAATATGCACTCAGCAATTGTATGAGAGAGATAGCGCCGGTACGCATTACGTTTAACACGCCGGAACATTGATATCGGAGGACGAATATAAATCATATGATTAAAGGGGAGAATGAAATGCTATATTTTAAGTCGGTGTCAGAAGCCGAAAATGTTTTCAAAGCTTTAAGTACGCCTATGCGCTTAAAGATAATGGAGATGATATACAAGGATAACAATCTGAGCATGAATGATCTGGCAGAAGCTTTAGGGCTTACAAACGGGGCAATATCCATGCATGTCGGGAAGCTTGAGGAGGCAGGGCTGATCAAGATCCACAGTACATCCGGAAAAAGGGGTACAATGAAGATCGTGCGTCCGAAATACAGCAGGCTTATGATAGATATGGCGCCCAACATGGATACAAGACAGTGCTATATGGACGATATAAGCATAGGACATTATGTTAATGCTGTGGTTTCGCCTACCTGCGGATTGTCGACGCCGACCAGGATAATCGGTTCATTTGACGACCCCAGAGTATTCTCCTTTGCGGACAGGTTTGACGCCGGGGTATTATGGTTCGGAACGGGGTTTGTCGAGTACAATCTGCCGAATCACCTTCAAGCGGGACAAAAGATAACGGAACTCCAGATCTCTTTTGAAATATCTTCTGAAGCTCCGGGATATATAGAAGATTATCCCTCAGACATATATTTTTCGATCAATAACAAAAAACTGGGAATGTGGGTAAGCCCGGGAGACTACGGTGCCAGAAAAGGATATGTATCTCCCGCGTGGTGGCCGGAAACTTTAAACCAGTACGGACTGTTGAAAACACTTATAATTAATAATGAAGGAACTTTCATCGACGGAACAAACAAGATATCCAAAGTAGGTATCAATGACCTTGACATAAATTACAATTCATATATTAAGTTTAAGATAGAAGTACCGAAAGAAACAAAGAATCCGGGAGGCTGTACCTTATTCGGGGAGAGCTTTGGAGATTATAATCAGGCGATCAAAATAAAAACCTATTATGAAGAGGAAAAAAAATAGTCGCATATAGCGACTGAAATGTTCCCTGCGGGAATCGAACCCACAACTGATCCTTAGGAGGGACCTGTTATATCCATTTAACTAAGAGAACGACAGAAAGATTATAGACTTAAAAAAGTAAAAAGGCAAGACTTTTATTCGAATCAATGAATGAATCAATCAATGAATTGAGAAGAGTAATTGTTATATGAGGAAAAATAAGTTATAATATGAGAGAAAAAGCCGATATAAATATAGATTGACTTTTTTATCTAAAGCTTAAATATGGAGAACTTTATGAAGAAGATCAACTTTAAGGACAGAGTATTCGGAACAGGCAAAAAACGGAAATCGAACAATCCCGCTGATGGCGGAAAGAAGGTTTTATCCGGAATGCTTTTTGCGGCGGCATGTTTCACAGCAGTGTTTGTTCTGCTGGAATTCCATAATATATACTGGGTTGTGGGAATAGCGTGCGGATTGCTTATGATCTCTGCGTTTTGGTTTTTGGATTGCTTGTTTTCGGATAAAGAAGATATCTTTGATGAACTGACCAGAGCTCAGGAAGAATTGGACAGGGTAAGAGAAGAAGACAGAAAGAAAGCAGATGATGAATTTAAGAAAAAGATAGAAGAAGAAGTATCGGGTCTTGGAAAAACAAGCCGCGCCATGTTTGCGGCGATCAAAAAAAGTGTTGATATTCAGGAAAGCAATCTGTCTATGATGCAGATTAAGATCGATAAGGTTATAGTCGATCAAAATGCGGGCGTAAAAACCATGATCAAGTTTAACAAGGAAAATGCCCGTCAGATCGCACTGAGTGAAAAGGCAACATTGGAAGAGATCGCTATGAGACTTCCCGGCGGCGGAAAAAGGATCGAGATTGCACCCGAAGTTCCTGATGACTATGTACCGGATACAAGTTATTTTACAGAGGATGAGGACGAGGATATTTCTATCGAGAATCTGGATGATATGTTCCCTACGGAAACGGAGGAGGAAGAGATCGAGCCTGAAGTATCCGAACCCGAAGAAAGCTTTGCTTCTCTGATCCCCGAAGAAGAATTGCTCAATGAGGAAGATATCGTTGAATCGAATGATGAGATAGATATTTCTGCTGCTTTTGATAAATATGTGTCCGGCGAAGACGAAGCAGCGGACACAGCACCTGTGATCGAAGATGTACCTGTCGAGGAAGATGTAATTGAGGCAGAAGCTGAGGAGATTACCGAGGAGGTGCCTGAAGTGCCCGAAGAGGAAATCCCCGAGATCAGCGAAGAGGATTTTAATGACCTTGCTGCAAGTCTTGACAGTGCACTTTTTGAGGAATCCGAGCCCGAATCCGTACCGGAGGCAGAACCGGAAGCAGTGCCTGCATCCGAACCGGAGGTTGATCTGTCAAATCCCAATGCTAATCTCTCTCCGGAGGATATTGCAAAGCTGTTTGCAACGGTTAAATAATAACGAAAACTAAGGGACTGCATTGACGCAGTCCCTTACAATATGATAAAAAATGGTAATATTTGAGCAATGAATGTGTTGACCGAAAAAATGTTGTAGGATATGATTGATAGGCTAAACTTTAAGTCTAATTTCAATTTAAATTTTTTATAAGGAATAAGTCTTAGGAGGACAAAAAAATGAAATTCTTTATTGACACAGCAAACGTAGACGAGATCAGAAAAGCAAATGACATGGGCGTTATTTGCGGCGTAACCACAAACCCTTCTCTTATTGCAAAGGAAGGAAGAGACTTCAAGGAAGTCATCAAGGAGATCACAAGCATTGTTGACGGACCCATCAGCGGAGAAGTTAAGGCTACTACCGTTGATGCCGAAGGCATGATAGCTGAAGGAAGAGAGATCGCAAAGATCCATCCCAACATGGTCGTAAAGATCCCCATGACGGTTGAAGGCCTTAAGGCAGTTAAGGTTCTCAGCAAGGAAGGCGTTAAGACAAACGTTACTCTTATTTTCTCGGCTAATCAGGCACTTCTTGCAGCACGCGCAGGCGCTACTTACGTTTCACCTTTCCTCGGAAGACTTGACGACATCTCTATGCCCGGTATCGATCTTGTAAGAACGATTTCCGAGATCTTTGATATTTATGACATCAAGACAGAGATCATCGCTGCATCTGTAAGAAATCCCATCCATGTTACGGACTGCGCACTTGCAGGTGCCGACATCGCAACCGTTCCTTACAAGGTTATCGAGCAGATGACAAAGCATCCTCTTACAAACGAAGGAATCATCAAGTTCCAGAACGATTACAGAGCAGTTTTCGGAGATAAATAAGAACGAGATCTCTATCTGTAAAAAAATATAATTGGAAATTTATGCGGAAAGACCAGGTATAAATGAAAGCCCTGTACCGACTCCGGCGCCTGGGAGGTAAGTGTGAGAAAGTTTATTTTCTTGATTGTATTTATATTACTGTTTGCCGGCGGGTGTACAAATTTTAATCCATATGACATCAAGGGAATGTGCATTTCCGACAGTGTTGTCTATTATCAGGACAATGACGGAAATATCCAATGGATCAACGTTAAAACAAAAGAAAGCGGATCGGTGGAAACTAGCGGAGATGTCCTTTCATATGATAATAAGATTTATATAAATTCAAACGGAAAGCTGTATGAACTCAAAGACAAAATGTTTACCAAGATAGGTGCCGGACCGAAGGAACGTTCGTCTGAGATAGTTGGAATCATAGGTGAAACCTGTTATTATATAAAGGGTGACAATCTGGTTTCCCTGAATTATAAGACGAGTGAAGAAAAAAAGGTAGCACTGCTCTCCAAAGCGGACCGGAAAAATATAGCATTGACATCTGATGCTTTATACTACTCTGACTACATCGGATTAAATCGTTATTCCTTACAGACAGGGGAACTTGAACAAATTGTTGCCGGAAAAGTTTCGTTTATAAAGGTATGGAATGACAAGGTATACTATGCCATTGCAACACTTTCTGACCCGAAAGAAGAATTATATGACGGAGCAACCTATTATTTATTCCTTGACGGAAAAAGCACTCAAATCTATCAGGCGGAACACTTAAATGAAAGATATTCGGCCATTACAGTGACAGAGGCAGGAATCTTCGGTCTGGAAGAGAATGCAGCCGTAGATAGCAGTATTTTTTGGAAGAGAGACAATGACGGAAATGTTCAAAAATGGGATCTTGGCAGACACGTAAGTAACGAGGGCGGAATCTGTACAGAAAATGAACTTGTTGTGTTTGGTAATTTTATAGGAACCGAAATCCTGTTGTTTGATATGGAAGCATGCAGTATTACTGAACTACCGACAGCAAAAGAAAACAAATTTCAAAAGAATCAATAAAGGAGACAACAAATGGCAAACAAGATCGATCAGATGTCCGCAAATGCTATCCGTGTACTTGCGGCAGACGCAGTTCAGAAAGCAAAATCAGGACACCCCGGGCTTCCTCTCGGATGTGCAGATATCGCATACGAGCTTTGGGCAAAGAAGTTGAAGCACAATCCCGCAGATCCCGATTGGGCTGACAGAGACCGTTTCATCCTTTCCGGCGGACACGGCTCAACACTTCTCTATTCCCTTCTTCACCTGTTCGGCTACGGACTCAAGAAGGAAGATCTGATGCAGTTCAGACAGCTGGATTCACTTACACCCGGTCATCCCGAGTACCGTCACACAAGGGGCGTTGAAGCAACAACAGGACCTCTCGGAGCAGGTATGGGCATGGCAGTCGGAATGGCTATCGCAGAAGCTCATCTCGCAGCAAAGTTCAACAAGCCCGGATTCCCGGTAGTTGATCACTATACATATGCACTCGGCGGCGACGGATGTATGATGGAAGGCATTTCCCACGAAGCATTCTCTCTTGCCGGTACATTAAAGCTTTCAAAGCTGATCGTTATCTACGATTCAAACAAGATCTCCATCGAGGGAAGCACAGACATCGCTTTCACCGAGGATGTTGCAAAGAGAATGGAAGCATATGGTTTCCAGGTTATCGTAGTTGACAACGGAAATGATATGGACGCTGTAGGCCGTGCGATCGATGAAGCAAAGGCTGACAAGGATCGTCCTTCCTGCATCATCTGCAAGACACAGATCGGTTTCGGATGTCCCGCAAAGCAGGGCAAGGCTTCAGCTCACGGCGAGCCTCTCGGAGACGAGAACGTTACCGCACTTAAAGAAAATCTCGGCTGGCCTTCACAGGAGCCTTTCTTTGTACCTCAGGAAGTTTACGATAACTATGCTGCTATCACAAAGAGCCTTGCTCCCGCAGAAGACGAGTGGAATAAGATGTTCGCGGATTACTGCGCTAAGTTCCCTGAGATGAAGAAGGCATGGGATGATGAATTCGATTTAGACATAGCAAAGCCTCTTATCGACGATGCTGAGTTCTGGGCATTTGAGGACAAGCCGGAAGCAACAAGAAACCTTTCCGGAACTGTCATCAACAGACTTAAGACAAAGGTTCCCGGACTCATCGGCGGTGCAGCAGACCTTTCTCCTTCAACCAAGACCTATATGAAGGAAATGGGTGATTTTTCCGCAGAAGACCGAACAGGCAGAAACATGCATTTTGGTGTTCGTGAGATCGCAATGACCGCCATCGGGAACGGTATCACACTTCACGGCCTTCGTGGCTTTGTATCCACCTTCTTCGTATTCTCGGATTACACAAAGCCTATGGCAAGACTTTCTTCCATAATGAAGATTCCTACAACCTACGTATTCACACACGATTCCATCGGTGTCGGAGAAGACGGACCTACACATGAGCCCATCGAGCAGCTTGCTATGCTCCGTTCGCTTCCAAACTTCCATGTATTCCGTCCCGCAGATGCAACGGAGACCATCGCAGCATGGTATGCAGCGGTTACATCCAAGGAAACACCTACTGCTCTTGTACTTACCCGTCAGAATCTTCCTCAGCTTAAGGGTTCCTCCAAGGAAGCTCTTAAGGGCGGATATATCCTGCAGGATTCTGAAAAGGCTACACCCGATGCGATCATCATCGCTACCGGTTCCGAAGTTCAATGGGCAGTTAATGCAAAGGCTGAGCTCATCAAGGACGGCATTGATGTAAGAGTTGTTTCAATGCCTTCAACAGATGTATTCGAAGAGCAGTCCGATGAGTACAAGAATAAGGTACTTCCCAAGAATGTTCGTGCAAGAGTTGCGGTTGAAGCACTTTCCGACTTCGGTTGGGGCAAGTACGTTGGACTTGACGGAGAAACAGTTACAATGAAGGGCTTCGGCGCTTCCGCTCCTTACTCCGTACTCTTCCCTAAGTTCGGCTTCACAACAGAGAACGTTGTTGCGACCGTAAAGAAGACGCTCGGTAAGTAAACATCGGTTTTCGATTGCAAAATAGTTTGAATTATAGTATATTTAGGTGGTGTCGTTTGACACCACCTTTTTTACGACAAAAAGGCTGAGTAATTTTTAAAGGGAGAAGACCCATGAAGGACGTTTTGTTTAAGATCGGTTCAATATCGGTCCACGGATACGGATTAATGATCGCTGTAGGTATTATTACCGCATATCTGGTTTTGGAGCAAAGAGTAAAAAGAAGAGGCCTGGATGCTGACAGAGCATTCGATCTGGCTGTCTGTGCGGCACTCGGTGGTGCGGTCGGCGCAAAGATCCTTTATTATATAGTTGAGATAAAATCTATTATCAGAGATCCTTCCCAGCTTTTGAACATTGCAAACGGTTTTGTGGTTTACGGAGGGATCATCGGTGGTTCCATCGCATGCATCATTTATTGCAGGATCAAGAAACTGAACACTTTACAATGGTTTGATCTGGTTCTTCCGGAGATTGCCATTGCACAGGGTTTCGGAAGGATCGGATGTCTGCTTGCAGGCTGCTGCTACGGTGCAGAGACCAAAAGTGCGATACATATTGTTTTCCGTGAATCCAGATTTGCACCAAACAATGTATGGCTCTACCCTACTCAGATCATGTCATCCGCGGCTAATTTCCTGAACTTCGCGATCCTTGTATTTGTGATCTCGCGATTTTTCAAGAAACCCGGTCAGGTTTCTGCCTTCTATCTGATCTTTTACAGTATCGGACGTTTCATCATAGAGATATTCCGCGGAGATCTGGAAAGAGGAATGGTCGGAAAGCTTTCAACATCACAGTTTATCTCATTTTTCATTTTGGCAGCAGGCATAGGATTATTCGTATTATGCTCAAAAATAAGTGTTATTCCTGCCCCCGAAAGTGCGGAGCAGAACGCGGAGATGCCGGAGACGGAAGTTCCCGAGGAAACGAAGGAAACCGACGAGTAGGTTACTGCGGAGTATCAAACAGAATAATGATTTCAAGGGCGGCTCTTCACTTCTGGGAAGAGCCGTGTTTGTCAGGGAAAGAAGGGTCAGGAACGGTCTTTTTTTCAGGCTGTAATCTTCGGTGCGTATATTGTCAGAACAAGGAGATCTCGCGTGCTGCGGTCGGCAGGGAAGTCAGTAAAGAGGAACTGGCGGAAGAATTCCTGAAGCTACAGGATATGGGAGCAAACAATATAAATCTGGTCACTCCCTCCCACTACTATCTTCAGATAAAAGACAGCCTTTTGCTTGTAAAGGACAGACTGAGGATACCTGTGGTCGCAAATACATCATCCTATGACGATGTGGATGTGTTAAGATCGATGGAAGGTCTGATAGACATATATCTGGCGGACTTTAAGTACATTACCCGGGATCTTGCCGAGAGGTACTCAAAAGCTGCCGATTATCCCGAAATTGCAAAGACGGCGATCGCAGAGATGTTCAGACAGGTCGGAACAGCGGAGTTTGATGACAGGGGTATCATGAAGAAGGGAATTATCGTAAGAAATCTTCTTCTTCCCGGACATGTGAAGGAATCAAAGGAATGTGTAAGGTATATATACGAAACCTACGGCGATTCGGTCTATCTTTCGCTTATGAGTCAATATACACCGTTTAAGATACCCGAAGAATATAAAGAGATCGACAGGAAATGTACAAAAAGAGAGTATGCTCGGCTGGTGGATCATGCCATAGGTCTTGGAATAACAAATGCATTTATTCAGGAGGGCGATGTGGCAAAGGAAAGCTTTATACCGCCCTTTGAAAGCTAAAAAACAAGAGCTTACGTGAAAAGCGATCAATTCACGTAAGCTCCTTTTTTAGGCGGTTTGCGCCATATAAAGGTTGTAGTACTCTCCCTTTTTGGCCATCAGCTCGTTATGAGAACCGGCCTCAACGATTTGGCCGTGATCTACGACAAAGATACGGTCTGCATTTTTGATCGTCGAAAGACGGTGAGCGATAACAAAGGAAGTTCTCCCCTTTAAAAGCTCAGCAATACCCTTCTGTACCATTATCTCGCTCTGAGTATCAATGGATGAGGTTGCTTCGTCAAGGATCAGGATCTTCGGCATGGAAACCATGGTCCTTGCAAAGGCCAGAAGCTGGCGCTGTCCGACCGAAAGTCCCGCGCCTCTCTCCTGCAGCTCGGTGTCGTAGCCTTTTTCAAGCTTAATGATGAAATCATGAGCATTGACAGCCTTGGCAGCTGCTTCGATCTCCTCCTGAGTTGCGTCAAGTTTACCGTAGCGGATGTTTTCGGCAATAGTGCCGGTAAACAGGAAATTATCCTGTGTCATAACACCCATCTGCTTGCGAAGGCTCTCAATCGTTACTGAGGTCAGGTCGTGATCGTCAATGAGGATCCGGCCGTCTTTTATGTCATAGAAACGGCTGATAAGGTTTGCGATGGTAGACTTTCCCGCACCTGTAGGACCGACAAGAGCAATGGTCTCGCCGGGGTTAACGGTGAAGCTGACATTATCCAATACTTCCTTTTTGCCGTCATATGAGAAGGAAACATCCTTAAATTCCACACGACCGCCGATCTCCGGCAGTTCTGTGGCTCCTTCTCTGTCAAAAACTTCCGGTGCCGTATCGATAACCTCAAAGATCCTGTTTGCTTTTGCGACATTTCTGACAAGGTTGGTGTAAAGACTGCCCAATTGAGATATGGGATGCCAGATCATCCCCGCATATGTGGAAAAGGCTATCAAAGTTCCGACGGGCGCTGCGTCTATGCCTATGAGCTTAACTCCGACATAGTACATGCAAACTGTGGATAACATGGTAGTGAACTCTATGATGGAGTTGAAAAGATCTCCGATCTTAACGGCATTTCTGAAAGAGTCCTGGTGCTCATTTACTGCGGTTTCAAAGGAGGCAGCGGATTCGGATTCGGCTGCAAAGCCTTGGATTATACGCATTCCGGAAATATCCTCATGGATAACGCCCGAAAGATTCGAGGACTTTTTACTGTGAATATGCCAGAGTGATGAACATTTAATCCGAATGTAGAACAGTCCGGCGATGAGCAGCGGAGTGGAAATAAGCGTTGCTGCCGCCAGAGGCGGATTTTTCACAAACATGATCACAAGAACAGCCACAAGTGTAATGAACTGAGGAAGCAGGGTAACAACCAGATCCTGCAGAACACCCTTAAGTGAGTTTACATCTTCGATAACACGCGAAAGGATCTTTCCTGCGGGAAGGCTGTCATAGAACCTGAGTCCCAGCTTCTGAAGATGAGTGTATAATTCATCACGGATGGTAACAAGTATTTTGTTGGATATCTTTGCCATCAGATACATTCTTCCTTTTACTGCGGCAAAGAGAATGAAATTAAGTGCCAAAGCGACAAATGTAAGCTTGTAAAGCGAGTCATAGTCTTTATCCGCTATGCAGACATTGATCGCATATTCGATGATAAGCGGATTAATAAGCGTTATGGCAGTAGCAACTGCGATAACGGCAAGAACTACAGCGATTGTTCCCTTGTATTTCAAAAGATATTTAGCAAGACGAAGTATCGTTCTTGTCTTGTCGGCAAGAGCGGTGTTTTCGTCTTTTTTTGTTGAATTGACGGCCATTATGCCACCTCCCCGTATTGTGCGCAATAGGTTTCAAAGTATAAGCCCCGGAGAGCAAGAAGTTCATCGTGAGTACCGCGTTCGGCGATAGCCCCGTCCTTTAGAACGATGATCTCGTCCGCATGTCTTACTGCCGAAATACGATGTCCGATGATGATCTTCGTAGTATCGGACAGATTGTTAAGCACTTTCTGGATCTCAAGCTCGGTTTCGGTATCCAATGCGGAAGTGGAATCATCGAGAACCAGGATCGGAGCATTCTTTGCCAAGGCTCTGGCAATGCTGATCCTTTGTTTTTGTCCGCCGGAAAGTCCGACACCACGTTCTCCGATAACAGTTTCTTCGCCCTCGGACAGCTGATCGACGAACTCATCGGCTCTGGCCATCTCAAGACATTTATGCACGAGTTCATCCGATGTACCTTCGTGCTTTCCGAAACGGACATTTTCACTGATGGTATCGGAGAAGAGGAAAACATCCTGAGATACCTGGGCAATGCTCTGTCGGAGCTGGGTGAGTGAAAGGTCCTTAATGTCTGTGCCATCCAGCTTTATGGTTCCCGAATCGGTATCGTAGAAACGGAACAAAAGAGTAAGGATCGAGGTTTTTCCGGATCCGGTGGCTCCCATGATACCAAGGGTTTTTCCTGCAGGAAGTTTGAAAGAGATGTCCTTCAAAATATCTTTGTTGTCCAGCTTAAAGGAAACGTTGTCAAATTCAACGGAACCCTTGACTGTTTCAAGAAAGATCGGGTTTTCGGGATTTGTGATGAGAGGTTTTTCTTTTGAAACCTTTTTAAGTTTCTTGTAAGAAGCAAAAGCCGAAGCTATCTCATTGCTTACCCAGCCGATGGTTTCCATGGGCCATACCAGAAAGTCACAGTAAACGACGAATGCAGCCAGAGTTCCGAGAGTGATCTCTTCGGAAATGACCATACGGCCTCCGATAAGGAGAGCTCCGATGGGCAGCAGTCTGGTGATCAGGTCAAACAGGGGTTCATAGCGTACCAGAACCTTAGAAAGATCCATGCTGATGTTAAAGTATTTTTTGTTGTGACGACGGAATTTGTCCAGTTCGTATTTTTCTCTGGAAAATGCCTTTACTGTGCGTACTCCCGCAATATTTTCCTGAGCGACGGTATTCATATCCGCGTTTTCTTCACTAAGCTTGTCATAGACCTTGTCGAGCTTCTTTTCCAATATGGCCGCCAGAGCTATGCCTATGGGCAGAATGCAGACAGGGAAGATGGAAAGCTTGGGAGAGAGACGAAACATGCAGTAAATGACCATGCTTGTGTGAAGCAGGATCTCAATGGCCAGCATGATAATGAAGCCTACACCTCCGAAGGCAATGGCATCAATGTCGTTTTTCAAGCGGGCAAGGATCTCACCTGTGTTTGCTTTGTCAAAAAAGTTGAGTGAAAGCTTCTGGATGTGCTTGAAGAGGTCAAAGCGTACTTCGTTACCGACTTTAACCCCGGTGACGTCAAAAGTGAATTCCTTGATATATTGTGTAAAGGTTCTTATCAGTCCGATAGCCGCGATACCGAGTAAAAGACCGGGAAGCAGGCTGAATTCACCGTTTCCGATGACTTCATCTACGATGTTTCTGATAAGCTCAGGTTTTTTGTTCTCAGCGACAACACCGATCACTATGCATAAAACGGCAATAAGGTATTTGTATCGGTATTTGAGAACATATTCAGATAGTTTTTTCATAGGTAACTCCCTTGTGTAGACAGTGAGTCAAACCGACTCTTGTGTAAAAATGATTAGCTGTTACAATTACTGCGCCACGGGACTTGATGAAATATAAAAGAATTATAGATAAAAAAATACCGTGGCATTACCACGGTAAAAGATTCATTATGATAGACAAGCTAAAATGAAAGTAATACCGAGGTAAGGTTATTAAGTGTATTATTATGGGATTTAAAAAACACTCGAATCATTGTCATTGTAGCTTACCTCTCTTTCTTTAATATTTGTGCTTCGATTCGTTAAGCACACGCAAGAAAATAGCACATAATTATCTGTTTGTCAACACAAAAAAATGCCACAGTGGAATCCTGTGGCATTTAAGTGTGAATTTAGAATATCTAAGGTAACGGATTGTAGAAGAAGTAACCGCCCATTTCGGTGAAGGCTTTAAAGTTCAGCATCTCACAGGTCTCTTCTCCCGAAGCATCCTTTGTAGGCTTTAACGCATTTACCTCAGTGATGAAGTAAGCATAATCTCCTATGTTGTTTACACGGTTAAGAGCATCTGTTGCAGCGGCATAAAACTTTTTATCCTTGTCGATAAGATTAGAGTCGATAACCTTTTTGATCAGGTGCTCATTGGCTCCTTCGAATTCGTTCTTTGCAAAGATCACTTCTGTGATAGTATTGCCCCAACGACCGAGTTCCAATCGGTTGATGATAACATTGGCAATCGCAAGGAGAGTGTAATAATCCTTGTCTCCCGCCTCAGAAGCAAGGAAGGTTGCCAGATTGTACAGGTCTTCATCCGAGAAGGAAGGCATTTCTTCTCGTGAAACTATAGGTATCTCGGGAACGATCCTGTTGGCGCGGGCATGCTTGACCTTAAACTCAAAGTTTAACGACGAAATCTCCTCAAGTGTAAGACCCGGTTCATAGTTTATTATATACGAGACATATTTTTTCTTGACATAGAAAGAGTCACCTTCTTCTGAGGTCACAAATAGCCAGCCTTCTTCTCCGGATCCTTCGCCGTCAAGGAAATTGATCTGTACAATGCTGTTCTTTTTGATCGTTCCGAGAGATAAAGCGTCATCGTCAGCCGTTGTACGCATTTTAACCTTGGCGGTAAGCTTTCCGTAGACAAGCCGCTCGCCGTCTTCAGAACGTTCGCTGTCAAGTATTTTAGCTGCTTCGTATCCGGTAATAAGGTTGTAATCATTTAAAATGTAACCTTCTTTGATCTTACCTGTAGTGATCTTTAACCAATCACCTTCATCCGAAAGGATCTCCGCATAACTTCCGTAGTACATTTTTCCGATGATATTCAAATCGTCTGATTCGTCCATGGAGGAACGCACATCGATCCACGAGGAAGCAAATACATCCGCAAGAGCTATGCCCGGATTGAAAAATACCGGAGTCGGTGTCGGAGTATTTGTCGGCATCGGAGTGTTAGTGGGTGCAGGCGTATTTGTCGTAGTGGGTGTGGGAGTCGGCGTATTTGTGGGAGTCGGTGTATTTGTGGGAGTCGGTGTATTGGTCGGCGTAGGTGATATATCAGGTGATGGCGTGGCAGTAGGCTCAGGCCTTGTGATAAAATCCTTAAGTGCCGTTCCTTCAACGTACTCGGTGACTCCCCCGAAAAGCATGACCGCACAGAATACAGCTATGCCTGTAAAAACATATATTACTTTTCTTTCTATTTTTTTCATTTATTGTAGGCTTTCTAATCTAAAACGATATACAGGATTACGGATCAACGATCCGTTTCGGATATCGGTCTGTTGGCTGTTTAATTTAACGGATGCATATGTAAAACTATGAATAGCAAAAAAACATATGTATATCCAAAGTCATTTTACCATAATCAAAAATATTTTGGAAGATGGTGCTTTGGATTATTTATGAAAAAGAATAATATATGCTTTTGCAATCATAAATCAGGATTCTTTATTGTCGAGCAATACGCGTGCTGCAGTCTCTCCCGGTTTATTGAAATCAAAGTCACCTCTGTAATATATATAGATTGACGTTGTTTTACGCAGATGCTATGATAAAGTGTGAAAAGGATCCTATAAGCATATGCATTCCGCGCAAGCAGATGTTTTGCGCAATCTTATCAGAAAAGTTGCGCAAAGTCAAGATGGGCATCAGAAATAAAACAGAAATTCTGTTATAAAACAATAATCTTGACACAAAGCCTCGGCTGTGTTACATTTTTTACGCAGAGACGGGAATGAAGCGGCAATAAGCGTCCGCTTTGCATTAACGGATACTGAATAAAATACGGAGGTACTGAAACAATGAATATTTTGGTTACCGGAGGAGCAGGATACATCGGAAGTCATACGTGTGTGGAGTTGATCTGTAGCGGACATAACGTTGTGATCGTGGACAATCTGTACAATTCCTGCGAACTTGCAGTGGAAAGAATAGGTAAGATCACGGGAAAGACTCCGAGGTTTTATCGTGTGGATCTCCTTGATAAGAATAAGCTTGCGGAGGTATTTGATAAGGAAAAGGTAGACGCTGTTATTCATTTTGCGGGCCTTAAGGCAGTCGGTGAATCGGTAAGAAAGCCCATCGAGTACTATAATAACAATATCACCGGCACTCTTAATCTTTGTGATGTGATGCGAGCGCATCAGGTTAAGAACATAATATTCAGTTCCTCTGCAACAGTATACGGAAACCCGGAAAAAGTGCCTGTTACGGAGGATTCACCCAAGGGTATATGCACCAATCCATACGGGTGGACAAAAAGTATGCTTGAGCAGATATTGACGGACATTCACACATCCGATGAGGAGTGGAATGTGGTCCTTCTCAGATATTTCAATCCCATCGGAGCTCATGAGAGCGGACTGATCGGAGAAGATCCCAAGGGCATACCCAACAATCTCGTGCCCTACGTTGCACAGGTGGCTGTCGGAAAGCTTGATAAGATCAAGATCTTCGGAGACGACTATGATACACCCGACGGAACGGGCATTCGTGATTACATTCATGTGGTCGATCTTGCCAAGGGTCATGTTAAAGCTCTGAAAAAATTCGGGGAAGCCCCCGGGGTTTCGATATACAATCTCGGAACGGGAAAGGGTTACAGCGTAAAGGAAGTCATCGATGCGTTTGCAAAAGCATGCGGAAAGCAGCTTCCTTCGGAGGTTGTGGCACGACGTCCCGGAGACATCGCGACGAATTATTCCGATCCCTCAAAGGCTTGGAAAGAGCTTGGCTGGAAGGCTGAAAAAAATCTGGACGAAATGTGCGAAGACACCTGGAGATGGCAGAGCATGAATCCGAACGGTTATGATTCATAAAAAGATTATACTTGATTTTTCAAATTTTAGTAATATAATGATATGCTATTGAAAGAACCCCCCTCTGATACGGAGGGGGGTTTTTAAGGAAAACATGAAAGATCGGAAAAAAACACCTTTTAAGTACGATAAGGAGGAACGGTAATGGAAGCATACGAGATATTTCTGAGTTTGGCGATCATAATCCTGTTCAGTAAGGTTTTTGGGCTTCTTGCAAAAAGGATCCATGCTCCCGAGGTTGTGGGGGAGATACTTGCGGGCATTATTATAGGTCCCAGTGTTTTGGGCATAGTATCTCTGAACGATTTCATATCTCAGCTTGCGGAGATCGGAGTTGTTTTGCTCATGTTCTCTGCCGGTCTCGGAACCAATCTCAAGGAATTGATGAGAACGGGCTTTAAGGCTCTCCTCATCGCCTGCTGCGGAGTGTTTGTTCCGTTGGTGGGAGGAACGCTGCTTTATATGGGATATTACGGCAGTTCACCCCTCGGTTCCGTGGAGTTTTACGAAGCGGTATTCATCGGCGTTATAATGACGGCTACTTCGGTATCCATTACGGTACAATCTCTTCGTGAACTCGGTAAGCTAAAGACTACGGTTGGCACTACCGTGCTTTCTGCCGCGATCATCGATGATGTGATCGGAATCATTGTTCTGACCTTCGTTATCGGCTTCAAGAGCGGTGATTCGAATGTGGGAACGGTAGCACTTTCAACTGTCCTCTTCTTTGTTTTTTCCATTGTAGTGGGCTTTGGGGTATATCTTCTTTTCAAGTGGATGGACAAGCGCTGGCCTCATACCAGAAGACTTCCCATCTGGTCCCTTGCTCTTTGCTTTATAATGGCATATGCCGCGGAGAAGCTGTTCGGAATTGCGGATATTACCGGTGCTTATGTGGCAGGTATCATCCTCTGCTCTATTCAGGATCACGATTATATTGCCCAGAAAATGGACATCAATTCATATATGATATTCGGACCGGTATTCTTTGCAAGTATCGGTCTTCGAACGGATATCAGTAACTTCAACAAAGAGATCCTGCTGTTCAGCGTATTGTTCGTGATAGTTGCCCTCGTTTCAAAGATCGTCGGCTGCGGATTGATATCTAAGGTGCTGAAGTTCAGTTGGTCGGATTCCTTAAAGATCGGCGTGGGAATGATGACCAGAGGTGAGGTTGCTCTTATCGTTTCTCAAAAAGGTCTGTCCGTGGGGCTGGTTTCGCCCGAGTATTTCACTGCGGTCATACTTTTGATCGTTGTATCCTCAATACTTACACCCATATTGTTGAAACTCTTGTATGCTCAGGAATCTTCCAGGGTTCATGATGTTGGATAAGGTACAAGGACGGTTTTGAACCGTCCCTTTTTATATTACCATCATTTTGCCGTTGCTTTTATCGAGATCCCTGCAGTGGAGGGCAAAAGCAACGTCTTCTTTTCTGATGTGTGTTTCTTCCGACATGTCTGCCGACGTTCTTGCCATTCTCAGCAGCTTGTGCACAACTCTTGCGGAGTAGCCGAACTTGTCACAGGCCTTACGGAGCAGGGACGTGGTTTCTGCATCTATCCCGCAATGTTCGTTGATCATGGTTCCTGTCATCTGGGCGTTACAGGATATTCCGGGAAGAGAGGCAAATCTTTTTTGCTGGATCCTTCTTGCCGAAGCAACTCTCGCGCGAAGCTCCGATGATGAAGGGGCAGGGGCTGAAAGCTCCGGTTCAAAAAGATCAACGGGTTTAACCTCTTTTTGAATATCTATACGATCTAAGATAGGTCCTGAGATCTTGTTTCTGTATTTTACGATCTCGTAATCCGAGCAGCGGCATTTGCTGCTCGGATAATAGCCGCAGGGACAGGGGTTCATTGCGGAAATGAACATGAAATTGGCAGGATAGGTGTTAGTGAAATTGACCCTCGAGATCACCACCTTTTTGTCCTCCAGCGGTTGACGCAGCGAATCCAGAGCATTGGCGGAAAACTCACCCAGCTCATCCAAAAACAAAACTCCGTTGTGGGCGAGGGATATCTCCCCGGGAAGAGCATTGGATCCTCCTCCGATCAGAGCGTTTACAGATACGTTGTGATGCGGTGCACGAAAAGGTCTTGCGGACAGCAGACCTTCTCCCGGGGGGACAAGACCGGAAATACTATGGATCTTTGTTACTTCGAGAGCTTCTTCCTCGGTCATGTCGGGAAGGATAGTGGGAATTCTCCTTGCAATCATGGTCTTTCCACAACCGGGATTTCCGATCATAAGCATATTGTGGCCGCCGGCGGCTGCGAGAACTATTGCATCGATCAGGGAGTTCTGCCCTCTCACCTCGGAAAAATCCGGTTCGTTGAGTCTTTTATCCTTTTCTTCTCCTTTTTTATCGGATCGGATCTCGGGGACACCTCCCACTCCTTCGAGAAAAGCCACAACCTCAGAAAGTGTGTAAAAGGGATAGACTGTAACTCCGCTTACAAGTCTTGCTTCCGCAAAATTATCGGCGGGAACGATCATATGCCTGACATCGGCCTTTTTCGCAGCCAGGATCATGGGAAGGATGCCTTTACAGGGACGAAGATCTCCTCCGAGCGAAAGCTCTCCCAGAAAACCGTATTTTCCGAGCTCCCGGGGCTTGATCTCATCTGCCTGGGTAAGTAAAGCGATCGCAAGAGCAAGATCGTAGTGAGAGCCTCTTTTTTTTCTGTCTCCGGGAGCGAGACTCAGAACGATCTTTTTTTCGGGCATATAAAAACCGCAGTCGATCAGGGCGGACTGTATCCTTTCCCCGGACTCCTTTACAGCCGTATCTCCCATTCCTATTATGTTGACGGATTGTGATTCCGTATTTAATACGCTCGCTTCGATATCCACGGGATAACCGTCTATACCGGAAATTGAAAAGCTTTTTACTACAGTAGCCAAACTATGTCCCCCTCCGTTTTAATAACATCGTTTAATTCAAGCTCCATCATTTCGTTAAAAAGAGAAGCAAGAGTAAGCCCCATGGCTTTTGCAAGGTCTTCGGCAGCCATATGCCCGTCGTGTTGTTTTAAAAGTTTCAAAACCATGGGATCAAAGCCGGGATCCGGCTTGGGAAGATCAAAGGACAGCTGACTGCAGGAAGGTCTGTGAAGCGACGGAAGCCAGAGTTCCGCCTTGTTTTCGGCGATAAGGCGGTTTGTGCCTTCGCTTTCCCTTGAATCAAGCCGCCCCGGGACAGCATAGACCTTTTTGCCGTATTCCCTTGCTTTTGCGGCTGTAATGAGAGCACCGCCTTTTGAACGGGATTCTACGACAAGAACGCTGTCGGAAAAAGCGGCGATCAGTCTGTTTCTTTGCGGATAAGTAGAAGCGTTTCCGTGAAAACCGGGTGGATATTCGGATATTATAAGACCTGTATTAATGATCGCATCCATTAATGAACGGTGTTCGGAAGGGAAGCATATGTCCGGGCCGTTTCCAAAAAACGCCACGGTATAGCCGTTTTTTCTGATCGCTGCGGAGTGGGCGTATCCGTCAACCCCTTTGGCCATTCCGCTGATTATGGTGATCCCTCTTTCGGCAAGTTCTTCCGCGATCTCGACTGTCATCTTCTTCCCGTATTCGGTACAAAGCCTGGTTCCGACTATGCCAAAGGTTTCACCGAAGGGTTTCAGCTCTCCCCTGCAATAGAGGATCAAAGGAAGGCCCGGATAGCTTGGTATACCGAACTCCCGGCAGCTCAGGATCCATATGCCTTTTCGATAGCAGTCCTGCTCGATCTTTTTCGCTTTCTCCAGATCAAGATCTATGTTTTCCCCGGACTCCCGCAGCCGGGCATAGGTTTCGGCAAAACCGCCGCATTCACGGAGCAATTGCATTTTTTGGGCGGATGTTTTTCCTTTCAGCATGCTGAGCCAGATCTTATAAACCATATATTCCCTTTCGTTTACGTTTTTCTGGATAATAGCATAGGGGTGGTGGGAATTCAATTGATCAGCATTCACAAAAAAACGGGTCTTTTTTATACAAGTTAAACAAGAAAAGGGAAAACTTGCTTTTGAAAATACGTGATGATATAATGGGTTCAATTGTACGTTTAATGTGGATAAGCATGATCAAAGGACGAAGAAATGTGGATAGCAGACAATTGGAAAGACTATGAAGTACTGGATTGCTCCGAAGGCGAAAAGCTGGAAAGATGGGGCAAATACATTCTTTTAAGACCGGATCCCCAGGTGATCTGGAAAACGAGCAGAAAAGCTCCCGAGTGGAAGAAACTGAACGGGCACTATCATCGCTCATCCAAAGGCGGCGGTGAATGGGAAATGTTCGATCTTCCCGAAAAGTGGACCATAGGCTATAAGGATCTGAAGTTTAATCTTCAGCCGTTTGCGTTTAAGCATACGGGCCTGTTTCCCGAACAGGCGGCTAACTGGGACTGGTTTTCCAAACTGATCGAAAAGAAAAAGGCCGGAAACCCCGAAGCGGAGGTTAAGGTACTTAATCTTTTTGCATATACGGGCGGTGCAACGCTGGCGGCGGCAAAGGCCGGAGCGGCTGTCACTCATGTTGATGCTTCGAAGGGAATGGTAACCTGGGCAAAGGAAAATGCAGCAGCTTCCGGACTTGAAAACGCTCCGATCAGATACATAGTGGATGACTGCAGCAAGTTTGTGGAACGCGAGATCAGAAGAGGCAATCTTTATGATGCGGTCATCATGGATCCGCCGTCCTACGGCAGAGGACCAAAGGGTGAGATCTGGAAGATCGAAGAGTCAATATATGACTTCGTGAAATTGTGTGCGGGGGTATTAAAGAGCGAACCGCTGTTTTTCCTGATCAATTCATATACAACGGGGTTACAGCCCGCGGTTCTTTCTTATCTTCTCGGAAGTGAGATAGTTCCGAAATACGGCGGTAAAGTGGAAGCCGACGAGATCGGTCTTCCGGTAAAAGAGACGGGGCTGGTGCTTCCCTGCGGGGCAAGCGGTCGCTGGCAAAAATAAAAAAGGGAGAAGTGCAATGCTAAAGTTTATACTGGATATATTAAGGGGAATAGTGATAGGAGTCGCAAACGTGATCCCGGGTGTTTCGGGCGGAACGATGATGGTTTCGATGGGCATATACGATGACATCATCGGCAGCATCAACAATCTTTTTAAAAAGTTTAAGAAGAGCATCATTACGCTTCTTCCTTATGGCATAGGAATGCTGGTCGGGATCGTCGGTTTTGCGTTTGCCATAGAATGGCTGTTCGAAAAGTTTCCGATCCCCACGGCTTTGTTGTTCATCGGCCTCATTTTCGGAGGTATTCCGATGATATGGAAAAGAGTAAAGGGCAAAACCGATGTGATGGCTGTTTTGCTCTTTGTACTGTTTTTTGCATTGGTCATCGGTCTTGAACTTCTCGGACAGAAGACAGGAGTTGAACGTACCTTGACGCTCTCTCCTTTCGGTATCATAGCGGGATTGCTCCTGGGATGTGTGGCAGCGGCCACAATGATCATTCCCGGTGTTTCCGGTTCAATGGTCATGATGATCCTGGGATACTACAATTCCATAATCGAATCCGTAACCGGTATTGTAACTGCATTAAAGGATTTCGATGTTAAATCGGTTCTCTCATTTGCAGGGGCGTTGATCCCCTTTATCATAGGCGTGGTAGTCGGAATCTTCGGAGTGGCGAAGCTCATCCGATATCTTCTGGACAAGCACGAAAGCAAAACATACGCAGCGATCCTCGGACTTATAGCTGCATCACCCTATCCCGTTTTTGCTCATTCGGGAGTGACTGCAGTCTCTCCCGCAGCGGTGATCTTCGGGATCGTTACATTTGCCGCAGGCTTTTTCGCGGCATTTAAGTTAGGAAAAGAGTAGAATGGAAAACAATAAAAACAAACTGATCGTGCTCATTACCGCCCTGATCGTCGTAGTGATCATGTTGTTGGTGATCATTTTCGGAAGGAAAGGGAAAAACGGTAAGGAGACTACCGTTGTATGCACTTTCAATCCGCTTTACGTAATGGCGGAAAATCTGCTGGAAGATACGGGCATTCGCGTAGTGAACATGACGGAAAACCTTACGGGCTGTATTCATAATTATCAGCTCACAACAAAGGATATGAAGGCTATCGACGGTGCTGCCGTTCTTTTGGCAAACGGTTCCGGAATGGAAAGCTTTTTGGACAATGTAAAAACAAACTATCCCGACGTAACGGTGATAGAGGTCGCTGCCGCGCACAAAGAGGTGGACAACCCGCATCTTTGGATGAGTACCGACTATGAGATGGATTGCATCGACTATGTAAGCATGGCACTTACAAAGAGATTCCCCGAGCTGAAGGAAAAGATCGATGAGAATGCCGAAAAGTACGGTGAGAAGATCATAGAGGGACCGTATGAAAAGAAGCTGGAGATCGCTGAGACCATCGAGAATTCCGCAAGGAGCATACGGTGCATATGCTTTAACGAGGCGTTTGAAGTTTTCACGGAATCCATGGGAATGAGCAATATTGCGGTGTTTTCCCTTGATGAAAACGAGTTGCCCTCAGCCAATGAAGTTGCCGAAGCGATAGAAAAAGCAAAGAGATGTAAAGAAGTGATCATATTGATTGAAAAGGATCAGGTCTTTCATTCACACAAGATCTCGGGAGAAACGGGCGCGGCAGTGATATACATAGATCCGCTCACCGGGGCTTCGGACAAGGATTCTTACATTGAAGGAATGAATGCAAATCTCGAAGCCATCGAGGAATATTTAAAATAAGAGGCTCTTTTTGTGAAAAAAAATAAGTATCTTCAAAAGAATAAAGAACTTGAAGAGATCATAGACGACGAGCGTGCTGCCCTGTACAGGACAGGCAGGATGAAATGGGGAAGCAAGGCAGCGTGCGGATTTCACAGGATAGATATAAACGATCTTTCGGTAAATGACGGGAATACGGTGATCCTGGACAAGATATCCCTTTCCATTTATTGCGGAAAGCTTACGGTTATCATCGGAAAAAACGGAGCAGGAAAATCCACCTTTATCAAGAGTATTTTGGGGGAGCGCTCCTACGACGGTTCAATTGTTTTCAGGGACATTAAGAATAACACGGTTTCAAGGCTGAAGGTGGGCTATGTTCCGCAGAAGCTGGACATGGAGCCCAATATGCCCTTGTCCGTATATGATCTGGCGGCGGGCTATATCAGCAGGATCCCTGTTTTTCTGAGGAAAGACAGGAAATTGTATGACAGGATAAAAATGAGACTGGATATGTTCGACGCGGGAAATCTGATAGATAAAAGGGTCTGCGACCTTTCCGGCGGAGAACTCCAGAGAGTGCTTCTTACCATAGCATGTACCCCCGTTCCGAATCTCCTGCTTTTGGACGAGCCGGTCTCCGGCATAGACAAAAACGGCAGAGAGTTGTTCTACAAGATCCTTGCGGACCTCAAGAAAAGCTATGACCTGTCGATCATTCTGGTTTCCCACGATCTGGACCTCATGGCCCAATATGCGGATGATGTGCTGCTTGTGGACAAGTCGGTCATAGCAAGAGGGACTCCGGAGGAAGTGATGGCAAGCGAAGCGTTTAAACAGACCTTTATGGTTAAAGGGATCGGAGAATAGGCGGACGATATGAGTATTTTTGACTATGATTTTATGAAAAATGCGTTTATAGCCATACTTTTTATCGCTCCGCTGTTTGGCATTCTCGGGACCATGGTTGTAAACAACCGGATGGCTTTCTTTTCGGATGCTTTGGGACACTCGGCCTTTACGGGGATTGCTATCGGCATTCTTCTCGGCATATCGGACAAAGATGTGTCGATGGTGATCTTTGCCATAGTTTTTGCGTTACTTTTGAATTACATCAAGCATAAGAATGTTGCATCCGCGGATACGGTCATCTCGGTGTTTTCATCACTCTCGGTGGCTGTGGGACTTGCCCTGCTTTCCAGAAACGGGGATTTTTCCAGATATTCCGTAATGCTGGTGGGAGACATCTTAAACGTTACCGTCTCCGACATAGTAAAGCTTGCAATAGCACTTGCGGTTACCATAGTTGTGTGGTTTTTCTTTTATAACGGTCTTTCGGGCATAGGCATTAACAAAAGTATTGCCAAAAGCAAAGGAATTCCGGTCATTCTGTACGAAAACATATTTGCGTGCCTTGTAGCGGTGGTTGTAATGCTCACAGTACGTATGGCAGGCATATTGATAATAAACGCCCTTCTTATTCTTCCTGCGGCAGCGGCCAGAAATATTTCGGGCAACGCACGGGAATATCATCTTTTCTCGTGCATAGGCTCCATTGTCTCAGGGCTTTCGGGGCTTGTTCTTTCGTTCTATCTTGATGCGGCAGCGGGACCTATGATCGCAATAGTTGCCGCGGTATTGTTTTTTGTTACGTTTGCCATTAGAGAAGTTGGCAGAAAGTAGAGGGTAAATTTGGGCACTGACGAACTGAAAAAATCAAATGAAGAATTGAAGCCGGACAATAGATCTGCCGAGAAGCTTGAAGAAGAAATAAAAGCCGAAGGAACTGCGGATGACTTGGTAAAGAATGCAAAAGCCGAAAAAACCAAGCGTAAAGAGAAGGCAAAAAAGGAAGCCAAGGATTCTGACATAAAGAAGAAATTTGAAGCCGGAACAAGGTTCATTCACAAGACCGCGCATATGATCCGGGAGGCGACGGAACAATTCCGTTTGGATGCGGAATATGAAAATCCCAATCGTCCCGAGGATGTGCGCTATGATGATATTGTCACTCCGATAGCATTACAGAGCGAGGATGCGGAAAGGGAAACAGCCGAGGATTCGGTTTCGGAAGAAAACGGTTCCGCAGAAGCCGGTGGAACGGCCGGACAGGCCGGAAGCACGGCAAAGGGCAGAACTACCGAGGTAAAGGATAAATATGTCATCTGGAGGATCCTGGCCAATCTTGCCCTGAGCATTCTGGGTATAGTTTTGATCATCATTTTCCTGCCGAGGGTGTTTAAGTTTTTCCTGCCCTTTGTTCTTGCGGGGCTCTTGTCAGTGATCGCTACTCCTCTTGTAAAGCTGATCAGAAAGAAATTGAAGCTTACGCAAAAGATCGGATCCGCTATTGTTATTGTGCTGGTTATAGCAGCCATAGTCGGAGTTTTGTACGGAGTATTGTATTTTGCGATCACCCAGGCATCAAAATTGCTGAGTGATAAGGAGAATATCATAGCCAGTGTTAACGAGGCAAAGAACAGACTGGCTGCGAGCGAAGGAATGAAAGCCATATTTGATATTCTTCCGGTAAGTGTACAGAATTTCATATCCGGAACATCCGAAGATGTTATCAAGAGCTTTCAGGAGATGATGGGGAAACTGAATATGCCCTCTCTGTCCGATGCATCAGATTTTGTTACCACAGGTGTGGACATGTTGTTCGGTATAATCGTGACGTTTATCGCGGCTTACTTTTTTACCGCTCAGCAGACGGAGATCGTAAACTGGTTCCAGATACACACCCCCAGCTCTACCATGGCTTACTTCAGGCTGATCAAGGATAATTTTAAAAAGGCTGTCGGTGGCTACTTCAAAGCTCAGTTTAAGATCATGCTGATCATGTTCGCTATCATGTTCATATGGTTTGAGATCATGGATATAGACTACTCTGCCCTTGTGGCTTTCGGTGTATCTTTCCTTGATTTCCTGCCGGTGTTCGGAATGGGAGCCGTGCTCTGGCCGTGGATGATCATAGACATTATCGGCGCAAACTACACAGAGGCTATTTTGCTCGGAGTTCTGTATGGTATCTGTCAGCTGATACGTCAGGTTCTTCAGCCCAAATTGGTTAGTGATGCAGTGGAAATGAATCCCCTGCTGACTTTGATCTTCATGTATATCGGATACAAGCTGATGAACGGTATCTGGGGATTGATCCTCGGCATACCTATCGGAATGGTCATTGTAAGCCTGTTCAGGATCGGAGCTTTCGACAGGTTGACCAAGGGTATCAAAATAATTGTAAAGATGATCAATGATTTCAGGAAATACTGATGGAAGACACGCGGGAACAACTTGTTAGTATAATGGAAACCTATAATATCGGAAAAAAACCCCTTTCCAAGCTGTTGGGATGGGGAGAGACCACGGTATTGAATCAGCTTAAGGGCGCAGTGCCGGGACGTGAGTTTGCCGAAAAGATCAATGATATTTCGGAAAACCCCTATCTATTTTCCGAGATCCTTGAGAAGAACAGGGACAAGATCACGGAGGTTGCTTACAAAAAGGCCAAACGCGCTCTGGAAGAAAAGCTGCTCAGAGATAAGGCCTCCAACATACTCCTTTATCTGGTATCACAGACAAACGGAGATACCGCACCCTATCAACTGGTGGCAACTCTCTTCTATTCACAGGCAGCAAACCTGATACTTAACGAAAAGCCTCTGATCGATGAAGATATTCTGTACAAGCCCGGAAACTATATGCCTTATCCGAATATTTACGGAGACATATTGAAAAAAGGCATCCATGTGGTTAAGCATGCGCCCGCATGTCTCAGTCCGGATGACGGAAATCTGGTCATGCAGATACACAAGCTTCTGAACGGATACAGTCCGAATGCGGTTAAGGTGCTTTTAAAGGATGACTGTAACGCTCTTTTGAACCGTCACAGAAATGAAAAGAGTGTTGCGGGGAACGAGACTTCCGAAGGAATATTGATCTCGCTTTCGGAGTTTCATGCCTATTGCGTTGATCAGAACGAAGAGATCAAGGCCACAGATGTAAAGGGTTTCCGAAAGTACTTTGATGAAAAGCTCAAAAAGAGCAGGAACAAGGACAAGAAAAATGGAAATTGAAAGAAAATACCTAACAGAAAAGCTTCCGAACCTGTCGGAAGCTTTTGATGTCTGGAAAATAGAACAGGCTTACCTGGCTGACAAGCCCACACTTCGTATCAGAAAAAAGAACGATGAATACATTTTGACCTACAAAGACCACAGGAAAACGGATTCCACGGGACTTGAAACCGCAGCGGTCGTGAATGAAGAGATCGAAATACCTGTTCCTCAAAGCATCTATGAGCATCTTCTTAAAAAGAAGATCGGTCATACGGTAAAAAAGACCCGTTATCTGTTCCGCCTGGACGAGAAGCACAAGATAGAGCTGGATGTCTTTGAAGGCAGGCTCAAAGGCCTTGTCATGGCTGAGGTGGAATTTACGGATGTGGCGGATGCCAATGCATTTATCCCGCCCGCCTGGTTCGGAAAAGAAGTGTCCGGGGACAAGCGATTCACCAACAAGAGCCTGTCAAGGGTGGAAAAGTGGGGAGAATGATGCTGTTCGCCGATCGTCTCAACCTCTCGGCAGATTCAGATACTCCGTAGGGGCGATGCCCTCTATTCTTTTGAAAACCTTGCTGAAGTAGAAGGAGCTTTCAAAACCGAGCATGTCCGCAACCTCGTACACCTTGTAATTGTCGGTGGCGAGAAGTTCCTTGCTTTCGCGGATCTTGCAGGCATTCACGTACTCGGAGAAGCCGAGATCGCTGTATTTGCCGAAAAGCTGGGAAAGATAGTTGGGGCTGATACCGAAGGCAGCGGCAACCTTTTCCAGCGGAAGTTTTTCGTGGATATGCTCCGATATATATTTTTTTACATTGCTCACTATGCGATTTTTGTGATCGTTTCTGCGCTCGTCAAAGACGGCGCTCATTTTTTTGCCGAAAAACGACAGCCACCTGATGATCTGTTCGACGTTGTTCTGGCGGTAAAGGGAGCGGTAGCCGTCCGGAGTGTCGCTGAAAATGTCGGAAAGCAGATCTTCCCCGTCCGGAAGCAGCGAGATCGCAAGATAAAGTATGCTTGAAGCCGCATCCAGTGCCTGAACGAAATCGTTTGGATGCTCCAAAAACAGATTGCAGAGGTTGTCAATAAGACCTGACAGTTCATCGGAATCGTATTCTTCGAAAGCTTTGGTGAGAGAATCCTTAAAGAGCCCCATGTTGAAGGAATCGTGGGTATGCCTGTCCGCGGGGAGATTGTCAAAGCTTACTATAGGGTCTTCTTCCGAGGACTGCACCAGAGCCATGCGCGAACTGCGATAAGATTCTCCGATGGCAAGGGGATGGGGCTCCGTGGTTCCTATCCCGCAGGTGAAATTGACTTTATAGTATTTAAAAACAGCCTCGCATATGCCTGATAATATGTCATGGAGCTTGTTTGTCCCCGGATCGCCGCAGAAAATAACGGCAAAATGGCGCATGTCCAGAGCTATGCAAATGGAAGGCATATATTTTTCGGAGAGCTCTCCGATCATGTTAATGGAGGAACTGAAA
Source organism: Lachnospiraceae bacterium (assembly GCA_016291655.1). GTDB lineage: Bacteria > Bacillota > Clostridia > Lachnospirales > Lachnospiraceae > RGIG3528. Next base: position 19,156 of record JAEEYF010000022.1, on the reverse strand, counting down.
ACGGAAAGCTGACGGTCATAGGTCATGGAATCAATGTCCGTACAGTTCAGATAACCTGTGCAGCAGGTGTAGGCGGAGGAGGAAAAAGAGAGTCCCAGCTCCCTGCTCTGCAGTTCAAATTGTTCTTCGCTTTCGAACAGATTGTTCAAAAGACGTATGAAGAACTTGTCACGGAAGGTTTTTGCCAGAGAATGTTCCGCAGGCTGCAACGCCCGTTTCTTTTTAATGTCTTCGATAACGCGGAGAACGGCATCTTCCAGTGTCTTCGGAGAAAGCTCAAGCTTAACGAGATAGTCGGAAACCCCGTATACGATAGCCTGACGGGCGAGGCTGAACTCCTCGTAGCTGGTGAGAAAAATAAAATGAGGGTCCGAATCCCCGTAGCGTTCACGGCATAGGCGAACAAGCTCAAGACCGTCGATCAGGGGCATCTTGATGTCGGTTATGACTATGTCCGGATGCTTTTCTTCAATAATATCAAGGGCCGCACGTCCGTTCGAAGCCGTGTCGGGTTCATCTATATCCAGTTTGCTCCGGTTCAGCATCGATCTCACACCGACCTGGACCAGAGGCTCATCGTCTACAATAAGAAGTTTGTACATCTGTTCCTCCAATGAGAGTTTTAAAGCATATATATTATCGACGGACGGGAATGAGGACCGTCATTGTGGTACCCTCGCCCTCGATACTGTTAATGGTTATGCCCGCAGGTTCTCCGAACTCAAAAAGCAGTCTGCGGTTTACATTGTATACACCGAATTCCCGGAAGAAATCGGATTTGGATTCGCTTTGATTTTTAAGGATGGATTCAGCCTTTTCTTGGGACATTCCGACGCCGTCGTCCGTAACATCGATACGGATAAAGCCGTCTTCAAGATAAAGGTGAACGTCGATATGCCCGGCGCCCTTGGGCTCGATGCCGTGGAAGATCGCATTTTCAACCAGAGGCTGCAGGGTGAATTTTACTATATTGCAGTCCTCGATGGAAGGGTCGTCAACACGGATGTCAACATTCACCGTACCGCCGTAGCGATAGCTTTGAATGGTGCAATAATCCTTCAAAAGAGATAGTTCCTCGCGGATGGGAACCGTAAGGCTTGTGCCCTTTGACAGGCTTTTAAGAAGCTTTGCGAGAGCAGTGGTCATTTCTGCTATGCCCTCCGAGCCCTGGATCGTGGCCATCCATTTGATGGAGTTCAGGGTATTGTATATGAAATGAGGGTTTATCTGGCTCTGAAGCATCTTATATTCAAGATCGTTCTTTTCTTTTTCGTTCAATAGGCGCTTTCTCATGAAGAGAAGCACAGCTCCGATGATAATGACCAGAACAACAAGGATCGTTAGCCACATGAACAGCTGTCTGGTGTGAAGCTGGGCCAGGGAGATGCTGCAGGAAATGGTGCAGCCGTTTGCGTTTATGGGGATAGTGACCAGGATCGTGTTGACACCCCGGAAGTCCGTAACTTTGCTTACAACGGTATCGGGCATGAGTGCGGCGTTTTTAACGGTTTCTCTCACATGAAAGGCTTCTACCTCCGTGAGTTCTCCGTTTCTGTAACAGTAGCAATGCTCCGGAAGGTTCAGATAAACATGGCTGTCATCCTCGATCTGATACCTGCCGAAGGCATCGGTAAAAAGATTGGTGGACAACTCCATAAAGAGACAACCGCCCGTCTGTGAATTGAAGCGATAGCTGATCGGGCGGACAATTGGCAGGATCTGTATACCGTTCCTGTAAAAAGGGTCCTTGATGAAGCCGGTTGAAAAGTCGTAGTCCGAAGCGTTTAAAAGCGGATCGAAAAAGTCCTGACGGGGTAATTCCTTTGAAAGATCGGCTGTTGAAGACCAGGGAGCATTAACTATCTGCAGAAAATGACTTCCCGTAACCACCGCAAGTCGCGGAATGTAAGCGGCAGCGGAATTGTAACCGTATTCCTCCGAGATGCGGTCATAGGTTGCCACGGCCTTGACAGAACCCGGGTCCGGATTGCTGTCGATGTAATCCGCTACCGAGGGGTTTGAACGACAAAAACGGACCAGTCGGTATATGCTTGTGAGATTGGTGTCGATGCTGTCGGAAACCAGGAGCAGGGAACTCTCTGTGGATCTGATAAGGCTGTGCTCAAAGTAATTTTGGAATATGGAATAACTCGTGATAATGAAGGTCGCGCAAACGACGATCAGTGCCGCAATGGTAAACGTTATGATTCTGTTCTTAAATCTTGATCTGTGCAGTATTTTTTTCATGCTGATATTTTACACCAAAGCTGCAATGATAACAAGAAAACTAAAAAAATGGCAGACAATCTAAAAATATTACATGCCAAACTATGGAGAAACAGTAAGGAAATTGCAATAAAATGTAATTTTTTGCATTCTTCTGTTTTGCAAAGTGTAATAAAATAAGAATGTAACTATCTCCCGGGAGGGATTTCAAGGGAGAAAAATATATTATTTTTGGGAGGAAAATATATGAAGAAAAGATTTATGGCTGTTCTTTTGTGCGCACTCATGGTAGTTTCTTTGGCTGCCGGCTGCGGAAAGAAGGACGGGAGCGCAGGCTCCGACGGAAACGTAACCCTTAAGTGGGCTATCTGGGATGAAAGCTCCACTCAGTACTGGGGCGACATCAAGAAGGCATATGAAGCTGCACACAAAGGAGTTACCGTTAATATGGTAGACCTTGGTTCCACAGATTATATGACTGTTCTTGCAACAGAGCTTTCAGGATCGGGATCTGATTTCGACGTAGTAACGATCAAGGATGTTCCCGGATATGCAACATTGGTTCAGAAGAAGGCTATTATCGCTCTTGATGATTACATCAAGAAAGACAAGGTAGATCTTAAGAAGTTTGCGGGAGCTACAGATCAGGTTGTTGTTGACGGTAAGCTTTATGAGCTTCCTTTCCGTAATGACTTCTGGGTAATCTTCTACAATAAGGACATTTTTGACAGAGCAGGCGTTGCTTATCCTACAAACGATATGACATGGGATGAGTACGATGCACTTGCAAGAAAGGTTACGGATACAACCTTCGGTAAGCAGGTTTACGGAACACATTATCACACATGGAGAAGTACCGTTCAGCTTTGCGCTATGCTTGACGGCAAGCACACTATCCTTGACGGCAACTATGATTTCGTAAAGCCCATCTATCAGATGGTTCTCAATCAGGAAAAGGACGGCGTCTGCAGAAAGTATGCGGATCTAAAGACAGAAGGTCTCCATTATTCGGCAGCTTTCTCAGGCGGAGACGTAGCTATGATGAATCAGGGTTCTTGGTTCATCTCAACACTTATCACCAACATCAAGAAGGGTGATTATGATGCTAAGCTTTGCGGTAACTGGGGTCTTTGCAAGTATCCTCATGCCGATGGCGTTGAAGCAGGTTCCACACTCGGTACCATCACAGGACTTTCGGTAACGACAGCTTCCAAAAACAAGGATGCAGCATGGGATTTCGTTAACTGGGTAAGCGGAGCTGAAGGAGCAGCTGTTATGGCTTCCAGCGGTAACTTCCCTGCATGCATGACAGCAGATGTTAAGAAGGCTATCACTTCCATCGAAGGATTCCCGACAGATCAGCAGAGTAAGGACGCGCTTGATGTTTCCAACCTCTACCTTGAGGTTCCTTACGGCGATCATGTTTCAGAGATCAACTCTGTACTTGATTCCTATCACGGAAGCATCATGACCGGTGAGCTTACGATCGACGAAGGCGTTAAGAAGATGAACGACGAAGTTGCTAAGATCCTCGGCAAGTAATTGACAAGCAATCTCTTCCCCTCTCTCTGCCCCAAAAGCTAAGGGAGGGGAAAATTTTAAAGTGAGGAAGAATATGAAAAAACCTCTACTCAGTAAAAAAGTAAGACGTACATTGGTAGCCTATTCTTTTATAGCGCCCAATTTTATCGGTTTCTGTGTGTTCACACTGATACCCATCATCTTTGCCTTTGCTCTTGCATTTCTCAAGTGGGACGGAAGCAATCCCATTGAATTCGCGGGGTTCAGCAATTTTGCGAAGCTCGTGGATGACACATTTTTCAAAGCCGCACTGAAGAATACGATCATATATTGTCTGGGCACAGTTCCGCTTACGATGATCGCCTCTCTTGCCTTGGCGGTCCTCTTAAATCAGAAAGTGATCGGAAGAGGCATATTCAGAACTCTTTCGTTTTTTCCATATGTAGCATCACTGGTTGCTGTTACGGCTGTCTGGAAGATGCTGTTCCATCCTTCCAAAGGTCCCATCAACAGCATCCTGTACAACGTGTTCAACCTGACCGAACTTCCGCAGTGGTTTAGCGGATCTTTGGTTTTGCTTTCCATGATACTTTTCAGTGTCTGGAAGTATATGGGTTATTATATGGTCATATATCTCGCGGGCCTTCAGGGAATACCCTCGGAGCTTTATGAGGCTGCTGCATTGGACGGAGCAGGAGCCTGGGGCAAGTTCCGCTATATAACCTGGCCTCAGTTAAGTGCTACCACCTTCTTTGTTGTTGTAATGCTTACGATCAACTGCTTCAAGATATACGATATAGCGGTCATGCTGGCAGGAGCCGGAGGAAGCAGCGATCTTACGGAAAGCTCAACGGTTTTGGTTTATTACATTTACCAAAAAGCTTTCATTAACTGGGATCTTGGATACTCCAGCGCGTTGGCGATGGTACTGTTCGTATTGGTACTCGGCGTAACGATCATTCAGTTCTATGGTCAGTCCAGGAAAGATAAAGCATGAGCAGATAGGAGAAAAAAGTGAGATCAGCGCATAGAAAAGCCTTAGTGGGCAAAATTGTAACATATCTTATATTGATAATCGTTGCGGCCTTGATGATCATTCCTTTCATATGGATGCTGTCCGCCTCCGTTAAAACAGACCGCGAAGTGTTTATCATGGATCCCTTTGTGTTGATACCAAAGGAGCCGAGATGGAGCAATTACGTAGATATATGGAAAAAAATACCCTTTGGGAAGTTTGTTGAGAATACGGTCATACTAACCGTAGTAGTAACCGTATTGCAGCTTCTTACCAGCAGTTTTGCGGCATATGCCTTTGCAAAACTGGATTTTAAACACAAGAACAAGCTGTTCCTGGCATATATAGCGACGATCGCGATGCCCTGGCAGGTATACATGGTTCCTCAGTTCATTATGATGAGAGGCATGGGGTTGAACGATAAGCTGATGGCGATGATATGCCTGCAGGCCTTTTCAGCCTTCGGCGTTTTCCTTATGAAGCAGTTCTATACCGACATCCCGGATGAGCTTTGTGAGGCGGCGCGAATAGACGGAATGAGTGAATACAGGATATATGCAAAGATAATGCTTCCGCTGTCGAAACCTGCGTTGTCAACGCTGACAATTTTTACTTTTGTGGCAACCTGGAACGACTACCTCGGACCCTTGATCTATTTAAGAAGTAAGGAGAAAAAGACCATACAGCTTGGATTAAAGATGTTCATAAGCCAGTATTCATCGGATTACGGACTCATAATGGCGGGTTCGGTAATGTCATTGATCCCGGTACTCGTGGTGTTCCTCATACTTCAGAAGTATTTCGTTGAAGGCGTTGCAAGCACGGGACTTAAAGGCTAAAAATAAAGACCGGATGTTCGTTTAAGAACATCCGGTCTGTTTTTTTCATCAGTTGTTTCTGCCGGCTCTCTTTCTGAGAGTGGGATCCAGGATCTTCTTTCTGATCCTGAGTGAAGAAGGGGTAACTTCCAGAAGCTCGTCCTTCTCGATGAAATCAAGTGCCTGCTCAAGGGAAAGAACCTTGGGCGGTGTAAGACGAAGAGCTTCGTCGGAAGCGGAGGAACGGGTGTTGGTGAGCTGCTTACGCTTGCAGACGTTAACCTCGATATCTTCTGTCTTGGGACTCTGGCCGATGACCATTCCGGAGTAAACCTTTTCTCCGGGACCGATAAACAGTGTTCCGCGCTCCTGAGCATTGAAAAGACCGTAGGTAACGCTCTCCCCCGCTTCGAAAGCGATGAGGGAACCTGTCTTACGATAAGCGATGTCTCCCTTGAAAGGAGCATATCCGTCAAAGAGGGTATTGATGATTCCGTTACCCTTTGTGTCTGTCATGAAATCGCCTCGGTAGCCGATGAGACCGCGGGAAGGGATCAGGAACTCAAGACGGGTGTAACCGCCGCTGATGCTTGACATGGAAAGGAGCTCGCCCTTACGCTGAGAAAGCTTTTCGATGACAACGCCCGAGAATTCGTCGGGAACATCGATGTAGGCCTTTTCCATGGGCTCAAGCTTTTCGCCCTTTTCGCCAGTCTTGTATAGTACTTCAGCCTTGCTGACCGCAAATTCGTAGCCTTCGCGGCGCATGTTTTCGATAAGTACGGAAAGATGGAGCTCACCGCGACCGGAAACCTTGAAGGCTTCGGTGGTATCTGTTTCTTCAACACGAAGAGAAACATCGGTATTGAGCTCGCGGAAAAGTCTTTCGCGGATGTGTCTGGAGGTAACAAACTTTCCTTCCTGACCTGCAAGAGGAGAGTCGTTTACGCAGAAGGTCATAGCGATCGTAGGCTCTGAGATCTTCTGGAAAGGAATGGGATTGGGAGCATCGGGGCTGCAGAGGGTGTCTCCGATGTGAATGTCCGAGATACCTGAGATTGCGACGATGGAGCCTATGCCTGCCTCTTCTACTTCAACTTTCTTAAGGCCTTCGTATTCATAAAGCTTCGAAACCTTCACTTTACGAACCTTGTCGGGCTCGTGGTGGTTTACGATGACAACGTCCTGATTAACGCGGATCTTACCGTTGGAAACCTTGCCCACGCCGATACGTCCAACATATTCGTTGTAGTCGATGGTACTGATCAGAACCTGAGTGCCTGCATCGGGATCACCCTGAGGAGCAGGGATGTAATCAACGATGGTTTCGAAAAGGGGAACCATGTTCTTGGGGGTATCATTCAGCTCAAGTATAGCAACACCCGTTTTTGCGGAAGCAAAAACGAAGGGGCAATCCAGCTGCTCATCGGAAGCATCGAGATCCATGAGAAGTTCAAGAACTTCGTCGATAACTTCCTTGGGACGTGCTTCGGGACGGTCGATCTTATTGATGCAGCAGATCATGGGAAGCTGGAGCTCAAGGGCTTTCTTAAGAACGAACTTTGTCTGGGGCATTACACCTTCAAAGGCGTCAACCACAAGAACAACGCCGTCTACCATCTTAAGTACACGTTCCACTTCACCGCCGAAATCGGCATGTCCGGGAGTGTCAATGATGTTGATCTTTATTCCTTTATAATTAATGGCTGTATTTTTAGCGAGGATCGTAATGCCTCTCTCACGCTCGATGTCATTGGAATCCATTACGCGTTCGGCAACGTCCTGATTGGCGCGGAATGTTCCGCTCTGCTTGAGAAGCTCGTCAACAAGCGTTGTCTTACCGTGGTCAACATGGGCAATGATGGCAATGTTTCTGATGTTCATACTTCTTTCGATCATAAAAAATCCCTTTCGTACATACAGATGCGGAATAGCCGGACTCCGCAAGATCAAAACTAAACTTATCAAAAAATATCACAAACGCTTATATTAGCATAAATTTCTCAAAAATCAAGAAAAAATTTCTTACCTTATGTTATCAATTAGAAATATTAAATATAAAATTTTGGCTTTATATGGTAAAATAGTCGCGTTCCAAGAACAATCCAAATAATACGGATAAACGAAAGGAAGAAGACCATGGATTACAAAAACGCAGGTGTAGACATAGAAGCAGGCTACAAAGCTGTGGAGCTTATGAAAAAACATGTGGCTAAGACAATGAGACCCGAGGTGCTCGGAGGTCTCGGCGGTTTTTCCGGTGCCTTTGCCATGAATTCCTTTATGAAAATGAAAAACCCGACACTTCTTTCGGGTACAGACGGGGTGGGAACAAAGCTTAAGCTCGCATTCCTTATGGATAAGCATGATACCATCGGTATCGACTGCGTAGCCATGTGCGTGAACGACGTTGCATGCGCAGGCGGTGAACCTCTTTTCTTCCTTGATTATATAGCATGCGGAAAAAACGTCCCCGAGAAGATCGCTGACATCGTAGGCAGTGTAGCAACGGGATGTGAAATGGCGGGAGCGGCTTTGATCGGCGGAGAGACCGCGGAAATGCCCGGTTTCTACCCCGAAGATGAATATGATCTTGCAGGCTTTGCGGTGGGCATTGTTGACAGAGATGAAATGATCACAGGCGACAAACTTACAAAGGGCGATGTTCTTGTGGGCATAGCTTCATCGGGCATACATTCAAACGGTTATTCCCTTGTCCGCAAGGTTTTCCCTATGGACAGAACAGCGCTTGACCGTTACTCCGATGAATTGGGCGAAACCCTCGGTGCCGCACTTCTTCGTCCTACAAAGATCTATGTTAAGGCTTTAAGGTCCATTAAGGAAGCGGGAGTTACGGTAAAGGCCTGCAGCCACATCACAGGCGGCGGCTTCTATGAAAACATTCCCAGAATGCTGAAGGAAGGCACCTGTGCGGTAATTGATAAGAATTCCTATGAGATACCTCCCATCTTCAGGCTTCTTGCGTCAACGGGAAAGATCGAAGAAAAGATGATGTACAATACATATAACATGGGCATAGGAATGTGCCTTGCGGTTGATAAGAACGATGTCGACAAGACCGTCGCAGCTATCAAGGCGGCAGGCGAGACAGCGTATATCCTCGGTTTCATCGATAACGGAGAAAAGGGCATATGTTTAAAGTAGTTGTACTTGTTTCCGGAGGCGGAACAAACCTTCAGGCTATCATAGACAAGGTAGAAAGCGGATTCATTCCCGGCACGAAGATCGCGGCTGTGATATCTTCATCAAGAAAGTCTTTTGCTCTTGAGAGAGCGAAAAACCACAATATTCCCGGGGAGGCAGTGGTCAGAAAAGATTTCCCGGATAAAAAAGCCTTTGACGAGGCGCTGCTTGCGACGCTTGACAAATACTCTCCCGACCTGATCGTGCTGGCGGGCTATCTCGTGATCGTACCCGAGATTGTAATAAAGAAATATTCGAATAAAATAATCAATATACATCCGTCACTGATCCCCTCTTTCTGCGGAGACGGCTTCTACGGGCTCAAGGTCCACGAAGCGGTTCTCGCAAGGGGCTGCAAAGTAACGGGCGCTACGGTGCATTTTGTGGATGAAGGGACGGATACAGGTCCCATTATCAAGCAAAAGGCAGTGGAAGTAAAGATCGGAGACACTCCCGAGATCCTTCAGAGAAGGGTTATGGAACAGGCTGAATGGATCATTCTTCCCGAAGCGATCAAAGAGCTGGCGGAAAACAGCGGTAAGTAGGGCTTCTTCGAAAGAAGACCAGTGATAAAAAGGCAGGTAGATAAATGAAGATTTTGGTTGTGGGCTCCGGCGGACGTGAGCATGCTATTGTCTGGAAGATAGCGCAGAGCAAAAAAGCGGAAAAGATCTATTGTGCACCCGGAAATGCAGGGATCTCCGAGCTTGCGGAGTGCGTGGACATTAAAGCAATGGATTTCAAGGCTCTTGCGGATTTTGCGGAAGAAAAAAAGATCGACCTGACGGTTGTGGGACCGGACGATCCGCTTGTTGCGGGCATAGTTGACGTGTTCGAGGCAAGAGGACTTCGTGTTTTCGGACCTCGTAAAAATGCGGCTATCCTTGAAGGCTCCAAGGTTTTCTCGAAAGGGCTGATGAAGAAATACGGTATTCCCACGGCTGCCTATGAGGTATTTGATGACCCTGAGGCCGCAATAAAATATCTTGAGAACGCAGATTACCCGATCGTGCTTAAAGCAGACGGTCTTGCCCTGGGCAAGGGAGTCCTTATATGCAAGGATCGCAAGGAAGCGGTCGACGGTGTTAAGGAGCTCATGACGGACAAAGCGTTCGGAAGCGCAGGCGATAAGATCGTAGTTGAGGAATTCCTGACAGGAAAAGAAGCCTCGGTCCTCTCCTTTGTTGACGGAAAAACCATCAAGCTTATGGCAAGTGCAATGGATTACAAGCGCGCCAAGGATAATGATGAAGGACTGAACACCGGAGGAATGGGAAATGTATCCCCCAATCCCTTCTATACCAAAGAGGTAGATGAATTCTGCAAGAAACATATCTATCAGGCAACGGTTGATGCAATGGCTGCCGAAGGAAGGGAATTCAAGGGCGTCATCTTTTTTGGCTTCATTCTTACGGAAAAAGGACCCAAGGTGCTTGAATTCAATGCACGTTTCGGCGATCCCGAGACACAGGTTGTTCTTCCGAGAATGGAAAATGATATTGTTGATGTATTTGAAGCTTGTATAGACGGAAAGCTTGACGAGATCGAACTGAAATTCAAGGAAGATGCGGCTGTTTGCGTTATCCTCGCATCGGGCGGATATCCCGAGAAGTACGAAAAGGGCAAGGAGATCAAAGGAACCGAGAATTTCAAGGGCAAAGAAGGCTGCTACTGTTTCCATGCGGGGACGAAGTTTGCAGACGGTAAGCTTGTGACAAACGGAGGACGTGTCATGGGTATCACCGCTCTCGGAAAAACCACGGAAGAAGCGCGGGAAAAAGCGTACAAGGCAACCGAGCTCATTACCTTCTCAAACAAATATATGCGACATGATATAGCCGCAGCAAACAGATAAAAAAATTTGAACCAAAATATGGCATAATTCATTCCAATGTAGTATACTTGACTTTGTATATGCAGGATCGGAAAGAGGCGTTTTTTGCCCTATCGTGTATATGCATGTAAAGCGCAACTGATGGCTGAACAAGAGATCAAAGGTGAAAGGTTACTCATATGGAAAGAAATACCATCAATATGTGGAGAATTATTAAGTCGGTGCTTTTGCTTGCACCGGTCATTATACTGGTATCTTTGTTTTTGATAAAGGAAACCAGGGCAGACGCTGCCGTGACCGGAACTGTTAAGGCATCGGCGCTTTTTGTTCGCGAAGGACCCGGCTCCGGATACAACATCAAAAAACTGAATGATACGCAGATACGTCTCATGCAGGGCGATTACGTCGCAGTTTCCTGGGAGGAAGACGGATGGTATTATATTACTGCAGGCTTTGAGGGAACAACGATCAACGGTTATGTTGCCAAGGATTTTATTACAGTAACGGGAACCATTCCCACAGGAAAGCCGGCTATAACACCTACTCCCATCAGTAATGCGGGAGCGGCCAAGATCCCACAGGGAACGACTCTTGCCGTTATGACAAGCGGATTCCCTTACGATGGCTGGGTTGCTGCAACGACATTAAACATTCGTGACGGAGCGGGAACAAGCTATACCGTTATCGACAGCCTTAAAGACGGTGCCAAGGTTACGGTTACCGGAGTTAAAAAGTCGAGCACGGGTGCTTACTGGTACACCATCAGCTATACAAAGAACGGAAAAACCTGTACAGGTACAGCAAGTGCATCCTATATTGCCGTTCAGGTACATACTTCCTCTACATCGCAGAGCACTTCATCGGTTACGGCTACACTCAAAACAAGCGGTTTCCCGTTTGAAGGAAAAGTATTTGCGGATGCTTTGAATGTGCGTGAAGCAGCAGGTACGGCAGCAACAAGAAAGACCATCCTTCCTTCAGGCGAGAAGGTTACGGTCCTTGCTGCGGAAAAAGCTTCCGACGGAACATGGTGGTATAAGATCTCTTACAGAAAGAACGGCGCGGATAACATAGGATATGTTTTAAGCGATTATATTTTGACAGATAGCGGCACGACTGATACCGCAACAACCGACAATGGTTCGGGAAATGCATCATATGACAGTATAATAAGGTATTATGAGATCCCCGCTTCCGAAAGAGGAAGTCTTTACTACGGCGGATCGGTAAATGCAGACAGGCTGAATGTTCGTGACAAGGCATCGGTAAGCGGAAAATCCCTTACAAAGATCAGTCAGAACACAAGAGTCATCATTCTTGAAAGAGTTAGCACCGAAGCGGGCTATTGGTACAAGATTGCGGTTAAGATCTCCGGAAAGGTGATCACGGGTTATTCCTCCGCTGAATACATTGTACTGGACTACGACGGAGAAGTTTACGGTACGATCAAAAAGACCGGAACAATGTTGAAGGAACGTCCCAGCGGATCATCGGGACTGGCAATCAGTGATTCCGGAACGGTTGTAGGCTTTACCGAAGGCGACAAGGTTCTTCTTGTTGAAGAAAGCACTGCAGGCGGAGAAAAGTGGTTTAAGGTCAGAGTCGGAGACGGAACGACAGGCTATGTCATTTGTACCGAAGTGGATCTTGTTGGCGGTAATCTGATAAAAACATCACCCACCCCCACGCCCGGACCCACCTCAGCCCCTACTCCTACACCGAAGCAATCAACGAATCCCGATCCTACAAAAAGACCGACATCAACACCGAGACCTTCGGCTTTCCCGACGCCCTATACCTATGATGCAAAAGACGGATATCCTTTAAACTTTGTTGAAAAGCATCATACAGGCTACGGTGCATTGAAGAACGACCTTGAACTGATCGTGAGCGCAAAGCCATGGTTAAATGACGAGGCAGTTACGGACAAGTTCGGAGATCCCGTTGTAATAGACTCAAGCACAAGTCTTTCCTTATATGACCTCTACACGGACAGAGACGGAACATTCCGTCATGTAAGATTTGTATATAACAATGAAGTCCTGCTGGGTTACGTTAAGGACAGTGACATTTATACCTTTACGGCCGACGAAGCAAGAGTAAAAGTTACGCCTACTCCCATCCCCGATAATATGAAGGATCTTTCTCCCGATGTATTTATCGAGATGATGGAGGAAGCGGGATTCCCTTCGGATTACATCGGACCTTTGCTGGAACTTCACGGATTGCATCCCAACTGGATATTTGAAGCATATATTACCGGAATTGAATGGGACACACTGATCGAGCAGGAAAGCAAGCCCGGAATCAACCTGATCCCCTCAACTTCCGCATCCGGAATGCTTTCAACCGAAGCGGGAGCATATGATCCGCTGGAAGACAAGTATATTGTATATGACGGACCTTCATGGGTTACCGCCTCGAAAGAAGCTGACGAATACTATCTTGATCCCAGAAATTTCCTGGATCCTTCAGGCGTTTTCATGTTTGAGACCCTGACCTACAAGGATAAATACCAGAGCACCGATCAGGTTGAAGAATTACTGAAGAACACTCCGTTCTATAAGAATACTTTCACCTATACGGATGATTACGGAAGATCAAGAACCATCTCCTATGCTCAGGCATTTATCGAGGCAGCGGAGTATTCGGGTATCAGCCCTTATCATTTGGTTACGAGAGTAAGACAGGAGGTTGTTACCGGAACAAGCACCTATTCAAACAGCGTGTCCGGAACAGTGACCGGTTATACCGGCTACTACAACTTCTATAATATAGGAGCATATCACTCCACCGCAGCCGGCGGCGCGATCATTAACGGATTGAAGTATGCAAAGAACGGTCTGGCAAACAACGATGCGTATAACGATGCATCTCTGATCCCCTGGAACAACCAGTACCGAGCTATCGTAGGCGGTGCATATATAATCGGACAGCAGTACATATCCAGAGGACAGGATACGATCTATCTGCAGAAGTTTAATGTGACCGAAAACAACACCTTCAGTCATCAATATATGGCAAACATAGAAGCACCGAAGGCAGAGGCTGCCAAGATGGCCAAGGGTTATTCCGATCCGGATGCAACCGTATTCTTCAGAATACCTGTCTATGAGAATATGCCGGAGGAAAATGCCGATAAGCCGGAAACCAAGGGAAATCGGAACAACTACCTTTCCAAGCTGGAAGTATATGATATGAACGGGGAAAAGCTTACGCTTTCACCTGAGTTCGATACTATCAACGAAACCGATTATTACATTACTACCACGGAAGGAAATAACATCCTTCAGATCGTGGCAACAGCGGTAAGTGACAAAGCGACGATCGGAGGAAACGGGATCGTTGTGGTCAGCTCAAACAGCGATGTTTTCAATGTCAAGGTAACGGCTGAAAACGGAGATGTGAGAACTTATAAGATTCATGCATCAAAGAAATAATAGTTAAACGATCAAGCGTGAAAACTGTTTTCACGCTTGATTTTGCTAATGAAAGCTGCCTGCGGAGGAGCAGATCCGCCCGGGCACGGAGGAACAATGAATATTATATCTTTAAATGGGGTCGACTTATACGACAACAAATTTTCGAAACAGGCAAAAGCTGTGATCGCTCATGCGTATGGTGTCGCAGATAGGATCGGATCGGGTTATATAGGGTCGGAGCATTTGCTGTATTCACTTGCGGAGAGTCCCTGTACAGCTTATGAGGTCCTTAAACAGAACAGTGTGATGGTTCAGGACATATTGAGGACTGCCAAGAAGTTCATCATGTTTGATGAAGCAAAGGGGCTGAATGGCTTGGACAGCTTTACACCCGCAGCTGCGGCGGTTTTGAGAACAGCGACGGATATTGCCTCAGAATACAGGCAGACTTTGGCGGGAACCGAGCATATCCTTATGGCGCTCGTCAGGACTGATGACTGCATGGCATTCAGGATTTTGAACACACTTGAAGCGAATGTCCAGAAGATATATGCAGATTGTGTAATGACCATGGGTTTCGATGCAGCAACGGGCAGAATGCACTACGCTACGGCAATGGCAAGACTCAAAAAAGGTTCGGACGCAGCCGAAAGCTATACCGAGAATTTTGCGAGAGACATTACCCGTATGGCGCAGGACGGTGAACTGGATCCGTGCATAGGCCGCGATAAAGAGATAGACAGACTGATACAGGTGCTCTGCAGAAGAACAAAGAACAATCCCTGCCTCGTGGGTGAACCCGGCGTAGGAAAGACCTCGGTTCTTGAAGGACTTGCTATGCGCATTGCGGATAAAAAAGTTCCGGAACTCATGAAGAACAAAAGGATACTCTCTCTCGACATCTCTGCAATGGTGGCCGGGACCAAATACAGAGGAGAATTTGAGGAAAGGATCAAGAAGGTCATAGACGAAGTCAGCCACGATCCGACCATTATTCTCTTCGTTGACGAATTGCATACGATCATAGGAGCCGGCGATGCTCAGGGATCCATGGATGCGGCAAACATCCTGAAGCCCGCGTTGGCCAGGGGCGAACTTCAAATGGTGGGTGCAACTACCCTCAAGGAATACAGAAAGTACATCGAAAAGGATGCTGCGCTGGAAAGAAGATTCCAGCCGATTACGGTGGAAGAGCCTACTGCAGAGGAAACCATAGAAATACTCAAGGGCTTGAGACCGGTTTACGAGGAACATCACAGCGTTAAGATAAGTGACGAAGCGATCGAGGCCTGCGCAAATCTGAGCGCAAGGTATGTGAACGATCGTTTCCTGCCCGATAAAGCCATCGATGCGATGGATGAGGCTGCGTCGCGGTTACATCTTGACGGGGACAAAAAGTCAAACGATATAGCGGAACTGAAACTCAGGGCCGCGGAGCTTAAAAAGGAGCTTGAGACCGCCATCGTTAAAAACAAGCTGAAGGATGCAAAGGAGCTAAAAGACGAGATCGATAAGATCGAAAAAAAGCTGCTGGACATTTCGGTGATAAGACCCAAAAGGGGCGCAAAAAAGGAACTCAAGAAAAGGCATATCGAAAAGATCATCGCCCTTTGGACAGGCATTCCTCTTGAGAGATTGGTGGAGGAGGAAAGCGAAAAGCTGCTGAAGATGCCCGAAATACTTGAAAAGAGAGTAAAGGGGCAGAGAGAGGCGGTAGAAGCGATCACAAAAGCCATAAGAAGAAGCAGAGTCGGACTCAAGGACCCAAACAGGCCTATCGGTTCCTTCCTTTTCCTCGGACCAACCGGTGTAGGAAAAACCGAATTGTCCAAAGCACTGGCAGAAGCTATGTTTGGCGATGAAAATGCGATGATCAGGGTTGATATGTCCGAATATATGGAGAAACACAGCGTATCCAAATTCATCGGATCGCCTCCGGGTTATGTGGGCTATGAAGAAGGCGGCCAGCTTTCGGAGCAGATCAGAAGGAAACCCTATTCCGTAGTGCTTTTTGACGAGTTGGAAAAGGCTCATCCGGATGTATTCAACATCCTTTTACAGGTGCTCGAAGACGGACATATTACAGATGCGCAGGGAAGAAAGATCAGCTTTAAGAATTCAATCATCATCATGACATCCAATGCGGGAGCTCAGGCGATAATGTCTCCCAAGCATCTGGGCTTTGTCGGCGGAAACGATGCCACGGCAACCTACGAGCGAATGAAGGAAGGCATAAACGAAGAGATCAAGAACATCTTTAAACCGGAGTTCCTTAACAGGATCGATGAGATCATCGTATTCAGAGCGCTTACAAAGGAAAACCTTGCGGACATTGCAAGAATGCAGCTGGACATCGTTATGAAAAGATGCCGTGAACAGATGGGGGCAGCGGTTACTTATTCCGATGAGGTCGTCTCCTATATCCTTGAAAAAGGTTATGACGAAAAATTCGGAGCGAGACCCATCAGGCGGGCGGTCCAGAGTGAGATCGAGGATTTTCTTGCCGAAGAATTTCTTAAAAACAAAAAAATAAAGAGCATTGCTCTTGATGTTAAAGACGGCAAGCTTAGAGCGGAAGTAAAGTGATCATTTTTTAGAAATCCTTAACTTGCAAAACGAAGGGTTTTTGATATAATGATGGCAGATTTCATCCCTTAAGGAGGACAAAGAAACACACCATGGCAGAATTGATTCGTACCGCAAAAGACGGAAGCATAGGGTTTGGCGATTACACATTGGCTGAGAAGTCAAAGCTTTCCGACTTTGCTTTTATGGGCGATGTGTACAAGGTGAAGACTTTTAAGGAGCTGACCAAGCTCGAGAAAAATGAGATTTTTGTTTATGAGTCTGAGCCGGGAACAAGCGTTGAAGGCCTGAAGTGCAAAAACAATATTGTGAGTTTCAACGTGGAAGGTGACGGAAACACGCAGATCACCTTGGGACTTGAAGATGACACTGAGTATAAGGTGTCAGTCGGAGGAAACGATATCGGAAAGATGGCTACCAACATCGGCGGAAAGCTGATCCTTGCGGTAGATCTTGTTCCGGGAGAACCTCAGGAAGTTGTTATAGAAAGAATATAAGACTTACACAGGGATTGCGAAAGCAATCCCTTTTGTTGTATTATAGGTGTGTTCAAAGAAAGGGGTTCATATGGCAACAAAAGATAAGATCAGGTTCTTCTGTTCGGAATGCGGATTTGAATCTGCAAAATGGTTCGGAAACTGCCCTTCCTGCAGAAAATTTAATACATGCGTGGAAGCGCCCGAAGACAAACGCACGGGAAGCGTGGGAGCAGCGCGTCGAAGGACACTTGCACCGCTTCAAACGCCAAAACCGTTTTCCGCTATATCTCCGGAGAAGCAGGAAAGGATCAAAACAGGCCTTCCGGAGCTGGATCGCGTCCTCGGGGGCGGGATCGTAAAGGGATCGTTGGTGCTTGTGGGTGGAGATCCGGGTATAGGAAAATCTACTCTTTTATTGCAGATGTGTCATATGCTAAAGGAACATTCCATCCTGTACATTTCAGGAGAGGAATCCGCCGAACAGACAAAGCTTCGTGCTGACAGACTGGGGAGCTTTTCCGACACTACATTGTTCCTTGCGGAAACGAATCTGAATGACATAGAGTCGATCGTACTGGACACAAAACCGGAGATCGTGATCATCGATTCCATACAGACCATGTTCAGGGACGAGGTTGAATCAGCACCCGGATCTGTGGGACAGGTCAGGGAAGCAACCGCTTCACTTTTGCGTCTCGCCAAGGACAACGGAATATCGATCTTCATCATAGGACATGTGACTAAGGAAGGTACTGTTGCAGGTCCCAGGATGCTGGAGCATATGGTTGATACTGTGCTGTATTTTGAGGGTGACAATTCCGCGGTTTACCGCGTTTTGCGTGCCGTAAAGAACAGGTTTGGTTCTACCAATGAGATCGGTGTATTTGAAATGACCGGCACCGGGCTTAAAGAAGTGACCAACCCCTCACAGTATATGCTTGAAGGGCGGCCCACAGATGAACCCGGAAGTGTCGTAACCTGTGTTATGGAAGGCACGAGGCCGATATTGGTTGAGGTGCAGGCATTGGTTTGCCAGACAAATTATCAAATGGCGAGAAGGACAGCTGCGGGAACGGATTACAACCGTGTGAGTCTGCTCATGGCAGTAATGGAAAAAAGACTGGGGATCTCACTTGCGGGTTGTGATGCCTACGTGAATGTTGCGGGCGGAATGAAGATTAATGAGCCGGGGCTGGATCTGGCAATCATTCTTGCTCTCCTGTCCAGTTTCAGAAACAAGCCTGTCGGAGAAGAAACCATCGTCTTCGGCGAAGTGGGACTAACAGGCGAGGTCAGAAGCGTATCCATGATCCAGCAGAGAATACGCGAGGCGGTAAAAATGGGCTATAAGAAGTGCATCATTCCCAAAGGAGCTACGAAAAGAATGCGGGATGAACTGTCCCTGCCCGACGATGTAAAGCTGATCGAGGTGGGGAATATACGCGAACTTGCGTGAACTGTAACCTGCCGGATAAGAAAATCAACCTGCAACAAAAATCAGGGTTGACAAATGGGCGAAATCGTAGTAAATTAGTGCGGTAGCAGTCAAAGGGGACTGGTCAAATGGTATGATAGGAGTCTCCAAAACTTTTGGTGGGAGTTCGATTCTCTCGTCCCCTGCTCGGAAGCCTTGAGTTTTCAGGGCTTCTATTTTTTTAACTGGTAGCGGGGTACCACTGAGGGTACCACTTTAAAACAGCTAAAAACTTGATATAATTAAGAAAGGAGATGGCTGGATCTCTTCCATTTTTGGAGAATAAGATGATCAAGGAGGCTGCTATGAAAAAATATAAGGTTTTAATGACAGATTTTGACGGATCTGTTCAGGAAGAGGATGTCATATTTGATACGAGAGCCGGAGCTGAACGTTATACTGAGTACCTACGGAAGAACCGAAGGGATCTCTATGATTCATGTGACGATCCGAGTATAAAGGAACTCTACAGAGCAGATTTTGAGATAGTGGAAGTGGACGGATAGGCATTTTCCGTAACTTGTTAAACCGAAAAACAAAAGGAGCCCCCTAGTTACTTGCTGAAGGTAACTAGGGG
>JAEEYF010000021.1 GCA_016291655.1 Lachnospiraceae bacterium | reverse complement strand
TAAGCCGTTTCTGGAAAAACACGTTTTTCCAGAAACGGCTTAATAACGGCAACTTCTGCGTTGCAGAAGTCCGCGTGGAACACGCGGCGCGAGCATCAATCACTGTAAAACGGTGACCTTTTATATCGTGTGAACAGTAACGAGGGGTCCTGATATAATCAAAAACGCTTGCAAACAAACTCAATGTCTGCAAGCGTTAACTTGTCGTTATACGTAACCTATTTAATCATATACGCATCGTTTATACCGAAATTAAAGTTATCGGAAACATATGCCTCTCCGTTGATCCTGAACACAACCGCAGTGCAGCTTTCGTAGTTTTCGATAATGCTCTGTGCTATACAATCGAGGAGTGAAGATTCGTAATTCGGAGAAGTAAAACCGGGTGCGCCTTCAGGCTCAAAGTCAACGATGGCTTTGGTCTTTTCGAAAAACGCATTCTTGACTTCTACGGTAAAAGACTCGTCTCCGAGACTTACCGTGATCTTTTTTACCAGATCGAACAAGGTGATCTTTTCGGCATCAACCTTAACCTGTATGGCTATCTTTTCAAAGTTATCGGAATCAAGACTGTAGATAATGATATCTGCTTTGGGTACGGGGATCTCTTCTTTAATGTCGGGAGTGGTTACGGAAGGTGTTGCAGACGGTGTTTCAGTGGCAGGAACAGAGACTGTGGGCGTGGGATTCTTTTCTTTCCCGTCCTCTCCCCGAGGAGCAAGACACCCTGCCAGCCATATCACAAATACTATTCCAATTATAAAAAAAACCGTCTTTTTCTTCAAAACCGAAACGCCTCCAACTCTATACAAAAATCGCACTCCAGCAAGATTCTAAGCGGTCTTTTTGTCAAAAATAAGGCAGTTTCCTGTCATAATTCAGTCATTAAAAGGATTTCACTCCTTTAATACCCCTCTGTTATTCCAAATATAATCCGCAAGGGAGATCAGGGTCAAAGCTACCGAAGCCCAGACAAGAACCTGCTCGGTAACGGCAAACCACGGATAATCCCAGTGAAGCAAAAGGGCTATGGCCATTATCATCTGCACTGTGGTCTTTACCTTTCCCCACATTCCCGCAGCAATGACCACTCCCTTATCCGATGCCACAAGTCTGAAGCCGGAAACAATGAATTCTCTTGCCACTATGATGATCAAGGCAACGGCGCTGAGCCTTCCCGACTCCGTGAAAAGGATGAGTGCAGTGATGACAAGTATCTTATCCGCCAACGGATCCATAAATTTACCGAAGGTTGTAACAAGGTTGTATCTTCTGGCAATCTTTCCGTCAGCCAGATCCGTAAGGCAAGCGACTATATATATGCCCAGAGCTATATATCCGTTATAGGGTATCTGTTTTGCGTAAAAGAAAAAAACAAAAAAAGGTATGAGCAGTATTCTGATGATTGTAAGTTGATTCGGTAAATTCATTTTCATGAAACATTCTCCCTTTTAATTGTCATTGATGGCTTCACCGATAAGGTCATATTCCTTTGAGCCCGTTATCCTGACTCTGACAATGTCCCCGGACATATGATCGGCCGAAGATCTGAAAAACACATATCCGTCCACTCCGGGGGCATCCATATAGCTCCTGCCTATCCAAACATTGTCTTCGGGAAGCTTTCCTTCCACGATCACATCCAGGACTTCGCCTTTTCTCGCTTTACCCTTCTCAGCGGAAATCCTCTGCTGAAGCATCATGATCTCTTTTCTTCTCTTATTCTTCACTCTTTGAGGTATCTGTCCGCCAAACCCGGCAGCCGGTGTTCCTTCTTCCTTCGAGTATGTGAAATCCCCGAGTCGCTCAAATCCGATCTTCTTAACGAAATCCATGAGCACTGCATGATCCTCCTCGGTCTCTCCCGGAAACCCGGAAATGAGAGACGTTCTGAGAGTTACGTCCGGAATTCTCTTTCTTATCTTTGCAATGACCGTTTCAAGTGCTTTCCTGTCCGTCCTTCTGCCCATCCTTCTTAAGATCGCATCCGACGCATGCTGTATCGGAAGGTCGAAGTAGTGGCAGATCTTGGGTTCGGACGCCATTGTTTCAATGAGCTCGTCATCTATTTCCTCAGGATAGCAATACATTACCCTTATCCATGAAAGTCCTTCAATCCTGCACAGCCTTTTCAGAAGCTCCGGCAGGCTCTTTTTTCCGTAAATATCCGTACCGTATACGGTTGTTTCCTGAGCAACGAGGATCAGTTCCTTCGTTCCTGCCTCCGCAAGAAATTCCGCTTCTTTGACCAGTCTTTCCATGGGAATGCTTCTGTACTTTCCTCGTAAATGAGGGATTATACAGTAGCTGCAATGCTTGTCACATCCTTCGGCGATCTTAAGGTAGGAATAATACCCTCCGGTAGTGACTACTCTTGTAGTATCAGGCAACGGAAGGCGATCCACGTTTTCAACATAGTCTCCTTTTCCTTCGATCGCATCGCATATACGGTCAATGGCTGTAGTCCCGACGATCGCATCAACTTCGGGTATTTCTTTTTTTATCGCATCGGCATATCTTTGAGCAAGACAACCGGCAACAACCAGTTTTTTCAGGCTGCCCGTCTTTTTGTATTCGGCCGCTTCAAGTATGGCATTTATGCTCTCCTGTTGAGCGTCCTTTATGAAGGCACAGGAGTTTATCACCGTAATATCCGCTTCCGCTTCGTCATTTGTCAAAGAATAACCTCTGTCTCTCAACAGGCCCAGCATGAATTCCGTATCAACGGTATTCTTGTCGCACCCCAAAGATATAAACATGATCTTATTCATTCAATAATCCGTTCTGTCTCAGACATCCCTCGAGACAATTCTTCATCAACATTGCTATGGTCATGGGACCTACACCGCCGGGAACAGGCGTTATCTTCGAAGCAACCGGTTCAACGCTTTCAAAGTCCACATCTCCGCAAAGCTTCTTGCCCTCAAGCCGGTGAATGCCGACATCTATTACCACCGCGCCCTCCTTCACATAGGATGCGTCGATCATTTTGGGCTTTCCGACGGCTACGATCAGAATGTCCGCTCTCTTGCATACTTCACGGAGCTCCTTTGTTCTCGAATGGCATACGGTTACCGTGGCATTTTCTCTGAGCATCAGTACGGACATGGGTTTCCCGACAATGTTGCTTCTGCCGATGACCACGCATTCCTTACCGCAGATCTCAACTCCCGAACGCTTCAGAAGCTGTATGACTCCTGCGGGTGTGCAGGAAACAAAGCCGGGTCTTCCGATCAAAAGATTACCGACACTCACGGCATTAAAGCCGTCCACGTCCTTTTTCGGAGCGATCGCGGCTATGATCGCATTTTCATCGATCTGCTTCGGAACAGGAAGCTGAACAAGGATACCGTTGACCTTTTTGTCTTCGTTCAATTCGTATATCTTTTTAAGAAGTTCCTCCTGAGTCGTATCCTCGGGCAATTCTATGGATATTGAATCAAACCCGCAATACTCGCAGGCCTTCTTCTTGTTTGCGACATAAACCGTACTTGCGGGATCGTTGCCGCATAATATGACCGCAAGACAGGGTTTGATGCCCTTCTCTTTGAGTTTTGCTGTTTCCTCTCCGATCTCATCCTTGATCGCCTGTGAAATGGCTTTTCCGTCAATAAGCTCTGCCATTTTGTCCTCCTTAAGTTTTATTTAAAAAGCATATATAAGAGCGTAATTACAAGACCTGTACTGAAAAGCAGCATAGAAAGACTCAAACTTCTCTCGATCATTCTCGCCATTGCGGCCGTCTGCTCGTTAAACAGTGCAAGTACCGTTACAAAAGAAACCTTGCCGGGGTTCTTTTGTCTGCCGGTGATCTTATCGAGTACCGTGCCCATCCCGTAAGTAAATCCGTTGCCGACAGCAACCGGTCTCTTTTTCTTTAAAGGCTTGAAAACCTTTTTTCTGAAGAAGTATATGATAAGATCGAGCAATTTGTCAAATACTCTGGCAACAAAGGCGCAAACAAAGGGAAGGAATACCATGAATATGGGTCTGTACAGGTACTTTTCCAGATCTATCCATTTCGGGAATATATCCTTGTAAACTCTTTCGCCCTTGTTGTTGCCTATGATAACCTTCCTTACGAAGAAGAAATACAATATAAGTCCCACAGCTACGGATATCAGTGTCGCTCTGATCGTCGCAAAGGAGAACAGGCTGAGATCGGCGATCTCAGCAAAAGTCTTTTCGTTCGCCCATGGAAGATAGCAGTCTGACAAAGCATGAACGGGAAACAGCTTGTAAAGATTCCGGATCAAGCCCGTTACAAGAACGACAACCGTCGGAACGGCAGCAAACATCTGTTTTCCCAGATCAACCTCAGGATTTTTTGCCGCAAACCCTTTATCACCAAAAAGACTGATGAACAATTTAAGCATATAGCACAAGGTCAAACCTCCGGTCACGGTGAAGATCACTGACACTATGCTTGCGGTAACCGAGGTCTTTGCAACCGCATCAAGAGCCTCATGCATCATATTTTTGGACACAAAGCCCGAGAATGCGGGGATTCCCGCAAGGCTGAATCCGCATATGCCAAAGACGCCCTTTAAAACGGGCATATTTTTTCCGTACCCCTTGAGTTTGTTAAGATCATAGGTTCCGGTCTTCTCATATATGACAGCCACAGCAAGGAAAAGCGCAGTTTTGATCAGTGTATGGTTTACCATATGAAGCACGGTTCCAGAATAAGCTACGGGACCCGGCTCAAGCACCATAGCCGAAACACCTGTCAGAATGAAACCCATCTGGGACAACGAAGAACAGGCAACCGTTGTCTTTAAGTTGTTGCTGAAAACAGCCAACAAGGCTCCGGTCACCATGGTCAGGGCTCCGAAGATCATCAAAAGGTTGCCCCACTTCTCGTTGGAGATAAGTCCCAAAGCCGAGGTAGTCCAAATTATGCCTATAATACCCGTCTTTGAAAGAATTGCGGACAAGAATGCGCTGCCCGGGTCCACAGCCTCCGTATAGCCCTTAGGAAGCCAGACATGAAGCAAAAAGACACCTGCTTTGGCTCCGAAGCCGATTGAGATCAGAAGCGCCGGCAAAAACAGATCGTTATCGGGTCCCTTTAACATATTGGATCTTATCATGTCATTATCAAAAAGCCTGACAAAGTCAATGCCCGTTTTCTTTTTGAGCATAATAAGCCCCATCAGCATGACCATTCCGCAGATCACCGATATCCTGAGATACACTCTTCCGGCAGAATAACTCTCAGGGGTTTCTCTTTGAAATACCCATATACAGGAGGTGAGGGACATTATCTCAAAAAACATGAAGCACGTAATGAAATCTCCCGCAAACAGGAAGCCCACGGTGCACAAAAAGGTAACTGCCCATGAAATATAGAATCTCTTCTTTTTGGGATCATTCTTAAGATGATCGATAGCAAACAAGGTACAGATCAGGAACACGAAAAGAGAAATCCCGAAATACATAAGCCTGAAGCCGTCAACCTTAAAGCTTATTTGAAAATATGTATAAATAAAGAGCAGCAGTCTCATATGATACTTCCTTCGGCAACTTTTGAAATGTATTCAACCAACGGTGACGAGAATATCCCAAGTACAATGATGATCACTGAGAGGACCAGGAGCGGCATCTTCATAAAGAGTCCCGGATCCCTGACCTCGGAAATGGAATCATAGTTAAAGCCCGGGCCGGGGAAATAGGCTCTGAAAACAAGCGAAAAAATGTACAAAGCAGTGAGCACGGCTGATGCAAGAATGGCTGCGATCCCAATCTTTGAAATGACCGTACCCGCTCGCGCAGCTCCCAACAGCAGCTGCCACTTACTCGAAAAGCCTATCGTGGGCGGAACTCCCATAAGCGCAAGTCCCGCAACGGTGAAGGCGGCAAAGGTGATCTTCATCTTCCGTCCGTAACCGTAAAGCTCGTCCACATATGCTTTTTCATATTTGCAAAGAACGATACCCGCCACAAAGAACAGGGTGATCTTAATGATGCCGTGAAAAACAAAGTGGGAAAGACTGCCCGTAAGTCCTTCGGGAGTCATCAGCGCCGCTCCGAAGATCATATAGGACAGATTACTGATGGTTGAATAAGCCAGTCTGCGCTTAAAATGCTGTTCCTTAAGCGCCATCGAGGATCCGAACAGGATCGTTACGATGCTCACCGCAAGGCAAAGATTCTGCGCCCAGCTTCCGTAAAGCAGTTCGGTTCCGAAGATATAGTATATGACTCTGATGATCGCAAAAGCACCGCAGTTGACCACAGCCACGGCATGTAACAGAGCCGTCACGGGCGTTGGTGCGACCGAAGCCGAGGGAAGCCAGCCGTGCAAAGGAAACAATGCGGCTTTAACTCCGAAGCCGAAAAAGGTCATGACAAAGATCACTCTTAAGATCTCCGCCTCTCCTTCGATCAGCGTTCCGGTAAAAAGACCGCCGTAGACAAAATCGGTACTTCCCGCATAGTTAAGCGCCACAACCATGCCAATGAAGGCAAAGGCCGCTCCGCCTATGGAATAAAGCACATACTTTCTGCCTGCCGCAATATTCTTGCTCTTCATGCCGTGCATTACTATGGGCAGCGTCACCAATGTCAGGAATTCGTAGAAAAGGTACAGTGTCAGCAGGTTTGCGGAAAAAGCTATGCCGCAGGTGATCCCGTAGGTCATCAGATAAAATGTATAGAATACATTCTCTCCGCCTTCATGTTCCATATATTCAACCGCATATGAAACGGCGATGGGCCAAAGCAAGGCAATGAGCCCGGCAAATATCCTGCTCATCCCGTCAGCGGAAAGAGCCAAAGGCAGGCCTTTACTGATATCCAAAAAATGCAGGGTTCCGATCTTGTCTGAAAAGATCAGCACAAGCAGGATCAAAAGAGAATTAAAAACGGAAGCCGCAAGAATATATATGTTTCTTGCAGTCCTGTTCTTAAAGCCGATCAAAAAGATCAAAGCTCCTGCGATTATGGGAAATATGATCGGAAGTATTAGTAAAAGATTCATACTCATCTCCTGTTTCGGGGTTACTATGATTTAAAACAGCATTTCGCATATCTTGAACAGATCGATATTCAAAACTGTGTAGAAAATGCCGAGTAAAACGGACACTACAGCAAGGATCACCATTACAACGATCATTCCGGTCGTAACCTTCTTATCCTTTTCGAGATTATCCTCACAGCCCTTGAAATCCGCTCCGGGGAAGAAGCCCGCGATAACAACGGAAAAAAGGTAGCCCGCTGTGAGCAGCGCACTGAGCAGCAATATGACGATGCCCAGATAGCCTATCGCCGTATTTTCCATTTCCAGAGCACCGGTGCAGAGGTACCATTTGCTTATAAATCCGCTTACGGGCGGAATTCCCACAAGTCCGAGTGCCGCGGTCGTGAAGGTCATCATCGTTATAGGCAGGGCCTTTCCGATCCCGCAGAGTTCGGTGCATTCATGCTTATCCGTGGAATATATGATCGTTCCCGCATTCATGAACAAAAGTGATTTGAGGCATGCATGGAAAACCGTATGAAGCATTGCTCCGAACAGCGAAAGCGGATTGAGGCAGGCAAGTCCGAAGATTATATACGAAACCTGACTCACGGTGGAGTAAGCCAGACGTTTCTTTAAAACGTTTTCTTTATAAGCAAGCATTGAACCCATGAAAACCGTAATAAGCGAAAGCGAGATCAAAGTGTACTGAACCCATGTTCCTTTGATCACATTCGGTCCGGCAACAAAATACAGGGTTCTGAGTATTCCGAGAACGCCCGCCTTGCATATTATTCCCGAAAGGACTGCGGAAGCAGGTCCGGGTGCAACGGGATGTGCAGTGGGAAGCCAGCCGTGCATGGGAAACATTCCCGCTTTGGTGCCAAAACCGATACAGATAAACAACACAGCGATCAATATTACGGGCATATTTTCAGGGGTTACGTTGACGCTTCCCCCGACGGTGAATTCCAAGGACCCTCCGGACACGCCCGCCAGCAGTGCAAAACCGAAAAGTGCAAGTGCTGCGCCCGCTATCGAGTAATAGATGTACTTCTTTGTCGCAAAAACCGCCTTTCTCGTCATCTCATGAATGACAAGGACCGAAGAAGTAACCGTCATCAGTTCGTAAAACATATAGAAGGTGAGGAGGTTTCCGGACAAGGACAGTCCTATGAGAACACCCCAGACCATAAAATAAAAGCCGAAAAAGGTTTTGCCGGAAAGGGTTGTAACCTTTTGTTCCTCTTCATCCTTAAGATCGTCGTGACGCATGTAGTCCGTTGCGAATATGGCTGTGAGAAGAAAAATACCGGAGATCATCAGCACAAAGAGATCTGTGAAAATGTCTTTTTTGAACAGAGCAGAGATCATCTCCGTGAAGGAAAAGAACACGATCTTTTCACTGCCCGCAAAAAACATCAAAAGCGTTAAGCCTGCTTCGACCGCGGAAAAGAAGATGATCTGCGGCTTTGAAAAGCTGTGCCTGTGCTCTCCTTTCCGTTTTTCAAGCACAAGATAAACGCCCGCAAATACAGGAAAGATTACAGGCAGGATCGTAATTAGGTTTTTAAAAAATTCAATCATTCAACAACCTCTTATCGGATAGTTTATGAAAACATCGAAAGTCCCTTGCTTATCAAACTCATGATCATATCACTGAAGGTACCCGCAAACAGATTGATGGCGATGAGGCAGGCCATGGCCGCCACATACTTGAAGGCAGGCTTTTCTGTTTCCCGGATTTCCACGTTCTGTAAAGCTCCTTTCTTTATGGGCGTGTAAAGTGCAATAAGCGCCCTGAAGAAATAGAGACAGTTAAGTATTGTACTGATAGCAAGTGCTACCAGGATAACTATCATTTTGGTGCTTCCCGCCTCCGCCGCCGCACTTGCAAAGTTCAGCTTTGAAACAAAACCCGGAAAGAAAGGAATGCCGACCATCGAGAATGCTCCCACAGCAAAGGAGACTCCCGCGACCTTGTTCCTGTACCCCGCTCCCGTGATCTTGTCCAGCTTCGTGGAGTGCTCGGAAACCTCTTTTATGCCTCCGAGAGAGGTAAAGATCATCGATTTTGTTGCTCCGTGAGCAAAGATATGGAAGACAGCCGCCATAACACCGGCCGCGTTGCCTATGCCTATGCCCATGAAAATATAGCCGATCTGAGCAACCGAGGAATAGGCGGTCATTCGCTTTACATCCTTTTGTGCTATAGCGAAGATCGAACCGAAGATCATAGCCAAGATACCGAACACAAAGATGATATCGTTAACCCCTGTCTCAAGCACAATATCCCAGCCTATGGCTCTGTAATAAACCTTTATCAGGAGTACAATGTAGGCCTTTAAAACAAGGCTCGAAAGTATGGCACTTGAGGAAATGGTGGATGCTGTGTGGGCATCCGGCAGCCACGAATGGAACGGGAAAAGTGCGCTCTTGATCGACAGACCTATGGTGATCAATGCAATAATGATCGTAAAAGGCTCAGCATATTCCTTTATCGCTATGGTTGCAACGGCTTCCTTAATGTCGGACAGCAAAAGATGTCCGGTAACGTCATAAAGAAGTGTGATCCCGATAAGCAAAAGACCGGAACCCAAAAGGCTCATGATCATATATTTTGCGGAAGAAAAATAGGCTCTTCCGTTACCCATCACAGCAACAAGTCCCGCAGCCGTGATCGTGTTGATCTCAACAAATACATAAGCCGTGAATATATCGTTTGTATAGGTGAGCGCAAGGAGCGAGCTCATCATCAAACAGATCAGGGTGTAATAAAGATTTATCTTGTTCTCTTCCACATCCTGATCTATATGTTTTTCTCCCGCAAGGACCGAGAAAAACATGATGACCGAAAAGAATATCGCAAGTACCCCTTCAAGGACTCCCGCTCTCAATTCATTACCGAAGGGAGCTCCGAAATGACCCATGCGGTAAATGAATTCCCCGTCGATCTTTAAGGCGTAAGCCAGTACACCTCCCGAAAGAGCTATGAGAAAAGCCAGCAGCCCGTAGGTGAGACAACGTGCAGCCTTCTTCCCGAGCACCGAGCATATGACTCCGCACATGAGGCAGGCAATAATTGAGAACATGGGAAAGTTGGTGCAAAATTTCATCATTTGCCCTCCTTCCGGATGATCTGCATGATCTCATCCATTTCCAGGGTATGGTAACGCCAATAAAGCCTGATCGTAAGTGCAAGCATTACAGCGGTAACGCTGACCGAAACAACTATGCCAGTAAGAACAAGGCCCGTAGGAATGGGATTTATGTATTTTTCCGCACTCGTTTCTCCGTCGGTAACTATAGGTGCCACTCTGCCGAAAATGTATCCCTTGGCCGCCAGAAAAAGGTAAACCGAAGAATCCATTATGTTGAGTCCCATGATCTTTTTGATAAGATTGGGATGCAAAAACAAAGCGGTAAACCCTATTCCGAAAAGGATGATGGCTACACCTTCAAAAAGGTTTGAACTGATATAATCAAATATAGCATCCATATCACAGCCCTCCTTTTCTGAACATCGCATAGAAGGAATACATGGTGCAGGCAACCACCGCTCCGACACAGATGTTGAGCGGCAAAATGAGACCCGCACTTAAGATCTCCCCGGGTGTTCCCTTTGATATAATATTATGTATGCCGTTTGCCCCTGTAAAGAAGGCATAGGTCTTGGAAATCGAATAAAACAAAAGCGCACTGACGGAAACTACCGAAAAGGTCTTTTCCGTGAAGAACGTCTCGGTCTTTTTAAAGCCGAAGGCATTCAGGTAAAGTATGAGTCCCGCACCTATGATCGCACCGCCGGAAAACCCTCCGCCGGGACTGAGATGGCCGTTTAAGATCACGTATATGCCGAAGGTGATGATAAGAGGCACAAGTATACGTGTCGCCCATACAAGTATCGGATCGTTCTTCGGTTCATATGCCCTGTCGTTCTCGAGACTGATGAACCGCTTTCCTTTTTCGGAATTCGGATCGATCTTTAAGAGTATCATAACGCAAACAACGGCTATAAAGAGCACATGGGATTCTCCGAGAGTATCAAAGGCTCTGTAATCCAGGATCATTCCGGCAACTATGTTTACGGCACCTGTATCCTTAATGCCGTCTTCGATATATTTGGCGCGCACTTCGTTGTTTGCGGGATTATCCGCTGCACCGTAATCCGGAAGATTTGCAACGGTCGCAAGAAGTATGGCTATAATGGCCACACATGTAACTATGGCAAACAGACGGTAAAATCTTTCATAGAATTTTGCCGCTCTTCTGTCCGTCTCCTCCGATCTTTCTTCGATGAGTTCTTCTATCCTGACCTTCTTTTTGTTCCATTCGGCTTCTTCAAAAAACTGATTGTGCCTTCTTGCAACTATCTCTTCTTCCTCGATGTTAAATCCGGACTTCTCGTCAAAATAGTCTTTTTCACCGTTAACAAAACGGACGATCTTTCTCCATAGTGTTTTTTCGTAATCACTTCTGACTTTGCTCATATGACATCTCCGTTACATATCCGCAGAACGGTCCTTCTCTTTTTCATCCAAAGGAGCCGTATTGTCTTCATTTTTCTTGTCGTTCATGGCGTGGATCTTTTTCAGGGTCACAAAGAAAAGAACCGATGTCACTCCTGCCCCCACTGCCGCTTCTGTGATCGCCAGGTCCGGAGACTCAAGCACCATCCAAAGTATGGACATGATAACGCTGTAGGACATGAAAATAATTACGGAAGTGAGGAAATTCCTGCATAAACACGCAGAAAGCGCGCATACGATCAAAAAACTTAAAAGTACAACTGTAAAGGGATCGATCATTTTGTTTCCTCCTTCTCCAGATCCTTTAGGGTCATGGTCTTGAACTCTTCACCTTCAGCTTCGGGATCGGTAGTGTATTCCAGTTTTGCAATGAAATGACTTGCCACGGGACTTGCGATCCAGAGAAAGACTAAGGTCAGGATCAGCTTTAAAGAAATAAAAGCAAAACCGTAATAAACCACTCCGCCCGAAACCACCAAAAGGATACCGAGCGTATCACCTATGGCTGCGGCGTGCATACGGTTAAGAACATATTTGAATTTATAAACGCCGAAGGTAGCGGTAATAAATACCATTACACCGAGAATAAAAAGTACGGCCGCTATGATCTCTCTTATCATTTGCTCTCCTCCTTTTCTTCCTCTTCGGAGTCCTCAAGAGTGGTCTCGTTGTAAACTCCCATATAGACCTTTGTCAGAACAATTACCGAAAGGAATGAAATCAATGTATAAAGAATGGTAACATCAATAAGCCACCCTTCCTTAAGGATGATAGAAAGCATGATCATTATAACATCGGCCATAGTGCCGATCATGTTTACGGCCACTATGCGGTCGGCAAGACGCGGTCCTCTGATCACCCTGATCAGGGCAAGCAGCATGCATACTCCCAAAACGCATATACAGCCTTTTAAGATAGCGGTAAGAATAATGCTCATTTAGCCTCACTCTCCAATTTTCTGAGCTGTTTTACAAAGACCGATTCTCCGAGACCTATCCCCATATCCTTGTCCAGGCAATGCACCGTATACTTGTTGCCCTCCAAATGAACGGTAATGGTTCCGGGTGTAAGTGTGATACACTGGGCAAGCAATGCCTTGTGTGCATCTTCTTTAAACTTTTTTCTGAAGGTGACAACTCTCGGCTCCACCTCCAGTTTTGAATTGTAGATGTAGTATATGACCTTGCAATTTGCTACAATGACTTCTTTGATCAGAATCACGATATACAGGACAAACCTCGGAACCCTCCTTAAAAGGACAAGTTCTCTCCGAGGTGAATAGCCCGCAAAACGATATAAAAACAGATAAAGGGCTCCGCAAACAAGGGTCCCTATCATAAAAATCTCCCACGTGAATTTACCGTTGAGAATTATCCAAAAAAGAAGAAGCAATATGAACATATCCGTCCCCTTAAAAGTATTTCCTTAAAAAAGCACCAAGCGCTATTGAGTGTCGCCGGTGCTCAGTAATTAATCATTATTTCTTGTTTTTCAGAAACTCGGGAATGTTGATCCCGTTTTTATCGTTCGATGCAGCCGCATTGCTCGGCGCCGAAAGGTTTTTCTGGATGTTGGTCTGCGGTCTTACAGGCTGTGAGAATGATGAAGTCCTGTTTTCCGCAGGCTGCGCCGGTTTCGGAGAGGACTGTGCCGTTCCGGAGCCCTGAGTCGATCCCGCCGGTCTGGATCCCGTAAAAGAACCTGTCTTCTGCATGAAGGAAGGAATTCCGCCGGAATAGGATCTGGGCTGACTTCCCGTTCCTTCCGGTGCTTTTCCGAAGGATGAACCTCCCGTACTCTTACCAAGGAAAGAGAATCTGGGCTCGGTAAAACTGAAGCCGTAGGTCGAAGCAAGTCCGGGTGTGGAATCGATGCCTGTAGCAATAACCGTTACCGAAACGGTGTCTGTCATTGATAAATTGTCATCTGCACCAAAGATGATATTTGCGCTCTTGTCCGCAAGCTCGCGAACCTTGTCCGCAGCTTCCTGAACTTCAAGCAATGCAATGTCTCCGGAGAAACTCAGGATGATATCCTTTGCTCCGTTGATCGTTGTCTCGAGCAGAGGTGATGAAATAGCTTCCTCAATAGCCTTGATACACTTGTCGTCACCGGAACCGTATCCGATACCGATGTGTGCAATGCCCTTGTCCTTCATTACCTTTGAAACATCTGCAAAGTCAAGGTTGATCAGAGCTTCCTTGGTCATGAGATCCGTGATGCCCTGAACGGACTGTTTAAGAACTTCATCAGCCTTTTTAAGAGCTTCTCTCATGGAGGTTCTCTTATCAACTATCTGAAGAAGCTTATCGTTGGGAATTACGATCAAAGTATCGACATTGTGGCGAAGCTTTTCAATACCGCCCACCGCATTGTCCATACGTACTTTTCCTTCAAATGTAAAGGGTTTGGTAACCACACCGACGGTAAGAATACCCATTTCCTTAGCGATCTGAGCCACTACAGGTGTAGCACCCGTTCCGGTTCCGCCACCCATACCGCAGGTCACGAAAACCATATCCGCGCCGCGGATAACTTCAGCGATCTCTTCGCGGCTTTCCTCGGCACTCTTCTCACCCTTTTCGGGATCGGCACCGCAACCGAGTCCTTTGGTAAGTTTTTCACCTATCTGTATACATGTGGAAGCCTTGCAATTGCTAAGCTGCTGCTTATCAGTATTGGCGCAGACAAAATCAATTCCGTTGATGCCTTCATCTATCATTCTGTTGACGGCATTATTACCTGCACCGCCGACTCCTATTACAAGAATCCTTGCCGTACTCGAAAAATTGTCACTGGTAATCTCGATCACGAGTCCGCCCTCCTTAATTCTCAATAATCTTTCAAAAAAACTGTACTTGAACCCCAAAAAACACAATATCTTGTGTTTTTAACGATTTCCATACAAAACTAAAGTATATAATATAGGTATTTCAATCAGAAATCAAGACCCTTTTTCAAAAAATATCAAGTGATAAACCTTTGTTATTCTACGCTTGTCGCACTCTCGACGCCCGTCTCATCTTCCTCTTTTTCGTAGGGTTTCAGTATGATATCCGTATGATCTTCCGAGTAGTTGCGCATATCAAGTACCCCTCCTATCTCCGATGCTTTTTCATACACACCACCCAAAGCAGCGATCTTGATATCGTAATTCTTATTTCTTCCCAGTTCAACCTCAATATTTTTGCCGTAAAGAGTAACCTCTCCGGCATCGCTGAAATTTATCTCGTAAACGGGGACCTTGTATTTTCTCAGCATCAGAGTGATCTGCAATACGTCTGCAAAGATGGATTGTTTTTTTATGTTCAACCTTTTAAAAACAACCGCTTCATCAAAATCCAGTCCCGTAACGCAGGGTACATCGGCCGGTCTTTCGGCGAGGCTTTCCGTAATAAAACCGTCTTTGTCAAAACACAGGAAGCTGCCCATGATCTCTATGCATCCGGTCACTTCATTCTCGTACACCCTGATATGTACGGTGTTTCGGTCTATAAGAGTAACTTTATAGTCATCTACAAAAGGGATGTCTTTCTTCTTCCTGCAGGTGTTTTTCAAATAAAAAATCAAGGTGTTTTTCATAACACCATCGTTTCCGAGCGTTTCACAGAACTCCCCGGGCGTATATCTCGTGACGCCTTCAACGATGACACTTTTCAAGCCCGTTGATGCCACAATGCCCGATGCCAGAATTACAATCAAAACGAAAAGCGCAAGATTAATGCGCTTTCCGCTTGCTATATGCTTTTCTTTAAACGATCTCTTTGACATTTTTTATACGAAATGAAACCGATAGGACCATACCTATCTCACACAGAAGCAGAACAAGGGATGTTCCGCCGTAGCTGATGAAAGGCAATGCTATGCCTGTTGCAGGTATGGAATTGGTCACGACCGCAATATTCATCAACAACTGGATCGAAATGTGCGCCATTACGCCCACACACAAAAGACTTCCGAAGAGGTCCTCGGCATGGAATGCGACAATATATATCCTCCAGATCAAAAGCACATAAAGGAAAATGATGCAGATCGCTCCTACTATGCCCAGCTCCTCACAGATGATGGAAAAGATCATATCATTGTGAGATTCGGGAACATAACCCAGTTTCATGGAACTTTCTCCCAGCCCTTTGCCGGTAAGCCCTCCGGAGGAAATGGCATACAACCCGCGTCTGATCTGGTAACCGTAAGGTGAATTGTCAACATCCAGCCACCCCGAGATCCTGGAAGCTCTGAAGCTTTCGCCGAGAAAAATGTATCCCGCAACGGCTCCGACTCCCATCATAACGGTAAGCATAAAATACCACACTCTTTTACTCGTAATAAAGCATATCAGGAAAAATATGCCCATAATTACAAGTGCGGTACTCAGATCCTCAATTCCCACGAGAAGCGCAAGCGGAGCAATGTATACCCCCGCCCGGATAAAGCCTTTTATGCTGTTTAGCCTTTTGGGAGCCATATAGCATATAAAAGCCGTGAACACAATGACGCAGATCTTTGTGACCTCCGAAGGCTGAAAGCTTCCGATCTTTGGTATATCGATCCATCTTTTGGCGCCGTATATGTTTTCTCCGACGATCAAAACAATGGTCTGCAGGAACAGTGACATCAGATAAAGGGCATATATGGGACGGATATTGAAGAACCGTAGTTTATCAATATACATCTTGTAATCGATACCCGAGATTATGACCATGGCGATGATACCTATTACCGCAAAGCTGCCCTGTCTTTTCAGGTAATAGGCAGGATTTCCGAACTTCTGAGTTGCTGTATAGGCGCTTGTAGAGTACAAAAACACAAGTCCCAGACCGACCATGAAAACAGTGAGCATCAGAAGCCCAAAATCATAGGTACGATAAGTACGCCTCCTTTTAACAGGCGCTTCGGGGGGCATTTCATCAATATTATCCTGTTGTAAGATATCATCTGGTGAAGACATTTACAGCTCCCTCGTTATTCTCCGGATCATATTGTTCATTGGAAGGATCCACCGTCAGCTGATCCTCTGTAATGGTTCTCAATTTATAGGTGATCTCTCCCGTGGGATAGATCTTTAAGTACGGAAGTATCTCCTCCGCCGTTTTCTTGAATATATCCATGGCGGGAGCGCATTTTCCGTAATACTCCTCCGCATGACATTCGTCCACAACAACATAGATTATAACATCCGTCTCTTCGGATTCAATGAAACCGAGGAAGGATACAAGGTACTTTTCGGCTTCTCTGGGGAGCTTCTGGCTTGTACCGGTTTTTCCTCCGATCATATACCCCTTGACCGATGCTTTTGTGCCCGTCCCCTCGTTCACCGTCATGTAAAGCGCTTCCTTCACATAGTCGGCGGTATTTTCTGAAATCGTCTTTCTGACGGCAACAGGTTCGATCTTCTTTAAGGTGTTTCCTTCGGCGCTTACGATCCTCTTGATAATGTGAGGCTCGTAATAAACACCTCCGTTAATAAGAGATGAAAAAGCAGATGACATCTGGATCATGGTTGCCGTAAAGCCTTGTCCGAAAGAACTGGTGGCAAGCTCCGTATCATTCAGTTCGCTGACGGAAAAGCATTGTCCGATAGCTTCGCCGGGAAGGTCTATGCCCGTAAGCTGCCCGATGCCGAACTTTTTCTGATATTTTGCGAAGACATCCCGTCCTTCCGCCCTTGCAACCTGCATGAGAACGTCATTGCAGGAAAACATGACGGACTGTGCGAGGGAGATGTGCCCATGTCCCATGATGTTTGAGCATCTGATCCTGACATTGCCCGGAAAATCCTCATAACCGTCACAGACCCACATACTGTCTTTTTCAACGCAATCTTCTTCCAGAGCGGAAGCTATGGTAAAGGGCTTGTAAATGGATCCCGGTTCATAGGCATCGCTAATGCAGAAATTCCTCCACATGTCAAACAGAGCGGAGGTTTTCTGTTCATCGCTCATGCCCGCTATCTCCTCTGCCGAATATGCAAAAGAAAGATCCCTGGGCGAATTCAGATCGTAGCTGTGGTTTGACTGCATTGCATATATCTCGCCGCTGTTGGCATCCATGATAACGGCCCCGACATTATTGGCGCCGTACAGACTGTAGAACTCCTCAACATATCTCTGCAGTACGTTCTGCACATTGGCATCAAGCGTAGAAACAAGAGTATTTCCGTCAACGGGTGGCTTTACGGTGTTCACTATATTAAGAGTACTGTCATAATAGCCGTAGTTCCTTCCGTTGAGCCCGTCCAGAGTATCGTTGTAATACTGTTCGATCCCGTAATTGCCCTTACCTTCGGAATCGGTAAAGCCTATGGCGTGAGAAGCAAGACGTCCGAAAGGATAGACACGCTTGTAATCCTCTTCAAACCATATTCCGCGTACATTTACGGAAGCCTTCCCGAGACTGTCCACATAATCTGAAAATGCTTTTTTTTCATCGTAAGAAAGAGTACGTTTGAGTACAACATAAGAGGATTGGGATTTTTGCTCCAAAACAGACCTGATCTCAGCTTCTTCAAAGCCGTATACCGTTTTCAGAGCAGTGATGCTCGCCTCAGTATAGGCATCCCTGTAAAGGACAACCTTGGGGTCGAGTATTAGATTGTAGACGATCTCTCCGGTAGCCAGAATGTTACCGTTTCTGTCAAGAATGTCACCCCTTTTGCAGGGGATCTCGGATGAAACATAGCTCTGCAGTTCCAGAGCACCTTTTTTATATTTATCCTGTCCGGTAATGTATACGACTCTGATAACCAGCGCGATAAGAAGAACCAATATAACACAAAAAACAAGCAATAATCTTGCTTGCATCCTGCGAATGATCTTTTTTTCAGTTTTCTTGGTTTTTGCTCTAACTCTTACGTCATCCATTATGATCCGAGGTTACCGGGATGCATAATCCCTGTAATAAGAACTTCCGTCGTTTTGATAATAAAGAACTTCGTTGTTGTTGGGATAAACCATGCCCAAAACGCCAACGGCGATATTGTAAACATAGTCAAGATCGTAGCTCTCCGAATTTACCGCTCTTTCGAGAGCATTATTCTCCTTCTCAACAGTCGAAATGTTCTGTTCGATCGAAGAAATCTGCTTTTCCAATTTTACAATATCCGACCGGATTTGTAAATAATTTATGCATATATACAGCGTAACCATAATGGCGATCGCGAGAACGGCTGCAAAAAAGAGATCGACAGCTCTGCCGTTTTTGGTCTGTATGCCCTGCTCATATTCGGGTTCCGGCTCATATCTCTTGATCTCATGTTCTCTGGGGATGCGAATGGGCTCGGTTGAATAGAAACCCGCTTCCTCAAGCACTCTCGCTGCGCTGCCGTTTTCAAACCCCTTGCCAACGTTGGGTATTTCAATTCTGTTGTTCTTTTCTGTTTCTTCGTTCTTCATAATCTCTCCCTTTATTTAGGCGAAGCTCATCAGCTTCTTTCAAATATTCTCAGCTTGGCACTTTTTGATCTGCTGTTCTCTTCCAGTTCCTCTTCGGAGGGAAGGATCGGTTTGTTCGTGATCACTTTGCCTTTGCTTACCTTTCCGCACACGCAGACCGGGAAGTTTGGCGGGCATGTACAGGGGTTTTCGTTTTTCTTAAATGCTGATTTAACAATTCTGTCTTCCAGCGAATGGAAGGTTATGATGCATATTCTTCCGCCGGGCTCCAGCAGATCGATCATTCCGTCTATGGAATTCTTTAAAACATCCAATTCTCTGTTCAGTTCGATCCTTATTGCCTGAAAGGTTTTCTTCGCGGGATGGCCGGTTGCCATTCTGATCTTTGCGGGAATGGCGGCTTTTATGCATTCCACCAGTTCAAAGGTGGTCTCGATCTCTTTTTCCTGTCTTGCTCTTACAATGTGTTTTGCTATGTTCTTTGCGAATTGATCCTCGCCGTAATCTCTGATGATACGAAAGAGCTCGTTTTCGGAATATCCGTTCACAATGTCCTTGGCGGTTCTCTCCGACCTGTCATCCATCCTCATGTCCAGAGGAGCGTCATTATGATAGCTGAATCCTCTTTCCGCGGTGTCAAGCTGATAGGAGGAAACTCCCAGATCCAGGAGTATTCCGGATACCTTTTCGAAGCCTGCGTTTCTGACAACGGAAACCATATTTTCGTAATTGTCTCTGACGATCCTTACGTTTTTGAATTCTTTCAGTCTTTCTCCCGCCGCTCTGATCGCATCCGAATCCTGATCGATACCGATGAAGTTTCCCGTGTTGTTAAGGAGGCTGCAAACTTCATGAGCGTGTCCCGCGCCTCCCAGCGTTCCGTCAACGTAAGTACCGCCTTTTCTGACGTTCAGGCCTTCAACGGTTTCTTTGAGCATTACCGAATAATGTTTAAACTCTCCCATTTTTCAACTCCTTAGTGCTTTAGAAGCTAAGGCCGAATTCCGACATGTGATCCGCTATATCATCCACTGAATCATAGGTGTTGTTGGACTCCCAACGTTCCTTGCTCCAGATCTCGATCTTGTTTACTACACCGACCGAAACAACGTCTTTGGTGATCCCTGCATGTTCTCTGAGTTTTGCGGGGATCATTACTCTTCCCTGCTTATCGCTCTCACATTCAACCGCACCTGCCATAAAGTAACGCTGCATCTGTCTTGCTTCTTTTGTACCGGGAAGTGCTTTCAGTTTTTCAACGAACTGTTCCCAGTCTTTTGTGGGGTAAATGAAGAGACAGCCGTCAATTCCGAGTGAAAGGACAAATTTATCGCCTAAAGCTTCACGGAACTTGGTCGGAACAATGATCCTGCCTTTTTCATCCAATCCGTGTTCGTATTCTCCCATAAACATAGGCTTTGTCCTCCTTTCTCAAAATTCTCCACTTCTCACCACTTTACTACCCTTTAACACCATTTTACACCACAATAAGTGTTTTTTCAAGTGTTTTTTTTACGAAACCCCATTATTTATGGGATTTTTACAAGTTTTCACAGGTGGAGGAAATTTTTAAGCATAAAAAAATAACGGGCATTTTTACCCGTTATCGAAGCAAAAAAATCACACGATCCAAAAAGACCGTGTGAAAGATCGATCATATCATATTATACATTGAACCTGAAAAGAACCACATCTCCATCCTGAATAACATAATCCTTGCCTTCGGAACGAACAAGTCCCTTTTCCTTTGCGGCATTCATGCTTCCGCATTCCATCAGCTGATCGTAGGAAACGATCTCTGCGCGGATGAAACCTCTTTCAAAATCGGAATGTATCTTTCCCGCAGCCTGAGGTGCTTTGGTACCTTTTTTGATCGTCCATGCTCTGCTTTCCTTGGGACCCGCGGTAAGATAGCTCATAAGTCCGAGGGTATCGTAGCTTGCGGCAATAAGCTTGTCCAATCCGCTTTCCTTGATGCCCAGATCCTCAAAGAACATTTCCTTGTCCTCATCACTGAGTTCACTCATTTCCTGTTCTATCTGAGCGCTGATAACGAAGACCTTGGAGCCTTCCTTCGCAGCTATCTCCCTGACCTTTGCCACATAAGGATTTGATGCTCCGTCATCCTTGAGATCGCTGTCCTTTACATTCGCGGCATATATGACCGGCTTAGCGGTCAGCAGATTGTATTCGGCAAAATAAGCTTCTTCGTCTTCATCGGCAAGCCCAAATGTTTTGGCCATGTTTCCGGCTTCAAGATGCTTTTTCAGTCTCTCGAGCATATCGGTTTCCTTGCCTGCGGCTTTGTCCATCTTTGCCATTCTCGCAACCTTTGAGTATCTTCTTTCAAGTACTTCAAGGTCTGAGAAGATCAATTCGAGATTGATGGTCTCAATATCACGTCCGGGATCGACGGAACCCTCAACATGAATAACATTGGAGTCATCGAAGCATCTTACCACATGAACAATGGCATCCACCTCACGAATATTGGCAAGGAACTGGTTACCCAGACCTTCGCCCTTTGATGCTCCCTTTACAAGGCCTGCAATATCAACGAACTCCACAATGGCCGGAGTGGTTTTCTCCGAGTTGTACAGCTTGGTAAGTTCATCAAGCCTCTTATCGGGTACCGCAACCACACCCACATTGGGATCGATGGTGCAGAAAGGATAGTTGGCGCTTTCCGCTCCCGCCTTTGTAAGCGAGTTGAACAATGTGCTTTTCCCGACATTGGGAAGTCCTACGATTCCTAATTTCATTTAAATCTTTTGCCTCCTAAAACATTATCTTTTCAAATTCGGTTATATTCTTTTCTATGTCCCCTCCGAAAACGGCTGTACCCGCAACAATGGTGTCAACACCTGCCGCAAGCACTTCTTTAAGGTTTTGGAGGTTTATGCCTCCGTCCATTTCAAGTCTGCACGAAGGGTTTGTCATTTCGATCTCTCTTTTGATCCTTTCGGCCTTTTTCAAGGTTTCGGGAATGAATTTCTGACCACCGAAGCCGGGATGAACGCTCATGACCAATACAAGATCGACATCCTTTACAAAGGGAAGGAGCTTCTCTGTATCGGTTTCGGGATTTAAGGATATGCCCGCTTTCATACCGCTTGCCTTAATATGCTTCAAAGTTGCGGAAACATCTTTACATGCCTCTACGTGAACGGTAAGCAGGTCACTTCCGGCTTTTTTGAAGTCATCGATGTATCTTTCGGGATCGATCACCATCAGGTGGGTGTCGAAGAAAAGCCCGGTCTGTTTTCTGATGGATGCGATCACTGGCATTCCGAAGGATATGCTGGGAACAAACATACCGTCCATCACATCAACATGTACCCATCCGGTATTCTTCTTCTCTACAATTTCAAGCTGTTTTGCCAGGTGACCGAAGTCCGCGGCAAGTATTGAGGGTGAAAGTATATTCATCAATATTTCCTTCTGTTTTTTATTTCGTTATAAAGCATAACGTAATTGTCATATCTGTTCTTAGAAATAAGGCCTTCTTTAAGTTTTTCCTTAACTTTGCAATCCGGCTCGCTGATGTGAGAGCATCCTGTAAAACGACATTCACCGATGCTTTCACGGATCTCCGGATAATATATCTCAAGTTCCCCCGCCTCTATTCCCATCACATCAAAGGATGTAAACCCGGGGGTGTCGAATATCCAGCTTTCTTCGTCTATCTTCATCAGTTCGGAATGTCGTGTGGTATTCTTTCCGCGCATTATCTTCTCGGAAAGCTGCCCTGTTTCCATCTTCCGCACGCCCAGCATTTGGTTTACGAGCGTGGATTTCCCAACTCCCGAAGGTCCGGCAAGAACGGTGGTCTTTCCCTGAAGGAGTTTCCTGACTTCATCCGTTCCCTGCTGCGTCTTTGCGGAAATAAAACGGATTTCATAGCCTGAGCCCAAAAATCCGTTTTTAATAGTCTGTATTTCTTCTTCGGTTGCTATATCTGCTTTATTGAATATCAGGATCGTGGGCACTCCCGCCATCTCCATATTGACGAGAAAGCGATCGGCAAGATTCAGATTGGGCTTTGGTGTATTAACGGCAAACACAAGCATGGCAAGCGTAGCATTGGCCACCTCCGGCCTTATCAATTCACTTTTTCTTTCATGGATCTCGGAGATCAGACCGGTTCCGTCGGAGAGCTGTTCAACCGAAACCTCATCTC
Source organism: Lachnospiraceae bacterium (assembly GCA_016291655.1). Taxonomy (GTDB): domain Bacteria; phylum Bacillota; class Clostridia; order Lachnospirales; family Lachnospiraceae; genus RGIG3528. Next base: position 72,321 of record JAEEYF010000021.1, on the reverse strand, counting down.
CGACCAGCGGCTTGATCTTGTCTTTTCTGAATATGCCTTTAGGCTTGCACTCGATAACGCCTTCTAAGGTATCAACGTAATACAAGCCTCCTATCCCTTTAACTATCTTTCCTTTCATTCTTCTTCCACTAATTCCAGTACAACATCTTTTTCAAACATATCAAATGCTTCCAGGGTCTGAGGATCGCATATGGATATATTGATGGTTGCAGGACCTGCACTCAGTTTTCCGTAATCGACGAATTCATTCGCAAAATCAATATAGAACTTGAACTCGTAGATAGCCGGGAAGGTGTCAAAGTCAACCATGATCTGCTGAGATTCCAGAGCAGTATCGGTATAAGTCATATAAACAACATAAGGATGCTCCAGACCTTCCTGTTCTATTTCGAAATTCAGAACGGAGATCTGTCCGGGTGTGCATCTGTTCGGAATGTCTCTCGTATCCAAAAGCGTCCTGTAATAGCTTCTGGAGGTTTCCTGCTTGTGAGTCTGCTGTTCGGGAGCAGGTCCCATGCTTACGATAAGGTCCACAAAGGTGTTCTCATCCACCACTTCGTTGGGATTTACCGACTGAGAGATCACAAAACCATAGGGGATGTTTGAACTGTACTCGTAAGTGACATCCGCGCTTACATGAAGATTCATTTCATTAAGTCTCTCGGTGGCAACCGCAAGTGATTTGAGTCTTACATCGGGAACGGTTGTCTTTCCGCCGGTTGAGCCTTCACAATAATAGAGGATGATCTCATAGCCCTCGGGAACGGTCTGTCCAACCTGAGGCATTGTTCTGGTGACCTGACCGATCTGAACGGAATCGCTCTTCTCGGGATAAGGAATGACTTTAAACTTGTTGGCTTCCAAAATGACCTGAGCCTGAGCCCACGGTATACCGATGATGGTGTTGGGTATCTGTCTGGGCTGACCACCCAAAGAGATCGTAATGGTAACGACCTGATTTTCAAGCACATCACCATCGGGCAAAGGATACTGTTCCATAACACAGCCTTCCTTCACGTCTGTGCTGTAATCCTCTTCAAAACGGATAACAAACCCCGGATACTTGGTCTTAAGGAAATTCTCCGCATCCTCCTTGGTCCTTTCCATAATATTGGGCATCTTAACATTGACGACAGCAGGTGTGGGAGTAAGGGTAACCTCCGAAACAACTCCGGGTGTGGGTGTGGGAGTCAGATTCTTATTTTTCATCCCCAGCGGATCGAAAAGCTTGAAGAAAATGAGTACCGCTCCCGCAACAAGAAGTAGTGCCACAAATATCGTAATGATAATGATGACTTTTTCAAATTTCGAATCTATGGTGTCGAGTTCCTCGTAATCCTCATGTACGATCTTTCTGCTGTTGCTCTGATTGCGCTGCTCATGACGAGGCTCATTGTGAGGCTGGGGCCGGTAAGGTATCTCCGCAGCCCTGCTGTTGATCTCATCCTGTTCGGCACTTGTAAAGGTTCTTGTCCTGCCTTCCGAAAGGCTGTTGATCCTGACAAAATCCCCGTCCGGATTGGTGATGGAGCGCTTAAGGTCCGTGATAAGTTCCGATGCGGAACTGTATCTGTTCTCAGGATGCTTCTGCATACACTTCTGAACCACCTTGTCCAGCGAGAACGGAACCGAAGGAACAAGCTCCTTGGCAGGCTTAGCTTCGGTACGGATGTGCTTTAAGGCAACGGAAACATCGGAATCACCGCCGAAAGGCAGTTCTCCCGTCAACATTTCATATAAGGTGACACCAAGAGAATAGATATCGCTTCTTTCATCGTAATAGCCGCCTCTGGCCTGTTCGGGCGAAAGATAATGAACAGAACCTGCAGCATTCTGAGTATAGGTTTCCGATGAAACAGCCTTGGCAATACCGAAATCGGCTACCTTGACCTTGCCGTCACGTGAGATCATGATGTTTTGAGGCTTAATATCACGGTGAATGATGCCATGCTCATGCGCAGCCTCCATGCCCTGTGCGATCTGTATGCTGATACCTACCGCTTCGCGCACTTCGAGTCTGCCCTTTTTCTCGATAAATTTCTTCAGAGTGATCCCTTCGACCAACTCCATTACTATATAATGCAAGCCGTTGTTGTCGCCGACATCGTATACGCTTACTATGTTGGGATGAGAAAGTCCCGCAGCAGACTTCGCCTCATTCTTAAAACGAGTAATAAAATTCTTGTCATCGGAATACTCCGATTTAAGGATCTTGATTGCCACCGGACGATTGAGTCGCATGTCCACAGCCTTGTATACATCGGCCATTCCGCCTGCCCCAATCTTCTCTTTAAGCTCATATCTTTCGCTGAGTATTACGCCTGTTTCTGTCATGTTGCCCTCCGGTATAAAGGTTATGCTCATTAAATCTCAACCAAGACAACCGATATGTTGTCTTTTCCGCCTCTCTCATTTGCCAATTCCACAAGCTCTTCGGCTTTTTCATCAAGGCTCAATTCTTTTTTCCCGAGAAAATAACCGATCTTGTCGTCGTCCACCATATTGGACAAGCCGTCGGAGCACATTAGCAAAATGTCCCCCTCTTCGACATCTATTTCAAAGAAATCCGGCTCAACCACCGATTCCACTCCGATAGCTCTTGTGATTATATTCTTTTTCGGATGGTGAACAGCATCCTTTCTGTCCAGTTCTCCGCTTTGTACCATGGTTTCAACCAGAGAATGATCCACAGTGATCTGTTTTAAACCGTTCTCCGGGCTGAAAAGGTAAAGCCTGCTGTCTCCCACGTTTGAGACAGTGACTGTATTCCCGTTTACAACAGCTGTGACCAGTGTGGTCCCCATTCCGTTATATTCGGGTTTGCTCAGGGCTTTGTCGTACACATGTTCGTTTACATTTCCGATAATGCATTCAAGCCCGCCCAGCAGAGTTTTATATTTCCATTTCTCGGCTTCATTGATAAAATCTTCTACGCAAAATCGCGATGCATAGTCACCAGCCTTATGACCTCCCATTCCGTCTGCAACGATATACAGACTCGGGAGTCCGCCGATGGCCTCATCGCTGTTAAAGATAAAATCCTGATTTATAGAGCGTTGTTTCCCAATATCAGTTAATGCCGCGGATTTCAATTGCCTTCCTCCATGAAACTTCTTCTCAGCTGTCCGCATGCAGCATCTATGTCTGTGCCCATACTTCTTCTAATAGTAACATTTATTCGGTTTTTTTCAAGAGTATTTTTGAATTTAGATATGTTGTCATCCTTTGATCTTGAAAAACTTCTTTCTTTGATCTTATTGACCGGGATCAGATTCACGTGACAGTTTTTGCCTTTGATGAGACGCGCAAGCTCCTCCGCACAGGCAGTCGTGTCGTTTACCCCGTCTATCATGCTGTATTCAAAAGTTACTCTTCTCGAGGTCTTTTTAAAATAGTCATCGCAGGCTTTCATTATCTCAGCCACAGAAAAAGCCTTTGCCACAGGCATAATGGTTTTCCTGAGTTCATCGTTTGGAGCGTGTAAAGAAAGCGCAAGCGTTACGGGCAGGCCCTCATCCGCCAGCCTTTGTATGCCCGGAACAAGACCGCAGGTAGAAAGCGTAATGTTTCTGACACTGATGTTCTTGCCGTGTTCATCGGATATCAGTCGAATGAACTTTATGACATTGTCATAATTATCCATAGGCTCTCCGCTACCCATGATCACGATATTCGAAATGTTTACGTTACAGCTGCGCTCCGCTTCGTATACCTGTTCAAGAAGTTCCGAAGGCGTAAGATTTCTGACAAGGCCGTCAATGGTGGAGGCACAAAAAACGCAGCCCATCCTGCATCCCACCTGAGAAGAAACGCAGATGGAATGACCGTGCTTGTAGCTCATGAGCACCGATTCTATGACCTGGCCGTCCTTCAGCTTGTAAAGGAACTTAACCGTTCCGTCCTCCGACTTTAGACTTCTCACCTCGGAAAGAGCCGTGATCTCATAGTTTTTCGAAAGCTTTGTCCGCAGATCCTTGGACAGATTCGACATGTCCTCGAAGGAATTCACTTTCTTCTCATGAAGCCAGGAAAAGATCTGTTCCGCCCTGAATGAGGGTTCTCCGATCTCCTTCATTTCTGTCTTTAGTTCTTCGATATTAAACGATTTTATGTCTTTCATATTCTCACCGGGGCTGTCATCTGCCGAGAACAGTTCCCGTTTCCACCTTATATCCTCTGAGGAAATCCGCGGTATTCATCCGCTTCTTCCCTTCCATCTGCAAACTGTTGATCTTCAAAACGGAATCTTTGCATAAAACAAGTATCGCATCGTCGGTCACTCCAACCACGGTACCCTTTTCCGCTTTATGAAATTCTTTTCCGACAACGTTTACGGGTAATACATCCGCCTCACGTATCTTAAGAAGCTTTCCGTTGATCGAGGTAAAAGCCGTCGGCCAAGGATCGAGGCCTCTCACAAGCCTTTCCAGTTCCGTCGCGGTCTTATTGAAATCCATTTTCCCGAGAGACTTGTCTATTGTGGAAACATAAGTGGCTTCTTCCTCTTTTTGAGGTGTCCTCGGTGCATTTCCGGCCTCAAGCATTTCAAGAGCCTTAAGGAGCAAAGGTCCTCCCGCAGCCGCCATCTTATCATGAAGCGAGCCTGCTGTCTCCTTGGGCTCAAGAGGGATCTCCTCGGATATTATCATATCTCCGGTATCCAGTCCCTCAGCCATATGCATGATAGTCACGCCGCTCTTTTCTTCTCCGTTGATCACAGCCCATTGTATGGGTGCGGCTCCTCTGTACTTGGGGAGCAGCGAAGCATGAACGTTGATACAGCCATATTTGGGGATTTCAAGCAGCGCAGGCTTTAATATCTTACCGTAAGCCGCAACCACGATCACTTCAGGTGCCATTGCCCTGACAGAGTCGATAAATTCGGGCGCACCGGCTTTTTCAGGCTGTAAAACCGTAATACCGTGTTCAAGCGCAAGCTTTTTAACGGGCGGTGCATCCATCTCATGGCCGCGTCCCTTGGGTTTGTCGGTCCTTGTGACAACAGCAAGTACCTCATGCTTACCGGATTCAATTATGCTTTCCAATACACTTGCCGCGATCTCAGGTGTACCCATAAATACAAGTTTCATCAGATCAACCCCTTTGTCAATAACTCTATGCGTTAAATCATTCTTCATCCCCGTCATAGGATGTGGTCTTGAGTTCTCCCTCGACCTTTTCGATATACATATGTCCGTGAAGATGATCTATCTCGTGACAGAACGCTCTTGCCAGCAATTCCGTTCCTTCCACCGTGATCTCTTCCATTTTTTCATTGAAAGCTTTAACCACCACATGATTCGGTCTTGTAACCTGTCCCTGTTTTCCCGGGAGCGAAAGACAGCCTTCATCTCCCGTCTGTTCCCCATCCGCCTCGATTATCACTGGATTGATCAGAACATAGGGTTTTGTGCAGTCCTCGGAAGTGTCAACTACACAGATCTGTTTAAGAATACCGACCTGCGGAGCTGCAAGTCCTACTCCGCCTGCTTCGTACATTGTATCAAGCATGTCCTCGATAAGGATCTCTATGCGCTCCGTCATCTTTTCAACGGGCTTGCATTCCTTACTGAGAACAGGATCGGGATACTTTCTGATATTTCTGATAGCCATAACGTCTCCTTTCCTTCTTCACGGCTCGGTGAAGTTTGAACTGAGCGGATCAATAGCCGCTCATGGGATCGAAATCAGTCTGGCATATTATCCCTGCCGCCTTGATCTCATCCCTGTATTTATCAATCTCGGCGCAAATGTCTGTAAGCAGACTATAGCTCTGTGCCTTAAAATAAACTACATACCTGTAACGGTCATTAATCTTGGATACGCCCGCAGGTGCGGGACCAATCCTTGAAACCTTTTTATTATCAACTAAGTCGCTGAATTTGTCAATGATTTTCGCTGTGATCTCCTTCAGCAGTTCTGCGCACTTTGCCTCATCTTTACCCGAAAAAAGCACTGCCATGATGTGTCCCATGGGCGGATAGCAAAGAGTGCTCCTGTAAACTATCTCCTGCTCGTAAAACGAGTTATAGTCCTGCTCTGCTGCTGAAACTATGGCATAATGATCCGGTTTGTAGGTCTGGATCACAACGTTTCCCTTGAGATTTGCTCTGCCCGCTCTGCCCGCAGCCTGAGCGAGAAGCTGGAAGGTCTTTTCCGCCGCGCGATAGTCGGTCGCATGCAAAGAAAGGTCGGCAGCCAATATGCCCACCAGTGTAACACTCGGGAAATCATGCCCCTTAACTATCATCTGTGTTCCGATAAGAATGTCGGCCTCTTCGTTGGCAAAGGATGAAAGGATCCGCTCATAGCTTTCCTTTTCTCTGGTAGTGTCCGCATCCATGCGCAGGACTCTTGCCGAAGGGAAAAGCTTCTTAACCTCTTCTTCAATCTTCTGGGTACCTGTCCCGAAAGCCGCAATGTAAGGCGAGCCGCATTTCGGGCATTTTTTTGGCATAGGCATCTCGTACCCGCAATAGTGGCATCTGAGTTTTCCGTCCCTGTGTTGTGTGAGCGACACGGAGCAATGAGGACATTTTATTGCTTCACCGCAGCTGCGGCAGGAAACGAAGCCGGAGTATCCTCTTCTGTTTAAGAAAAGCATGATCTGCTCATTCTTACACAGTCTGTCTTTCATCAGGTTCACCAGTTCCAGAGAAAAGATGGAACGATTACCGAGTGCCAGTTCTTCCCTGAGGTCCACAATACTGACCTCAGGAAGCTCCGCTTCACGTTTGGCACGCTTCGTAAGCTTTAAAAGCGTATACTCCCCCGTTTCCGTTTTACGGAAGGATTCAAGGGAAGGTGTGGCAGATCCGAGCACAAGAGATGCTCCCGTCATCCTGCAGATCTGTTCGGCCACTTCTCTGGCATGATACTTGGGAGTCCCTTCGCTCTTGTATGCCCCTTCATGTTCCTCATCGATAACGATGAGACCGGGATTTTCAAACGGTGTGAACAGGGCGGACCTGGGTCCTATCATAATATCTATGGTTCCTTCTTTTGCCTTCAGGTACTGATCGTACTTTTCCCCGTCCGAAAGCTTGGAATTAAAAAACGCAACCCTGTTTCCGAAGCGTTTCGTAAATCTCAACACGGTCTGGAAAGTGAGGGCTATCTCAGGTATAAGAACGATGACCTGCTTACCGGAGCTCACCACGCGATCGATGATCTCCATGTAAACTTCGGTCTTTCCGCTGCCCGTAACTCCGAATATAAGGTAGGTCCCGCTGCGCCCGGCATCAAGGTTTTCTATCACGGTATCACAGGCTTTCCTTTGTTCCTCGTTAAGGTTTACGTTTGTAGAGCCTTCTTTTGTGCCGTAGCTTTTGTTCCTGTCCACCTTCTCGGCTCTCACTTCTATGATCCCCTGTTTCTCAAGGCTTACAAGTGTAGAATTAACTATATTCAGTTTGTTTGAGACCAGTTCCTTCGGAAGCACATCGTTTTCCAGAAGTTCCGAGATCAGTCTCGCTTTCGCCACGTAATGCTTTTTAAGGCATTCCCTTAAGACAGTTTCGGCAACAGTCTTGTCACAGGCAAGAGCTATCTCCTTCCTGACTGAAGGCCTTACACTTTTTTTAACGGGAAGGACTGTTTTCAAAGCATCGTTCATTGTCCCGCCGTAGTTGGTCTTTATCCATGCGGCAAGCTCAAGCATACGGGAATCTATGGATACACCCGAGGGAACTACGCTCAAAATGTCTCTTATGCGATCTTCCTCAATTTTGGGCACACAAGAAAGACCCACAACATATCCGGTCATTTCCTTTCTGTTTCCAAAGGGAATGTTTACTTTTGAACCGATGATAACGGATGCTTGCAGGTCTTCCGGTACTCTGTATTGAAATGTTCTGTCGATGTTCTCGTGAGAGATGTCGACAATAATGTCGGCGTAGATCATTTTGTCATTTCGTCATATAATTCTTCATATTTCTTTGCTGATGCGGTCCATGAGAAGTCGGAATCCATGGCCCTCTCTACTATCTTGTTCCAGGCTCTCTTCTTGTCATAGAAGGTGTTTTCCGCATAACGTATGGTCCTCAGCATTTCATGAGCATTGTAGTTCATGAAGCCGAAGCCCGTACCTTTGTTTTCATACTCATTGTAGGGTTCAACCGTATCCTTGAGACCGCCGGTCTCACGAACGATAGGCACGGTTCCGTAACGCATAGCCATGAGCTGGCTGAGTCCGCAGGGCTCAAAAAGCGAAGGCATGAGGAAAGCATCTGCGGAAGCATATATCTTGTGAGCCCTCTCCTCATTGTAATAAATGCTGGCGGAAACCTTGCCCTTGTACTTCCACTCATAATGCCTGAACAGGTTTTCGTACTTCTGTTCCCCTGTTCCGAGGATGACAAGCTGAAGATTTTCCGCGCATATCTGCTCTATTACGCATTCAACGAGATCAAAGCCCTTCTGGTCGGTAAGTCTTGAAACTATGCCAACCATGAATTTCTTTTCATCCACCTCAAGGCCCAACTCTTTCTGAAGATCGGTCTTGTCCTTCTTCTTGTTCTCCTTGAAGGTCTTTTTATTGAAATGATGTCCGATAAACCTGTCGGTCTCGGGGTTGTATTCTTTGTAATCGATACCGTTTACTATGCCCCTCAGACAGTTGTTTCTGGCTCTCATGAGTCCGTCCAGACCTTCACCGTAGTAAGGCATCTGTATCTCTTTTGCATATTGCTCGGAGACCGTCGTGACGTAATCGGCATAAACGATGCCGCCCTTAAGATAATTGGCATCTCCGTATGCCTCCAGCTTATCATCCGTGAAATAGTAAGGTGAAAGTCCCGCTATATCCATAACCGTCTTCTTGTTCCATATTCCCTGGAACTTGAGGTTGTGAATGGTCATTATGCTCTTGATGCCGCGGTAGTAATCTCCGCCATAGAAGGAGTCGTGAAGATAAACCGGAAGCAGACCCGTCTGCCAGTCATTGCAATGAATGATGTCGGGGCGGAAATTGATGAGCGGAAGCGCGGAAAGCACGGCTCTGTCAAAGAAAGCAAACTTCTCGATATCCTCATAGATGTTTCCGTAAGGCTTTTCGCCGTTAAAATAGAATTCATTGTCAACAAAATAGAATCTGACTCCGTCGATCACGGTTTCAAGGATACCGACGTATTGCCTTCTCCATCCGAGGTCCATATAAAAGCTCGTAACAAAATTCATGTTATCCTTGTGCTTTTGAGGAATGGCTTTGTAATTTGGCAGGATGACACGAACATCAAATTTTTCCCTGTCTGTATACTTGGGAAGTTCTCCGACCACATCGGCAAGGCCGCCTGTCTTAATGAACGGTACACACTCCGAGGATACAAGCAAAATATTCTTCATCTAATTGTACTCCTTAATGGTTTTTCTTTATCTGATCCGCAAGAGCGATCATCTCCCGCGCATTATCAAAAACTGTATTGGTGATCTCGGCTCCTCCGAGGATCCTTGCAAGCTCGCTCACTCTTTCTTCGGGTCCAAGCTCACGGATCTCGGTCTTAACGCTGTCTTTGCCGTTTGTTTTCTCTATGACATAATGAGCGTCCGCCATGGAAGCGATCTGTGCAAGGTGAGTAATGCATATGATCTGATGAGTTGCAGCCAGAACACCCAGTTTCTCCGAAACCTTTTGAGCCGTTCTTCCCGAGATACCCGTATCGATCTCATCAAAGATCAGGCTGGGGATCTCATCCTTGTCCGCAAGCACGGTTTTGATGGCCAGCATGATCCTGGACAATTCACCGCCCGAAGCCACCTTTACAAGAGGCTTAAGAGGCTCACCGGGGTTCAGTGAGATCATAAACTCACAGGAATCGGCGCCGTTTGAGGTGAACTTCGGAAGAGGCTCCATCTTTCCGACAAACCGGGCAGCAACGAAATTCAGGCTCTTAAGCTCTTCTCCTATCCTTTCGGAAAGCATGTCCGCAGCCTTCTTTCTGAGTGCGGTGATCTTCTCGCAAAGTCTGAGGCAGACCTTCCTTTCCCGTTCCTCTTTTTTCTTCAGTTCGTTTAGATACTCATCAAAATTTTCCAGTTTTTTGAGCTTGGCTTCGGCATCTGACGCATATTTCAGAACATCTTCCACGCTGCCGCTATGCCCTGCATATTTCTTTTTAAGATTGTTTATCGTGTCAAGTCTTTCGGACACTTCCGCAAAACGATCCGCGGAATTCTCCGCCTTGTTAATGTAGCTTTCCGCATCATGTTTAAAATCATAGATCAAAGAAGCCGCATTTTCAAGTATATCCGAAAGTCCGGACAGTTTCTCGTCATATTGAACCGCTTTGTTCATACATTTTACGGCTTCTCCGAGCATATCTCCCGCATTCCCGCTTTCCGAATCGTTAACCAGCTGCAGGCTTTGGGAAAGGGCCTCCATGATCTGCCTTGAATTGGAAAGCACCTTGAATTCCTCTTCAAGTTCTTCGTCCTCCCCGATCTTAAGCTCGGCCTTTTTGATCTCGTTCAGCGCAAACTCAAGATAGGTGGTGTCCGTATCCTTGGTAATGTCGGTATTCAGAGCACTTTCAAGTTCTTTTTCCGTCCTGTTCCATGTCTCATATTCATTTTTCAGTTCCGAAAGAAGCTTTTCATTCTCCGCTCCCGCGAACTTATCAAGGATCTTAATGTGTGAGGATGCTTTAAGAAGTGAATGATGTTCATTCTGCCCGTGAATATCAAGCAAAAGAGAGGAACAGTTTTTCAGTTCCTCCAAAGAAACGGTTTCTCCGTTTATCTTGCATATGCTTTTCCCTGCTGCCGTGATCTTTCTGGATATGAGTATCTCTCCGTCATCCGGAAAAATGTCAAGTCTTTTAAGTTCCTCGACGGTTTTGTCGGGGATATCCGTGAATGTAAGTTCTATCAGTGCATAATCAGCTCCGTATCTGATCATGTCTCTGGAGACTCTTTCTCCGAGAGCGGCATTTACGGAGCCGATCAATATGGATTTTCCCGCGCCGGTCTCACCGGTCAGGATGTTTAGTCTGTTTTTAAACTCAATCTCAGTTTCGTCTATGATCGCATAATTCTTGACGAATAATCTGCTAAGCATTTGAAGTCCTCCTAAAGTTTACTCCAATGTAACCTTTACTATGCACTCCAAAGTACGCCCGTTAACCTTTGCAGTAACAACCGTTGTTCCTATTCTTCTTGCCGTGATAACGCCGTTCTGAACCTCACAGGTCATATGATCCTGCACATCCCATCTGACTCTTGCGTTGACTCCGTCAAGATAGAGAGTGTAGGTTGTGTAGACCGGCATTTCAAGATATGTTCGGCTGAGTCCCAGGACAGTGACTGCAACCGTAGCTGTCTTACCGGATGTAGTTGTAACCGTAACCGTAGTTTCACCCACGGTATTGGCAGTGATCGTGCCGTCTTCGGAAACTGACGCTACAGTATCATTATTTGTGGTCCATGTCAAGTCATCCGTTGAGCTGACAGGCTTAATATGAGTAACGATCTTCTTGTTTTCGCCCGGCATCAGGGTGATCTCCGAATCGGAAACCGTAACGCCTGTGGCAGAGATCGGATCGATAACGTTGATATAGCAGCGTGCCGTTCTTCCGGAATTATCCTGAGCACTCGCAACAAGCCATGCCGTTCCCTTTTTGAGGCCGGTAACCACACCGTCCGCATCGACAAGTGCAACCGAGTTGTCCTCTTTCATGGTGTTTGGATTCACTATTGTGAAATTAACCTTGTTATAGGTTGCATCCTCAGGGAAAACGCTTGCCTCTATCCTTATGGTGTGTCCGACAATGACCGTTTCATATCCGGAGCTGAGTTCGATCCTGCTCACTTCGCGAACAACCTCGATCCTTACATAAGCCTTTGCTTCGCCCTGAGCAGCCTCTACGGTAATTATCGTTTCTCCGTAGCCTGTACCGGTGATCATACCGTATTTGTCAACGGTAGCCACGGATTCATCATCGGAATACCATTCAAGTTCCATATCCGATACCGTATCGGAATTCTCTATTGTCGTATCTATTGTAACCGTGTTTCCGAGTCCCAGGATGTAGAACTCAGGATCAACGTGTATCCTTGTGATCAATTCTTCGACCTTGACCATACAGAAGCCGGTAAAGCCTCCATCGGTAGATACGCAGGAAACCACGGTGTAACCGCCCTTTATACCGGTAACCATACCTGCTTCGTTAACGGTAGCCACACTCGGATCCAATGAGGACCATTTAACCTCCGTCACGGAAGTTCCGTCAGGTTCAAACACCGCTTCAAGAGTATATGTCTCGCCTATGCCTATTGTGATGCTCTCTTCATCAAGCTTCATGGATGCCGCGCCCTGAAGCACCGTTACTGAACAGAATGCATTCTTTCCGTTCTGAGTCGCAACCATGACCGAAGTCTTACCGGGTTTTATACCAATGAGTCTTCCGGATTGTGAAACGGTGACGATGCCCGTATCCAGAGATTTCCACGAAAGGGAGTTCTCCGTTGCGTCTGCGGGAGTAACCCTAACCGACAGGTCAAAGAACTCTCCGACGTTCATAGTCACTTCGGAATAGTTCATGCTTACATCCGTAGCGACCTGTTTAACCGTAACCTCACAGAGATCCCAATATTTACCGTCCTGAGTCATTACCATAAAGGTGGTCTTTCCGACACCCTTTGCAGTAACCAGCAGCGTGTGGTCCTGAGCCTGACTTACGGTAACGACCTTATTGTCGAATACCGTGATGTCGATGGCAGGATTGCTTGCATCATCGGGGGTGATAACATAAGGAAGTCTGTATACTTCTCCCTTGTAAAGTTCAAGTTTTTTCTGATCCAGGGCAACCGAATCGACTCCCTGAAGGATCTTGACCGTACAAAGAGCAAAGAACTCGGGATTCAGAACAGACTGAGCCATGATCGTAGCTTCGCCTTCTTTTACGATGGTGATCTTACCGTTTGCATCCACGGTAACAACCGAAGGCTTTGAAGAAGTCCAAAGCACGCTGGAATCCGACGCGTTGCCCGGCTCCAGATAAGCATAGAGCTGATAGGTTCCGGCGCTTTCGGGAAGAGTCAGAGTGTACTCGGAGAGTCTGAGTCCCGTAACCTCCTGGAAAACCGTAACCTCACAATAGCCGCATACGATATTGTTTGGATTGATGGCGGTCAATACCGCGGAACCGGGCTTTAATGCCTCGATGGTAGCGGATGTGCCGACATTTATATTGTCAACAAAGGTAAAGATGGTCTCGTCGGAGCTTACCCAGGTGAGCTCCGTGGAATCTCCCGTGAACTGAGCAATGATGGTCTTGTAATCTCCGACCTCGATATCCAGCTTATTCGGAGAGAGAGTTACCTTTGTTGCGGTATTCTTAACAGTTATCTCTGCATATGCATTTTTCTCTACGCCGTCGATTATCTGATAGGCCCTGACGGTTACAACACCCTTTTTGAGGGCCTTGACCATTACGGAGCCAAAGCCGTTCTCCTCAAGTCTTACGATGGAGGTATCAAGGCTTTCCCAGTAGATGTCATAGTCCTTGTTGGTGCATGAGGCGTACAGAGGATAGGTTCCTCCCGCATACATGGTGAACTCTGTGGATCCGTCCGAAGAAAGAGCCGAGTTGCTGATGGAAAGATAGTCGATAACATTTACCGTGTATACAACGTCGCCGATGCTTGCACTCAGTGACGGCGGGAACAGTGAATTGTTACTTCCTCCTATGTATTTAAAGGTGATCTGAGAAATACCGACGTTTTTGGCGGTAATGATACCGTTATTGTCAACCGATGCATAGAGTCTGCCGTTTCCGCTGTATTCCACACTGTAAAGTCTGGAGTAAAGCTCTACGGGAATGTTTGAGTTACTGAGCACATCATAGGTGTCTCCCACATTCATGTAGAGTGTGGTGTTCTGAAGCGAAAGCATTACAACAACATCATAGACAACTCTGTTTCTGGATTCAGTGTCACTGAAGCTCGGATTGGCTACGCCCACGATCTTGTACGTACCCGCCGTAACTCCCGTGAAGTTTACCGCTCCGGTCTGATCGCTGACGTTGTAGGTCAGTCGTGATGTATCGTTTTTGCTGATCTCGGTGAGTCCGCCGTTCTTGTCAACAATGTAAACGGTCCAGGTGAGGCTTGTAGCCTTGATCGCGTTGGAGTAGATCGTAAAGTGATCTTCATAGATGGTCTGCAGATCATATGTCTGAAGGTAATCCGCATAGGTGACCGTACCGCCCGTAACCACAGGGTCCTTGTGTCCGAGCGGAGCGACCAGTACATAGAAGCTTACGCTGTCCGGATTTGTACCCGTGGTCTTAAGCGTAACCCTGGTGTAACCGGCGCCTCGCACATACAGCTTACCGCTGTCGTACATGACGACCGTGTCCTTGTATTGTTTGTCCGAGGAGTCAAGGATTACCGAGTCGGCCGTAACTGCGGTAGAGTCCATGTAAAGGATCTGGAGCTGGTAATAATTGACCGCGCCGAGATAGTCCTTCTGATCCAGATAGAGGATCTTGTCACTGAAGCCCGCAAGACCTGTCTCCTGCCATTCCAGACTGTTCTTTACGATCTCGAAGGCAACATGGATAGTAATGGTTGCATAACGGGTGTTTCCGTTTTCGGTAATGGCAACGTTAACATTTGCACGACCGGGTCCGACACGGGTGATGGTGACATAGTTGTCTGTAATATCACTGTCGGGTTCGATCCTGATAACGTTGTTTCCCGCGCCCGCGATACTGAAGGTCATGGTCGTACCCTGAGCAAAGGGCGCATCTGTATTGTCAACCTTGTAAACACGCGAAACAGCCAGGGTAAAGGATGAGGTATCAAGCTCAAGTACAGAACCCTGGTCTACATAGGCATTACCTATACCGGTATTATCGAAGAAAACGATCTTCATGTCCGCATCTGCGGCATATACGGGCTTTTCATAAAAAAGCCGGCTGGTGTGATCGAATATTCCGTTTTTGAAGCCTTCTATTCCGAAAACCTTTGAAAAAAGATCAAAGCTGTCGTCAAAAGCCGTCTGCTCCGGTTGTACATCTTCAATTTCCGCATCCGCTCCGTTTTCCGCTTCAGCAGAAACGTTTTGAACATTTTCAACAGTATAAGATGTCTTCAGATCGAAATAGCTTCCCGAAGCCGCTATGCAGGCTGTAATTATAAAGCAAAGCAGTTTGCTGAGATTTTTTTTCATGAATTATTTCCTCCTCCCGGCCGTAATAAAAGGAACAAAAAAGCCGGTAAAATGAAACATATTAATATAATACATTAAATTTATCGGCATTTTATTGTCAATTATTAACTTTTTTTATGAAAAAAGAAGAGTAATTTATGCTTCGTCATAATTTGTATAAACGTCCTGAACATCATCGTCATCGTCAAGAAGATCCAGGATCCTGTTGAGGCACTTGATGTCCTCTTCATCCGTAAGAGAACCGTAATTCTGAGGGATCATGGTAACCTCTGCGGAAGACATTTTGATATTTGCCTCTTCAAGAGCTTCGACAACCTTGCTGAAATCATCGGGCGAGGTGATGATCTCAAAGCTGTCGTCTTCTTCGGAAAGATCTTCCGCACCCGCATCGGCGGCGATCATGAATATATCGTCTCCGTCCATATCGCATTCTTCTTTATCGATGATGATCTGTCCCTTTTCATCAAACATGAAGGAAACACATCCCATATTACCGATACTGCCCTTGCCCTTTGTGAATGCACTTCTCACATTGGCGGCAGTTCTGTTCTTATTGTCCGTAAGAGCGTCTACTATGATAGCGATACCGGAGGGACCATAGCCTTCATATCTGACATGCTCGTAGTTAACTCCCTGTCCTTCGCCCGCAGCCTTCTTGATACTTCTTTCGATGGTATCGTTGGACATATTGTTGGCCTTAGCCTTTGCAATGATATCCTTGAGCTTGCTGTTGTTGTTGGGGTCGGGACCGCCGCCTTCTTTAACCGCTACGGCTATCTCACGTCCGAGCTTTGTAAATACTTTTCCCTTTGCAGCATCGTTTTTCTCTTTTTTGTGCTTAATGTTAGCAAATTTAGAATGACCTGACATACAATCCACCTTTATTATTTCAATAAATTTTACATTCTATAGATTTTATAACAATCCTTCGGGCTATGTCAAGCACTTGTTGAAGTGCCTTTAAAGTCTTTAAAGTCCGCTCTTTTTGCGGTTCACCCGAGAAGCTTGTCGATCTTCTTCATTACTTCCGATACATCTTTTGCGGTTTTAATGGCACACATGATGGTGTCATCTCCGGCTATGCAGCCCACCACTCCCTTGATCTTTAAGGAATCCAGCGCCGCAGCGGCAGCCATGGCCATACCCGAGGCTGTTTTGATCACAAGGATGTTTTCTGCCTGTTCCATGCTCACATAGGCTTCCGCAAGCACTCTGACAAGCTTGGCATTGTTGATACCCGGAGTATCCGAATGAGGGATAACATACTTGATATCTCCGAACTCCGTAGCCATCTTGGTAAGCCTGAGTTCCTTAATATCTCTGGAAGCCGTGGCCTGTGTCACCGCGAAGCCTTCCTCATTAAGCCTTTTAACAAGCTCCTCCTGTGTTCCGATGGTTTCATTTTCGATTATGGATCTGATCTTTGCATGTCTTCTTGTCTTTTTATCAGGCATGTCCCTTTCACTCCTTATCTTATGATAGTTTCTTTTTTAAAGCCTCAAAAAATGTACCTTCATCAGTCTTTATCAGTTTCGTAATATCAGCCGATCTTCGGACAGCGATACGGTCTCCGCTCTTCAAAGGCACAAAAGCCTTCCCGTCAAGTGTCATCCCCAGATCCGGAGTTTCATAGTATCTTTCCGACGGCACTTCTATCGTTATCTCGTCATTTGCGGATGCGATCACGGATCTCGCCGTCATTGAATGAGGGCATATGGGGGTAACGATAAGCATTTCCGCCTCCGGCACGCATATGCTTCCTCCCGCCGAAAGATTGTAGCCCGTTGAACCGGTAGGAGTTGATACAATTATCCCGTCGCCTCCCACGGTGAGTATCTCCGTACCGTTCACCTTTATCTTAAGACGAATGATCCTGGAATAACCGTTTCTGGTCACGACCGCATCATTAAGAACGGTCTCGGCTTTTTCCCCGTTTACCGAAACATCCATCATCATACGCTTTTCTATACGATAATCTCCGACGGTCAGCTTACGCAGCGCCTCTTCCAGATTTCCCGTCTCCGCGCCTGTAAGATAGCCGACACTGCCCGTATTGATGCCCAGGATCGGAATACCCGAAGCCTTGACCAGATCGGCACTTCGCATCAGTGTTCCGTCTCCTCCCAGAACCACTGCTGCTTCAGTGTTTTCCGGAACCGTGAACCCCTTTGCTTCCTCCGTTTTAATGTCATGGACAACGTATTCAAGGCTTTTCCCGTCAAAAAAATCCTTGACTCTCTTCAGGAAAAGTCCTTCGGGGTCTCTGTCGGGGTTTGATATGATCATAAAAAGCTTTTCCATACTAATCGGCCTTTCTCAAATGAATCAAAAACTCCACGTTACCGTCTCCGCCTCTTACGGGCGATGTTATCGTTCCAATGACCTTAAAGCCCGTGAATACGGCAAATTCGGATATGTCCTTAACCGTTTTTTCTCTGACGGAAGCATCCTTAATTATCCCTTTTTTGGAAAGTGCCTGCCTTCCCGCTTCAAACTGCGGTTTGATAAGGCATACGGCTTCTCCCCCTTCTTTAAGGAGCATATACACCGCAGGCAGCACCTTGGTGAGCGAAATAAATGAAACATCCACCGAGATAAAATCCATTTCTTCGTTGTTTACATCAACGGGGGAAATGTATCTGATGTTGGTCTGTTCCATGGAAACGACCCTCTTGTCGCTTCTGAGCTTTTCCGCAAGCTGATCCGTCCCCACATCGACCGCATAGATCTTCACAGCTCCGTTCTGAAGCATACAATCGGTAAAACCTCCTGTAGAGGCTCCTATATCCATACAGGTCAGTCCCTCAAGGCGGATATTGAACTCATCGATCGCCTTTTCAAGCTTCAATCCGCCGCGACTCACATATTTAAGTGCTTCCTTTTCGGCAAGTACCTCATCCTCTTCTCCCACCGAAAAAGCCGCTTTTAATATGACCCGGCCGTTAACTTTTACATTACCGGCCAGTATCAATTCCTTAGCTCTTTCCCTTGAGGAAGCGATATTGTTTTTAACCAAAAAAGCGTCTAATCTTTCCATATATCTCTTCCGTGTCCAAACCGTAAGCCTTAAGGAGTTCTGTTCTGCAGCCGTGCTCTATGAAGGAATCCTTAAGGGATGCATTGACAAACCCGGTTTGTAAACCGTTCTCCGCAATGATCTCGGCTATGCTTTCGCCAAAGCCGCCTTTTTTAACATTTTCCTCCACCGTCACAAGCACTTTATGTTTTTTTGCGGCATCCTTAACCGCTTCGGTATCTGCGGGGCATACAAACCTTGAATTGTACAGGCTTACGCTTAAACCATCCGCTTCAAGCCGGGTTTTAAGTTCCAGGCCTATGTCTATGGAATTTCCCACCGAGAACAAAGCCACGTCTCTGCCTTCGGACAGTCTTTCCGCTTTTCCGTATTCAATCTCCGAGACATGAAGTCCTGCCGCGCTCGGACTTTCTCCGCATTTCGGATATCGTATGGCCACAGGTGCATTCAAATTCACAGCATATTCAAGCATTTCTTTTAATTCTGCGCAATTCATGGGAGCCATGACCGTCATTCCCGGAATGTTGGTCAAATAGGACAGATCGAAGATACCCTGATGTGTCTCTCCGTCTTCTCCCGTGATCCCTGCCCTGTCTATGACAAAAACAACCGGTTGTTTGGTAAGGCAGACATCATGCAGTATCTGGTCATAGCTTCTCTGAAGGAAGGTGGAATATATTGCGACCACAGGCTTATAGCCCGATTTTGCAAGGGCCGCCGCAAAAGTGACCGCATGCTGCTCCGCTATGCCCACATCAAAAAACCTGTCCGGATAACGTTCCGCGAATTCGCGCAGACCGGTTCCAAACTCCATGGCAGCCGTGATCCCGAGGATCTTATCATCTTCCTCTCCCAGCTCAAGCATTTTTTCGGCAAAGCCTTCGGTGAAGGTCTTGGTCATGGGATGCTTGATAAGCTTGCCGGTCTTAATGTCAAAGGGACCGATGCCGTGAAACTTTCCAGGTCTCTTTTCGGCGGGAAGATAACCTCTGCCCTTTTGGGTGATCGCATGGATTATCACCGGCTTGTCAACACTCGATGCGCTTTTCAGCGCCGTAAGCACCTGATCTATGTCATGTCCGTTAATGGGACCGATGTAGGTCAGTCCAAAATCCTCGAAAAGCATACCGCTTACAAAGAAGGTTTTAAAACTGTCCTTTATATGTTTAAGTCTTTCTACGATCCTTTCGCCCTTGCCTCCGGGGATCTCATCCAGCATGTTTTCCAGTCCGGATTTGAATTTAACATAGGACTTCTTGGTACGTATCTTTCCGAGATAGTTTGCCATTCCGCCGACATTTTGGTCTATTGACATCTCATTATCGTTAAGGATAATGATCATATTACTCTTAAACTTGCCGATGTTGTTAATGGCTTCCAGAGCCATGCCTCCGGTGAGTGCACCGTCACCCACGACCGCAACCACCTTGTTCTTTTTACCGGAAAGTTCTCTTGCGGCAACAAAGCCTGCAGCAACGGACAGAGCCGTGGAACTGTGACCTGTGTCAAAGGAATCGCAATCGCTCTCGCTGCTCTTGGGAAAGCCCGAAATACCGCCTTTTTTCCTAAGGGTTTCAAAATTCTTTCGTCCCGTAAGCAGCTTATGGACATAGGTCTGGTGACCTACGTCAAAGACCACCTTGTCCTCGGGAAGATCAAGAAAAAGATGAAGAGCCATGGTTATCTCAACGATACCGAGATTGGATGACAAATGTCCTCCCGTTTTAGAAACACTTTCCGTCAAAAAGCAACGGATCTCGCGTGCAAGCTCCGGAAGGTCCTTTTCCTGTATTTTTTTAATATCATTCGGCTTGTTGATCCTATCAAGCACCGGATATTCAGTCATATCCTTTTCCTCTCAAAGCTAAAAATTTCTTATTGCCAACGCTTTTACAAAAGCCTTCATAAAAGTGTTTTCCGGAAGCTTATCAAGGATGTCGATGGCATCATCGGTATATTCTTCCACTTTATGTTTGGCAGACTCCATTCCATAGAGCGTGACATAAGTACTCTTGCCGTTCTTTTCATCGCTTCCTATGGGTTTTCCGAAAAGCAGTTCATTTCCTTCGATATCAAGAATGTCATCTCTGATCTGAAATGCCATTCCTATATCACTTCCAAGGTTTTCAAGGAAGGCAAGATCTTTTTCATCCGCTCCTCCAAGGATCGCACCGCATAATATCGAAGCCGAGATAAGGGCGCAGGTCTTAAGTTCGTATATAAAATTCAATTCTTCTTTGTTCAGGTTCTTCCCTGTCTTTTCAACATCAACGGTCTGTCCGCCGATCATGCCGTAAATACCCGCTTTATTATACAAAAGACGCATTGCCCTAATAACTCTTTTGTTCCACTCGGGAATTGAAACATCCCCACAGGACTCTGCTTCTAAAGAATCCTCATCGATAAAAGCCTTTGTAACGGTCTCCACGGAATAATTCAGCAAAGCATCCCCCGCCAGCACTCCGTTAGCATGTCCATACTTTGCATGGGTGGTGGGTTTGCCTCTTCTTAAAAGATCATTATCCATAGCAGGCAGATCGTCATGCACCAGCGAATAGGTGTGTATCATCTCCAGCGCGCATATAAAGGGCTCGATCCTCCTCATATCCGGCTCGGCTTTCGGATCGTTCTTTTTAGTGTATATAAGGTAAAACTCTCTTAAAAGGATCGGGCGTATCCTTTTTCCTCCCGCCAGCACGCTGTAATTCATGGCTTCCGGCATTACCTTCTGTAAACCGGACTCTTCCGGGAGATATTTTTCTATACACTCATTTATCGCCTTTGTCCTGAATTCCGTTTCCCTCTTCAGATCGTAACTCATCATATTCCTTCGCTTTCCAGGATCTGAAGCTCCTTTTCAACCTTATCCACGGAATTGTTGCATTTCAGCAAAAGTTCCATTCCCTCTTTATACTTTTCAAAGGACTGCTCCAACGTCAGCTCTCCTCTTTCAAGCACACGTATCACTTCATCTAGGGCTTTCATGTTTTCTTCAAGTGTCATATCGTTTTCATTCTTTTCTGCCATAATTCTCCCTGACCTCATTAACAACCGTCATAATGTCACCGTCCGTAACATGTATGACCAGATCCTCTCCCTGTTTTACCTTACGGATACTGTTAACATTCTTTCCATCCCTGTCCGTAACATAGGAGAAGCCGCTCTCAAGTTTTCTCACCGGACTCACACCGTCCAGTCTTGCCGCAGCTCTTTTAAGCTCCGATTTTTTGGTATTAAGTATATTTTCCATGCCCCGGTCAAGTCGCGGCCGTGCATTCTCTATCCATTGTTTTTTCAGCTCCAGTTTGTGCCCCGGACTGTTCTTTCTGAGGGCAGCTTCCCTGTTTGCGATCATCTGTCTGATACGCTCCGTCTTAAACCGGAGCAGACTTAAAAGTCTCTCATGAAGGATCGCGAGATCCCTCATCATGGCACCGTAGTCATAGACTGCAAGTTCTGCCGCCGCAGAAGGCGTCGGTGCTCTGAGATCTGCCGCATAGTCACTGATGGTGGTATCGGTTTCGTGTCCAACTGCGGAAATGATCGGCGTTTTGCATTCAAATACCGCTCTTGCGGTTTTTTCTTCATTGAATGCCCAAAGGTCCTCTATGGAACCTCCTCCGCGTCCCACAATGATGACGTCCACTTTCCCGTCAAGATATCTGATGCCCCTGACCACCGAATCTGCGGCTCCTTCTCCCTGTACGAGAGCAGGATAAAGATAAAGTGACACATAAGGATTTCTTCTTCTCGCTATCTGGCATATGTCCCGTATGGCAGCTCCCGTTTTGGCGGTAACTATACCTATCCTCGATGCAAATTTCGGAATGCTCTTCTTTTTGGAAACGTCAAAAAGGCCTTCCGCGCCAAGCCTCTTTTTGAGTTCTTCAAACTCTTCATAAAGACGCCCGACTCCGTCAAGCCTGATCTCATCCGCATATATCTGATAGCTTCCTCCGGCTTCATAAACGGAGATCCGTCCGAAAACTATGACGCTCTGTCCGTCCGTCAGCCTAAAAGAAATGCCGGTCCTTCGACCGGCAAACATTATACATGAAATTTGTGATTTATTGTCTTTCAATGTAAAATATATATGTCCGGATGAATGATATTTGCAATTGGATACCTCTCCCTTTACATAAACGTTGTTCAAAAGCACATCTGTGTCGAACATCCGTTTAATGTATGCAGAGACGTCTGATACCGTGTATATCTGCTGCATTTTACTCTTTCACAGGTTCGTTTGCAAGTTTTGCAAGAACCGCATTTACGAAGCTGGGTGCCGAATCGTTGCCGAAAACCTTGCTGAGTTCGACAGCCTCATTGATAGCTACTCCGGTCGGGATCTCCTTGTCATAAAGCATCTCGTAAGCCGCAAGTCTCATAATTGAAAGCTCCGCTTTTCCCAATCTGCTCAACGGCCATCCTGTGGATGCATGTGCAAGTATCACATCGATCTCTCCAAGGTTGGAAAGGATCTTTTTTGCCTTATCCTCTACACTTTTAAACGTTTCCTGTTCGGAAGCCATCTGAAGTCTCCTGAAAAGGTCCATCTGTTCGGGGATCTCATCATTTTCATAGAAGCTGCAGTTGAAGATCAACTGGAAAAGCTTTACTCTTTCTTCGTGTTTAGTCATATCATTTACCTTTCATATATAATTTCCAAGGTGCAAAGACAATTTAGCGATTAACGTTTACATCGCCGATATTGATCGAGACATCTGTAACCTCGATACCGATCATGGATTCGATAGCGTTTTTAACCTTGTCCTGAACGATGGTGCAGGTCTCGGGAATGGAGTAACCGAATTTCATGGTAACTCCGAGTTTGCAATTAACGGACTTTCCTTCGTCGTTGAAGCTGATCTCAACGCCCTTGGAGCCGTTCTTTACTCCGTATTTCTTAACGGTTTCGTTGGTGGAATTGCCGGAAAGACAATCGACACCTTCCACTTCCGTCGCTGCGAGCGCGGCAACGGTAGCGATAACATCATTGGATATCTTTACCTCCGATGAAAAATCATTGTCATTGGTAATATTTAAGCTTTCCATAGGCATGGTGTATAATCCCCCTGTAAGTTATTGTTTATCATCCTTCATTTCTTTTTTGTTCTTCCTCTCGCGAAGAAAGATACCAAGCACTGCACAAATGATCGCAAACGTGCCTGTAATGACGTATTGAAGCACTGAGTTAAACAAATGATTTGCAAAATCCCAATTCATATCTGTCATCCTTTCAAAAGAAATCTACGGGCTATTCAGCCACATCACAGGGATTATACAACAAATAAAGTAATATTGCCATTAAATTTTTTTTAAATAAATGTTACCCGACAACAACCTGTAATCTTATTGATCCGCCGAAGGCTTTTCGATCGTGATCCTGCCTTCGTCCATGGAAACCTTGACCTTATTTGAATCCAGCTCCAGTTTCTCAAGAAGCTCATGAGGTATCTGAACACGGCCAACCTTATCGACTATGGAATATTCCTCCTGAGTTTCCTCGGTGCTCCAGTCAATGGCTGTGTGGGACACGTCCGCATATCTTTCCTTGAGTATCCTCTCACTCGAGATCTTGCCGTCACGTATGGCTACAACTCTCTTAACCTTTTTGGAAAGAGCAACGTCATGAGTAACGATCAGGATAGTCTGCCCCGTCTCTCTGTTAAGATTCCTGAATATATCAAAAATATAATCCGCCGTTTTTCTGTCAACCGAACCGGTAGGCTCATCCGCCAGAAGCAGGGAAGGCTTGTTCGCCAGTGCTATCGCTATGGCTATTCTCTGCTGCTCACCGCCGGAAAGCTGAGAAAGTCTGGAATCCTTCCTGTGGGAAAGTCCCACGGTGTCCAGAAGCTGCAGAGCTCTTTCCCGTCTTTCGCCCTCTTTCTTCAGTTCCATGGGCATCATTATGTTTTCCAGTGCCGTAAGGTAAGGAAGGAGGTTTCTTGCGTTGTTCTGCCATACGAATCCAACCGCATCTCTCTTGTACAGCACAAGCTCCTTTTCACTCATCTTGAAAAGGTCATGCCCCGCCACATGCAGTCTTCCCGCGGTAGGTCTGTCAAGTCCTCCGATCATATTAAGGAACGTGGATTTACCTGAGCCCGAGTTTCCGATAATGGCAATAAGTTCTCCCCTCTCAACCGTGAGATCGAGACCTTGAAGAGCCATTACTTCGATGTCTTCAGTTTTGTAGATCTTCACAAGGTTATCGGCCTTGATCATTATTTCCTCATCTGCCATTTGTTATCTCCCCGTCCTCAAGTTCATAAACCACGTCACCCGAGCTCATGAGCCCCGTATCGTGGGTTGTCATGATGATGGTTACATTTTCTTTTTCAACCAGATCCTTGAACAGATTGATCACCGCCCGGGCAGTTTGTGAATCAAGCTCCGCCGTGGGTTCATCCGCAAATATGACCTTCGGTCTGTGAGCCAAAGCCCTGGCGATGGCAACTCTCTGCTGTTCACCGCCGGACATTTCTGCGGGCATATGATTCATTCTCGTGCCGAGTCCAACCATTTTAAGGCACTCTGTCGCTCTTTCCTTTCTGCGCTCGTTGATCCCTGCCAGCCTCAGTGAAAACTCAACATTCTCATACGCGCTCATCATCGGGATCAGTGAAACGGACTGAAAGACAAAACCGATCTTTGTTCTTCTCAACTTTTCTCTTTCAAACTCCGACATGGCCGCAATATCCGTATCGTTAAAGAATATCTGTCCGTCCGTCGGTTTGTCCAGAGCTCCCAGAAGATTGATCAGCGTCGTCTTACCCGATCCGGAACGTCCTTTCAGGATAGCCAGACATTTTTCCGGAACTGTCATGTTTATGTTTTTCAAAACATGTATCTCCCCTCCGCTTATGGGGAATTTTCTGTTTAGATCCTTTACGGTAATAATATCCATCCTTAATCTTCTCCAAGCTTCAAAGCATTTGTGATCTTCATGGAAGAAACGATCCTTGAAAGTACCGCTATGGACACGATGACCATAACAAGGATGACCGAGAACAGTCTGATCATGTCACTTCCATATATCGTCAATTTCAAAGGTGTTACCTGATTCTCTCCCGCATATGCAAGCTGTATCATCGGTACAAACAATACCGATGCGGCGTAACCGATGCCCGCTCCAGCAGCGATGGAGAATATGCCCGTAGCCAGCTGTTCGTTAAAGAGCATCCGAACGATCTCGGATTTACGCATACCCATGGCTCTGAAAACACCGAACAGCAGTTCTCTTGATTTAATGGACATTATCCAGTAGATCAGATAGCCCGCAAGACAAAGTATAATGATAACGATAAAGCTCATTGTAAGGATACCGTTGGTGCCTTGGAACAAGGTATCCTGTCTGATGGCTTCCTTGTTTTCCTCAAGGTTTTTGTATCTGGCCAATACGATCTCGTTTTCCTGAACGAAGTCATAGAAGAAATTCTTATCCGCATCCTTTTTAAGCCTGATGAATACACGATAAGGTCTCTTGCCCCACTCGCTCTGGACCGTGGAAAGGTGTGAAACGATAAGGTATTTGTTGATCTGTTCCGTGCTGCCGTCGTTAAGAATGCTGACTTCGGTGGGCTTAAAGGTAGGCCAGTAATCAACGAAATCCGCTATAACACCGGTAAGCTGCTTTCCTTCCGAGTTGGTGTAGAGGAGCTTGTCACCTTTCTTATAGTTCAGTATGGTCTCAAAGCTTCTCGAACACAGTATCGCATCCGGATCCTGAGAAATTGCGTTAAGATAATGATTTATATGCTTGTCCAGCAATGAGCTGTCGAATATAACAGCTTCTCCGAATTCCTTGGTGTCAACGGCCATTAATGTAACCGTTGAGGAGCCGCGTCCCGCCTTAACGGTGATGCTGTCATCCACCAGCACGCGGGCGCATTTGTCAATTCCCGAGGCTGATGTGTATTTACCGAAATCGGGTTCCACGTACTTAAGTTCAAGGGAAGGATCCACAACCACCAGTGCGTAATTGTCTTTCCATGCTTCGGTAATGACTATGTCATCCGCAGTCATGTAGGTTTCGTTTTCTTCCGCATTCGAAATGATGGTCCTTGCAACAGTGGAATCGAAAATACCAAGCGATACCGTCAAAACCAGGAAAAGCATAACAAATTGCTGCTTTGTTCCCGTCCTGATGATCTGAAGGAAGGAAGCATAAGCCGCGGGCTGCCATATCTTCTTGCCGATGGCAAAGATCAGCTTTACAATAAAGGGCTGAATACGCAAGAACAGCATTCCAGCGCCCAAAATGAACAGTACCGAGCTAAGATAGAGCAACGGGTCCATACTTTTTCCGCTTAAAATGTCTCTGATTATCGTGTCGGTCTGTCTCGAGAAATTGTAAAAACCGTAGATCGAAACGCCGAAAATGATAACATCCAGATAAAGCTTCTGCCAAAGCTTCTTGCTGCTTCTGGCTTTCTTTTGCTTTAATTTTACTATCGAGAGACCGCTGGCCTTGAGGGCGGGGATCAATGTCACAAGGATCGAGGCCACGGAAGCCACAGCGGCATATATAAGCACTTCGACGTTCAGTTTGACGTTCAGCAGTCTTGCAAAGTTAAATTCAAGAAAGGCTTCCGAAGAACCGATGAGCTGACACATTATGAGTCCGAGGGGAAGTCCGACCACAAGCGACAGAACATCTATTACCGTAGATTGCAGCAGATAAAGCCGTCCGATCTGTCTTTTTGAAGCGCCTCGGCTCTTTAACAGAGAGATCTCGTTCTGCTCCAGAGAAAGCATCTGTCCCGATATCATGAACAGGAATGCAAGGAGTAACGCCATAACGGGAACCTGCAATATGATCAGGGTAACATTTATCTTATTCTCTGTCTGTTTAAAAGCCTTAAGCACATTAAGATAGCCGGGTGCGGTGATCTTAAGGGCATTGCTCGAAGAATCCGCAAGCACGGTGGTCCTGTTCAGAACATAATCTATATTCTTTACCTGGATCGATGAAAGATCGAACTCATAGAACCAATAGCACCTTATATATGATTTGCTGAATCTGTCCGTAAGAAAAGCATTGTTAAACGCAGTTTCCGAAAGAATGAGCTCGTTGTTGTACGCCGTGTCTTCTTCTATCCATGGATCCGCATCTCCCCTGACCGGATCGATGACACCCGTCACCTTGACACGGATCTTGTTCCCTTCACCGTCCTTAAGATAAGTGAATTCAAGTTCTTCTCCGACCAGCAGGTTCATTTCCACCATGCAATCTGTGGTTACAACAGCTTCCCAACAACCGTTTTCGTCCTTTGTATCCTTTCCCCATTCTCCCGAAAGGAGCTTGGAGTTATCCTTGAAGTTCGAAACGGTTCCGATCTCTATCTGTCTTTCGCTCACGTCATCTCTTTCAAACAGGGATTGCGCCGCGCTGACAACAAGATTAAAATGGCTCGCTTTGTTCTTTATGGCAGGTCCCAGTGAAGCAACAACGCTGTCTCCTCTTGTCACCATAGAGTTGTAACCGTTTGTATTGCTTCCGTTCTGTGAAGAAAGGTAGAAGGTCATGAGATTACAATCGTCATTTTCCTTCATATAGGCGTTCATTTCGTCATCAAGCATACGCTTAAGAGATGCGTTTTTATACATCGGATAACCGGTTGCTGTGGCGATCAAAAGAACATTACCTATCAAAAGACAGAGAACCATCCATTTTTTATGCAATAATTTTTGTAGCATTAACCGAAACATTAACCCATACCGCCTTTATTCGAAATAAATCGTCAAGTCTGCATCGACTCCGTCAACCGCCCAATAATAATCACTGCCCTTACGTCCGTTGACAAACCTTGAACGCTTGAGCTTTCCGTCTTCTTCCGAAAGAACTGTGAGATTTCCGTTGTAGGTCATAACACCTGTAACGGGGATCAGAACCACATCCTCCACAACCACGTTGTCAACATAGAGCATCCTGTTGGCTCCGAAAGCAAGATGCTGCCATTCGTCATCCACCCGGATGTAAGCCGTCGAAGTGTTGTAATTTCCGATGAGTCCCACTCTTGAAGCGGACAACACGCGACCTGTACCGTAAATATTCTTTCCGTCGATTATGGCTTCAACCGTAACCGTCTGACCGTATCTGAATGCATTGCCGGAATTGTCCGCGCTCAGCAGCAGATTGTCTGTGGATGCAAAATTGCATATCCTTCCGTTATTGATGGTACTGCCCTTGTATATTCTCTCTGTGGAAGTCATGATACCGTCATACGGTGCAATTATATCTTTTCTGTGGACGGCTTCCTCTATGTCCTCCAAAGTATTTTCAAGTTCGGCGATCTTTTCATATTCCTTTTGCATGAGTGCGAGGGAAAGGGAGAACTTTGTCTCCGCGACATAATCCTCATCCACTATTTCGTGATAAGAACCGATGACCTGACCTTTTTCGATCTTTTCATAGGTCTGGAAATTGAAGCCTTCAAATATCTGAGTTCCGAAAAGCTTTTCAACACTTATCGAAGTCTGCGTACTGTAGTTCGAGGAGGCCTTTGCCTTTGTGGTGATCACAAAATTTCCTCTCTTCGTTACGGTCTTCTTTGAAGAAGTGGTTGAATCGTCTTTCATGTATACCCTGTCTTTTTCGCCGAGACCTTCGAGCACTTCGTAATCGTTGATCCCCTCGAAGCCAAGGGTCACATACTTCTTGGTACGATTTCCGTCGGTAGTCAGATATACGTAATCTCCGTTATCGTCGTTGTAGACCGCATCCTTCGGTACCGTCAGTGCCTTCTCGATAAAATCGCTGATAACAATGATCGGTGCATAATCCCCTATATAGAACAGGGATTCATCCGGAACCGTAAATCTGGTGTAAAGAGGTTCTTCCACCGGATAACTGTCCACCTTTGTGAGCGGTATCTGCTTACCGTTGCACAAAGTGTAACAAACCTTTGCATCATCAAGGAGTTCGTCCTCAATGTAACTGCAGACAATGTACTTTTTGTCACTGTTTACGACGGCAATAAAGGGGGTGTTTCCCTGTATCCAGCCTCCGGATCTTCCGGAAACAGCTGTCACATCTCCGTCCGCCTCGGCGTAGATCGATGTGCCGGCAAGCTTTTCCTTGGCCTCCTCAAGTTCGGCATTGAGTCTTTCCATGGTGGCTTCATTTCTTTCCTTGTACTGCCTGATCTTGAGGTCGTTCATTTCCTTGTCCTGCCAGCTGATCTGCGGATCCCTGTTGGCTTCTTCAAGTTCTTTCAGCTTGTATTCAAAAGCACTTTTAAGCTCTCTGATATCGTCATTTATCGCAGACACATTTCCCTGTGCCGAAGAACTGTCCATGTCCGCGATAAGCTCGCCCTTGTAAACCCTGTCGCCCAGTTTTTTGTAGATAACGGATATCCTGCCTCCGCTCGGGAATGAGTATTCCGTCGTATCTCCGATAACTTCACCGTTTACAACGGTGGTGGTATAAAGGTCTTTTCTTTCAAGTGTTGCTTCGGAGACGCTTTTTCCCACAGGCGTCAATAATTCGGGAATGTCAACGGTTGCCACGTTGCCGCATCCCGTAAACAAAACCCCGCATAATAAAATTGCAATAAACTTCTTTTTCATTTCTGCTCCGTAACCGTTCTTATACCTTTGTCTTTCTGATCTGATCCTTATTTCACAACAACGAGATCCCCTTCGTTTATTCCCGAAACGATCTCATAGTAATCATTGCCCTTTAATCCGGCTTCCACATACTGTACGGTACGTATATTGTTCTCATCCGAAAAGTAAACAAAGTACTTGTCTCCGGCATTGTGTACGGCTCTCACCGGAACGCGGATAACATTTTCCTTTTTTTCGAGAACAACGCTGAAATAAGCTTTTGTGCCTATGCTGAGACTGTAATCCGGCTCCTTGAGTTCAAAGACCAGTTCATCATATTCTTCCGAATATCTGAACACGGTCTCATACTTTTCACCTTTCAGAAGTTCTATGACATAAGTACCTCCGTCTGTAAGATACTCTTCAAGCCCTTCCGCATCGCAGGTGAAGGAACACTTCTCACTGTCAAACAGAGTGATGACGTTCTGTATCTTGCTGGATCTGGCGGTGTTGCTGAAGGATCTCACACTTGCTACGGTACCGTCCATACCCGCATATATCCTGCCTTCTTCCACCTGAGCCCCATAGTAATCTTTTCTCATAGTCTCATAGGTGATCAGATCCCTGACTTCCTTGATCTGCGGATCGTACTCCTCGTGAATTTTCAGATCACGCAGTTCGGCGCCTTTTTCGTCTGTCTCTCCGCTCTTAAGCATTCTCTGAGTCTGATCGAGTGCAAGAGCCATCTGCTCGGTTAAAATATTCTCCGAATCCATATACTCTTCTATCAGCTCGACGCAATTTTCATATTCCTCTCCGGCGTTTTCCATGTTCAATTCCGCAAGAAGATCACCCTTCTTGACCTTATCACCCTTTTGAACATAAACACCCTTGATCTGATAGCCGTCAACCTTGAACTTCAGCTCCTCGGAATCCTTTTGGGAGTATCTGAGCGTCACCTTCCGGGCCCTGATAACATCTCCCACTTCCGCTTCCGCCATGCTGTACTGCGGCTTCGGCTTTTCTTCCTCAACCACGATCTCGTGTTTCTCATTTGCACCGCATCCGCTTGTCAAAAGGGCCATACCGACCGATAAAATCGAAATGATTGAAAGTATTCTTTTTTTTCCTGTTTTTAGCATAAAAAAACTCCCAATAACGTTTTAAAAATACCAGCGTCCATTATAAAAAAACGCAGCATTTTTTTCAACCGATTATTGGGAAAAATATGATCATACATTGCTATTATTATTCAATTATTACAATTAAGCGAAAAAAACGTATCTTACTCTCTCGACGCAAGTTCTCTCGCTATGTCTACCCAGGACAATCCCGTCTCAGCCATAAGCACCATAACATGATACATGAAATCCGCTATCTCGTATCTGAGTTCTTCATGATCGGGATTCTTTGCGGCAATAACGATCTCTGTTGCCTCTTCACCGCATTTTTTGAGTATCTTGTCTATGCCCTTGTCAAAAAGATAATTTGTATAACTGCCTTCCTTCGGATTTTTCTTTCTGTCAAGTATGACACCCATGACCTTATCAAAAATATCCGATATGTCCTCGCTTTCGAAATCACGCTTGAATATGTCCGTATAGAAGCAGGAATAGTTGCCGGTATGACAAGCGGCGCCGATCTGCTTGACCTTTGCAAGCAAGGTGTCGGAATCGCAATCCAAAGATATACTCTTCACAAACTGATAATGACCCGATGTATCTCCCTTGATCCAAAGCTCGTTTCTGCTTCTGGACCAGTAGGTCATCCTTCCCGTCTCCACGGTTCTCGTATATGCCTCTTCATTCATATAAGCCAGCATCAGTACCTGATTGGTCTTGTAATCCTGAACGATGACGGGCACCAGTCCCTGATCGTTTTTCTTGAAGTCCTTAAAATCTGCGGTGCTGCGGTTCATATAAACGGGATATCCCTGATCCTTAAGGGACTTCTTTACTCCGAAGACATTCTTGCCGGCATAGAAAGAAGTTGCGATGGCTTCAACATTCGGCAATTCCATAAGTGAAGTTATGGAATTCCTTTGAAGCGCATCCCTAATGATAACGGGGCATGCATCCTCATTCAGATACTTGATGATCTTGGGCGTGATGTTGATATGCTTGGCCATGATGCCATGAACCCCAAGCTTTACATATTTAAGACAGGTCTGTCCGATCTCATGCAAGGTTTCTTCCTTGTAATCGCAGCCGAAATTGACGCATGCCCAGACATTTTCCTTTCCTATCTTGGTGACAGCCTGGGAAAGCAGGTCGGGATCCGAGATCTTATCCATATCGATAACGATCTTGCAAGCGCCTGAATAGTAGGCCTTTTTCACATCCTCAAGCCTGTCCACGTAAACTCCCGCCATAAAAGGCAGGTCTGTTCTGTCTCTCACCATTCGAAGTACCGAAATAAACTCGTCTCTGTCCTTCTCGGATTTTGCATAATTGTAAATATAAAGCATATCCACACCGGAGTCGTCATAATCCGCAACAAGCTCCAATACGGTTTCCCTTGATTCGTTTTCGGCATCAATGGATGCTATTATCTTTTTTTCCATTATTCAAACTCCTTTGTAACTTCTTTTAAGTCGATCCTGTGTTCATAGATCGCTTTGCCGAAGATGGCTCCGTATATTCCCGCATCTGCAAGTTTTCTGAGATCCTCGACCGAGGAAACTCCTCCAGACGCAACCACATCAAGGCCGGTTTCGTCAGCCAGCTTTTTTGTCTGCTCCACATTGGGTCCGGAAAGCATTCCGTCCTTTGAAATGTCCGTATATATGACGGTCTTGACTCCCATGTCTTTCATGAGAAGCGCAAGATCGACGGCCGCTATGCGGCTGATCTCTTCCCAGCCCGATACCGCAACCTTTCCGTCCTTTGCATCGATACCGACAACTATCCTGTCAGGTCCGAATTCCAATATGGATTCCTTAACGAAATCCGGTCTTCTGACCGCTTCCGTACCGATGATGACTCTGGAAACACCCAACGCAAGCTTTTTACTGATATCCTCGGTGGTTCTGATCCCGCCGCCGATCTCAACCGGAATGCTCACATTGTTAATGATCGCTTTAACAGCCTCATCATTTACCGATCTGCCTTCTCTCGCGCCATCCAGATCCACCAGATGGATAAATCCGGCACCTGCCGCTTCAAAATCCTTTGCTACCTTCCAAGGTTCGTCCGCATAGACCGTCTTGTCGTCATATACACCCTGTCTCAAGCGGACACACTGTCCGTCCTTAATGTCAATTGCAGGAAAAAGTTTCATATAGCCCTCACTGAATCATAATGTTCCTTTTGTGGACAGAACTCCCCGTATTCTGTCATTTACCGCTACAGCAGCACTCAACGCTTTCGAAAAGGCCTTGAAGCTCGCTTCAAGCTTGTGATGATTGTTCTCCCCCGCCAGTTCTTTGATGTGAAGATTCATTTTTGCGGAATAGGAAACCGCATAGAAGAACTCTTTTGCCATTTCCGTATCAAATTCCCCGACCTTGGGTACCGTAAAATTCACATCGAAGTTCAGATAAGGTCTTCCGCACAGATCCACCGCCGAAAGAATAAGGGTTTCATCCATGGGCAAGGTAAAACAGCCGTAACGATTGATGCCCTCCTTGTTACCGAGTGCCTTGTCAATGGCTTCTCCGAGAGCGATCCCGCAGTCCTCGATGGTGTGATGGCAATCCACATAAAGATCGCCTTTGCATTTCAGCTTCAGATCAAAGAAGCCGTGTTTTGCAAATGCCGTGAGCATATGATCAAAGAAACCTATGCCCGTGGACACGGTCGAATCTCCGTTTCCGTCAAGATCTATCTCGACTTCGATCTCTGTTTCGTTGGTTACACGTTTCACGCTGCCTGTTCTCATCCTATTTTACCTCTTTCCCGAATCGCACAGCGATTGAATTTGCATGTGCGGTAAGTCCCTCTGCCTTTGCAAAGGTAATGATGTCATCTCCGACGGGTTCCAATGCTTCCTGTGAATACATGATTATACTGCTTTTCTTAATGAAATCGTCAACGGAAAGGGGTGAAAAGAACTTTGCCGTTCCGTTGGTGGGCAGGACGTGATTGGGTCCCGCAAAATAGTCTCCCAGAGGCTCCATGGAGAATTCTCCGAGGAAGATCGCCCCTGCGTTCTTGATCTTTGTCATTGTCATGAAGGGATCGCGGGTAAGGATCTCAAGGTGTTCGCTTGCTATCTCGTTTACCGCATCCACCGCTTCCTTCATATTGTCGGCTATCAGCATATAGCCGTAGTTTTCGAGAGATTTTTCAAGTATTGCTTTTCTGCTGAGCTGAGAAGCGAATCTGTTGATCTCCGCATCAACCTTATCCGCCAGTTCCTCCGAAGTAGTTACGAGGATCGCGCTCGCAAGCTCATCATGTTCTGCCTGTGAAAGCAGGTCCGCGGCTACATATGTGGGATTTGCGGTTTCATCCGCAAGTACCATTACTTCCGAAGGTCCAGCGATGGAATCGATGGCAACCAGACCGTAAACCGCCTTCTTTGCCAACGCAACATAAATATTTCCGGGTCCCACGATCTTGTCAACCTTGCCTATGCTCTTCGTACCGTATGCCATGGCTCCGATAGCCTGTGCACCGCCGACCTTGTAGATCTCGGTAACGCCGGCTTCGTTTGCTGCCACAAGAGTGCCTTCATAGACCTTGCCGTCCGCTCCGGGAGGAGTCACCATGCATATTCTCCTGACTCCCGCCACCTTAGCCGGAATAACGTTCATGAGAACCGAAGAAGGATAGGCTGCCTTGCCGCCCGGAACATACACTCCCACAGCTTCGATGGCACTGACCTTCTGTCCCAGGATAATGCCGCTTTCCTCGGAATCGAACCAGCTGTACTGCTTCTGCTTCATGTGATAGTCTCTGATGTTGGCCGCAGACTTTCTGATAACCTCAAGCACCTCTGCGGGAAGCTTTTTGTAAGCCTCGTCTATCTCCTCCTTGGTTACCTTCACATTGTTTTCGTTTATGTCCGCCTTGTCGAATTTCTTTGTAAATTCAAAAAGCGCTTTATCACCTTCGTCTCTTACGGCATTGAGGATCTCAACAACCTTTGCCGTCTGCTCCGCATATTGATTGGGATTCCGCTTCAAAAGCTTTGCCTGCAGATCCCTTTTGTTTTCCTCATTAAGCTTTATCTTTCTCATTAGAGCTCCTTTCTCAATCTGTCAATGATCTCTGTGATCCTCTCATGCTCCATTTTCATGGAAACCTGATTCACGACCATCCTTGCAGAAAGCGGAAGTATCTCTTCAAGCACTTCCAATCCGTTCTCTCTGAGTGTGGTTCCCGTTTCCACAATGTCCACGATCACTTCGGACAAGCCGACTATGGGTGCCAGTTCGATCGAGCCGTTCAGCTTGATGATCTCCACGGTCTGATGCTTCCTGTTCTGGAAATAATCTTTTGCGATCCTCGGATACTTCGTAGCCACACGAATGATCTGCCCCGAATTGAGAAGAGGCTTTGCCGATGCGGGACCCGCAACACACATGCGGCACTTCCCGACTCCCAGATCCAACACCTCATAGATGTTACGGTCTTCTTCGAGTATCGTGTCTTTGCCCACAACGCCTATGTCCGCCGCTCCGTATTCCACGTAGGTCGGAACATCCGTTGCCTTGGCCAGAAAGAATCTGAGTTTCATCTCTTCGTTTGTAAATATCAGTTTTCTGGATTCCTTGTCCTTCATCTCCTCGCAGGTGATGCCGATCTTTTCAAGGAAGCCCAGAGTCTGTAATGCAAGCCTGCCCTTTGCCAGGGCGAATGTAATATACTCCATATGTCCACCCCGTTCCTATAATTTCTTTTCACTGATCTTTTGGGATTCCATATCCAGTATACGTATGGAATCTTCACGATCAACGTATAATATGCCGCCCGCAAGAATGCTGTCGGCATATGCCTTGTATTGTTCGTCGCTTAAGCTATTGTCCTTTTTGAGAAGAACCGCCTTCAGGGAATCGTCTCTGAAACCGTTGGCGATCTTGACCGCCTTGTCTTCATACTTTTCTTCGTAAAGGATCAGCGTAAGATCTCTCGTGATCTTCGGAATGATATTCTGCCTTGACATGGCAGCCAGCGCATAGTCGGTGTAGATGGCTATGCCTATGGCTGGAGCGGGCTTTCCGAATTGAGAAAGGAGTTTGTCATATCTTCCGCCTGCGGCAATGGGTTCACCTGTCTTGTAGGTATATGCCTTAAAGACAACGCCGGTATAATAGTCATATTGAGAAAGCATTCCGAGGTCAAAGGAAACATAGCTTTCCTTGCCGTACATGCAGAGCTTTTCATATATCTGCTCAAGCCTTTCAAGGGCTGAAACGGCACGCGGATTGTCGGTCTTGTTCTTCATTTCCCTGACGAAATCTATGGAACCGAACTGTAAAGGAAGACGGGTGAACAATTCCTTCATTCCCTCATCGATGTTCTTTCCCGAAAGAAGCTCTTCCACTCCGAAAAGATTCTTGGTCTCGATGAGCTGTCTGAGTTCATTTGTCTCGTCAGCATCAAAACCCACGGCGTCACAGATGCCGCGGAAGAAATCCGCATTGCCCAATTCTATCTGGAAATCCTTAAGGCCCATGCTTCCGATGCAATCGATCATAAGAGCGATCATTTCCGCGTCGGCGGAGGCTCCGGCTTCGTTCACCAGTTCCGCACCTATCTGAGTCATTTCCTTAAGCTTGCCGCGGTAACCGTCATTGTTCATGAAGGTGTTTCCGTGGTAAAACATCCTGATGGGAAGCTTTTCGTCCCTGAAATACTTGGCAACGCATCTCGCGATCTGAGGTGTCATGTCGGGACGGAGTACAAGAGTTTCACCGTCTCTGTCGATGAATCTGTACATATCCCGCTGGGATACGGTACCTCTTTCCGAATTAAAGATATCAAAATATTCAAAAGCGGGCGTCTTGATCTGAAGGAAGCCATAATGTCGCATGCACTCCTTTACGGCACGTTCCGCACGTTCCTTGGTAATAAACTCTTCGCCATAGATGTCCCTGACGCCTTCCGGTGTATGTAACAGTTTTTCTCTCATGGCCTCTCCTTTCTGTAAATTTAAAGATGTAATGTGATTTAATATGAGCTGTTCTTCCGTTTCACTTTAGTGTGGTAGATTGCTAATTTGTTAGCAAAGTAGCAAAACGATGTTAAGGCATTTTACCCCATTAAAAATGTCTTGTCAAGAGTTTTTCGAATTCTGCGAAGCAGGATCACTCTATCGTGCGTCAAGATCCTTTTGTAACATGTTTAAATACGGCACAAACAATCCCGCTTTTTCCGTAAAGAACCAGTCCTTGTCCAGCTCGTCGAAGCGTATGCTCTTACGACCGCCCTGTTCCATTCTTTCCCAGAATCCCTTGATCTCCCTGAACCTCATGTAATAGTAGAGGTTTTTGTAGGTATAGTTGATAAGAAAGAAAGCAACGCCCTCCTGATCCTCAAAATCCTGCATAAACTGCATCTGATGTTCATGGATGTTGTTCAACGCAAAGGTGTCCAGTTTGCACTCCTTGGCATCAAAGCAGACAGGTATGCCCTGCACGGCTCCTATGTAGTCCACGGTACTCTTTTGATCGAAGTAGGCAAGGGTGATATGCCTGGTGGACTGATCGATCTCAACGGGCGTAATGGGTGTGGGCACCTTTTGTATCAACGCCAGCTTCCTGTCTCTGTATTTGTCATTTGTAAGATTTATGAGTTCCTCAAGGTTTGAGCCCCTGAGTCCTCTCGAACTCCATGATGGCATTCAGGTAATCCTCTTCTTTAAAGATTTTTAAAGCCGTATCCGAAAATCTTCCGGAGGGCATACAATATACGGACTTTCCCGCAGCTTCGGTGAGCCTGCCGGAATCCTTGGGGAACACCAGCATAAAAGCATGAAGCAGCTGATGCTCCGCCTTTATGCCCGAAACCGCCCTGTAGCCGTATTTAAAGTCACCTACCAAAGGGTGTCCCATAAAGGAAAGCTGGGCCCGGATCTGATGAGTCTTACCGGTGATGAGCCGGATCGCCAAAAGACTGTATCCCCTATCCTTTAGCAGCGGAAAGATCACTGCCTCTATCCTTTCACAGCCCTCTTTTTCTTTGTCCGAAAGCTCGACCTTGTTGGTCTTTTCATCCTTTTTGAGCCATGCGGAAACCCGCATATCTTTTACGAGCTCCCCCACAGCCAGACAAAGGTAGAATTTTTTGAGCTCATGGCTCTTTAACAGCCTTGCCCCTTCCTGCAGTCCAACAAGGCTCTTGCCCGCAAGCACCAGTCCGGAAGTGTTCCTGTCGATACGGTTGCAGATACCGGGCTTAAAAGCCTCGTTTTTCCCTATGCCTTTGCGGTTTAAGTAAGCCACGATCCTTTCATTTAAGGAAACATCCTCCTCCCCTGCCTTTTGTGAAAGCTCTCCCGCAGGTTTGTTTACGATGAGGATATCGCTGTCCTCGTAAAGGATCTCGTTTTCCTTTAAGGAAGGCAGGTTCTTTGGTGTTTTCTCGGTTCCGTCTGCCGCAGTATCCTTTACGCCCGCAAACTTATCAAAGGTCTCTTGTGCCAGAAAGAAACGGATCACGTCCCCTTCCGCCACCTTTTCGCTGCCTTCGGCCTTTTTGCCGTTCAGAGTAATATTCTTTTTTCTCAGCATCTTATAAACGAAAGAACCCGGAGCTTCCTTTAAAAGCTTCATGAGAAGCTTGTCAAACCGCTGTCCGCCTTCGTTTTTTTGAACCTTAACTTCGATCATTATACAATCGCCGCCCTGAAAAAATCCAATACGTTGTTTCTTGTTGCAGCCTGTGCTTCCGTAAGCTCTTCGGCATCGCTTCTCAGCTTGAAGCGGTTTTTAAAAGTATCCTTTGAGTCGGTCAAAAAGCATACGTAATCAAGTTTCCGTATTTCAAATTCATGTTTGAAATATTCTTCGGTCTTGTCAAGCTTGTCTCTCTTTTGTGTCGAAAGCCCGATGAGCTGATGCCCTGTAAGTACGACCGCATCGAGATGCATAGGGCGTTCGGAAGAGGTAAATACAACATCATAAAGCACAATGTCATCTCTTTTCATCAGAGTATCTATGAAATCCCTTTCTTCCCGGTCGATCTCCCTGTTGGGAAGCACCACGACCAGAAGCGTGATCATCTTGGCTGCGGGAAGTACTCCCAAAATCGACGCCACCGTAAATATATTTCTTGACTCCATCTTGTTAAGTAAAAGTCCCAAAACAAAAATCCCAATACTTACCATGATTATTCCGATCAAAAACAAAATCAGTATTGTTTTTTTGTATCGCAGATAACCGTATTCCCCTTTATCCTTTTTTGAAAGCATCCTTCATCTCTCCTTGCTCTATACTATGTCTTCCGCTTTAACGAATCTCATCTCTCCCACAGGCATATCCTCAGGCAGCTCAAGCTTTCCGAACCTGATCCTTTTAAGGTACTCAACTTCCGCGCCCACCTCATGGCACATCCGTTTCACCTGATGGAAACGTCCCTCCGTGAGCACGATCTTAAGAGTGCAGTTCCCGTCATCTGCAGAAACCACGGTAAGTTTTGCGGGAAGCGCCTTGTACTCGCATCCCACTTCTATCCCTTCCGCAAACCTTTGCACCGCATCCTTTGCAAGACACCCCGTGCACACTGCCAGGTACTCCTTTTCCACATGCTTTTTGGGACTCAGCAGGTTGTGGCTTAAAACGCCGTCGTTCGTGATCACCAACAGGCCTTCCGTATCCTTATCCAGCCTTCCGATGGGGAACAGTCCGTTCTTCGGGCATTTCTCACGGATCCAAGGTGCTTCCTTAACAAGATCCAGAACCGTCCTGTCTCTTGTGTCTTCGGTAGCGGAGATCACTCCCGCAGGCTTGTTTAAGAGAATGTACACCATTCCCGCCGCTTTAAGAGTGTTGCCGTCAAGCATCACCGTATCGCTGTCCGTAACCTTGGTCTCGCCCTTTTTGCAGACCGACGAATTCAAAGTCACCCTTCCCGCAGCAAGGGCAGATTTCGCTTCCGATCTGGTAAGGGATGAATTTGCGCTGATAAACTTGTCAAGCCTGTCCGCCATTACATCATTCTCCATCCGGGCAGATACTTGTTTTTAAGGGTGTTTCCTTTGGCCTTTGCCCATCCCAGAGGAAAACCGTCGGTGCAAACCAGTACCCAGCCGTCCTTCACGTCGGTCTTTGCATCTATTGTTTCGCATTTAAGATATCTGGTCACATCCTCGTCAGTGGAAGGAAGATCGTAAACATTGTCGTATTCCGAAGCCTTCAAGGTGCATGCCAGGGCCTGCGAGGGCTCAAACCTGTTTTTTGCGATCTCTCCGAGCAAAAGCCCCGTTCTCATGATCCTTAAGCCCTTGAGGTCCGGGATCCCTTCGGGAACAAGGTAAAGCCTGTTGTCCCGTATCTCTATTCTTTCAGCAGGCAGTTCGCGGGCTATATGCCCGAAAAACTCCGTCACTTCCTCTCCAAGCTTTGCGCCGGAGTTTCCGTAACTGCCTGCATATGTTCCTTCGTCTGAGCCGTCTCTCACGAGAAGAGCCGAAAAATGTCCCTCTCCTTCGAGCACATGCGGCCAAAGCCTGACGGCGTTCTCTATCTCTTTTTTGTCGGAACCTATGAGCTCGGGTCTTCCCCATGAAAACTTTTCATAGCTGAATTCGGGCTTAACCACATGCATATCCGGCCATTTTTCAAGAATATGCTCTATAGATCCCTCATCCTCCGCGGGATCGAACGTGCAGGTGG
This sequence comes from Lachnospiraceae bacterium, assembly GCA_016291655.1. GTDB lineage: Bacteria > Bacillota > Clostridia > Lachnospirales > Lachnospiraceae > RGIG3528. The sequence goes on along the minus strand of JAEEYF010000021.1, from coordinate 31,779 downwards.
AATAGACCATCATTCCGCCGGGAGCGAGCATGGGTACAACACTGTCTATGATCTCAAGCTGGAGCTTGTGATAGTACTCCGTTCCGTATTGTTCCCAGTTTTTCATTATGGCGGGACTCTTTCTGAACATTCCCTCGCCGCTGCACGGCGCGTCGATCAGGATCTTGTTGAAATAGCCTTTGAAGCGCTCGGTAAGCTTTCCCGGTGCTTCCGAAAGAACAACTCCGTTCTCTGTCCCGAACAATTCCAGATTCTTGAGCAGTGCCTTGGCTCTGGAATTGCTGATGTCATTTGAGAACAAAACCCCTTTCCCCCGAAGTTTTGCAGCCAGCTCCGTACTCTTTCCGCCGGGCGCCGCGCATATGTCCAGCACCCTGTCTCCGGGTTTCACCGGCAGCATGCTTGCGGGAGTCATGGCCGAAGGCTCCTGTATGTAAAACAAACCGGCAAAATAGTAAGGGTGCTTTGCCGGCTGATCCGAAAGATTGTAATAGTAACCGTTTTGGATCCATGGTACGGGACGAACCTCAAAGGGCACCTTCCGCTCCCATTCCTCCTTGGAGATCTTGAGGCTGTTAAAACGAACGCCTCCGAAGCGTGGTTCATCAAACCCCGCAATGAAGGCGTCAAATTCCTCGCCCAAAATCTCTTTCATCTTATTCTCAAATTTTTCAGGCAGTTTGTTCATATTAAATTCCCGATCTCAAGTTTATTTAAGGCTCTGAGCTCTGTAGCCCTCGGCTATGGTGTCCAGTTCGTGGCTGAATTTGTTGAGTGCCGAGAGATCATCCGTGGAGTATATCGTAAAGAATTCATCCTGTATCTGCAGGACCTCTTTCTTGTTGGCAACCTTGTACAGGTTCTGGATGTTGTTCAATATGTCCGCAACCATCTCAGCCTTAATGTTAAAGGCGATCTGAGAGTCCAGGATATCCTCTCTGATCGACGACATCTCCTGGTCGAGCGTGACTATGGCATCAGCGGCCTTGTGCAGTCTGTCGGCAATGCTTTCGGGAAGATTCTCCTTATACTTGTATTGCAACGAATGCTCTACCGTCGCCCAGAAGTTCATCGCAAGCGTGCGTATCTGTATCTCCACCGGGATCTCTCTCGGTCCCTTGTCCGTTTCCACGGTGTAAAAAACTATCATGTGATAGCTTCTGTAGCCGGAATCCTTGGTTTTCTTGATGTAATCCTTTTCATTTTTAACGCGCATATCGGATCTCAGCCGGATCAGACGCACTACCTCGTAGATATCATCCACGAACTGACAGGTGATCCTGATACCCGCTATATCCTCGATCTTATCCTCAAAACGTTCATAGGGAATGCCCTTCTTCTGGCATTTCTCAAGTATGGAATAGATCGTCTTGACTCTTCCGTCCACTCTTTCAATGGGGGAATATTGTCCGTTCTGTCTCTTTGCGCGGATCATATGCTCGAACTTTACCACCAGCTCGTCCACCGCAAGAGAATAAGGCTCCAATATCTCTCTCCAAAGTTGTATTTCCATTACTATACCATCTCCTCAAAATTAATATCGTTTTCGGTGAGAAATCTCTCCACCGCAGCGTCCCATCTCTTTTCCGGTTCCTTGTCCAACGAAAACGTGCTTCTGTAAATCCCCGTAGTGATCGTTGCCTGACCGTTTTTGTAAGTAAATCCCATACTCAGGGAAAAGATTCCCGTTTCCCCGTCGCCCATGGCCGATCTTTTCAGCTCTTCGTCCGCAAGAAAGGACAGCTGAATGAAGAGCGGCGTATGTTTTCCCCGGATAAGTCCCAATATGTTATCCTTTACGTCGCACCAGCGGGCATATTTTTGCAGTTCGGACCGTTCCTCCGTATCGAAGTAGTCCGCATGTATTTCTCCGGAATAAGAAAAATCCATAAAGGTACGTACAGTACCTTCTCTAAGGAGAAAGCGGTCAAAAGCATCGCTTTTAAGAAGCTTCCCCATGAATCTGTTCATTTCCGTGATCTTCAATTGTTTCAATCTTTTCCCCCCAATAATCTTAAGGTCAGCAATACGGCCCCGTAAATACAAGGATAGGCCGCATAGGTGATAAGACGTATCAAGCCGTTCTTGCGCCCTTCCTTATGATCGTAAAACAGAACGGGTAACGTTCCGATGATCGGTGCTCCGACAATGAGCCACATTTTTGCAAGTCCCAAAGATATGATCTGTAATGCCGCCACTCCCGTCAGCATGAATAGCCTGCTGTCATAGAGCATATAAAACGCCGAAAGTGTAAGAACTCCGATGCTGCCCTGTTCGCACCCGATGAAGGTTGCGAGCACACAGGCCAAAAGCATGATCAAAATGCTGAACAGCGTAAAAAGCACACTTCCCGGCGAAAACCTCGGTTTGATGAGTTTCTCCATTAAGCACACGGTTGCCGCTCCGATGAGCAGGGTAAAATAGAAATTGCAATTGCTTTCTATGGCAGGACTTTTAAGAAAGTCCCTTCCGAAATTGAAGGCGGCCTTTCCGTAAGTGACCAGATCGAGCAAAAGTTCGGTAATGACAGCCGCAAAAGCAAGTCGTGTGAACAGCTGCCTGAGACTTCGGGTTTTCAGCACAGCTTCCACGGTCAGGAAAGCGATCATCGGAAATGCTATATAGGTCATGATATAGCCCATGAAGTAAAACGGTGCCCACGGTCCGCGATCGAAGCCTGCTCCGTCATAACGGGTATATGAAATTGCGATCAACGACCTTCCGATGACATAAAGCGCCAAAGACATCATCTTAAGCTGAAAGGCATTGAACCCTATCTTATTTTTTTTCTCCATTATTACTCTCCCTTGCGGGCATTTTCAATAACATCGCGCTTCGGGGCTCTACGACTGTCTCTGTCCCCGTATTCAAAGTCTTTTCGGTCTTGTCCGTCGAGAACAGAATCTCAAAGCTGTCCCCGCTTCCTACCGGCAGTCTGAACAGATGTTTTTCCCAATGCATATTATATATTATATAAAAATCATCGTCAATTTCATCTTTGCCCGCCGCACCGCAAAAATAGATCCCCGCCAGTCGATTGTAGGGCTGACGGTCAATGAGCCAGGGAGTCTCTCCGTGAAGGGAGATCTCGGGCATTCCGCAACCGTTTCTGTCCGTTTCGCTGAGAACCGACAGCCTGTGAAAGATGCCGTGTTCTTTTCTGAAGGCGATCAACTCTTTAACAAAGCGGTTAAGCTCGCGGTTACGCGCAAGTTCCTTCCAGTTGAGCCAGCCCACGGGATTGTCCTGACACCAGGCATTGTTGTTGCCCTCCTGACCGTTTCCGAATTCATCCCCCGCAAGCAGCATGGGCACTCCTCCCGACAGTAAAAGCGTCATGAGAGCGTTTTTCATCATCTTAAGCCTGAGCTTTGCAACCTTTCTGTTGCCCGTCCTGCCTTCTTCGCCGCAGTTCCAGCTGTAATTCAGGACCTTACCGTCTCTTCCGTTCTCTCCGTTCTTTTCGTTATGCTTAACGTCATAGGAATAGAGATCCCTTAAAGTGAAGCCGTTGTGGTCCGTAATGTATCTTACTCCCGCAGAAACGCTCCTGTTCTTCATGTTCTCATAGAGCATGGGGACAAAGCCCTCATCGCCCTTTAAATATCTGCGCATATCATCCATGAAGCCGTCATTGTATCTGAGTATCCTGCCGGGATTCAGTGTTATCAGCTTTTCATCCGCATCCGTTACAAGGAACAGACAATTAGCAAGATAGGGATCGGAAACCAGACAGGAAACAGGGATCTGCCAATCGTTGATCCTGAAGCCGTCGATACCGTAATTCATCGCCCAATGGTGAAGACATTCGGCGATCAGGCTTTCGGAGGTTCCTTCTCCGAACATGATCTCCATAAATACGGCTATGCCCGCCTCATGAAATTTCTTAACCGTTTGCGCAAATTCACCGCAGGCGTTACCCGGTTCGGAGGCATAGGAGGACTTGGGCGCAAAGAAATAGGTGTTTTCTCCGCCGTATCCCCAGAAATTTATCTCTTCTCCCGGGAGACATTCGTCGAATTCATATACAGGCATGAGTAAGACACCTGTAATACCAAGCTTTTTAAGGTAAGACAGCTTTTCGGTCATTCCTTTAAAGGTGCCCGGATGAGCAACTCCGGAGCCCTGATCCATTGTAAAGCCTCTTACTTGCAGCTTGTAGAGTATAAGCTCCGAAAGGTCGAACGAAAATCCGGCTCCCTCATTGTCGCCAAAGTCTTCCGGTACTACAGCGGTCTCAGGTTCTCCGGTCCTTTTGCCGAAGCATTCCCTTCCGCTGATCAAAAACGCTCTGGGATCTTCGGTCCTTTTGCCGTCAGCCTTGTAGAAATAGCTTTCGGGCATATATTCCACCGAGGTCGAAAAGATCCCGTTCACGGCTCTTTTCATCTGTCTTTCTTCAACAACCCTGCCCTTTTTGTCGCAAAGGCAAAGTGAACAATATAAAGCCTTTGGAAGGCTTACGGAGAAAAGGCAGCCGCCGTCTCTCGTTGCAAAAGCTCCCAAAGGTGCTTTGAATTTTTCGGTATAAAGCTTTTTGTTTGTTGATCTTTGCAAAATCAGTCTTCCTCTTCCACCTGTGATGTAAGTACCTGACGCTTTCTGGCAAGTTCATCGCTTTCAAGGTACTCGTCGTATGTGGTAACCTTGTCGATCATGCTTCCGCCGGGAACGATCTCCACGATCCTGTTTGCAACGGTCTGGATGAACTGATGGTCAAGAGCCGTAAACATTACAACGGAAGGGAACTTTATGAGTGCATTGTTGAGGGATGTGATGGATTCCATGTCCAGATGGTTTGTCGGCTCATCCATAAGCATTACGTTTGCTCCGATAAGCATCATCTTGGAAAGCATTACTCTGACCTTCTCACCTCCGGACAGAACGTTAACCTTCTTAACGCCTTCCTCTCCGGCAAAGAGCATTCTGCCGAGGAAACCTCTTACATAGGTAACATCGTCCACAGTCGAGTAAGGCATGAGATGTTCGACTATGTTCTCCTCGCCCTTGAATATCTCCGTATTATCCTTGGGGAAATAGCTCTGTGAGGTCGTAATGCCCCACTTGAAGCTTCCCGAATCGGGTTCGAGCTCTCCCATAAGTATCTTGAAAAGGGTCGTTGCCGCGATGGTATTTCCTCCTACAAAAGCGATCTTGTCATTTCTGCCCACAACCATATTGATGTTATCGAGTATTTTGACTCCGTTGATGGTCTTGGAAAGGTTCTTGATCTCAAGGACTTCGTTTCCGATCTCACGCATGGGTCTGAAATCGATATAAGGATACTTTCTCGAAGAAGGTCTGATGTCCGTAAGTTCGATCTTTTCAAGAGCCCTCTTACGTGAAGTCGCCTGCTTGGATTTGGAAGCATTTGCCGAGAAACGCTGAATGAACTCCTGCAGTTCCTTGATCTGCTCTTCCTTCTTCTTGTTTGCTTCCTTCATCTGACGGATCATGAGCTGACTGGACTCATACCAGAAGTCATAGTTTCCCGCATAAAGCTGGATCTTCGAGTAGTCTATGTCCGCAATATGCGTGCATACCTTGTTAAGGAAATATCTGTCATGTGAAACCACGATGACAGTGTTGTCAAAGTTGATAAGGAACTCCTCCAGCCAGTTGATGGCGTCCAGATCCAAGTGGTTGGTGGGCTCGTCCAGGAGCAATATGTCCGGATTGCCGAACAGAGCCTGTGCAAGGAGAACCTTGACCTTTACGGGACCTGTGAGCTCCGACATCATTGCATAGTGAAGTGAGGTGTCAACGCCGAGACCGTTAAGGAGCTGAGCAGCATCGCTTTCCGCTTCCCAGCCGTTCATTTCCGCAAATTCCGTTTCCAGCTCAGCGGAACGGATTCCGTCCTCCTCTGAAAAATCCTCCTTTGCGTAGATGGCCTCCTTCTCCTTCATGATATCATAAAGGCGCTTGTTGCCCATTATAACGGTATCCATGACATTGAAACTGTCGTATTTGAAATGGTCCTGCTGCAGGAACGAAAGGCGCTGTCCGGGAGTGATGATAACGTCTCCCTTTGTGGGCTCCAGCTGTCCGTTGAGTATCTTAAGGAAGGTGGATTTTCCCGCACCGTTAGCACCGATGATACCGTAGCAGTTTCCTTCGGTGAATTTGATGTTAACGTCTTCGAAAAGAGCTCTCTTTCCGAGACGAAGTGTGATGTTGCTTGCCTGAATCATTAAATAAAATCCTTTCTTTCTGTTACCTTATACTTCAAACATAAGATCTTCATAGGTCGGTACCGGCCAGAATCTCTTATCCACAATGATCTCAAGTTCATCGATGGGGCTTCTCAAAGCTTCCATTGCGGGTTTAACCTTAGTGGCATAGGCAATGGCTCTTTCCTTCTCGTCCTTGATCCCTCTTGCGGTATCGTTTTCGTTTCTCAATGTGTCCAAAGCTCCGGATGCATCGCTCAAAAGCTTTGACAGCCTGATAAGGAGCTCCTTCTGAACATCTGTGGATATGGAAAGTCCCGTCTCCTTGATGGCATTTATGGAGTCCGCAAGACGCTTTGAGTAGCGGATGACAGCAGGGATGTAAAGTCTCGCCGCCATCTCGATCATGGTCTTTGCCTCGATGTTAAGCGTCTTGGCATAGAATTCGTAGTTGATCTCCTGTCTTGCTTCAAGTTCAACCTTTGAAAGAACACGCATTCTTTCGAAGGATGCGATGGTTTCGGGCAAGGTAAGAGCCACATTTGCGTCCACCATGGTCTTTGCCGAAGGAAGTCCGCGTTTTACAGCTTCCTGCTGCCAAACCTCCGAATAGCCGTCGCCGTTGAATATAATGCGGGCATGCTTTGTAAGAGACTCACGAACAAGTCTCATCACTTCGGCTTCAATGTTCTTTCCGTCTGCTTTTTCAAGTTCTGCGGAGAACTTCGAAAGTTCGTCCGCGACCATGGTATTCAGTACGGTGTTGGGCATAGCTATAGACTGCTGACCCGAAACCATACGAAACTCAAACTTGTTTCCCGTAAAAGCAAAGGGTGATGTGCGGTTTCTGTCCGTAACATCCTTCTTAAGTTCGGGAAGGGATGAAACGCCCATACGCATGGTCTCTTTTTTCTTGCAGTCCTGAGCGGAGCCTGTCTCTATGATCTGATGAACGATATCATCCAGCTGAGCGCCGAGGAATACGGAAATGACCGTCGGCGGTGCTTCGCTTCCGCCAAGTCTGTTGTCATTTCCGGGTGTGGAAGCCGAGCAGCGAAGAAGCAGTGCATGGTTGTCTACAGCTGCGATGACCGCGCTTAAGAAGATCAGGAACACCAGATTCTTGTGAGGTTCCTTGCCGGGCTTCAAAAGGTTCTCTCCCAGGTTGGTGACCACAGACCAGTTGTCGTGCTTACCCGATCCGTTCACACCCGCAAAGGGTTTTTCGTTAAGCAGGCATTCAAGTCCGTGGCGCTTTGCCACCTTTTTCATTGTGTCCATTACGATCTGATTGTGATCGCAGGAAATATTGGCAGTGGCATATATGCACGCAAGCTCATGCTGCGCGGGAGCCACTTCGTTATGCTGTGTTTTTGCGAGTACGCCAAGTCTCCAGAGCTCTTCATTCAGCTCCTTCATGAAGGAGGCGATCCTCTCCTTGATGGCGCCGTAATAGTGATCGTCCATCTCCTGTCCCTTGGGAGCGGGTGCTCCGAAAAGGGTTCTTCCCGTGAAGATCAGATCCTCACGACGCATGAATTTCTTATGATCCACAAGAAAATACTCCTGCTCGGGGCCTACCGAACAAGATACTCTCGTAACATCCTTCTTGCCGAGAAGATGAAGCAAACGCACCGCTTCGCGGCTCAACGCGTCCATGGAACGGAGCAGAGGTGTCTTTTCATCCAGAGCTTCTCCCGTGTAGGAGCAGAAAGCTGTGGGAATGCAAAGAGTTACACCCGCGGCATCTTCTTTAACGAATGCCGGCGAAGTGCAGTCCCAGGCCGTATAGCCTCTCGCTTCAAAGGTGGCTCTGAGGCCTCCCGAAGGGAAAGATGACGCATCGGATTCGCCTCTGATAAGCTCTTTACCCGAAAATTCCATAATGACCTTGCCTTCTTCGGCAGGTGCTATAAAGGAATCATGTTTCTCCGCAGTGATCCCCGTCATGGGCTGGAACCAATGTGTATAGTGGGTTGCACCCTTCTTTATTGCCCAATCCTTCATGGCATTGGCAACCACATCGGCTATGGCAGGATCCAGCTCATCGCCGTTTTCCATTGTTTTCTTGAGTGATGCGAAAACATTTTCCGGCAAGCTTTCCTTCATGACGGTCTCGTTGAAAACGTCAATCCCGAATAATTCCTGAATTGTATTAGACATTTGTTTTCCTTTCGCCGTTCCCCTTACGGAAGCGGAATCATAAGATTTATATGAAACGAATCATTGCTTCGTCTCTTTTTTAAATATTGCCACTCCGAGAGGCGGCAGATCCATAACGATCGAATAGTCCTGACCGTCGTGGGGCTTTGCGGCAGCTTTCAATACTTTCGGATTCACATGTCCCTTTCCGCCGTATTTTACGTCGTCGGAGTTGATGATCTCCTTGTACCTTCCGGTTTCGGGCACGGCCTGTACAAAGCCCTCATAAACAACAGGCGTAAAGTTGCATACGAACAGCAAAAGTTCGCCGTTCTTGCCGCGTCTGATGAAAGAAACAATACTGTGATCCGCATCCTGACAGCTCATCCATTTAAAGCCTTCGGGATCGAAATCCAGATCGTGTAAAGCACCGTTTTTGCAATAAAGCTTGAATAGGTCTCTGCAATAATCATGCATCTTTCCATGCATCTCATATTGACCGATAAGTCCCCAGTCAAGGCTCTTACCCTCGTTCCATTCGGAAAACTGAGCAAAGTCCTGTCCCATGAAGAGCAGTTTTTTACCGGGATGACCGATCATAAAGCCGTAGGCTGCGCGAAGATTAGCAAACTTTTCTTCATATTCTCCGGGCATTTTATTAACCAGAGAACCCTTGCCGTGAACAACCTCGTCATGAGAAAGCACCAAAACAAACCTTTCACTGTAAGCATACATCATGGAGAAAGTGAGACAGCCGTGAACGCCCTTCTTGAAAAGAGGATCCTGCTGCATATACTTGAGGAAGTCATTCATCCAGCCCATGTTCCACTTAAGAGTGAAGCCCAGGCTGTCCTTCTCTTCCACTATGCCCGTCACATTGGGCCAAGCCGTGGATTCCTCGGCTATCATGAGGATGTTGCCGTTCCTCTTCCTCATAATGGAATTCAGATGCTTGAGGAATTCCATCGCATCCAGGTTTTCTCTTCCGCCGTATTTGTTGGGCAGCCATTCGCCGCTCTTTCTGCCGTAATCCAGATAAAGCATGGAAGCAACCGCATCCATACGTATGCCGTCGGCATGGAACTGTTCTACCCAATACAGGGCATTGGCGATCAGGAAGTTGGACACTTCATGTCGTTCAAGATTGTATATCAGAGTGCCCCAATCGGGATGCTCACCCTTTCTCTTGTCAAAATGCTCATAAAGACAGGTTCCGTCAAACTTCGCAAGTCCGAAGGCATCCTTCGGAAAATGCGCGGGAACCCAGTCAAGGATAACTCCTATCCCGTTTTTGTGCATATAGTTAACAAAATACATGAAATCCGAGGGATTTCCGAAACGGGATGTGGGTGCATAGTAGCCCGTGACCTGATAGCCCCAGGAACCGTCAAAGGGATGCTCCATTACGGGCAAAAGTTCCACGTGGGTGTAGCCCATGTCCTTGACATAATCGCAGAGCATTACGGCCAGTTCCCGATAATTGTAAAAGCTTCCGTCCTCCTCCGAGGGCTTTTTCCAGCTTCCGAGATGCACCTCATATATGTTTATGGGGCCGTCCGACGGATCCTTCTTCTCACGAGCCGAGATCCACTTTCCGTCACTCCATTTGAAATTGTCAATATCAAACACTATCGAGGCATTGTCCGGTCTTTTCTGTGCAAAACAGCCATAGGGATCTGCTTTAAAGATCGTGGCTCCGCCTTTGGTGGTAACCGCATATTTGTACAAGGCTCCGTTTTCTATGCCCGGAATGAACAACGAATACACGCCGCTTTCTTCATCAAAGTCCATGGGCGATCGTCTCTTGTCCCAAAGATTAAAGTCACCCACAACGCTTGCCGTTGCCGCATTGGGAGCCCAAACCGCAAAGCGCACTCCCTTTACTCCGTTTTGGACCGCGGGTTTTGCCCCGAGAGTCTTGTATATCTCATAATTGATGCCCTCATGAAACAGTTTCAGGGCTTCTCTGTCGATCACGGGCTTAAAAGCATAGGTGTCCTCGGTCTCGTAATCGGTGCCGTTGGGATAATAAAGCGTCAGGGTGTAATCGAACAGTTCATCCTCGTCCGTATCCACGGCAAAAAAACCTCTGTCGTCAAGTCTGTGCATCTCATATTTTTTTCCGTCTTTTTTTGCATTGACCACGGCTCCGCAAGCGTCGGGATAAAAACAGCATATACTTACTTTCCCGTCAAAGATCCTTGGTCCCAGCACCTCAAAGGGATGTTTTGAAAATCCGTAAACTATTCCTTCAATATCATTACGACTGATCTCCATTCTCTCTCCTCCGTAAAATAAACCCATCTCATCTGCCCGAAGATCGTCCGTTATAATTCAAAAGAATTACTCCAGATACCACTCATCTTTCTTGGAATTTTCCCCGCCGTCCTCAAAGGATTCGGTATATTCCGGCTTTTCCTCCGCAGAAGTCCCGTCTGCCGCTTTCTCACCCGAGTTTCCTTCAGCGCTCTTTTGCTTTTCAATGGTCTGAAGAACATATCTCTTAAGAACCTTTTCCATCATGAAGGACTCGACAAGTGTTCCGAGCGCAATTCCGAAGAAACCGACAAACCATCTTGTAAGGTAAATAAGCAGGATGATCGCCGCCCACAGGAATACCGAAAGGAAGGTGCACCAAAAATGCTTGATCGAAAGACCGAAGGAAAACTTAAATGCATTTCCGCCGGTCATGGTAAATCTTGAAATAACGGCACAGAAATAGATGTATATCCCCGCTATGACAAACGTGATAACAATAAACACGCCGAGGAACATTACGCCCTTCGAATCTCCCGCCATGAGAAGATCGCTGGTGTATTCAAAATCCACGCTCAGTAATGCGATAATGATGCCGAGAAGAACAGAAGCCTTTGCTCCCTGCTTAAAATTCAGCTTAAAGCTTCTGAAGAACTCTTTTACGGGATAACTTCTTGAACGCCTGATAGACTTGACCACCGCATAATACATTGCGATCATTGACGGAACAAACACCGTAAATGCAGCAAGCAAAAGAACTCCAAACACCAAAAAGAAGGGAATCCCGCCACCCGCGGTAATGTAAGTGAAAGTAGAAACCTCATGCTCCGCCGCGGGCAGAATGAATATCTGCCTGTAAAAGAAAAACAAAAGCAAAAAGGGTACGTGCAATGCAAGCCATACAATATTTAATACGAAAACGTCAACAAACTTGCCCAAGAAAGTAAAAAAGCTGTTTTCAGGATTAAAGAAATTACCGATTCCCATGTAAAAAAAACCTCCGAAATTAAACCTCTAAAAAAGCATATGAAGCCTATTTTAATATCAACCAATTAATTTTAGCTTATATGCTTTAATTATGCAAATGAAATTTTATTATGACAATAACCGCTCACGGTTATAAGGTTACTTCTTAAACCTGAACCCCAGGAAGTCGAATCTGCTTCCCGGGAGGAAGATAAACTCAAGCTTCCCCGAGCCCGTAAGACCGTCGAGTCCAAAATCCATGTATCCCCTGTCCTTAGCCGTAAACTCAAGTATCTCCGTCCTTGTTCCTTCGGGACTTTCAAGATGCAGATGTATGGAACATTTGTCAAGATCGGTCCTTCCGAGGATCCTTACGCTTGACGCTCCCTCCGAGAGGTCAATGCCGTCAAACGTCAGGGTAACGTTGTTGCCTATGCCGAGTACGGCAGTCTCCGTTCTCTTGAAGGAGTCTCCCGTAACGGAAGACAAGTAACTGCAATCCAGCTCTTCGTATGCCTTGTTGTATTTTCTGAACACGAAGCCCTTAAAATGCAGCTTGTTGTCCGCCATGAAGCAAAGATCATGAAGTCCGCGCAGTCTCTCAGGCAGTCGATAGGTCTCCTCCTGGTAGACATTCCAGATTGAGGGCTTGCAGTAATTTATTGTGGTAAGATAACGTCCGCCTTTTTCGGGATTTCCGTCATAGACTTCCACCGGGAAATTCTCTCCCGACAGGCTGAATATCCAGATAGTGAACTCATCCGAACCGTAATCCCCGAAATCAATATTGCTCAAAACAAAGCCGCTCTTTCCGTCGGAAGCCGTAGCCACTCCCTTTTCGTTTCCGCAGCCTATGTCTCCGACAGCTTCGGAATAGAGCCCCGCCGATACAAATTCATAGGGTGACAGGAAGGCTTCACCAAAGCCCTCCGCCTTCATCTCTATCTGAGAGATCACGGTGACTTTGCCTCTTTCCTCCGCATAGCAGCGAAGGGTGAATTCATCGTCTCCGAGAGCTGAAATGTAAGCCTCGTTTCCGTTCGCTTCGATCTTTATATGCCTGATCTCTATGCCCGCATTGTTAACCGCAACCCAGTGAAGTTTTACGTCCGTGGCATTCTCGGGATAGATCCGTGCCTTCACATGCACGTGATTGTTGCTCTTGTTCAGCAACATGGTCTCCGTTTCCATTTCGATTTTTCTGACCGGAACCTCGTCATCGGTCTTACGCACGGTAACAAGGATGTCTCCGTCACCCGCGCTCTTTACCATGGCCATGAGTCTGCCGTTAAAGAGCTTTCTCAAGTCACTCTCATATTGATCGTAATCCGTGGAATCGCCGTTATCCATTCCCAAAAGCTTTGCATTGGATGAAACCGTAACCTTCACGTAATCCATGGCATTCTTTACTTCATTTCCGTCTTTGTCCAGCATGGAAATGTCTATAAAATAGATCTCTCGTCCGTCCTGAGGGATAATGAGGGTGCATTCCGCAAGATCCGCCTCGTTTCTCTTAAGGCTTGTACCCTTTGTCTCCTCTGCTTCAAGCATGGGACTCACAGAGTCCGAAAAGGATCTCTCTACGGTCTCTGCCATGACCCGCATATCTTTATCGTATCCCACGGCCCTGATCTCACCCTCGTGATACTCGGTTGTCCATGTGGGTACCAGCACCGTTCCGTGCTCATGATCTATCTCTTTTTTGCCGAGGCTCTCACCGTTCACAAACAGTTCAACGTAACGGCAGTTACTCGTGCATCTCACATCCACCCTCTGTCCTTCGTTCCAGTCCCAATAGGGGAAAAGATGCAGTACAACGCCTTCCTCGGGCTTTGTCCATTCGGCAGCGAACACGAACGCTCCGTCCTTGGGGAAACCTGCCGTGTCAAACTGACCGAAGTAGCTGTTCTTTGTATGATAAGGAGTGGGTTCTCCGATGTAATCAAAGCCTGTCCAAAGGTACTGTCCCAAAGAGAATTCATGGTCTCTTTCCGCAAGAACGCAGCCCTCCACGGACTTTGCGCCCCAACTGGTGTTGGAATTACCAAGTGCCGAACATTGCTCGTCTATTTCGGACATCACGGTACGCTCATAGGGGAAACGATAGATACCGCGGCTTGAAACCAGAGATGCTGTCTCACTTCCGAAAATGATCCAGTCGGGATGCTCACTGTGGTGCTTGTCATAGTATCTTTCCGCATAGTTGTAGCCCGCCAGCTTTAATATGTCCGCACATTTCTGCGCATTCTCCCAGGGCATATAGTTTGAGCCGAGAGTAACGGGCGCGTTGTGAAGCGGATCATGCTTGTAGACCTCATTCATCAGATAGGCTGTGATCTCCTGTCCGTGAGCCGAAGCATGAGTATCCGAGATCTCATTTCCTATGGACCACATGAGAAGGCAGGCACGGTTTCTGTCTCTGCGTACCCAGCTTCTGACATCCGCTGCACTCCATTCCTTAAAAAATCTCGCATAGTCGTACTCGGTCTTCGGTCTTTCCCACATGTCAAAGGATTCGATCATTACCAGAAAGCCCATTTCGTCGCAAAGGTCCAAAAGCTCTCTTGCAGGCATATTGTGACTGGTCCTGACGGAATTGAAACCGAACTTCTTTAATTTACGCAGCCTTCTCGCTATGCCCTCTTTGTTTACCGCGGCTCCGAGAATACCGAGATCGTGATGTTCACATGTTCCGTTGATCTTTATGTGGCGGCCGTTAAGGAACAGGCCCTTGTCGGTAGTCATCTTCACGTCCTTGAAGCCTATGTTGAACTCTTCCGAATCCTCCACGCAGCCTTCCGACATCAGTTCAACTCTGCAGGTGTAAAGGCTGGGGCTGTCTATATCCCACAGCCTAACGTCCTCTACAGTTGTAGAAACTCTAAACTCCCCAACATCTTGTGGCTCACCCTCCCAGGTGCCCACATGGCGGAAATTATTCTCATTTTCAAAGAGAGAAACCCTATAGGAAACTCCTGAATTTTTTGTAAATATCTCGGCAGACAGATTGAAACCAAAGTCCCCTCTGCCCTCAGCCACTCTTTTGGCTTCGGTATGCACATATATTCCGTCGATCGCCAGACGATCCGCAGGCTTAACGATCAAATAGACGTTTCTGTATATGCCGGCTCCCGAATACCATCTGGTGTTGGGGCTTTGATTCTTTGCAGACACAAGCACCCTGTTACTGCCTTCCTTTAAGGCTTCCGTGATATCAAAGAAAAAGGAGGAATAACCGTACTTCCATTCCCCCACCTTTTGATCGTTCACGAAAACGGCGGAGTCCATATAGACTCCGTCAAAGTAAAGATATGCACGTCCGCCTTCCGGGATCTCGGGCTTTTCAAAGTCCTTCAGATACCACCCGGCAGAATCCTCATACAGGTTCCGTGTATCATGGATCAGCCAGTCATGAGGGATCTCTGTCGGCAAAAATTTCCCTTCATCAGCAAGGACCTCTTCCTTGGAAAGGAAAAGGTCCGATTTGTAAAATTTCCAATTGTCCGTAAAAATTCTCTTCATCATCTCTCCGTCGGGTCATTCACCTGCTTTTGCAGGCCCGTTCAAATCACGGCTCCAAAGCCAAGTATCGTAAATTTCCTGTCCTCGTCTCCCTCCTGCATACGCACCTTGACCACGTGCTCACAGGACTCTTTTTCGTTGAATACGAGAACCGCATGGCAGTGAGTCCAACCAACCTTACGGGGATTCATTGTAACCGAAATTTTATCATTGTCAAGTACCTCGGCCGTACCATATTCGGGCGAAGAACTGTCCTTGAATATCATAAACAGTTTTGAACACCTGAGTTTAAGCGTAAATTCCTTTGTTCCCGAAGCATGCTGCCAGTTGTAAGGAAATTCGGGGGTCTGAACCGTATCGAAATTCATCTCCACGTTTTGCAGTTCCCCGTCGGTCCCGGTAAAATCTCCGGCATCGATCACCGCTCCCGTGAGAACATCCTTCCTGTCAAAAAAGATCACATCTTCAAAATCATTGCCTATGGCAGGTTTTGCCTCAAGATTGACCGCTACGCCCTTCTTTGCATATCTGTCCGCAGCTTTAAAGATCTCCGCAAGACAATCCGCAGCTATCACATGCCCGAGATTCGTCGGATGGAACTGATCGTAGAAGTACTCGTTCTTGTTGACCTGAGCTTTCTCCTTATCAAGCAGATAAAACTCCGGAAGAACCGCATTTTTGAGGCTTACCATCGGAAGGTTGTATCTGAAACCGATGGGTGAAAGCCTGTCCTGAAGGTTGAAATCATCCGCAAACACCATGAAGGGTATCATCACGGCAGGGGAATTCTCCCCTTTCATTATCTTCCTAACGAGGGATTCAAAACATATGCCCTTGGTCTCGTCATCCGGATCGTTTACGGCAAATTCAACAATAACGATGTCAGGGGCGATCTTTCCGTTACCCGTTATATCGCGGTCATATCTCAAAAGGCCAAGTTCAGAGGGTGTCCCCCCCACACCGGCCTTCACGTATTTAATATTCTCCCCGGGCTTTTTGCCGCAGATCTCACAGAAACGAAGGTAAGTGAGGTAAGCATAACACTTTGTGTTTATGGGGGTAGCTCCCGCACCCTGCGTGATGGAGCCTCCTATGAAAGCAAGAGTAACCTCTTTTCCGGCTCTTGCGTCTTCCATGGCCTTTTGTATCCTTGAAAGATTGCCGTAATTCATTACCGAGCGGACTATCATTTTCTTGTAGTTCTCGGATGTCAGATCCGGCTCACGGTCGGGAGTGATCTCCGGTGCATTGAACCCGGGGTTGAGATACAGCTTTACCGTAACGTTTGCCGATACATCGGGCACATCGAATTCAAAACGGATCTGTCCGGGTTCATTGTCGTCATCCGACCAGTTGACCTCCGCAAGGTCTATATATTCTTCAGCTCCCGTAAGCGGGATCTCCTTCGTAAAAGTGGTTCCCGTAACATAAGGATCCTTGTGACCGTAAAACTGAAAAGCAAACAGTGTCTTGTCGGCGGTTGCCTTGGATTCCGCAGAGAGTTCCGCGGATATGCCTATGCCCGAGACAAGCTTTCTGAATCCCGCCGCAGTGGTGACCAGCTCCAGCATCTCCTCATCTTCAACGTTTCCGATGATCTTGGCGGCATTTGCTATTCTGCCGTTTTGATAAAGATACTGAATGTTCTTTCCGTTGGGTTGTTTAAGACCGCAGATGGATTTGTTCTTCATGAGGAAGAAAAATTTACCTTTCGATACTGCGTCTGTAGGCGTCTTCCGTTCCATAGATGATTATCCTTTCAATGATCACTCCGACTTCGGCGGCAGTGATCTCAATCTTATTTGTTCCTTTGACAACGTTTCCCTCAAAGAAGGTTCTTCTTTCCTGAGCGATAACATCCCTGCACCAGCGGGGATCACTGTTCTCACCTGCCATGAAATCTTCGGGCACAAGATTGATCCTCTTGTTTCTCTCTCCATTCAGGCTTACCATGACATTCAGAGCGCCATGGAATTTAAGCGGATTGGTGGGCGCTGTAACAAGCTCGATATGAAGCTTTCCTTCATACCCGCTTTCAAACTCCCATATTGCTTTGGGAGCCTTCTCCCCCTTCTCGTAGTCATCGATCCTGTCGAGGACCTTAAGGCCTTCGTCATACTTTCCGTAGCCCTTGAGAAGAGTAAATCGTCCGTTGCCCGAAGAGATCAGCTGAGTTGCATCGGAAGCCTTTAAGTTAATGGCTCCTTCTCTTACATAATCGTTAATGTTACCGAATATCCTTCTGTCCGACTTGATAAAGGCAGCAGAGAAGCCGTGGCACATGATCTCAACAGTCGTACCGTCAAGACCTTTAACGGTATAGAGGTGATCCTGTCCGTCCTCCGTAACGGCGGTCAGCTTGTAAAGATCCTGATAAGCCGCCTGACCGATCAATAATTCTTTCCTTCCCGCTTCCGTGTTCTCCGAGATGGTGTATCCGATCTTTCCGTCTCCGGAGTTTGCTATCTCTATGAAGCTCGGAGTCTCATAAACATCCATTCGCATGGGACGTCCGTAAACGCTTACGTAAACCTTTTCCCTGTTGGCAAAAGAAAGCTTGAGTGAAGGCTTTTCTACAGGTGTAAAATTCACAACCATGGGGTTTCTCATGTCAAAGTCATTCCATGTGGTAAAGCCTATGTGAGCTTCCATCTGCATACCGTGCCACTTGCCTTTTTTGAACTTGTCCAGTTCGGCGGAAAGAGTCCTGTCTCTCTCGATCCTGTCTGAAGCCAGCTTTCCGTATATGTTTGCTATGCTCTTACCCTGCTTTGCGTAAAAGATGTTCTTGTCACTGTAGAGCCACATGAGATAAAGGTTTGTGGACGCTACCAGCGGCCAGAAGATCGAAGAATAGAAAGCGTTCTTGTACTCCGCTTTGATCCTCTTGTTGAGCCTCATGGCTCTGTCTTCCAGGTCCTCGGTGAAATTGATCATCCTGTCGTTTTCAAAATTCACGCAAACATCATAGACGTTGCTGTGAACCGTTTCCGGTCTTCTTTGTGAATTCAGTCTGTATGCATCGGTAATGAGTCTTACGATCTCTCTCTTTACGGCGTGGGTTTCCTCACTGAAGCAGGAATCAGCAAGGAAGTTCGTGAACTCCTCGGGGCTTTCGAGATTGGAGCTTCCCCATTTCTCGTAGTCATATGCGATCTGCATAAAGTAATAGAGAGGTATCTCGTTGAATTTAATATCTCCCACGTTTACAACCCATACATCCTTTATGCCGAAATCATAGGCTTCGGTCATCTCCTCCCATATCTGAGGGAAGGAAGTGGAGTTGACCCATTCATAGGAGACGGGACCTCCGTGATAATCCAGGTGGAAATACATTCCGTATCCGCCCTTATGAGCTCTCATTTCCTTTGTGGGAAGACCTCTCATATGACCGTGATTGTCTTCGCAGAGCATAAGGATCACATCGTCAAGCTCATCCCAGTATTTGAGTCCGGGGGTGTTCTCATCCCCGTAAAAGTATTGTTCAACCTCTTTGTAAACCGCAAGCGTCAGAGGAAGGTCGATACCCAGTTCTTTGATCAGCGCCTTCTGGGCAAGAATGATCCTTTTAAGATTGTTGATATTGTCCTCAAGAGTAGCGTTCTCCATCAAAACTGAGTCATATTCGCCTCTCATGCCGATAGTGATGAGATGATTGAATCTGCCGCTTCTCTTTAAGGAATCCCGCCAGTAATTCAAAAGACCCTGCTCATTCTTGTCAAAATTCCAATATTCACCGTAGGGTGAATCCTTGCCGCACACATGTTTCCATTCCTCCGAAGCTCTGAGGCAGGGCTCGTGATGCGAATAAGAGACCGTGATGCCGAGTTCCGTAGCCAATTCTTCGTTTAAAGTTCCGGGACCGTCGCAGGGGAAAGCACTTGCCCACATGGCGGGCCAGAGGAAATTACCCTTCATTCTGAGAAGGAATTCAAAGATAACTTCATAGCAAAGAGCATTGGCTCCTCCGAATTTTGCATTCATCCATGTACCGAAGCACGGCCATTCATCATTGATGAAGAAGCCTCTGTATTTAACGGAAGGCTGTTTGGATCTGAAGCTGAAATCGTTTAATACAAGTTCTTTACGGCGAACAGGCTCCATATCACCGAAATAAACAAGAGGTGTGACTCCTATCATTTCCGAAACATGAAACATTCCGTAAATTGTTCCCAAGAGGTCACTTCCCGTAATATTAAGAGTATTATCGGACACATTTATCGTATAGCATTGATACTCACCGTCAAACACGGAAGGATCCGTCCTGATGACAATATCATTATCCAGACGGGTGTCCTTTGGCGTGACTTCGGCGATCTCCGCTTTACCTCCGAATACACTTTCAATATCTTTTCCGAACACCTTTGCTATCCTTGTAACCCCGTTAAGCCGGTTGTTTTCAAGTGCAATTCTGTTGGTATTTTTACCAAACCTGAATCCCATAGTGTTCTACCTCCTCTGATATTTGTAAAAATTTATATGCTTTACTATTATACCCTTTTCATAAAACAATAGCCATACAATTTTCAATGTATGGCTAAAAATTTCATGTTATCGGTTACGGTTCTGTTTTACGGTAAAACCGCAAGCAACGGGTTTTGTCCCCAAAAGCCTTGCGCTTTCGGCATCAGGCTGCGAAAAGCCAACATAGACGGTATAGTTAGCGGTCACATACTTTTCTCCCTCGTCATTGTAGAGTTCGAAGGAATCACGGCTCAGAGGCAATGTAACCTCCGTCTTTTCACCTGCTTTAAGGAAGACCTTTTTGAAGCCCTTAAGCGAATATCTGGGCACATTCTTTCCCTCTCCCGCCACATAGATCTGAACCACCTGGGCTCCGTCAAAGCAGCCTTTGTTTCTGAGAGTAAGCTTTACTTCGACCTCGTCCAGCCTGTCAGCCGCACATTCGGAAGGCACCTTTACATCGGAGATATCGAACTCACTGTATCCGAGACCGTAGCCAAAAGGATACTGTGCATCATTCTTCATGTATCTGTAGGTTCTTCCCTCCATGGAATAGTCTGTGAAGGAAGGCAATTCTTCAGTGGTGTTGTAGAAGGTGAATGGTAATTTGCCCGAAGGATTGGCTTTGCCGAAAATTATATCGGCAACAGCCTTTCCTCCACGCGCCCCCGGATAACCGGCATAAATGATCGCTGCCGCCTTATCCTTTGCATAACCCAAATCCAATGAGCTGCCTGCAAGAAGTACTACGATCACAGGCTTCCCCGAATCCAACGTACATTTAAGGACCTCGTTCTGAAGTCCCGGAAGCTGAAGGTCTTTCTTGTCACCGCTGGCATATGCATTGCCCGCATCTCCTTCTTCTCCCTCAAGTCCCGCATCGAGTCCCACGCAGCATACGATAACATCACTGTTTTCGCATACTCCCTTGACTTCTGCGATCCTGTCATTAGGCTGACCCAGATTTTCAACCTTATCCTTGTAAAGATGACAGCCCTCGGAATACATGATCCTGACGTCATCTCCCACAAAGTCTTCGATACCGAGAAGAACGGTATCGTATCTCGAAGCCGTTCCTTCATAGTTTCCGACAAGGGCTTTCCTGTTGTCGGCATTCGGTCCGACTATGCCTATGGTCTTGATCTTCTTTGCATCCAAAGGCAGGAAAGCGTTTTCATTCTTAAGAAGAACTATGGAATCGAGAGCCGCCTTAAGATTCAGGGCCTTCATTTCCTCCGTATCCACATCCGCAAGTGTAAGCTTGTCGTACTTTGTGGACTGTCCTTCCATTATCCCGAGTTTGTATCTTGTTGTAAAGAGACGAACAAGCGCCTCATCCAGTCTGCTTTCTTTAACCAGACCTTCTTCTACCGCCTGCTTCATGTTTTTGAAGAGATCGCCGCAGTTGACGTCACAGCCGTTGTTCATCGCAAGAGCAACCGCTTCGAGAGGCGTTTCGCAGACCATATGCCCCGTATAGAAGTCCTTGATCGCCCAGCAGTCACTGGTGACATGGCCTTCAAAGCCGAATCTGTCTCTTAAAATGTCCTTTAACAAGGTCTTGCTTCCGCATGCGGGTTCGCCGTTAACTCTGTTGTAGGCGCCCATAACAGCTTCAACGTGAGTATCCTCGATGCATCTCTCAAAAGCATAGAGATAGGTTTCCCAAAAATCCTTCTTGTTGACCTTTGCATCAAAGCTGTGGCGAATGCCTTCGGGTCCGGAATGAACCGCAAAATGCTTTGTGCAGGCAGCTGCTTTCAGATTGTCCGGGTCCTCGCCCTGGATACCGTTAATGTACTCTGTTCCGAGCCTTGATGTGAGATAAGGATCCTCTCCGAAGGTCTCATGGCCTCTTCCCCATCTGGGGTCGCGGAATATATTGATATTGGGAGCCCAGAACGTGAGTCCCTTGTATATGTCATGATCTCCGTACTTCTGCTGATTGTTGTACTTTGCTCTTCCCTCGGTGGAAACCGCATCTCCGATCTCCTTGAGGAGTTCTTCGTCAAAGCTTGCCGCAAGCGTGATCGCCTGAGGAAACACCGTTGCAACACCTGCTCTTGCAACACCGTGAAGAGCTTCGTTCCACCAGTTATAGCTTTTAACGTTCAGTCTGTCGATAGCCGGAGCCCAGTTGAGCACCTGAGAGCATTTTTCCTCAAGGTTCATTTTTGCAACCAGTTCCTCTGCCATCTTTTTATATTCCGTAAGCTTTTCCCTGTTAAAATTTACATTTTTCATATGATTTTCCACTGATACCTCCGATAAACGCATTATATAAATGCATTTATATAATATTTTTTCAGTACTTTAGCCTAATATTTTTCCGTTATATTGGGATTATATCATTGATCCTGCTTTTTTCTTCCTAATCTGAGCCAAAGTATACTCAATTATTGCCATACTTTTCTCGGCAGATATGCAATATTTTTACCGATTTCGTAAAATAATTACCTCAAAAGGCGCATAACAGCAAAACAAAACGGTTACCGTTCCCGCTATGATCAAACTTCGGCTTGTTACCGACACATCTGCGAACAGTAACGCAAAATGAGCATAAATGATAAAAAAAAAACTATATATGGTTGAAATTTATATATGGTTAAAGTATAATAACCTTCGGTCCATAAATCTGTAGGATTTTTTAGTAATATGTTACTCCAAAAAACAACTTTAGCGGACCGTTCAAGGGGATAAAGATATGATAGAAGAATTACACGGCACCAAAGAAATAGTTCATCACGATCGATTTGAGGGTTTCAAGATCTACATGAACGATAAATACGAGGACTATCCCGCCCATTGGCATTCGGACATTGAGATAATCATGCCCATTAAAAACCAATATACTGTTGTGATCGAAAATGTGAAGCATATTCTTAACGAGGGAGACATCATCATTATTCCCAGCGGAGAAATGCACACCCTCACAGCTCCGCCGGAGGGAGAAAGACTGATCTTCCAGGTCGAGCATTCGATCCTTCGCGAAGTAAACGGCTTCGATGCTGCTTACAGCCGGTTCTTCCCCTGCGCAATCTTTCCCAAGAACGAGGCAAACGACGCTTACAAGAAACTTCGTTCTCTTCTCCATAAGATAATCCGTGAACAGGAAGAACTGGACATTCTCTGCGGCGCCAGCATTCACGCTCTCACTCTTTCCTTCTTTGTGGAAGCGGGTCGTATATGTCTGCAGCAAAATTCCGAGACAACGAATTCAAAGCATCAGCATCAGCAAAGCTATATAGATACATTTTTCAGTATATGCAAATACATCAACGAACACTGTTCCGAGGATCTTCCTTTGGACTCCGTCGTAGCCATCTCCGGCTTTTCCAAGTCTCACTTCATCCGACTTTTCAAGGATTTTACCGGTGCTACCTACTATGAGTACCTACAAAAAAGAAGAATGACAAATGCCGAGCTGCTTCTGATCGACACCGGTGACTGCGTAGCGGACATAGCCATGCGGAGCGGTTACAATTCTCTTGCCACCTTTAACCGTGTCTTTAAGGATTGTCACAACTGTACTCCCACTGAATACAGGAAAATGGCCTGGACCAGCACCGCCCACAAGTCTCCCGAGGAGACCAAAAGTGTCTCTCACGACCAGTTTTCCGCCTGAGACCGTAAGACAAAAAGCGAGAGGTTTTCGCCTCTCGCCTGTTTTTTTCAGTCAGATTTTATCCCTGTGTTTATCTTATGTCTTTCATTGCTACAGCGTCCATATCATCAAAGTCCTGATTCTCGCCTACCATACCCCAGATGAAGGTGTAGTTTCTTGTACCGCAGCCGGAATGGATCGACCAGCTGGGAGATATCACGGCCTGTTCGTTTCTCATTACGATGTGGCGCGTCTCCGTAGGCTCACCCATGTAATGGAATACGCAGTCATTCTCTCCCATTTCAAAGTAGAGGTAAACCTCCATTCTTCTGTCATGTGTATGACAAGGCATTGTGTTCCAAACGGAACCCTCCTCCAGATGTGTCATACCCATTTCCAGCTGGCAGGATTCAACCTGTCCGGGAAGGATGTATTTGCATATGGTCCTGTGATTGGCATCCTGTACGCTGCCGCATTCAACCTTATTGCAATCCTTTACGATCACAACACCCTCGGAAGGAGTTCCGTTGGGCTTGATCAGGACCGTAGGACAGGTCCTGTGAGCAGGTGCACTGTTAATGTAGAACTTAGCGGGCTTTCCGGGATCCGCGGAAGCAAAGGAAATGTCCTCAGAACCCATTCCGATGTACATTCCTTCTTTAAATGCAACCTTGTATTCCTTGCCGTCTATGGTAATGATACCGTCTCCGCCGATGTTGATGACACCCATCTCACGTCTCTCAAGAAAATACTTTGCTCTGAGTTCATCTCCCGCCAAAAGCACCAGCTTGTCCTTTACGGGAACGGCAGACCCGGTGATTATCCTGTCAATGTGGCTGTATACAAGCTTTATCTCATCCGCCTTAAAAAGGTCATCGATCAAAAACTCTTCGCGAAGTCTGTCTGTAGTGTAGTATTTCACATCCTTGGGGGATGCGGCAGTACGTAATTCCATATCTCTTCTCCTGACTTATCTTTGTGAAAGCGGTTAAAAGCTTATCTCTGAACTCTTCCCGATCCGTCTCCGCCGACAAGGTTGTCGACATCGGAACGTGAAACAAGGTTAAAGTCACCGGGGATGGTGTGCTTGAGAGCGGAAGCCGCAACGCCGAACTCAAGAGCAGCCTTGAAATCCTTACCGTCAAGGAAACCGCAGATAACACCGCCCGCAAAGGAATCACCGCCGCCTACACGGTCAACGATGGGTGTGATCCTGTACTCTCTCGAATGATAGAATTCCTTGGTGTCACGGGAATATATGCATGCGCTCCAGCCGTTATCCGATGCGGAATGGCTTACACGGAGCGAACTGATGACATATTCGAAGTTGAACTTCTTAACCATCTGCTCGAAAATGGATTTGTAACCGTCAAGCTTCAGATCGCCGCTTGTAACGTCAGTCTCACCGGGCTTGAAGCCGAGAACCTTTTCCGCATCCTCTTCGTTTCCGATACAAACATCCACATACTGCATAAGGTTGGACATAACCTTCTGAGCCTTCTCGGAGGACCAGAGCTTCTTACGGAAGTTCAGGTCGCAGGAAACCTTAACGCCTGCCTTCTTTGCAGCCTTGCAGGCAAGCTCTGTGAGCTCGGCTGCCTTGTCGGAAACAGCGGGTGTGATTCCTGTGAAATGGAACCAGTCAGCGCCCCTAAAGATCTTGTCGAAATCGAAATCAGCGGGCTCTGCCTCGGAAATAGCCGAATGAGCGCGGTCATAGATAACGTTGGAGGCTCTCATTGCGGAACCTGTCTCAAGGAAATAGATACCGAGTCTCTCACCGCCCTTGGCGATAAAGCCCGTACCTACATTCATCTTGCGAAGAGCCGCAACAGCTGCTTCACCGATGGGATTCTTGGGAACCTTTGTTACAAACTCGGCATCATGACCGTAATTTGCAAGGGAAACGGCAACATTTGCTTCGCCGCCGCCGTAATTGATGTCAAATTCATCGGCCTGAAGGATCTTTTCATTGCCGGGTGTAGAAAGTCTGAGCATTATTTCACCCATTGTAATAACTTTTGCCATATCATTTCTCTCCTTAAATAGTGGTTTATTTGGTTAAAAACCGCATATGCCCGAAATCGGCATTTCGGCCTAAAATCTCTTGTTTTGTCAACGTTTGGTATTATATACCCACTGCATACAAAAATCCAAGTAAATTTTCGTTACAGTGTAACACCTCTTTTGAATATGGCCAGATCGTGGAAACCTGCGATCTCGCTCTTTACCTTCTTGCCCGATGCCACATCGGTAACAAAGGTGAAAAGTTCCTCGGACAATTCCTTCATGTTCTTGCCATCCGTCAACACTCCGCAGTTAAAGTCGATCCATTTTTCCTTCTTTTCATACAAAGGGGAATTGGTGGATATCTTAACCGTGGGTACAGGCGATGCAAAAGGAGTTCCGCGTCCCGTGGTGAACAGGACTATCTGCGCGCCCGAAGCCGCAAGCGCCGTAGCCGCAACCAGATCGTTTCCCGGAGCACTCAGAAGGTTCAATCCCTTGTCCTTAACTCTCTCACCGTAATCCAAAACACCTCTGACCTTTGATCTTCCCGACTTTTGGGTACAACCCAGGGACTTGTCTTCCAGAGTGGATATGCCCCCTGCTTTGTTTCCCGGAGAGGGATTCTCATATATGGTCTGATCGTTTTTAATGAAATACTCTTTGAAGTTGTTAATGAGACATACGGTCTTATCAAAAAGTGCCGGTGTTGCACATCTGTCCATCAGCATCGTCTCTGCTCCGAACATCTCCGGAACCTCGGTAAGAACGGTGGTTCCGCCCATGGAACAAAGGATATCGGAGAACAGCCCGACAGTAGGATTTGCGGTGATACCCGAAAGTCCGTCGGAACCGCCGCATTTAAGACCTATGATGAGCTTCTCGGCAGAGCACTTTTCTCTCTTAAACTCACAAGCATATTCAATGAGTTCCTCGATCAGTTTTCCGCCTTCCTCGATCTCGTCCTCCACATCCTGACATTGCAAAAACTTCACTCTGTTTTCATCATAATCACCAATATAACTCTTAAGCACTCCGATGTTGGAGTTTTCGCAGCCGAGTCCCAAAACCAGGACTCCGCCCGCATTGGGATGCCTGATCAGATCCGCAAGTATCGTCCTTGTGGCCTCCTGATCGTCTCCCATCTGTGAACACCCGTAGGGATGAGCAAAAGAGAACACATCCTCAACGCTTCCCTTAAGCTTTCTTCCCGCCGCTTCCGCAAGCTTTGCTGCTATGGGATTCACACAGCCGACCGTCGGGATGATCCAGATGTCGTTTCTCACTCCGACCGAACCGTCCTTACGAACAAAGCCCATGAATTCCGAAGGCTTGCGGCTTTCGGGTTCACTCGCGGCATTTTCGGGATGGTAGGAATAGTCCAGAACCTCTCCAAGATTGGTTTTAAGATTGTGGATATGCACGTGGCTTCCCGCAGGAATGTCCTGAATGGCATGGCCGATGGGGAAACCGTACTTTATCACATTGTCACCCGTTTTCAGATCCCGAAGAGCGATCTTGTGGCCTCGGGGAATGTCCTGTACCACTGTGACCCTAATGTCTCCCAGATCGATGACGGTGTCTTTTTTTATGTCTTTAAGGGCAACACAAACATTGTCCTTTTCGTTAATCCTTATATGATCCATACTTCCTCCGTGTCCCTGTCCGGGACTTCCGGAATGCAAAGGAACCTATTTCCGTTGCATTATCCGTTTGGATTTTAAACATTTTAAAAATCAAAGTCAACCGCTTTTGACCGCCAAAAGGATAATTGGCAATCTTTTAATACATTATAACAACATTAACAATGAAAAAAGCAACAGGAAATTTTTATGAAGTAATCAGCAATATTTGATAAGTTTCTACCCTTGTATTGCTTTAAAATATGTTCTATAATTTCGACATATGGTCAAAGACGCGTAAATTACCGCGTCTAAGCCTCTAAGAACTGTTTCACCGCACGAAAGGAAGGTTCGGATCATGAAAAAATTTATGGATAAAGATTTTCTCTTATCTACAGACACGGCCAAGAAGCTCTATGCGGCTGCCGAAAAAATGCCCATCATAGACTATCACTGCCACATCAGTCCCAAAGAGATCGCCGAGGACAAGCAATTCAGGAACATTACCGAAGTATGGCTCGGCGGAGATCATTACAAATGGCGCCAGATGCGTTCAAACGGCATCGACGAAAAATATATCACAGGTGATGCAAGCGACTACGAAAAATTTGAGAAATGGACCGAGACATTGCAAAAGGCCATCGGAAATCCTCTCTATCATTGGAGCCATCTCGAGCTTCAGAGATATTTCGGTTTTGACAAGCCTCTTACTCCCGAAACCTGCAAGGAAGCATGGGAGGTGTGCAACAAGAAGCTCAACACTCCCGAAATGTCGGCAAGAAACATCATCCGCATGTCCAATGTAGACACCATCTGCACCACCGACGATCCCGCGGATACTCTTGAATGGCACAAGATGATCAAGGCTGACAAGAGTTTTGAGGTTAAGGTCCTTCCCGCATGGCGTCCCGACAAGGCTATGAACCTTGAAAAGCCCACCTACAAGGATTACCTTGCTTCTCTCGAAAAGGCTTCCGGCATGAAGATCAACTCCTTCAAGGAACTTTGTGCCGCTCTCAAAAACAGAATGGCTTTCTTTAAAGAAAACGGATGCCTTGTTTCCGATCACGGTCTTGAATATGTTATGTATCAGCCCGCTTCCGAGGACGAGATCGAGAAGATCTTTGCCGCACGTATGGCAGACAAGCTTCCCACCCGTGAGGAAGAGATCAAGTTCAAGACAGCCTGCATGCTTTTCCTCGGAAGAGAATATGCAAAGCTCGGCTGGGTAATGCAGCTTCATTACGGCGCACTTCGCGACAACAACAAAAGAATGTTTGAAAAGCTCGGTCCCGACACAGGCTATGACAGCATCAACACAGGCGCTTCCGCAGCAGAACTGGTTGGTTTCTTAAACGCTCTCGAATATACCGGCGAGCTTCCCAAGACCATCCTCTACTCTCTCAATCCCTGTGACAACGCAGCTATCGGAACCATTATGGGCTGCTTCCAGAATTCCGATGCCATCGGCAAGATCCAGCACGGTTCCGCATGGTGGTTCAACGATAACAAGGTGGGTATGCAGGAGCAGATGACAACACTTGCAAACCTCGGACTTCTTTCGAACTTCGTAGGCATGCTGACAGACTCCAGAAGCTTCCTGTCCTACACACGTCACGAGTACTTCCGCCGCATCCTTTGCGATCTTGTGGGCAAATGGGTTGAGGACGGCGAGTATCCCGCTGATTTCAAATTCCTCGAGGAAATGATCCGCAATGTGTCCTATAACAATTGCAAGAGATACTTCGGATTTTAACTTTACTGCAAAGAAAAAACCGTCTTCGGACAACCGTCTTCGGACGGTTTTTTCTTTTTATTCCAAGATCACAAAAACGCTCATTGCATCCTTTGTTTCAAATTTCTCTCCCTTGGAATCGGTAACCTTGAGATCAAAGACTGCCTTTAAAACACAGTTCTTCTCAAAAAAGCCTTCCTTTCCGGACAAGGTACTCACCGCCGAATAGTCTTGAAGTTCCCGGTATTTTTTGTCTTTCACGGCAAAAGACAGGTGAGGAAGCGTCCAATGCAGCCCCCCTGCGTACTCTCTTTCCGCAAAGTGTACTTTGCAGCCGTCCTCAATATCCGTTCCTCTTTCATAAAAGGTCACTATCCTGTCTCCCACACGGCTGACCGAGAAAACATGTGCCTTTTCGCAAAGCCCCGTCAGCGGATCTAAGGCATAATATCTTGGTACCGCCTCAAGCTCAAAGGGAGGCTTTGCTCTGTCAGGGAGCAGGATCTCAGTCTCAAACTCAAGTCTGTTACCTGCACTAAAAACCGCTATGCCCGCAGCATTTCGTTTTGTGACCGGTCCGTTGTTGACTCGGATCACATCCGCCGAAAGCTTCAACGTGCTTCCGTCCGCAGCCGCCCACTTGGCTTTGAGCCGCAGATCTCCGGAGATCGTCAGGCAATGATCCTCTGTTATCCTTTCAGTAAGTTCCCCGTTTTCGTCTTCTCTTTCCGAAAACCACCCGAGGAAAACCGCTCCTTCCTTTTCGGCTTTCGGCAGTTTCCCGATGATCTCGTGGTATCTCACCTTGAGGGATTCCGTATTGTTCTCCGTCCTTCCTCCGTTGGGATCGAGAAAGACCGTATACTCTTTTGCTTCCCAATGTCCGAACAGCTTCAAGGCATTCAAGGTCTTTACCACACTTCCCTTAAGCAGGCATTCTCCGTAACCGTTGTTCTGCCTTTCCTCTTTTCTCCAAAAGCTTGCACTATCAAACTCAAAGCCGCTAACCGCCAAAGGTGTCTTAAAAGGGATCACTTCCTCGAACTCTGCATTTACCGAGTTACCTTCAAACTTTGTCCATCCAGCATGAAGCATGAGTTCTTTCGTTTCAAGGCATATGTCCGTATTCTCTGTCCGCCTTCCGTTCGCATCAAACCATCCTCCGAAAACATGCCCCGCTTTTACGGGATCCGGCGGGAACACATGTTCCGAAGCATAGGTTTTCCCGTAGGCTGCCTGCTTTTTTACTTTTTCCGAAAGACCTCCCCAATTTCCTCCCTCCGGCGCAAAGGTCACATCGATCCTTTGGGGTCTGAACACTGCCTCCAGTAAAATATCCTCATCCCCCATTTTCACATCATACTCATAGCCGGAATTGCGTTCCGAAAAGATTACATTTTTCCCGCTCAGTTCTCCGAAAAATTCATATCCTTCATGCGGTTTAACCGCTATCCTGACTCTTTCGCCCTCCCCTGTAACATAGACCGCAGATGTCGCCCCTCTGCTTTCTTCCTCCGCATCATCCGAAAGACAGATCATCTCTCCGCCCCTGTTCCATCTGAGTTCCAGTCTGTGAACCGGTTTGTATGTTTTGACCCTTATCTTCGTTGACGCCGTACCCGGTTCCCTTTTCCCTGTAATGCTGTTGTAAACGTAAGGATAATCCGACGACTTTACCGTGAGCGTCACTTCCTGCCATGCTCCCGTGAGATCGTTGGGATCGTAGCCCGAAACAGTACATTCATATCCGCTAACTCTCTGCCCGTTGTAAAGCTCCAAAAAGGCCTTTGCGTTGACAGGATCGCCGAGCCTTACAACTTGTTCGGGCGCCGCTGCGGTGATCGTTTTTACTGTCTTTCCGCACAGGCACGGGCACTCATTTCCGTTTGCGTCGTAATACTTCCCCACCGTCTTGTCACACTTAAGTTGTCTTTCGGTTGTCGTATAAGCGCCATGTATCTGTCCCGAGAGCTGGGGACTGAAGTGCGAATATCCCTGTGGCGCATTGTAGCGTGTGTCACCGCAGACGGAGCACTTGTATCTGTCTACATTGTACGCCCACGCCTCCTCCCTGCTCGTACTGCCGCAGAGTCTGCCGCACCCCGGACAATAGACTGCTTCCGTGGGCGCGCCCTCCAGCGGAGGGAAATACCTCGTTGAGTCAACGCTGTTGTTAATGTCTCCGTTGTAATAGTATCCGCAGTTCCTGTTGAGACAAAAGTAATACTTCCACATCGTCGTCACCGTCGTACGTCCCGAAAGCTTTCCGCACCCGGGGCATACACACCTCGTCGGGTATTCCGAAGGGTACCACGTGCCGTGCTCGCCTGTGAGATAAGTATAGCTGTCAATTGTATAAATCCAGTTCCAGTGATAATTCCAACAGGATCGGTCCGCGCAGCCGAAAAGGACTTCCTTCGTCCTTATGTTATCAGTTACCGTCCCGTCATATATATACGTTCCGTTGCAATACTTCTGCACCGTTACGTCTTCATAACAATCGCCCGTATGTGCCGCATGTATCGTTCCCGCATAGCAGTTCGCATCGTGAACGTGCGCGGTCCCCGCCTGCACGATCTGTACAGGCGGCGCGCAGTCATACGTTAACACAAAAAGCGAAAGACAAAAAGCAAGTTTTTTTAGAATTCTTCTCATTCTTCTACCTATCGGAGCCATCCGGTAGCGGCACTGTCTCCGTGTAATCATAGTTGAAGTCATAGGTGATGTTCACCCTCACGGGACTCCATACGGCGTAAAGCTTCAGGTTGTCCGCGTCCGTGATGTCCCAGAGCATATCTTTTGTGATCAGCCGCCCGTCCGCATCTCCGTGTATCGCGCGATGCTCATCATCAAAAACGTATCCGGTTGACCAGGCTATAAATTTATATCCGTACCGAGTGGGCGAAGGGAGCGTCACAGCGGTCTCTCCGTAGGTCACGATGACCATCTTTTTGTCGTTCCCCGCAAGGTCTATCGCGTCATACTTCCAATGCTCGCAGTAGTCAAGGTCAACAGCATACTTCCTCTGTATCCACTTGGCATAGAGCACAACGTCCTCTTCCATCCTGAAGACGCTGCCGTACGGCACCGCAGTTCCCTCTCCGAACCTCTCCGTGTACCATCCGTCAAAGGAATAGCCCGGTCTCGTCGGTTTCGGGAGCATGTTTCCTCCCGAAAGGACTGTGTTGTATATCACGATGCCACTTGTCCGCTCGCCCGTTCCCGTTTCGCTAAAGACACCGCCCATGGGATCCAGCGTGACGTTGATCCGCTTTCTCGTCCAAACAC
>JAEEYF010000020.1 GCA_016291655.1 Lachnospiraceae bacterium | reverse complement strand
TGCGGATACTTCTGCATAGTTACGTCAAAGAAGATGACCGCCAAAGAAGCGATAGAATTATATAAGAGCAGAGATGCCTCCGAAAAGCTGTTCAGAGGAGATAAATCCTATCTCGGGAACAACAGTTACAGCGTCTATACCGATGAAGCGGTATCGGCCAAGATCTTTATCGAGTTTGTGGCACTGATCTTAAGGAGCAAGATGTATACCTTGCTAAAAGATGAGGAAGAAAAACTTGATTCAAGACCGAAGTATATGACCGTACCGGCAGCTATCAGGGGACTTGAGAAGATAGAGATGATCAGAGGATTGGACAGGAAATATCGGCTTGACCACGCGATCACGGCAACCCAGAAAACCATCCTTGGCGCCTTCAACATGGATAGCCGGTACATAAAAGACCGGGTGGCAAGACTGAGCGAGCGGATCAGGACAGCTGATGAGATGAGGGAGGCAGAATATGATGGCAGGCGGAAATATAGACGAAAGAATTGCAAAAGCCGAAGAGGAAGTAGTAAAGGCTAAGACCAGATATGATGAAGCGGTTAAAGCCTTAGAGGCTTTAATGGCAAAAAGACCTGCAGGTATTTCTACCCACAAGTCTTACAACGCTATACCAAATTATTCAGAATAAGTTTTTATAGAAAACTCTTCCTGTGTTTTTAATAATTCGATTAAATCTATCAAATTATCGTTTGTCACATACCAACCAAATCCTTGGTTATACAAATCCTCATCTACTTCACCATTTATTATCACATCTAATATCATATCCCCTACATACGCGTTGTAATGGCTACTATCAATATAATTATCTGGATTTTTTGTAATATCATTTAAACTACTGAAATTATAAAAATCCGTAATTACACTCAATTTTTCTAAAAAACTTAAATAATATGCATCTTCTACGGATTTTTTATATGTGATATCATACATGGGATTTGTAAAAACGACCAATTTTATGTCATTTTCCTCACATAAGGTTTTAATCTCAAGTATTTCTGATATAGTCTCTTCCAACCTGCAACCATCTGGTAATGAAGGTCCTGCATTCTCCACATCAAAATTCACATCTAAATCATAATCTGCCCACCAGCCATATGTGTAAAATGAATCATATCCGTCTATACTTTTCCCTTTAAGTATCGTAGATAAACTCTGAAAGACCATAGAAGGATCACAGTATAAACTAATTAAATTAGTTTTATTCTGTAAATATTGATATGGTGATCTCAGCCCCTGAAGATTATGCTCCTCTGGATTCTCTGTGTACGAAATACTATCAATCCCCATATAAATTATGTCTATATTTACCCCATTATCAATAAAAGTCTTCAAAGTATTGTAATGTTCATATGGTGTCCCCGCTGAATATGTCATATTATATATTTTCATATTTTTAATATTTTCAACATGTATGGACCCAACTCTTGATGAACCAAAGACAAACCCATCATACTTATTTGGGTTATTTAAAATATATTCCGTTTTTATATAGTTTTTATTTGGTTCAACACCATTATTTCTAATATTATTCCAGTGAAAAACATTATATGGGTCAACAACGTAGGCAGGAAGTGCTGATACAATAAAGCAAAAACAAGCAAAAAAGAAAACCTTAACTATAAACCTTTTCAAAGCAATTCCTCCCCTCTACTAAAACTGAAAATATACAAATTCCGCTTGTACCGAAGCCTTAAAGCATAAAATGATAAAAAGAATGCTTAAATAAACGAAATATCTAACCAACACTGGCTTTTTCGAAATCTCATTTATACAATCATATTTAAGTGAAATATAATCGTATATTCCAAGCAAAAACACTTCAAAAAGCACAACTAGGAGTCGCATTTTTCCAAGGCCTATATCTACAAATCCATTTCTTAAATACGCAACTGGTGTTGTTATTCCATCAAAAGCATGCTTTATTACATAGCCAGCATCTCCTAACGAATTAGAAACGAAGAAAATCCATGCAAAGGAGGCAAATGCAAAGACAAATAATACTCTTATTATCCACGCGCACCCTTTGCTTTTCTCTTTTAATTTATTCTTCGGCACAATAGCATTCTCAATGACTTGTCCCAATCCATGAATGCCACCCCAAATTACAAAAGTCCAGTTCGCACCATGCCACAATCCGCTAACTAAAAATGTAATAAGCAAATTAACTGCATGCCTGATTTTGCCTACACGGCTACCTCCCAACGGAATATAGACATAATCTCTAAACCATGTGGAAAGAGAAATATGCCACCTACTCCAAAATTCTTTTATACTTTGTGAAAAATAAGGACTCTTAAAATTCGTCATCAGATTGATTCCAAGTAACTTTGCCGTTCCTATTGCAATATCCGAATATCCTGAAAAGTCACAATAAATCTGTAAAGTAAAAAATACTGTAGCAAGAACAAGCGCAAACCCAGAAAATCCTTGAGGCGCATCATATACCTTACTTACAAATTGAGATAGCGTATCCGCTATAACAATTTTCTTAAAATATCCCCACGCCATCAGTTTTAATCCATATGTGGCCTGATCATAATCAAATTTATGTTCCGCCTTTATCTGTGGCAATAAATTATTAGTTCTTTCAATAGGACCTGCAACCAGCTGTGGAAAGAATGATATAAAAGCAGCATAATATCCAAAATGATGCTCTGCTTTCACGTCCCCTTTATACACATCAATTACATAACTTAATGTTTGAAATGTATAAAATGAGATACCTACCGGTAACAATAAATTGAGTAATACCGGATTCATTTGAATTGCAAACAGTCTAAATACTGCTGTTACTGATTCGCTTACAAAATTGAAATACTTGAAAAAGAACAGCACCCCTAGACATGCAACTGCAGTTCCAATTAATATTATCTTTTTGTTTCTTAATCTTTCTGTTTTTTCAAGAAGAATAGCTGCCGCATATGAAATAATTGTTGTAAACAAAATAAGAAACACATACTTTGCATTCCAACTCATGTAAAAATAGTAGCTGGCAGCCAGCATAAGTATCCATCTTATTTTATGTGGCAGCACCCAATATAAAATAAAGACTATCGGCAAAAAAACTGCAAACGCAAACGAATTAAATAGCATCTTTCAACATCCCCATTTAAGTTTTATAGTTCAATTCAAACCCTCACATGCAATAAAAAAAGGCTACAGAGAGCCTATAAACAATTAAACTATTCATTGTTCGGCTTTCTACTAAAATAAATAAACCCGTATTTTCATTACCTTACCTTTTACTGACATTTCAGAAGAGTTAAAAAGTATACCTTATTGCTTCAGAAGAAAGCAAAGACATACATATTAAATAGTATATCATACCCCCCTATTTTGCAAGAAAAATCGTGTTTTTCTACAAATTTTCATGCTATTTTGTTACAGTTCAGACACCTTCTTGACACCCGATCCTAACGATAAATGAACACATCAAAAGAGGCTTCAAACTCAGAAAAAATCTAACTTTTTCTGGGTTTTTCTATTGGCATTTTTATCGTTATGTTATATAATATAAACGTAACGATTTTCTCGAAAGGAGACCACTATGGGAATAATAAAACAACTTGACAAACGCACAGGTATCACCTATGTCTACGAGTCCAAAGCATTATGGGATAAAGAAAAACACCAGAGCAGGGCTCAGCGTACACTCATCGGAAAGATCGATCCGGAGACCGGAGAGATGATCCCAACGGACGGAAGGCACAGAAAAACTGATGAACCAACCGAAAAAGAGCCGGATTACAAAAAACTCTATGAAAAGCTTCTCAAGAAATATGAGGCTCAGGAGATCCTCGTCAAATCCCTTAAGGATGAAATAAAACAGCTAAGGAAGAACCAGTAACTATCATGACCGATTCTCAGTATGAATATCTTACAACACTTCAATATCGTGTAAAGAACCTTAAAGACCGTCTTGAGGCTTTTGAAAGCGGCGCCATCTATAAAAAAATACGAGAAAAGATATGACAGCATCCTTGAAGAAGCCGGAGAAGAATACGAATACATCCTGCCGAGTAAATACTACCGAGAAGGTTACAACCTATACAGAAGAATGGTGAAGTACAGGTCCGCGCATCTGCTGTTCTTACATGATATGGAGGTTCCGCATAACAACAATCTTGCGGAACCGCTTTTGCGTGCCTACAAACGTAAGCAGAATCAAGTCATGAGTTTTCGCTCAGATGAGAGCATAGATTACCAGAGCATGAGTATGCTGCTGTCGATGCGAAAAGAGTCAGACTCGGGCATATATGACAGCGTGTCGAAGATCTTCGACAGACAAAAGGCCAATAGAGCGACTTGATGAAAAAAGTCTACTCTATCGGCTCTTTAAGTTCAAGGTGACGTCTGAACTGTAACTGGCAATTTCTATCAACCTGAGGCTTATGAAAAAAATGATGGTAATAACCACATATTGTGCTATACTAAACTATGTATGTAATTTAATCGGAGGAAAAAATATGAAGAAAGCACTGATCACGGGAATTACCGGACAGGACGGTTCGTATCTTGCGGAATTCCTGTTGGAAAAGGGATATGAAGTACATGGTATTTTCAGGCGTGTTTCGGTCTCGAACATGTCGAGGATCGAGCATCTGTTGGGAAAGATCACATTGCATGACGGAGATCTTGCCGACAGCTCTTCTTTGATAAGAATAATAGGTCAGGTGAAACCTGATGAGATATACAATCTTGCTGCACAGTCTCATGTACAGATGAGTTTTGATGTTCCGGAGTATTCGGGAGATGTGGATGCTTTGGGCGTACTCAGGATCCTTGAAGCAGTCAGGATCTTGGGACTTGAAAAGAAGTGCCGCATCTATCAGGCTTCTACATCTGAATTGTACGGTAAAGTGGAAGAAGTACCCCAGAACGAAAAGACACCTTTCCATCCCTACTCCCCTTATGCAGTTGCGAAACAATACGGCTTCTGGATGACTAAGGAGTACCGCGAAGCATATGGTATGTTCGCTTGCAACGGTATTCTTTTTAATCACGAGTCGGAGAGGCGCGGTGAGAATTTTGTTACAAGAAAGATCACTCTTGCGGCGGGACGTATTGCTGAGGGCTTGCAGGACAGGCTGGAACTCGGAAATATGGATTCCCTTCGTGACTGGGGATATGCAAAGGATTATGTTGAGTGCATGTGGCTGATCCTGCAGCAGGATGAACCCGATGATTTCGTAATAGCTACCGGAGAACAGCACACAGTCCGAGACTTTACGGAAAGAGCTTTCAGAGAGAACGGTATTGAACTTCGATGGGAGGGTGAGGGTATCGATGAAAAAGGTTACGATGCATCCACCGGAAAGCTTTTGGTTGCTGTGAATCCTCAGTGGTTCCGACCGACGGATGTTGTCAATCTCTGGGGAGATCCCACCAAAGCAAAGACAGTGTTGGGGTGGAATCCTCAAAAGACCTCCTATGAGGAGCTGGTGCACATAATGGCGGTACATGACCGCGAATTGGCAAGAAAAGAACGGATCCTGAAGGAGCACATTTAAATGGATAAATCGGCAAAGATCTTTATCGCAGGACGTGGCGGACAGGTGGGTTCTGCTATTGAAAGAAAATTCAGATCTGAGGGAATGAACAATATAATCGGGCTTCGGTCGAGAGAGATGGACCTTCGTGAACAGAGCGTTGTGAGAGACTATTTCGATCGTGAGCGACCTGAATACGTGATACTTGCCGCCGCAAAAGTGGGCGGCATTATGGCAAATATACAGTCACCCGCAGAGTTTTTATATGACAATCTTGCTATACAGAATAGTATTATAGAGGCCTCGAGGATTTATGGAGTTAAGAAACTGTTGTTTTTGGCCTCATCATGTATTTATCCCAGACTTGCTCCGCAGCCGATGAAGGAAGAATATCTTATGGACGGTAAACTCGAGCCGACCAATGAGGGATATGCAATCGCTAAAATTGCGGGGCTTAAGCTGTGTGAGTTTTATAATAAGCAGTACGGAACGGATTACATTTCTGTAATGCCGTGTAATATATATGGCTATGGAGATAATTTCAGCCCTACCAGATCTCATGTGGTTGCTGCGCTCATCAGGAAAGTATATGAGGCAAAGATGAGCGGAGCTGAGACAATACCTATGTGGGGGACAGGTGTTGCCAGACGGGAACTTATGTTTGTGGACGATCTGGCAGATGCATGCTATTACTTATTTGATACCTATTCGGGTAATGAGTTTTTCAATGTCGGTACCGGTACAGACGTGAGTATAAAAGAGCTGGTTGAATTGATAATGGATGTTGTTGATTATCACGCAGAACTCAAGTTTGACACAAGTAAGCCTGACGGTATGCCCCGGAAGTTAATGGATGTTTCAAAACTGACGAAGGCCGGATGGACGGCAAAGGTTAATTTGCGCGAAGGTCTCGAGAAGACATATGCTTATTTTTTAAATACTGTACTTCCGGAAGAGAAAAAGCGTTCCGGAGAAGGAGATAAATGATGAAATACAGTCTTTCCAATGATACCTGGAATTCAGAAGAAGTAAATGCGGCTCATAAGGTCATAGACTCACGTTACTTTACAATGGGAGAAAATGTCAGGAATTATGAGAAAGCGTTTGCTGAAAAGTTTGGAGCAAAATATGCGGTTATGTCCAACTCAGGTTCTTCCGCAAATCTTCTCAGTATGGCAGCGCTACTTTATTCGGGGCGATTGAAAAAGGGGGATGAGGTTCTTGTTACGGCGGTATCATGGAGTACGACCTATTTCCCGATTTCCCAGATGGGCTTTAAACTTAGGCTGGTTGATATTGATAAAGCCACGTTGAATGTTGATCCTGATGCGCTCGAAGCGGCTATAACACCGCAGACGAAGGCTGTAATGGTTGTAAATCTGCTTGGAAACCCCAATGATTTTGACAGACTCCAAAACATTTGCAGTAAGCATGGACTTATTATGATCGAGGATAACTGCGAGTCGATGGGCGCAACATTCAAGGGAAAAGCTGCCGGTACATTCGGTCTCATCGGATCGTTCTCAACCTATTTTTCGCATCACCTTTGTACAATGGAGGGTGGTGTAAATGTTACGGATGATGAAGAACTTTACCATTATATGCTCTCAATACGGTCACATGGATGGACACGCCATTTACCTAATGATTCAAAAATATACAAAAAAATGGATGATCCCTTTTATGAAAGCTTCAATTTCATTATGCCCGGCTTTAATGTAAGACCGCTTGAAATAGAGGCGGCTACAGGCGTGGAGCAGTTGAAGAAGCTTGATGGCTTTGTTGAGCAGAGAAGAAAGAATGCTGAATTTTTCAAAAAACGTATTAACGGTGAAACTGCATTTCTCACGCAGGAGGAAACAGGCTGCGCTTCGTGGTTTGGATTTGCCATAATACTTCCGGAGGAAATCCGAGGAAAAAGAGATTCTTTCACAGATGCTCTCAGGAAAGCAGAAATTGAAGTGAGACCTATTGTTGCAGGAAATTTTGCGCGTCAGAAAGCGTTGCAGTTCCTGGATCACAGCATTGCAGGCGAACTCAAGAATGCTGATTATATTCATGAAAATGGTTTCTTTGTAGGAAATCACTCAATAGATATGGAAGATAATATAAACCTTTTGATCGATGTATTGAAGTCTGTAAGGGTTTAAATGTAACGGAGTTTTGAAGAACGGACATATGAACATAATTTTACTTTCCGGAGGTTCGGGGAAGCGCCTGTGGCCTCTCAGTAATGACATAAGGAGCAAGCAGTTCTTAAAGCTGTTTAAACACGCGGGCGGCTATGAATCCATGGTGCAAAGGGTTTACAGGCAGTTGAAAGAATCTATGCCTTCGGTGAAGGTTACCATTGCTACGAGCAGAAGCCAGGTGGACTCCATTAAGAATCAGTTGGAGGACAACGTGAGCATTTCCATCGAGCCCAGTCGCCGCGACACTTTTCCCGCGATCGCTCTTGCGGTTGCTTATCTTCACGAGGTGAAGAAGGTGGATGCGAACGATCCGGTGGTTATATGCCCGGTGGATCCTTACGTGGAAACGGGTTACTTTGAGTGCATAAAAGAGATTTATGACAGAGTGCAAAAAGGCGCGAAGGATCTGGTGCTCATGGGTATCAAACCCACCTATCCCAGTGAGAAGTACGGATATATAAAGCCCTTAGCGGGAAAAGGCGGTGAGTGCGCCTACAGCTTCACCGAAAAGCCTACAGCGGACAAGGCAGCGGAATACATTGCGGAAGGTGCGTTGTGGAACGGCGGTGTTTTTGGATTCAAACTGAGCTACGTGCTTGAAAAGAGCCGGGAGCTGCTGGGAACGGACGTTTACGAGGAACTTTTTGAAGGCTATGATGAGCTTGAAAAGATCAGCTTTGACTATGCCGTCGTTGAGAAAGAGATAAGTATAGAAGTTGTGAAGTACGAGGGGGCGTGGAAGGATCTCGGAACGTGGAACACCCTCACGGAAACTATGCAGGAAAGAGCGGTCGGAGATGTGCGCTTTGATGACAAGTGCACCAATGTACATGCGGTGAATGAACTGGATGTCCCCGTGCTCATCATGGGGCTCAAGGATGCTGTAGTGACAGCAAGTTCGGAAGGGATCCTTGTGTCGGATCTCGGCCAATCCTCTTACATTAAGCCTTTTGTTGAGGCGATCGACAGCCCTGTGCGTTATGCGGAGAAGAGCTGGGGCAGTTTCCGCATTATGGATATTGAAGAGACAGGGATGACTGTCAAGGTGACGTTGAATCCCGGACACCATATGAATTACCACTCTCATGAGCGGCGCGACGAGGTCTGGACGGTGATCTCCGGCTCAGGCACTGCAATTCTGGACGACAAGAAGATCGAGGTCAAGGTGGGGGACGTGCTCACTATGCCCGCGGGATGCAAGCACACCATCTTCGCGGGAGACGACGGACTGAAGCTCATCGAGGTACAGGTGGGAACCGACATCAGCGTAAATGATAAGATCAAGTATGAGATGTAAAAAAAATCGTGTATAGGGATTCAAGTCACGTTCTGTTAATAGATAAGCTTTTTCTCCCGGGATAAGTCGGATTTATGTATTTTGATAGGTCCTGTGTATTTTCTCTTATCATGTATATATGTTCTTTGCAGATTTTTTCATTAATTCCGGAAGTAACGCCTACATATATAAGATCGTCATCAGTGATATCTTTACCTTTCCCATGAACAGATGTGGTATGCTCTCCCCAGTAAGTATCACTGTATGTCAAATCGTACGCCGGAGCAAGTCTCCAACCTTGATCTTCGGTATACTGAAATGAGAAGTTTTTGGTATGATCATCTTTATTGTGTGTCATTACATTGAAACACATTATTTTAAATATCTGTTCTTTATCTACATAATTATCCTTTGTTATTGCTCTTGTTAGTTTCATAAACGTTTCATAATCGCAAGACGGCGCTCTAAAATCAGCTTCAAGAATTCCTGCAAAGGTTGCTGTAAATATTTTTTGACCATTTTGTCTGTCAAACCGTTCTGTCTTAAAATAGCCTTCACAAATCGTAGATTTAACAAGCTGCGTTTCAGTCATGTTAATTCCACTCTTTTTTGCACATAACGAATAATCGTACTCACGTTTTCCACTAATATTCGGATCCTTTGAGGCGGGGAATTTTATAATCCATTCCTTTCCTTGCTCGGTTAAAAAAACTTTTGGACGTGTTCCTCCACTTGAGCCTCCCAATCTGTATAATATATCAATTTTATCTGATGTCTTTGACGAGAGGATCTCGCTGCATTCCTTGGCTATTTCGTCAAAACTAAGCTTTGAACCGACGATATCATAATCGGTATTTTTGGCAGGAACATACTCTAACGCTCCCATTCCCGAAGTTCCTATATACGCCAAACGATCCAAGGGGGAAATGCTTTCCTTGCTGATTCCTACCGAACTCAAGTACCTGTCCATAAGCAACTCACCCCAACTATCAGGCAGACTATCCGCAAATATACCAAAGAGGCCTGCAAAACGCTCCCTTGATCTTTCATCAGGAACAAAAACCTTATCTGATAAGGGTAAAGAAAACGGGCTGATTGAAAAGCCGGTTCGAATCCACTCCCGGTCGTACTGGAAAGCTACTCTTTTGTCAACCATTTCCGCCAGTGTCCCTACATGTTTATTTTTATAATAAACGTCAAGTGTTTTGTTTTCGCTCATTTATTACCTCCTCAATACTATTGTAGGTTGGATCCGAGAACAAGTTGCTTAGCTCATTCAGAAGACCAAGCTCCATAGAAATTTTAATGAAGGATTCAAGTGAAATTTGTCCTGTTTTTTCAAATTTTCTAAGCGTTGCATAACTCACATTACTTCTGGCTGCCAACTGTTTTTGTGTTATCTTTCGTCTTTTTCGAATTGACTTCAATTTTTGAGCCATTTTAATGGCTACATCTGATGGTGTCTCAAAAATATATAGCATGTCGTCCTCCTATATTGCTACCATTATATCATTAATCGCAGGAAATGTCACGTATTTGATATTATAGTAGCAATTTTTATAGAGCTATACTCGAGCCCCCGGGGACGGGGTTATGGTGTCATAATGTCAAAAAATTACCTATGATGACCGTGGAGGGGGTTGTGATAGTGGAAATAAAATAAAATCCCACGCACAGAAGTCGGGATTGCTCCCGACTCCTATGCGTGGTTTGAGTTTTAAATTGGTAAATGAGGTTTATGGTTTTCTAATATTCCAGAGTGGGATCGTCTTCCCATTCTTCGCCCTGACCGGAAATGCTGTATACAGTCTTCATAATGTTGATCTCCTTTATAGTGGTTTGTTTGAACACAGTTTAAAATATAAAGGAGCGGTTTGTACATTTCCTTTTGTGGAAACAAAAGCGTTTCCATTTTCTTTAATCGTTAGCTTGGATAGCGGACAGTTGAGACTGAAGCTTTTTAAGTGCGGGCTGATTGTCAAGGACCGTGGCCAGAGCAACAGCCATATCATGGTTTTGCCGGGCTTTTTTGGTCTCGTTGATCGAAAGATAGGCTTGAGAACAGT
The DNA here is from genome assembly GCA_016291655.1 of Lachnospiraceae bacterium. Lineage (GTDB taxonomy): Bacteria > Bacillota > Clostridia > Lachnospirales > Lachnospiraceae > RGIG3528. The sequence continues at coordinate 47,340 of JAEEYF010000020.1, read as the reverse complement.
AATAATGCATGTTCAGTTTCCTGAAAAGGTTGAAATCGCAACAGCTGAAATCCCATTGTTTCATTCTGGCCAGCAATGTGGGGTACATTTTGTTCTCGCCAAGATAGCGTATATATTTTGAGAGGATCGCGGACAGGTGATTCTTTTTCCAAAGCAGTTCGAAATCGGCTCCGTTTGAATATTGGTAGAGCTGCTGGAAATAGTATGGCGCGTCATAGGGGTCTTCGGAAAAAGCGATGGAGTTTATCCATACGGTCACAAGGGTCATTTCGGTCCAGGACAGCCGGTATTTGGTTATGTCGCGCATATTAAAACCGGGCAGCGTGATACGGAGAGCCCTTTCGCACAGTTCTGATATGTCTTTTTTATCCTGTAAGGTTTGAGTTTTAAAGAGGTAGTATTGCTGCCTTATCAATGGGTTTTCATCCGACAGCTTTTCAAAACGTTTAAGGTATGCTGTATATTGTTCGCGGCTGAGTTTATGGTTGTTTATGAGGATCTCCTTTAATCTGTAAAACTCAGCTTCTTTTTTTGTGCCGTAAAAAATGAACTCCTTTGACGACAAACCCAGTCTTTCCAGAAGTGCCTGGGCGACAAGTATGTTGGGATTCTGAAGGTTTTTCTCTATCTTGCTTAACGTGGGTTTGCTGCATAGGCCGTAGCAAAGACTCTGCTGAGAGATTTTTTGACGCTTCCTTAAGGTCTCTATGATGGAGCCGAGAGTTACGACGCCTTTTCCGTAAATATCGAAGGAGCCATCGGTTAAGTCTTTGGGCACATCAAGAGACAATTGCCTGAAAGTGATCTTTGTGGCGTGATCCCCGCTGCAGATCGGTTCCTTCGAAAGAGGGTCCGGCTTATATCTTCTGCAAAAGTAATCAGCCAGGAAGGGGTAGTAGGATCGGGCAGTCTGAAATGCAGCCCGAAGATATTTCGAGGCGACAGGATCGTTCAGCTTTGAATAAGACATTCCCATAAAGAATACGGATACAACAAGAAAGGTGTAGGAACTGTTTTCCAAAGAAAGGACCTGCAGTGTCTTTGAGAGGACCAGAGAGTTCTTATACTCCGTCGACAGGAAGGAATATATGCATTCTATTAAAACATAGAGAAGTTGTGTGTCAGGTTCGTCAGAACAGAAGCCGTTGAGTTTTTTAAGAATTTTAGAGCATATAAGAGCATTATCCTTTTTTATCAGATAAAAAAGCGCCATAAACAGGAGCAGTTTTTTCTCGACGCCGGTGCATTTTTCGGGATCGAGTTCTGTAGGCTCCGACTTTGGCTGTGTCAATAAAACGGTATTTCGCAGGAGAGCGATTACTTTATCGGGGATCGGGGTTTCATCCAGAATAAGGATATACGAATAAAGGGCTACCCAGCGCTGATAGTAGTACTTGTTGTTGTTGAACCTTTTTTGTTCCAGCAGCTCCAATTCCTTCATCGCAAGCTCTGCCCGGCAATAGTTGATGTAGCTTTTGGCGTCCTCCAAATGTTTGGAACACTCAAAGTCATTCATGTTTTTAAACAAAGGATATTCTTCGCATGGTTTACCGAGCTTGGACATTATCAGAGAAAACGTAGATGGGCTGACACCGTGCTTGCCTGTTTCAAAATTGCTGAGAGCGATGGTGGAGCATATTCCCTCCGCAAGGCGGGTCTGCGACATACCGGACTGTTTTCTTGCATTTCTTATTGTCTCCGCAGAACTTAAAATACCCATCTTTTTTCCCACTTCCCCTCGCATTTACTTGCATCTGCGCAACAGTTTAGCAAAAAAAACACCTATATTCAAGAAAATGGCAACATTTATTTTTCTTATGTGGGAAATGGTAAATCCGATGTGCAAGGCATATATTGACTATGCTACGACAGGCTCGTTCTGCCATGGCAAAAATATGCAGCTTTTTAACCAATAAAGAAATGGGGACAGATTCCAATGAGGAGAATTGTCCACCGAAAAGGAGGGTAACAAATGGATGCAACAAATGTAATGACAGTTTCAGGGGCGGCTGCGATACTTCGCGATGATCCGCAAGGCGCAGACAAAATGAATGCCATGGTCGGCGCTGAGATCAGTATCCTGGGAAGCAGATTTCACATCGGAGCCATAAAGAAGGCCGAGGGAGGATATACTGTTCTGCTCATCCCGAGAAAGGGAGAATTGGAAGAAGGTGGCAGAACTCTGGCAGATCTGATCGATTCAATTAAAAAGATGACGGGTAAAGAGGTCGATACGAAAGAGCTGGAAGACATAGTGAAAGATGCTGAACATCCGGATCGTACATTCGACAAGGTTAAAGCAGAGATAACAATGGCATTTCTGTATCTTGACCGTGATAAGGATGGTAAAGGTGTTTCGGAATATGCATTCCAACTCAAGGTTACCGGTCTGGACGATATTATTCCCGAATCGGTGAAGACGTTTGCTTCGATCGATGAATTTGAAGTTTCCGTATGGAATACAAAACGGGAGAAGGTCCTGAAAGAGATGGATCTGAAGAGACCCGAAGAATACCTGGAAGATGAAGAAGAATGATAAATTGATCGCAGGAGTCCGTATAAAAGGAAGGTTTTTAGGCTTTGAGACTGAGTTTTATATGGACTCCGAAAAGAATGTTGCAGCTCAGATCGACTTGAATAAACAAGGCTTAACGGGATTTCTCGATCTCTTCGAAAGGAAAACTGCAGATACATTGTGGGAGTATGTGAACGAACTGGGAGAGTTTTCGCTCCCGATCCTCGTCTGGCATGACGCGGATGGCGGCTGGGAGATCGCTGTCAATGAGAAGGACGGGAAATTCAGGTTCATTCTTTACTCCGGAAAAAAAGGCAGATTGGTGCTCTTTGATTACAATAAAGCACAGATCTGCAGTCTGATGCCTCCTGATAACGATGATTCGGTCATAGACCGGGTAATGGATTTCCTTGGCATTGACAAACTGATGTTCTGCTACTTGCAAGGGCTGCCGAACGGACAGATACTTGAGAGGATTTTAAAGGACAGACAACTGGATATCCCCGAGGATATTTTTGAAAAGAATAAAGACCGACTGATCCTGTACACCAAGTACAATGTTGACAGCATGGATACCGGTATCATCAAGACGCTTTTGACATCGAGTCTCTTCAGCGCGTCAGCACTTGAGTTTTATGTTGAGATCAGTTCAGGCGGAGTGAGGTTTGTTCTGATGTTTCCGGAAGTAAATACATCCATTATCAGAGCCAAGCGGCTTCTAATGGACATCACTGTCGGAACACTGTTTAACTTCCGTTTGAGCGGCATTTTTTCTTTTCCTGTTCTGGGGAACAGCTGTTTTGAATTTAATGCCGAATTTACGCCTTTAAGAGTGACTCTTTCGGCGAGTTCGGTTTGTGATCAGGTTTTTCGGATCCCCGGTACCAATATTGTTCTGAGCAATATGATGCTGTCGATCGGGTTTGCGCCTCCGAACATAGAATTCGGCATAGGAGCCGGAGTGGCCATCAGAGACCTGAGCCTTTTCGGTGCTATACAAATGGCTGTCAGTGTCGGAGGCGGAGTTCCTGTAGTCGAAATGATCTCGGTAGCTATGACCGAGGTTTCTTTGTCGTGCCTATTTGAAAATGTGCTTGGACTGAACGATCCGGCTGTGAAAGCATTTGATGTGATCTCTGTTTTGCCTTTTACGCTTGATTACAATGAACGGCTTGTTCCGAGCAAAGATGTGACCAAAAAGATGGTTGCGGAATTCATAAACAATTCCGAAATATCGAAGGTGTTTCCTGTTTCGAGAGATAGTATTGAAGTCTATATGCTTACGCAAGCCTTGAAGGTTTTGGACAAGCAAAGGATGATCCACTACAACATCAACGCTGAAGGCAAACTGGAGTTTTCGCCCCAGTTCTACTATGCCTCACGGACCATCAGAATGGGAGCCTATGTATTTCAAAAAGGTGTGTTCTTTTGCGGCGAGCTGAACATTTTGAGCGCGAAGTTCAAAACCATGTTCTGCGCGCTTGACGGGCAAGGGATCATTGGATTTGCAAAGATCAGCGGACTTGATTGCGGTATCATTAAATTGACCGCCTCGAAACGCAGCAGTTCGACTTCTAATCCTGTTACCACGGACTCCGACTCTATCGTGGCGAAGCTGGTGGGGAGTGAACCTGATAATGCGGCGGTGTTCTTTTTGAGCCTCTGCCGCGACAAATATGTCTTCTATCTGGATGGACATCTTGAATTATGCGGGATTTTTGGTGTTGACACTCAGATCATATTTATGGAAGGGATCATCTCCATATATGCCTGCTTTATTGTAGGCGGGATGTTTTCGACCACAATTGATTTCGCGGTTCAATATGCTTCTGTTCTGAGGTCGGAATTCAGGTTCCGTTTTATCTTTGATGCGGAGCCTCTTTATCAAAAGCTGGATGGATTGCGGGATTTCGTGAACAAGCTGGCGAAAAGGATCAAAGAGCAATGCTCCGGTGCTGTTGAGCAACTCAATAAATGTGAGGATCAGGTGAGGGAGTTGAACAGACAGATAGACGATCTGCGCTACGCTTGTTCCGTGAGTCGTGATAAGATTCATAAAGCAAAATGGTGGCAGTTTTGGATCGAGATTGAAGAAGGCGCTAAGATCGTAGGCTATGAGGTGGCCATCGCCGGGGTGAATGCCGCTATCGCGGTTGCTTTAGGGGCGTTGGAACTTGCAAAGGCCGCAGTAAAAGCAGCTTCCTCTATTGGCGAGGGAGTTCTTAATGTTGTCGATCTTGTCATTACAGGCGTGATGAAGGCATTCTTTATCAGATATCTGGAGTTTGGGATCGAGGTCAAACCTTCACAGCTTGAAAACGGATATGCTTTCAACGTGGTTGGAAAAGCAAAGATTACGGTCATCGGCAAAGATATAGAAGGCGAGTTCAAGGTGGATGCCCAAAAAGTGCTTTCCGATGCCAAGAGTATCATTGAAGGGGCATTGGAAGGTTTGATAAAAAGAGTGTTCCCCGATAATGATCTTTTATGTGACTGCCCGGAAGGGACGGGATATGATCCCAACGTTCTGATGAGCAGGGAAGATCTGCTGCCGGGGCATCTCTATATACCGTATAACGGTCCCGAGTCATTAGCTGATATCGTCGGTCTGGCGAAGGAAGGGGTCGGACATCTGGAGAAGAACGGACAGATGGTAATGGACATAGAGAGAGCGTATATCGGAAGAATGGGCGAAGAGAGAGCGGAATTTGTGGATATGCTTCATTCATGCAAAAGTAACGCAGATGCGGGAGAGTCATTTATCGGAAGATGTACCGACGAAGTATATGATTCGGTAAGAGAGCTTGCTCGGTTCCTGACTGAGAGGATCACCGACCTGAAAGCAGGGAATACTGCAAAAAATGACGAAGAGCTGGCTAAAGTGGAGAAGGAACTCCAACGATACAGGGATTACACAGAACCTGCTATGGTCAACGTCGAAGAGATCAGAAATCGTTTTAAAGATGTTGCCTGCTCAATCGATCCGGAAGAGGGCAAGGAACTGCTCCGCAAGGCAAGAATGGAGAAGAACATTGCACCCGGAGAGTCCGAAGGACTTCGCACGATGGAAGAGCGTGATTACGAAGGGCTGTACAATGCCATGGAGCAGATCGTTGAGGAGAACTTCCCTAAGGGTGAAGAAAGCCATTTCTTCCACTTCGGAAACGAATATTCATTCTACGATTCACTTAACAATTCCCGTGAGGAAAGCGGCTGCGCCCACGTGGGTCCCGAATCACATGCTGATTTAATGCGGAAAGTGAAGGAGAAAGGCGGTTTCGCCCCCAACTACATCCCAAGACTATAAGGAACCCTCGCGGTTCCTTTTTTGAACCCCGGGGACGGGGTTGTGGTGTCATTTTTTTACACCACATCCGCTTCCGTGCAGCCTGCGACTTCTATCAGGTCTTTGGGGGAGAGCTCTATCTGAAAGCCGACCTTGCCTGCGCTGACAAAGATGTGGTCGTAGGTTGAAGCGGTTTCGTGGATGAAGGTCTTGAATTGCTTTTTCATTCCGATGGGTGAGCAGCCACCGTGCACATAGCCCGTGAGCGGGAGCAGTTCTTTCTGCTTGATCATTTCGATCGATTTTTCACCCGAAGCCTTGGCGGCTTTTTTCAGATCCAATTCCGCCTTTACAGGCACTGCAAAGACGTAATATGCGCCGGATTTCCCGCGGGTGACGAGGGTCTTGAAAACCTTCTCGGGGTCCTCGTTTAATATGCCTGCGATGTCCTCCCCCATTAAGGTGGGATCGGCTTCATATGCATGACTCGTATATTCTATTTTCTTTTGATCCAGCACGCGCATCACGTTGGTGCGTTCATTCTTTGCCACGTTAGTTCCCTCTTTCCTAAAATGTCTCTGCCCGACATTATACCACATACCTGAAAAAATGATACCCGGGGACGGGGTTGTGGGGTCATTTTTTTGACCCCACAACCCCGTCCCCGGGTATCACAACAGGTAAAATTTTGTCGTCTTTAGCAGATTAACGCAAAAGAGCTTGCGGATGAATAAAATATATGCGATAATTTCAGACATCGGCGATCTGCCGGTTCTTTTCATTTTCCACAGAGCTTTTGTAAAATTAAAGAGGTTGTTATGTCGAATAAGATCAACATTGTGGGCTGGAGTCCGTTTCGCAAAGCGGGTGGCGTAACAGGCCATGTTCTGGCGATGAGCGAGATGGCTGCGGCGTATTTCGGAAAGCGCGTTGACGTTCGGGCGGATCACTTCGGCCCGCGTCCCATAGAAAACTACATCTGGAATTTCAGGCGGACACTTCCCATTTCTGAACGGGAAGATTTCTATTCCGGTCCGGATTACCCCGATTATCTTAAATGCATATTGCAATATGAAACCACCTGCCTCCGACGGCTGAAACAAGATCACATCCCGCAGAGGTTCGCTGTGAACGTACACGAGGCATATGCCTTCTCGGCCAACATGAAGCTGCTGAAACCCGTCACTTATGCATGGGAGAGTGTGTTTGACGGTGGTTCGGGGGAGGTTTGTTTTGTGGATTCATCGGGTAAGAACAGTCCCTATTCTTTCAAGACTTTGCATGAAGCGGATCTGATCCTGGTCTTTCTGCCGGGCAATTCCGTTGAAATACGAAAATTTTTTCATCTGTATTCTTATCATATCAACAAAAGTTTCTTTATTATCAACAATTTTTCCGAATGTGACGGTTTTATATTTGATATCATGGAGGAGTTTAAAGTGCCCGAAGAGCGTGTGGCAGGGATACCCTACAGCCCGGAGCTGGCACGAGCCTGCCTTGAACATACGGTAGACGATCTTATATGCAGAGAGATAGGACAGAGGACGCATACGGAGTATTTCCGGAGCATAAAAGAGATCACAAAGAGAGTCCTGATCGAAGGCAGGATAAGGGCAGATGAAAGAGCTGTTCTGTAGGCCTCATTGGCTGCGGCTGCTCAGACATGGGAGTCCTGTCTCAATGAGTGTCCCCGGCGCGGGAAAGTACATAGGGCGCGAGACGTCTCGGTACCTCCGTCTGCTCTTCGGAGATAGAGGCTGTAGCAACCGATTAACGATATCGATCTTCGTTGCTTATGCTTTCTTTAAACAGAAGGCATATGCACTGAAGGTCTTTTTTTGTTAAAAACTAAACAGACAGAAAATACAGAAAACGCTTGCGAAATGTCAGAATGCGTGCTACAATTGTCATAACACGTGAATGGGTGTTCACGACACAAGAAGGATATGCAATGTACAAGAAATTAGACGAAGAAACCTTAAACAGCTTATTGGAGACCGGAATTGCAGAATTTGCGCAGAAGGGTTTCGACAAAGCCAATATTTCGAACATCGCCAAAAAGTCAGGTCTTAGTGTGGGAGTGCTTTACAAGTACTACAAGGACAAGGATGACTTTTTTCTTTCCTGCGTCAAGCATACGCTCAAGCTCCTTGACTCCGTTATGAGCGAAGTTACGGACGAGCGAAGCAGCCTGATCTCCAATATGGAGATCGCGATCCGGCGACTGGTGGAGCACGCGCGAAATCACACGGACTACTACGTTATGTATCACGAGATCACTGCGGGCGGCTGCAAAAGATTTGCGCCTCAGCTGGCGAGCGAGATAGAGACGGTGTCCTCCACGGTCTACTCGAAACTGATCGCGGATGCCAAAGCCAAGGGGCTGGTACGGCAGGACATAGAACCGAGGATGTTCGCGTTTTTCTTCGATAATCTTTTGATGATGCTTCAGTTTTCGCTCACCTGCGACTACTATCGCGAGCGAATGAAGATATATTGTAACGGTGAACCAACGGATGAGATGTTGGTTATGGAATTGCTAAAATTCATGTATGCGGCGTTGGGGATCGAGTGACGGGAAAAATGACACCATAACCCCGTCCCCGGGTATCAAAAAATGACACCACAACCCCGTCCCCGGGTGTCAAAAGGAGAATGTATGACTTATGTGATCGCCTACGATTTTGGAACTACGGGAGTGAAGACCTGCCTGTTCGGGATCGAGAATACCATCAACCTCATAGCAAGTGCGTATGCGGGCTACAACCTCTACATTGTGGAGAACGGAGGCGCGGAGCAGGATGCGGATGAATGGTGGGATGCCATGAGCAAGACGACGAAGGAGCTGTTCACCAAGACGGAGGTCACTCCGGAGCAGGTGGCGGGAATCTCTTTCTGTTCGCAGATGCAGGGCATAGTCCTCGTGGACAAGGAGGGAAACGCACTCAGACGGCCCATGAGCTACATGGATCAGAGAGGCACGCGAGAGATCGCGGAATGTATGGGAAAAGGCTTGATCAAGGTGTCGGGCTGCAATCTGTTCAAACTCCTGAAGAGTTTGAGGATCAATTGCGCAGCATCAACAAGCGTAAAGGATCCGGTTTGGAAATACAAATGGGTTGAGAACAACGAACCGGAAATTTTCAAAAGGGTACACAAATGGCTTGATGTCAAGGAGTATCTCATCGCAAGATGTACAGGGGAATTTGTGATGACTACAGATTCGGCATTCTCGACATTTTTGTATGATACACGTAAGGGCAAAGAGGGCTGGAATAAATCACTGATCAAAATGTTTAAAGTGCATCCCGAGCATCTTCCGAAGATCATTAAATGTACGGACGAAGCGGGGAAGCTTTCCAAAAAGGCGGCCGAGGACCTTGGGCTTAAGGAGGGTACGCCGGTTTTCGGAGGAGGCGGGGATGCAACATTGATCGGTGTGGGAGCAGGCTGCGTGGAAACGGGACAGACACACATCTATTCCGGAACCTCCGGCTGGGTTTCCACAGTGCTCGACAAGCAGGTTGTCGACATCGTTTCCATGATCGCGAGTATTACCGCCGCAACAGACGGCAGATACAACTATTTTGCGGAAATGGAGACCGCGGGCAAATGCTTTGAATGGGTTAAAAATCATCTGGCTTTGGATGAGATCGACATATACTTAAAGAAAGAGCATGTGGCGGAAAGTCTTGAAAGCCAGTATACAAGTTTATATGACTATCTTTCCGATGAGGTTGAAAAGGTGCCTGCGGGCTCCAACGGAGTGATCTTCACGCCCTGGCTTCACGGAAACCGCTGTCCTTTCGAGGATCCTTCGGCGGCAGGCGTTTTCTTCAATGTGAAGATCGAAACCGGAAAACGTGACATGATCCGTGCGGTTCTTGAAGGCATATGCTTCCACCTCCGCTGGATGCTGGAATGTGAAGCTTCCAAGATCAAGACCTCCGACACGATCCGTTTTGTGGGAGGCGGTGCACTTTCAGGCACTACCTGCCAGATACTGGCGGACATTACCGGAAGGACGATTGAAACGGTAACGGGTTCTCAGGACGTGGGAGCCGTCGGTGCTGCACTTCTTGTTGCGGTAGGAATCGGAGTAATGCCCGACCTTGATAAAGCGAAGAACCTCATCAAGGTTAAGGAAACCTTCAAACCCAATCCCGCCAACAGGGAAGTTTACGACAGGAATTATGCGGTGTTTAAGAGATTGTACAAGTGTAATGCGGCAAACTTTAAAGCACTGAATGAATGATATGACTTCGAAAGGAGATACTCAAATGGATAGAATTGCCGAAATAAAGGCGAGAGTGGCAGAGACGGGAAGAATGCTCCTTGAAAAGAAGCTGGTTGCCAGAACATGGGGCAACATCAGCGAAAGGATAGATTCCGACACCTTTGCGATCTCTCCCAGCGGTCTCGACTATCTTCACACGGAACCGGAGGATGTGGCGATCGTAAAGCTGGCTGACATGACATGGGAGGGCAGGAGAAAGCCTTCCAGTGAAAAAGGCATACACGCAGCGGCTTACAGAACATTCCCGGATGTGAACTTTGTGATCCACACACACCAGAATTTCGCTTCCGCACTTGGCCTCGGCGGCTTCATTCAGGACAGAATGACGGCAGAGCAGAAGGAGAGACTCGGAAACGTTTACACCGCGGGATACGGACTTCCCGGAACAAAGAAGCTGGCAGGAAATGTCACGGCTGCATATGAATTGGGTGCAAAGGTGGTATTCATGGAGCACCACGGCGTCGTTATCTGCGGAAAGTCGCGTGATGACGCTTTCGAAATGGCGAATCTTCTCGAGGAAGCCTGCAAGGCACAGATCGTGGGCATGGATGTGAACGAGCCCGCATCGGTTCAGTTGGCGAGACTGGGTATCCCTCTTCCCGCTCAGCTTGACGATATGGCGCAGATGATCGGAAAGAAGATACCGGTTGTGGAAAACGACCCTGCAAAGATCGCTGCAAAACTCAAAAAGATCAACACTGTCATTGTAAAAGGTGTAGGCATACAGATAGCCTGCGAGGATCCGGACGATCGGGATGCCCTTGAGCTCCTTGCCGAGAAGGCAGCTACAGCCTTCCTTCACACAAGACAGCTTGGCATTAAGGCAAGGCTTTCGGGCTTTGATGCGTGGCTTATGAGAACGGTTTATAAACTCAAGTATTCCAAACAAAAGAAAGGTTGAGCAAATATATGACCGACAAACAGAAAGAATTATTAAGAGCCGTAAAATTCGGACTTTTTTCAATATCTGCAGGACTAATTGAAATTGGTAGCTTCACGCTTCTGGATCTTTTGACCCATTGGAATTACTGGCCCAAATACTTGATCGCCCTGGTTTTGTCGGTGATCTGGAACTTTACGCTCAACAGGCGTTACACCTTTAAATCGGCCAATAACGTGCCTGTTGCCATGGTCAAGGTGGCGGCTTATTACTGCGTATTCACCCCGCTTTCCACGCTGCTGGGAAATTACCTTGCGGAGAGTCTGGGCTGGAACGAGTATCTGGTAACCTTTATTAACATGTGCCTGAATTTCGTCACGGAGTTCCTGTACGACAAGTATTTTGTTTTCAGAGGCTCCATTGACACTAACGAGATAGCGAAGAAAGATAACAATAAAAATAATTAACCAACGATCGGAGGATAAGAAAATGACAAACTGCGGAATCAGCAGATGGGACGATCCCAAGGAAATCAATCAGAGACTTAAAAATCTCACAAGTCAGCCCATTTGGGAAGTAGACGATGAATACTACAACAAGGAGATCCTTCCTTACTTCAACGAGAAGTGCACAAGATCCAAGGCGATCTTCGAGGAAGCAAAGAACTACATTCCCGGCGGTGTTCAGCACAACCTGGCTTTCAACAAGCCCTTCCCCATGTGTATGGAAAAGGCAGACGGAGCTTACATGTACGATAAGGACGGAAATCAGTACATTGACTTCCTTCAGGCAGGAGGACCCACGATCCTCGGCAGCAACTACAAGCCCGTTCAGGACGCTGTCATCGAACTCATCAAGACCTGCGGACCTACCACCGGACTTCTTCATGAGGCAGAGCTTCTCATCGCAAAAGAGATCAACAAGCATATGCCCAATGTAGAAATGTTCCGTATGCTCGGTTCAGGTACCGAAGCATGCATGGCTTCCTTAAGAATCGCAAGAATTGCAACAGGCAAGAAGAGAATCATCAAGATCGGCGGAGCCTATCACGGCTGGTCGGATCAGCTGGTTTACGGCCTTAAGATCCCCGGAAGCCGTTATCTTCTCGAATCCCACGGAATTCCCAAGGGAGCATATGCACTTACGGATGAGGTTCGTCCCAACGATCTGAACATGCTTGAGAAGATGCTCAAGAGAAACAAGCTCAAGGGCGGTACGGCAGCGGTTCTCATCGAGCCCGTAGGACCCGAAAGCGGAACAAGACCCGTTGCACGTGATTACAATAAGGGCGTTCGTGCTCTTTGCGACAAGTACGGCGCACTCATGATCTTTGATGAAGTTGTTACAGGTTTCCGTGTTGCACTTTCAGGCGCTCAGGGCTTCTTCGACGTTGTACCGGATCTCACCATCTTCGGTAAGATCGTTGCAGGCGGCTATCCCGCTGCAGGCGGCGTAGGCGGTAAGAAGGAATATGCACAGCTCATGGCTGCAGGTCTTGCGACAGGAAAACACAGAGCATATGTCGGCGGTACACTCGCTGCCAATCCTCTTTCTTCTCTCGCGGGCTACACGGCCATCAAGGAGATCGAGAGAACAAATGCATGCGAAATTGCCGGTAAGATGGGCGACAGACTTTGCGACGGTCTGAAGGAACTTGTGGATCGTTACGGACTTCCTTTCGTGGCTTACAACCAGGGCTCTATCGTTCACCTGGAGTGCACGGGCGCAATGAGCTTCGACTTTTCTTCAATGAGCTTCTTAAAGAGCGCTATGGGACTGTTGAAGCACAAGGATATGATGTATGTCCGCAAGGATTCCATGGAGAAGATGGGAGCTGCATACATGGCAAATGGTATCATCACTCTTGCAGGCAGCCGTCTCTACACCTCACTTGCAGATACACCCGAGATCATCGACGAGGCGCTGAACCGCTTCGAGAACGTCTTCAAGCATGTTAAGAAGACAGACAAGGGACTGGTCAAATAGTATTTTAAAAGATAAATACAGCTATCGGGATAAACGAAAAAAACAGGGAGCAACCTTCGGGGAGCTCCTTTTTTTATGGGGAAAGCAGAAAGGCTTTTCTTTTTATTTATGGATTTTTGTATATACATTTAGTATAATACAATGCATATGGGGAAAGAATAAAGAAAGAAAGAGGTATTGTATGGACGCTAAAGAAAGAGTCGCAGAGTTATCGCAAAAAAGAAAAGAGTTTAACGAGGAGATCGAGAAGCGGATCAACGATAAGGTAAACGAAAAGCTTCCGTTCATAGAGGCGGACAGGAAAGTTCGCAAATATGCGGATGCCCATGAAAGAACTGTCCACATCAACGTGATCATGTTTATGGTATGTTCTCTTCTTGCGATCGCAAACATAGTGATCCTTCTTATGACCAAAAACGCGTTTGTCCAGAAATTTCCCTGGTGCAAGCCCTTTACGGCAATTCTTGGAATAGCTTTTATCGCATTCCTTGCATGGATTGCTTTTGCACAGCGGAAGAACGCGGAAAAGCTTGCGCACTGGATGGCATACAGTTATGCGATATATTATATCCTGATAATGCTATTTACAGCCAATACTGCTTACACCCTGCTGATGGTTCCCGCCGTATTTGTATACATGCTTCACTACAATAAAAAGAGAAGTGTAAGAACGGGTGTCGGTTCAACCATTGTTATCTTTATTAAGATATTATTGTTTTCAACGGTACTGAAGCCCTATTGTGACATCAGACCCGATGAATTAAACGCGCAGATCATCCTTCTGGCCGGTTTCGGTTCTGCAATGATCATCGTTCCTCTCATCCTTGACGTATTCAACCGCGATATCTTCGGATCCATCGAGGATAAGGGGGATGAACAGAAGAGAATGATGCAGGAAGTCCTTGAGATCGCTGACAGGGTTAAGGAAGGGACAGGAGAGGTTGATGTCCTTCTCAATTCCCTTGCACAGTCCTCTGAGGCAGTAAAGCAGTCTGTTTCCGAAGTTTCGGGCGCAGCGGAGAGCAATACTCAGGAAGCTGAAAGACAGTCCATGAAGACAAAGGAGATCCAGGCTGCCGTTGAAAAGACCGCAGACAACGCCGTTGAACTTTCACAGATTGCAAAAGAAGTCGGTGACGAAGTTAATGAAGGTGTTGGGCATGTAGGCAAACTGAAAGAGAACACGGTCATCATCGAGAACGTTTCGGGCAAGGTTGTTACCGAGATGGGAGAACTCGTAAATAATATGCAGGAGATGAGAAACTTCGCCGATACGATCCTTGCGATCTCCAACAAGACCAACCTTCTTGCTCTTAATGCATCCATTGAGAGCGCAAGGGCGGGTGAAGCGGGAAGAGGCTTCGCGGTAGTTGCCGAGCAGATCAGACTTCTGTCCGAGCAGACAAAGAATGCCACAAACAAGATCGGTGAAATGATAGAGAGACTGACCGAAAAGTCACAGCTTGTTTCCGATTCCATCAACGAATCCGTTGAAGCTACCAATGAGCAGACTCAGCTGATCCAGATGGTTAACGAGAACTTTACCGAAACCGGTGATAAGATGAAGATCCTTGACAAGAACGTAAAGCTTATCGCAGGCAACATTGAGAATCTGAAGAGCGCCAACGTTGAGATCGTTGAAAGTATCGCTCATCTTTCCGCGGCCAGTGAAGAGATCGCGGCAGGCAGCCAGAATGTTACTTCCATTGCCATTAACAATGAGGAAGAGGCAATGAGAGCAAGGGAAAGAAACAATGAAGTAATGAATACCGCAAACCAGTTGAACAAGTACCGTATTGACAAATAAATGTTGGAATTTGTCTAAATAACGGCAGACTAAACCTGTGTAATGTGATATACTTACACAGGTTTTTTATGTCGGATATTCTATGTAAAAGACCGATGATCTAAAGTTTTTAGGAGAAGAAGATGAAAAAAGCATTGTTCACACTTGCCTGCCTTACGGCACTGATAGCTGTTTCCGGCTGCGGAAACGCGGAAAAGAGTTCTGCAGCGACGCCCACACCCTGGGTGATCACCGCGACGCCTACTCCAACAAACACACCGACTTCAACACCAACTCCGACAGACACTCCCACACCTACTCCAATAGTGGATATCTTTGACGGAGAGGCTTATTTTGCACCCTCCACTTCTCTGGAAAAGAAGCTGGCGCAGTACTACAACAACTTCTTTGAAAAGGGACTGCTCAGTACGGGAAACACCTATCGTCTGAGAGAAAAGCTTGAAAAAGCCAAAAATGGAGAGGAAACGATAGTCTGCTATCTCGGAGGTTCCGTTACCGAGGGCGAGGGCTCAAGCGAGAGAACACCTCAGGGCTACAAGAAGGGCTATGCCTACATGTCTTATGAATATATCCGTGACAACTACGGAAACGGTGATAACATCAAGTATGTGAACGCTGCCATTTCCGGAACGGGCTCTGACCTCGGAGTGGTGAGAGCAGATGAAGATGTGCTTTCATACAATCCCGACATTATCTTTATCGAGTTCGCCGTCAACAATGATACGAGCATATTTAACAAGATGACCTATGAAGGTCTTGTGAGAAAATGCCTTAAGGCGGAGAATGAACCTGCGGTCATCCTTCTATTCTCGGATGCGACTTACGCAGGCGCTACGCAGGTCTACATGAAAACCATAGGAACCAACTACGAGCTGCCAATGGTGAGTGTAAGGACCGGGCTTGAGACACCCAAGGCACGTGAATTCATCCTCTGGTCGGATTTCTCGGCTGATAGTGTTCATCCGAAAACAGACGGTCACAAGCTCTATGCAAAGCTTATCGCATATATGATCAAAAAGTGTATGGAGGACACCTCTTACACAGAGTATGTCTTTAATGAAGAAGCTTCGGTAAAAGCATGGGCGACTTACGAGACAACCACCATGATAGATCACAACGATGCAAAGGGAGCTGTGGTTGAGACCGGATGCTTTACCGCGGAGAGGACGAACTTCTCCTCAACCGGGAACTCGGATAATCACGCACTGCTGAACGGCTGGACCAGAAAAGCAAACAGCGGAAGTGATGGTATGAAAGCGGACTTAACTTGCCGGAATTTTGTGATCGTTACAAAGTGTGTCAGGTCATCAAAGGAGACTTCCCTTGATGTCTATGTGGACGGTGAACTGAAGAAAACAATCCAAACCACCAAGAGCGATGCATGGAATCAGCCTGTCACAACGCTGATAATCAATTCCGATGACGTCAAGCATCATGAGATCGTCATCAAACCCACGGCAGGCAGCGAAGGTACCGCACAAACGATACTTGCACTGGCCTATACAAAGTGATCCCGATCAAAAAAATGAGGTAGCATATGAAAGGTGAAGCATTGGAAGAATTAAAGCCCATCTGCAGAAGGGCTGCGGCGGATTCGGCCGTATTACTCAGAAATTACAACGATTTTCTGCCTCTTAAGGCAGACGACAAAATAGCTCTTTTCGGAAGAGCGGCCTATGAATATATTATGTGCGGAACAGGCTCCGGCGGTAATGTCAATGTACGAAGCCATGCTTCCGTAGCGGACGGCCTCAGAGAAAACGGCCAAAAGGGCATAGACGAAAAGATCGAGAAGATCTATGCAGACTGGATCGGGGAACATCCCTTTGACAAAGGGACGGACGGAAAGTTTGCAAGTGAGCCCAGAGTACAGCTTGAAAAACGTCTTGATGAGGAAGACATCGTAAAAGCGGACAAGAGAAACGACAAGGCCCTCATCTTCATCGGAAGAAGGGCGGGAGAAGAGAAGGAGGTTCTTGACGCTCCGGGAAGCTATCGCCTGACTGCTGAGGAAAAGCGCCTGATCGGTCTTGTGACCGGGGTTTTTGCTCATGTGGGCATTGTTTTCAACACCTCGCATATCATGGACCTGTCCTGGACCGACGAAGCATGGTGCCATGACAGGATCGACGCCCTCCTCTATGCATGGACGGGCGGAAGTGAAGGAGGAAACGGACTCGCTGATGTTCTTACGGGTGCGGTAACACCCTCGGGGCATTTGGCAGACACTGTATCCGGGCGCATATCCGACAATATTGCCGACAAGAATTTCGGCGATGAAAAAGAAAACTTCTATGAGGAAGACATATACGTGGGCTACCGCTACTTTGAGACCTTTAATCCCAAGGCGGTGCTCTATCCCTTCGGTTTCGGCCTTTCCTACACAGACTTTGCGCTTGAAGGGCTTAAGGTCGAGGAAAAGGACGGACTCAGAGTTTCCGGAACAGTGAAAAACACCGGTAATTACAGGGGAGCACAGGTGTTCCAGGTCTATTTCTCCGCGCCCAAGGGAAAGCTCGGTCGTCCCGAGAGAGAACTGATCGGCTTCAAAAAGACCGGGGTGTTAGAGCCCGGTGAAGAGGAAAAAGTGGAGGTGGTCATTCAGGAAGCGCAGATGGCAGCCTTCGATGATTCGGGAATTACCGGACACAAGGACTGCTTTGTATTGGAAGCGGGAGTTTACCGCTTTTTTGCGGGCTTCGATGTAAGAAGCGCAAGAGAAGCATGCCTTTCCGGAAGAAAGAAGAAGTTTGAGATCACTG
The DNA here is from genome assembly GCA_016291655.1 of Lachnospiraceae bacterium. GTDB lineage: Bacteria > Bacillota > Clostridia > Lachnospirales > Lachnospiraceae > RGIG3528. The sequence continues at coordinate 29,807 of JAEEYF010000020.1, read as the reverse complement.
AGACCAAGGCAGTGAAGACCTGCGAGGAAGCAATGGCTCCGACGGAGAAGTTCATCCGTCTCAAGGCTACGGAGAACGGTCCTGCTTATGAAAACGTGCCTGTTTCCACCGTCGATCTTGAAAAGAGGATAGAGGACAGGTTGCCCAAGCCTCTTAAAAAAAGCGAAACAGCCTGCAGCTTTACGGACGTGTTGAGCGGAAAAGCAACCGCGGAAGCTTTTGTTGCCGGACTTGAAGATAAAGTGCTCATGAGCCTTGTAAGAGGTGAAGGAACGGACAGCCCCTTTGTTACACCCGGAACCGCTTCCGCCTTCGGAGGACTCACAAGGAAGCTGCGTGAGGCGGGAATGCCTGCTGTCTGCTGTGCGGACGGACCCAGCGGAATACATATGAAAAAGGGTTTATACGCAACCCAGATCCCTTCCGCCACTTCGCTTGCATGCACCTGGGATCCGGAGCTGATCACGGAGCTGTACAAGGGCATAGGGAAAGAAATGGATGAGAATAACATAGAAGTTCTTCTCGGACCCGGCATGAACATCCACCGCCATCCCTTGTGCGGCAGAAACTTTGAGTACTTCTCGGAGGACCCTTATCTCACGGGTAAGATGGCGGCTGCCTGCGTGAAGGGCGTTGCGGAAAGCGGCCACGAAGCGGTCATCAAGCATTTCTGCGCCAACTCTCAGGAGGTGGGCAGATTCTATGAGAATAACGTGATCTCCGCCCGTGCACTCAGGGAGATCTACCTTAAGGGCTTCGAAACGGCGATCAGGGAGGGCGGAGCAAAGTCCGTAATGACCTCCTACAACATGGTAAACGGTCATCACACCTCGGCTTACTATGATCTTACGGAGACGATCCTTCGCAGGGATTGGGGCTTCACGGGTATGGTAATGACCGACTGGTGGGCAAGACTCAATGATGTCGTAAAGGGCGGCTTTGAACACGATCTTACGGATGTGAGATCCATGGTCAGAGCGCAGAACGACATATATATGTGCGTGGACAGCGGAACAGCCGAAACCAACGAAAGAGGCGACAATCTCGAAAAATCGCTGGAAGAGGGAAAACTCACAAGAGCGGAGCTGGAGCAGTGCGCACTTCATATTGTTAATTTCATAAAAGGAGTTTTATCACATGAAAAAAATTGAACACAGCAGGTACATCGTTTCCGTTAAGCCTGTTCTTAAGAAATTGCTTGACAGCGTGCTTGCCAAGTACCCCTATGCCTCGATCCTTGCGGTGGATTCCATGGGCAACATGTATTCTTCAAGCAAAGCGGGCGTGAGCATAGGAGAGGTAGACAGATACTCAAATTGCGGTTTTGTTATCAAGGCCTATGACGGAAATGCCTATGGCGAATACTCTTTTAACGTGTTCTCCGAGGAAATGATCCCGGAGATAGTTAAGAAGCTTGACGAAGCAATGGAACTTAAAAAGGTGGCAAAGGGAGAACTTTCACTTTGCGAATATAAGCGGATGACGGATGAACCCTGCGTCTTTTCGGACAGCAGCGAGTACGAGATCGCGCCTTGGGAAATGGGCGACGAAAAGATAACAGAGAGGCTTACAAGCCTCAAAAACGCGATGTTCGCGATCGACAAGAGGATCATCAATGCGGGCGCGCGTATAAATTACCAGAAGTACACGAAGCTCTTTCTTTCGAAAAACAAGGATATGATCCAGAGCAATATGTGGGTTGAAGCCTACCTCACCGTTGTTGCGAAGGAAGGCGACAAGGTACGTGACAACTACTATCCCTTCTCCGGACTTTGCGGTTTTGAGATCATGGATGAGATGGAAAAGGGCGTTAAAGCAGCCTGTGATGTGGCCATAGAGTATCTGTCCGCAGAGCCTATGATCCCCGGAACCTATACCTGCGTATGCAATCCCCATGTAACGGGCATGATCGTTCACGAAGCGTTCGGACACGGCGTTGAGATGGATATGTTTGTTAAAGACAGAGCTCTTGCAAAGAACTACATCGGAAAGCGCGTGGCGTCCGATCTGGTCACCATGCACGACAGCGGAAATGCCGTGGCTCAAACGGGTACCTACTTCTTTGATGATGAGGGCGTGCTTGCAAAGGACACCGTGATCATCGAAAAGGGCATCCTCAAGGCGGGTATGTCCGATGCCCAGTCGGCTATGTATCTCGGCACGGAACCTACCGGAAACGGCAAGAGAGAGTCTTACAAGAGAAAAGCATATACAAGAATGACCAACACCTACTTCGAGCCCGGAAACAGCACCGTGGAAGAGATGATCGCTTCCGTGGACTACGGTTTCCTTTTGGAAAATCCCTCTTCGGGCATGGAAGATCCCAAAAACTGGGGCATACAGATGATGGTCGACATGGCTCGAGAGATTAAGAACGGAAAGCTTACGGGCAAGGTGTTCTCGCCCTGTATCCTTTCGGGTTACGTCCCCGAGCTTCTTGAATCCATATCCATGATGAGCAACACCTTCGAACTCGGCGGCTCCGGCGCCTGCGGCAAAGGTTACAAAGAGTTAGTCAAGGTTTCTGACGGCGGCCCTTACATCAAGGCACAGATAAGATTGGGCTAAGGGGGTTGAAGTATGATAGAAAAGATCTTAAAAGCACTTAAAAACAATAACGTAAGCATATACAAGCTGGTGGACACCGTTTGCGAATCCACCGAGGTATTCTTTGTTAAAAAGAAGCTGGACACAAGAAGGATAGCTAACACCGAAACAGTCGATGTTACGGTATACAGGGAATTTGAAAAGGACGGCGTAAAGTATCTGGGAAATGCAAGCTTCTCGGTTGAGCCCGCCATGAGTGATGAGGCGGTTGATTCCAAGGTCAGAAAAGCTTTTCTCTCTGCAGGTTTTGTTACAAACAAGGCCTATGAGATCGCTGAAAAGCTTGTGAGTGACACGGTGGTGGCAAAAAGCAACATTGCGGAACTGACTGCCGAGGAAGCTCTTGAAAAGATGGTTGAGGCTCTTTACCGTAACGATACGGACAGCAACACCTTCGTGAATTCCGCGGAGTTGTTCCTCACAAGAAGCTATAGCAGAGTCCTGAACAGTAACGGAGTGGACGTAAGCTGGGTAATGTACAAGGTTAACGGTGAATATGTCTGCCAGTGCAAGGAACCCCAAGATGTGGAGACCTATGCAAGTTTTGACTATGACAACTTAGAGTGCGAACTGCTGGCAGAGAAGGTCGAGGAAACCCTTGCGATGACAAGAGATCGAAGCGTGGCTGTAAGCAATCCCGTGAACGGTAAAGCGGACATAGTCCTTCCGAACCAATATGCGGAGGAAGTCCTAAACTATTACATGGGACAGACGGACGCGGCGTACAATTATCTCGGCTACTTTGAAAACAAGGTGGGAGATTTTGTTCAGGGGAAGGAAGACGAGACCACGGGTGACAGGATCACACTGGACTTTCTGCCCGCTGCGCCCTTTAATTACGACGGTATCCGGATGGTCGAGCGAAAAGGCCTTGAAAAAGGCGTTTTAAAGAATTATCAGGGAGCACTCCGGTTCTGTCGCTATCTGGGAGTGCCTGCTGTAGGCTCCTACGGGAAGTACAGGATAAACAGCGGAGATATGAGCCTTGAAGAAATGAAAAAGCAAAAGGGGCTGTATATCGTGAACTTCTCGGATTTTCAGCTTGACGAAGTAACAGGCACCTTCAGGGGAGAAATCCGTCTCGCCTACTATAATGACGGAGAGAAGACGGTTCCCGTTACGGGAGGAAGTGTAAACGGCTCTGTTCAGGAAGTACAGAAGTCTGTGAGGCTCTCGAAAGAACGTATGGAAACAACTACGATTTCCGGGCCCAAGGCGATCTTCCTTAAGGAGGTTTCCATAGCGGGCTGCTAATGTTATAAAATATAAATGAGGGAGTAACCTATGAAAAATAAAGCAAGTTCAGAAAAAAAATACAGTGTATGGAAAACTGTAAAAAGAATGCTGGCGGATGCCAAAAGGATCTATCCTTTTCTTTATGTTTTGGGCACCGTTGCGGTAATACCTTTGGGTCTGTCACCCTTCTGCAGCATATTCCTGCCGAAGATAGCCATCGGTGTTTTGGAAACGGGAGGGGATGAGGTGATCCGAAACCTTATCATTGCGATGGCGATATATTTTCTGATCGCAGGTTTTTTGAGTTTCCTTAATGAATTTATGGATAACAAGCTGACCAGTGAATGCATGGTGGTAAGGCTTGAGTTTCTGAGGCGTCAGAGCGAAAAGATCCAGAAAATGGATTACAGGTACGCTGAGGATTCCTCTTTCTTCGAAAAGTATGATAAAGCGATGAACTCCTGCAACAACAATACCGAAGGCGTGGAAGGCGTGTACGGAAAGCTTATGAGGCTTCCGGCGAAGGTGCTTTCGCTGCTTGGAATGATCGTTCTCGGCGTTGCCCTCCATCCGCTTGTGGTTTTGGCATTGATCCTGCATGTGGCAACAACCATGTTTGTTTCGGCAAGATCCCATGACTATGAATATGCCCGCAAGGAAGACCTGGCGAAGGCGCGCAGAAAACTGGACTACTACGAGAGAACTTCTGCAGATTTCCGTTTCGGTAAGGACATCAGGATATTCGATCTTCGCGACAGGATACTGAAAAACTATAAAACCGAGATCCGTGCGTATGCGGGCATCAGAGCCATGATAGCAAACAGAAAGTTTGCGCTGGGCTTTTTGAGTCTGTTTACCCTGCTTTTGACAAATGTTGCCATGTACGGATTCCTTTTATATGAGGCTTACAACGGTATGCCTATCAGTGACTTCACAATGTACATTGCCCTGATCACTTCGCTCCTCGCTGCTATGATAGATTTGGGAAATGACACGACTTTCCTGAGAAATGAAGGGCAGTACGTTGATGATTACTATAGGATGATCGACGATGATCTGATAAAGGAAGGCAGCAAGGAAACAGACGGTTCCGATTCTGTTGAGATCGTTTTCGATCATGTGACCTTCCGCTATCCCAACACGGAAAAGGACATTTTTAACGATTTTTCGTTTACGATCCACAGAGGTGAGCGCCTGGCGGTGGTCGGAGTGAACGGAGCTGGTAAATCCACTCTTGTAAAACTGATCTGCGGTCTTTACGAACCCAATGAGGGACACATTTACATTAACGGCATTGACGTCAGGGAACTCAAAAAAGAGAACCTTTATTCCCTTTATTCAACCGTGTTCCAGGATTTCAGCATCCTTGCTTTTTCTCTTCGTGACAACGTATCCTGCGGCGTTAAGGAAAATGATGATGAAAAGATAAAAGAGGTCCTGAAAAAGGTCGGTCTCGGAAATAAGCTTGAAACCCTCGAACGCGGCCTGGATCAGATGATGCTGAAGGTCATCGATGAAAACGGAACCGATTTTTCCGGCGGAGAAAGACAGAAACTTGCCATTGCGAGAGCACTGTACAAGGATGCTCCCATGGTCATCATGGATGAGCCCACGGCAGCTTTGGATGCTCTTGCGGAAGCGGAGATCTATGAAAGCTTTGCGGACCTTGTAAAGGGTAAGACAGCCATATATGTATCCCACCGTCTTGCGAGTACCCGGTTCTGCGACAAGATCGCGCTTTTTGACGGCACGGGAGTAAGGGAATACGGTACTCATGAGGAACTGATGGCTAAGCGCGGCGAGTACTACGAGATGTTTGTGGTACAGGGTAAGTACTATCGCGAAAATCCCAATGCGGATGCTGAAAAAGAAGATGCTGTGGCTACAGGGGAGGTGATGGCATGAAAGCAATGAAACATTTCTTAAAACTGGCATGGAAAACGGCGCCCGATTATATGCTTGTAATGATCCTTCAGGCAGCGCTCAAAGCTGTTCAGGCCATCTTTAACGTTTACTTTCCCAAGCTTCTCATAGATGAACTTTTGGGGAACAGAGAAGTAGATACGCTTTTATTGTATGTCGGACTGATCATAGCCAATATAGTCGGCATGCAGCTCATCAACAATATCATTACGAGATATGCCGAAGTAAAACGCGAGAAGGTTGCGCTGTACATGAGAAGAGCCATGAGCAAGAAGATCATGAACATCGAGTATTCCTATCTCGAAGATCCCTATTATCTCGATCTCAAAGAGAGAGCGGTTTTTGCGATAAACAATCAAAATGCCATCGAGAACACGATCGAGAGTCTGGCTGAGACAATGAGCAACATTGCTACTCTTGTGGGCCTGCTGGTTGTAATGGCGACACTCGGTCCGGTTTTGATCATCGCGCTTGTTGTGGCATTCCTGCTTATGCTGATGTTTTACGGTATCATTTCAAAGACCATGATCTGGTTCCAGCAGAACCTGATCCCCATAAATCGTCGTTTGGGCTACTATTTTAATCTTGCGATGGGGAAGGATTCACAGAAGGAGATCCGCCTCTACGGAATGGAACCCATGATAACCAAGACCCTGGGCGATACCAACAAAGATATCTGCACCAATTTTACTCAGATGTTCCGTAAAGTCGGGATCGCTACAGGTTTAATGAGCTCCGTGGGAGTTCTGGTTTCCGCGTTTGCCTATGTCTATGTCGGCATCAGAACCGTTTCGGACAGGTTCGGAAGGCTGCTTTCGCTTGGTGATCTTACCATGTATGTCACATCTACGATCACCTTTGCGACTTCCATGGGAAGAGTGGGCGGAAATGTGGTATCGCTTCTCCAGGTAACGGCTTTCCTGAAGCCTTATCTTGAGTTCATGCAGATCCCCGAGGAGGTCAAGGAAAAGAACAAGGAGATTTTTACCGGTGAGATCGAGACCATTGAATTCAGAGACGTGACCTTTACCTATCCCAAGGCAGAGAAGCCTGTGCTCAGGAACATTTCCTTTGAGGTAAAGCGCGGACAGAAGATCTCCGTTGTCGGTTTAAACGGCGCGGGAAAATCCACTCTCGTAAAGCTGATCTGCCGCATGTTCAAGCCCGATTCCGGCGAGATCCTTGTGAACGGAAGGAACATCCTCGACTACGAGTACAACAGCTATATGTCTAAGATATCCGCTGTATTCCAGGATTACAGCATCTTTAACTTCTCCATCCGCGAGAACATTTCATGCGTTCCGGAAGGGGATGATGTGAACAAGATCAACAAGCTGATCGACGAGGTCGGCATGAGAGAAAAGGTGAACGAACTGGAAAAGGGTATTGAAACCCGATTCGGTAAGGAATATGACAAAGACGGCATAGAAATGTCCGGCGGACAGTCACAGAAGATCGCCATAGCCCGTGCCATCTACAAGAAGGATGCGGAAATGGTCATCCTCGATGAGCCTGCTTCCGCGCTGGATCCGATAGCTGAAGCGGAAATATACGAGAAGTTTAACGATCTGGTGGAGGACAAGACGGCCTTTTATATTTCCCACCGTATGAGTTCTTCCCGTTTCTGTGACAAGATCCTCATCATAGACGGAGGAACGGTTGCGGATTTCGATACTCACGACAACCTCATGAAAAAGACAGACAGCCTCTATTACAAGCTGTTCAATGCTCAGGCGGAGAATTATAAGCTGGCATAGAGAAGTTTGTGGACATCGGTTTAAAAATACATTATAATACCTTAAATGTGCGTTTCGGTTTTACGCATATTGCAGCAAATAGTTTTTTGTTATTACGAGGGAGTCATAATGGGAAAGAAATCTGTAAAAGAAAACAAGAATATCTATCAGGAGACGCGTGAGAGCTGCAATCTTACCCGTGAAAAGGCAGGCGAAATGATGGAGTTTGTTTCGGCCGACAGGATCGAGAAGATCGAGAATGAGAGATCTGCTGCTCGTCCCGAGGAAGTGCTGGCGATGAGCGAGTGCTACAATTCTCCCGAGCTGTGCAACTACTATTGCACCCATGAATGCAGCATAGGCATGAAGTACATGACGGAGGTCAAGGTCGATCAGTTGTCTCAGATAGTTCTGGAAACGCTGGATTCACTTGAGAAGTTGAACAAGGAGAGAAACAGACTCGTAGAGATTACGGTTGACGGAAGGATCACCGACGACGAAAAACATGATTTCGAAAGAATACAGAATAATCTTGAGAAGCTTTCCGCCACAGTTGATGCTTTAAAATTTTGGACCGAAAAGGTAACAAATAAAAACGCTTAAAGAAGGTTGTGAAATGAGCAGTAAATTTAAAGTGGACACTTTACCGGACTTCAAGAAGACGAATCTCATAGCGATCGTTCCTCTTCTGCTGGAAGTGATCGCACATATTGAAATCTACAAGAGATTTGATCTCGCTAGTTTCATTTACTCGGGCCTGATCGCATTGACCGTGGGGCTCGTGCTTTCGGTTGTGTGCAGTCTGTTCCCGAAGATCGTAAATATTGTACTTTCATTTGTTTTTGCCGGCGTGATGACGGTCTATTTCATCGCACAGGTTATCTATCTGAGCGTGTTCGGCGTTTTTATGTCGCTGTTCACTGCCATGAATGTCGGAACTGATGCATTGCAGTTCAGAGAGATGTTTACGAAGGCGATCACAAACAATCTCGGAAACATCATTTTCATGCTTCTTCCGATCGTAGCCATGATCGTGCTTACAGTGCTGAAGATCACCGACTACACGCGCCCTGTATGGAAAGCAACAGTCATTCGCCTCGGCGGAGCGGCTGCCTGCTATCTGCTCTTCTGCCTGACACTTCTTCCATCGAAGAAAGAGGATATGGGAGCATATGACCTCTATCGCAATGAGTATTCGGACGAAGAAGGGGTTGAAATCCTGGGGATGCTTGTCTATATGCGGCATGATGTTGCGGAGACGATCCACTATAAAACGGGCATAGATTTCGGGAAGAAGGATCCCGGGGAATTTGTCGCGGTGAAATTTACGCCGACACCCACTCCCACTCCTTCACCTACGTCCACGCCTTCACCTACACCTACTCCGGAGCCTACACGGGCACCTCAGCATACACCCACAAATACACCTTTGCCCACTGATACGCCTACGCCAACACCAACACCCATCGATCGAAGCCCTCAGGTGCTGAATATCGATTTTAAGGCTATCGCGAGCGAGGAGAGCGACAAGGAACTGAAATTCGTGGATGATTACTTTGCTGCGGAGATACCCAGCAATAAGAATGAATTTACGGGCATGTTTAAAGGCTACAATCTGATCTTTATCACTGCCGAAGCATGGTCACCGCTTGCTGTATCGGAGGAAGTGACCCCGACGCTGTACAAGATGATCCACAGTTGCTTTGATTTTACAAACTTTTACAATCCTCTCTGGTACACCTCCACGGTCGACGGAGAGTTTGCGGGCATCAGCGGATTGCTGCCCGAAGGAAAACACAACGGAAGACGTTGCTCCATGACTCTTGACGATCTGGACACAAAGGAGGATGAATCTGCGGCAGCGGATGCAAAGAAGACCAACAACGCCATGCCCTATGCACTGGGAAATGTCTTTAAGAGAAACGGTTACAAGACATATGCCTATCATAATCACACCTTTGATTACTACCAGAGAAATGCAATACTCAGCTGCTTTGGCTACGACACATACAGAGGAATGAACGGCGGAACGATAGACGGTGTGACAAGCCGCGATTACGCACTTAAGATCACGAAGATGTGGCCGCAGTCGGATCTCGAGATGATGCAGAATTCGGTTTCCGAGTATCTTGAGGAATGGAAAAAGACCGGACAGCCCTTCCACACCTACTACATGACGGTTTCCGGACATACAAATTACACCGTGAAGGGAAATTCCATGGTTGCGCGGCACTTTGACGAGATGGCGGATCTCCCTTACTCCGACATTTTGAAGGGCTATATCGCAGCGAATTACGAACTGGAACTTGCTATCAACAGTCTGATCGCGCAGCTCACGGAAGCGGGGGCTCTGGAAAAGACGGTCATTGTCATCAATGCGGACCATTATCCTTACGGCCTGGAGAGCGCCGCAGAGAATGACAACCTTCCTTCGAATACCTACTTCAGCGAATTCTACGGTCACGAAGTTGACATGAATTACGAAGTGTACAAGAATCATCTTGTCATCTGGAATGCCGCAATGGAAGACACCTTCGTTATTGACAAGACTGCCTGTCCGGTAGATATTGTGCCTACGCTTCTGAATCTCTTCGGCATCGAGTTTGACTCCAGACTGCTGATGGGACGTGACATTTTGTCGGATTATCCCGGCTTTGTTATCTTTAAGGGCACATACAAGTATATGACCGACACCTTTACAAGACATAAGGATAAGAAGGTGATCGTGCAGCAGCGCACGGATGCGCCTGTTTCCGACGACGAAGTGTCCATGTGGCTCAATGAGACTGCCAACAGATACAAGGTAAGTCGGATAATAATCGATAAAGATTATTTTTCGAAAATTATGCAATTGATACCATAAAAGACAGAAAAAGAAAAGACGGGTCCGGCGAAAGCTGACCTGTCTTTTTTGTGCATATATGCAAAATAAGACCGGATTTGAGATTAAATGGAAAAACTTGTTGACAGAAACATTTTTATATTGTAAGATAAATTCACTATCACCTTGGGCATAATCAGAATAGTCAAAAATATTTGTTTCTGTTAGGTGGGTCCGCCTGAAAGGCGGTGTTAGCGACGATCGAAAAGCGGTCGTAGAAAAAGAGGAAGATTTATGAAGAGAGAACGGGGGAGTTTACGGGTGGTTACAGCCTGTCTTTTGACGCTGGCTGCAGTGTTGGTCGCTCAGGCGGAATATGCATACGGGGAGATCGAAGCGGAAAGAGAAAAAACCGGTGTTACCTGCGAAAACAATATAAGGGAGACGCAGAAGGAGGACAAAGAGGTCAAACAGTCCAAAAATGTCAATCATTCCTGTGTATGGATCGTGGTGGTTTCGATAGTGTTGCTCGGCGCAGTTTATGTCCTTCTGAACGATCACTTCTATAAGAAGAACAAGAGGGATGAAGAGGAGAAAAGGCAAAAAAGACTTAAAATCATATAATAATAAGGGTACATATCAAGATGAATATGTACCCTTTGTTTTTTTGCTTTGCCGGATGAGCCTTCGATCACAGCGCGTGCTGTGCGCTGCAGCCGGTGCTGAAGTTGGTAAGCTGCATGCAGCCTACGGGGCAAACCTCCGCACACTTTCCGCAGTTGTTGCAGATAGAATAGTCGATCACAGCGAGGTTGTCGATGACCTTTACAGCGTGTGAAGGACAGTTGAGTTCGCACTTCTTACAGCCTATACAACCGTTGGAGCAGGCCTTTCTCGTATTGGCACCCTTTTCCCTGCTGGAGCATTGAACAACCGTTTTGACGGGAACGCTGAGCAGCGAGATGATCTGCTTGGGACATGTGCGTACGCATATGCCGCAGCCTATGCACTTGTTTATGTCTATGCTCGCGATACCGCGATCCATGCATATAGCTTTTTCGGGACAGGCCTTTGCACAGTCTCCGAAGCCGAGACAGCCGTATACGCAAGCCTCGGGACCACCGTAGATGAGTGAAGCGGATTTGCAATCGCCTATGCCGTCGTAGTGAGCTCTGTCCTTTGAAGGATCGCAGTTGCCGTTACAATGAACGAAAGCAACCTTTTCCTCTACATCCGCGAAAGCGAGGCCGAGAGCCTCTGAAATGCCTTTGGCGGCTACGTCACCGCCGGGAACGCAGAGGTTGGTCTTGTCTGTTTCGCCGTCTGCGAGAGCCTTGGCATATCCGTCGCATCCGGTGTATCCGCAGGCACCGCAGTTGGCACCGGGAAGACAGGCACGAGCCTTGGTGAAACGCTCGTCAACGGGAACGTCCATAAAGTGAGAAGCGAGGGCGAGGACTATACCGCATACAAGTCCGACAGCGGCCACAACTATGACCGCAATGATAATTCCTTCCATAATCGCACCTCCTTAAGCAAACAGATTATCGATTATCCCTGCAAATCCCATGAATGCAAGAGATACGATAGAAGCGGCGATCAATGTTGAAGGCAATCCGCGGAATGCCTTGGGGGTCTCGGGACCGTCAAGCTTTGAACGTACACCCGAAAAGATCACCATTGCCAAAAGGAAGCCGAGACCGCAGCCCAGTGAGCTTACCATGGACTGTGCAAAATTGTAATCGTCGGTGATGTTGTTGATCGTAACACCGAGCACAGCACAGTTGGTAGTGATGAGCGGCAGGTAAACACCGAGAGCCTTGTGAAGGCTCGGTATGTACTTCTTAAGTACGATCTCGATAAACTGTACAAGCGCTGCGATAACAAGGATGAAGACGATGGTCTGCAGGTAGTCCAGATCGTTGGGAACGAGTAGGCCGTAGTAGATGGGGTAGGTTACCGCCGTAGCCATCATCATTACGAAGATAACCGCAACGCCCATGCCCGTTGCCTGATCGAGCTTTTTGGAAACTCCGAGGAAAGGGCAGATACCGAGGAAACGGCTTAAAACGTAGTTGTTTACAAGTACCGATGTCATTAAGATGATTACAAGTTCTTTAAACATTATGCCTGCGCTCCTTTCTTTGCCTCTTCAAGTGAAGCGCTATTTTCTTTATCCGCAGCCGAGCATACAGCTGCCACAGGACATCCTGCACACTTGAGCTCGGGAGCTTTCTTACCCTTGCGGTTCATAACGAAGGTAACGATCGCGATCAGAAGACCGAAAACAAGGAAGCCGCCGGGGCTCTTTACAAGGAAGCCTACCGTATGATCCTTAAGGAAGGGGATCTCTATGCCCGCAAACGCACCTGCGCCGAACACTTCACGGATGGTTGCCATGAAGAGCAGAGCGATGGTGAAGCCAAGTCCCATTCCGAGTCCGTCGAGAACGGAATCCACGGGGGAATTCTTGCTTGCGAACATTTCCGCACGACCGAGGATGATACAGTTAACCGTGATCAGTGCGAGATAAACGCCCAGAAGATCGTACAGATCCGGCAGATAAGCATGCATCAGCATCTGAACGATGGTAACGAAGCCTGCGATGATAACAATGTAGCAAGGAATCCTTACCTTATCGGGAATGATCTTTCTCAAAAGAGAGATAGCGAGGTTTGAGCAGATGAGAACGGCTGTAGCTGCCAGTCCCATGCTTATGGCTCCGATAACGCCCGTTGTTACGGCAAGTGTGGGACAGGTTCCCAAAACAAGCACGAATACAGGGTTTTCTTTAAAGAAGCCTTTTGTTACTATTGATAATTTATTATTCTTTTCCATCGGCTCCTCCTAATTCCCGCTTAAAGCGTTCGCAAGCTTGAGAGCGTCTGTCACAGCCTTTTTGTAGCCGGTTGTGGTCTTGGTCGCACCCGAAACCGTTGCGATGTCTGAAATGTTGTTGATGTCAGCGTTAAGAAGGTCGGCGCCGTAGGTTTTTTCGTAACCTAAGGTCTCAGCGGATGCAAGGCATTTGGAACCCGCCACTTTGCCGTCGGGACCTATGCCCACCATGATCTGCAGGCCGGTGGAATAACCTGCCGACATGCTCTTTACCACATAACCGCCGTTGGATGCTTTGTAGACTTCCCGGATATCTGTGGCGCAGGCATTGGTGTCAAGTTCTGCAATGTCAAGCTTTTCAAAGGTGCCGCCGCCGGGAAGGACTTCAAGAAGAGCTTCCTGTGTGGCTTTTTCTTCGGCTGCCTTAATGACGGGCATTGTAAAGCTGTTTACAAAGGCGAGGAGAAGAGCCGTAATGAGACATATAGCCGTTAATACATATACATTCGGAAGACTTTTTTTCATTTTACATCACCTCCGAAAGGTTTTTTTGCGGTCCATCTGTCGATATAAGGAGTGAGCAGGTTCATAAAGAGGATCGCGAAGCTCACGCCTTCGGGAAGGTTTCCGTAGAAACGGATCATGACGGTGATGAAACCCGCCAGGATTCCGAATATTGCTTTTCCCATCGGACGGTAAGGCGTTGTGGCATAATCCGTTGCCATGAAGATCGCACCGATGAAAAGTCCGCCGGCCATCGTGTAAGCAAGGGCGATGGTCAGGTCTCCTGTGAAGATCCACGAGAAAACGAATACCGTTGCGATGTAGCTTACGGGAGTGTGCCAGGTGATGACTCTCTTGACCAGGAGATATATGCCTCCGATGATAAGTGCAAGAGTACAGGATTCACCGATGGCGCCGCCGCGGGTTCCGAGGAACAGAGGAAGCAGGTCGAAAGTGCCTCCGCCATTAAGGATCGGCAGGGGGGTTGCCGAAGAAACCGTATCTGCTACCGGAAAGGCTGCTTTTGCCATGGATCCGAAGGATACAGCCATAAGGAGACGGCCGGTGATGGCAGGGTTTGCAAAGTTCTGACCGATGCCTCCGAACACGCCCTTTACGATCACGATCGCGAAGATCGAACCGATGGCTACCTGCCAGAGAGGCATGTCGGCGTGGACGGTAAGAGCCAGCAGAAGGCCGGTGACAACAGCACTCAGGTCGCTTACGGTCTGAGCCTTTTTGGCGATCCTGTTAAACACCATCTCCGAGATCACTGCGAAGCCAACGCCCGTTGCGATGACCGCAAGAGAGCGAAGTCCGTATATGATCACGCCTGCTATGGTAGTGGGCATCAAAGCTATGATGACGTCAAGCATAATGCTCTGAGTCGTTGTTTTTGAATGAAAATGCGGTGAAACCGAAATGAAAAGTCTGTTCATGCTTTGCCTGCCTCCTTTGCCTTAAAAGCGCGTACCATCGTCTTGGAAAGCTTGTTGATCTCAACCAGAGGACGCTTGGCCGGGCATATGAAGGAGCAGCAGCCGCATTCAACGCACAGATCCACTCTGAGTCTTGCCAGTTCTTCCACATCGTCGCGCTCAAAAGCACGTGCGATGGCAAAGGTGGTAAGGTTCATGGGACAGTGAGTGGCGCACTTTCCGCAATGTATGCACTGAGTTGCATTGGGCTGTGAGGCTTCCTTGAGCCCCATGACCGTAATTGCATTTGTATTCTTTAAAACGGGAGCTGTGGGATCCGGGGTGGAAAGACCCATCATAGGTCCTCCGAACAGGATCTTGTATATGTCTTCTTCGTTGACGCCGCAGAAGGATATGACATCCTTGACGCTTGTTCCGATGGGAACGATCACGTTCTTGGGTTCCTTAACGGCGGTTCCGTCAACCGTAACGCACTTTTCCAACAGAGGCATTCCGGTACGGATATATCTTGCGATGGCAGCCATTGTGGTGACATTGCATACCACGGAGCCAACATCGATGGGAAGCTTGCCTGCGGGAACAGTCTTTCCTGTGGTGTTTCTGATGATGACCTTCTCGGCGCCCTGAGGATAGAGGCCGGGCAATGACATTACCGTAACCGCTTTGTCGTCGGCAAAAACCTCCTTCATTTTCCTAATAGCCTCGGGCTTGTTGGATTCTATGCCGATTATTACCTTTTTGATATCCAGATACTTTTCGAAAAGCTCAACGCCTTCCTTTACGTCCGCAGCATCATCGAGCATCGTTCTTGTATCGCTGGTGATGTAGGGTTCGCACTCCGCAGCGTTGATGATGAGCTCCTGAATACGGGAAGTGTCCTTAACATCAAGCTTTACGGCCGTGGGGAAGCCTGCGCCGCCAAGTCCTACGATTCCGCTCTTTCGCACGGCGTCAATGAACGAAGCGTAATCATTTACCACAGGCGGAGCAATGTTTTCATCCACTGTCATGAGTCCGTCGGACTTGATGAAAATGGCTGGAACGAAAGTGCCTCCTGCAGTGAGAATAGTATCAATTTTTGTCACATCTCCCGAAATACTCGAATAAATGGGGGATGAAACCGGTCCGGTGCTTTCCGCAACCAATGTACCCACGTTTACGTGATCCTTCAGCTTAACGACGGGATTTGCCGGTTTTCCGATATGCATGGAAGTGGGCAAGATCACGGCTTCGGGAGCAGGCATATGCACAGCGGGCGAGCCGGCTGTATTCTTGTTATGCGGAACGTGGACTCCGCTTTTTCCGGTTGAAAACATATATACCTCCCAACAAAACTTAGGGCAATGAATGCCCAATCGAAATAAATATATTGTAAAACAGCTCCAAAGTCAACAAATGATATCCTTTTAACAAATGAGCCACGGGGACGGGGTTATGGTGTCATTGAAAATGACACCATAACCCCGTCCCCGTGGCTCATTACCCCGTCCCCGCAGCTCATTTCGCGTGCCTCACCACTTTACAATATCGACATTATAAGATATAATAATCTGTTGGAGTAACCACACTTATAGGCACTCACTGTGAGTAGAGCAGCTATAGAAATGTACAGAGGTGACAAACTATGAATTATGACGTGATCATTGTCGGAGCCGGCCCTGCCGGTATTTTTACGGCCTATGAAATGATTAAGAGCGGAAGCAAAAAAAAGATACTTATGATAGAAAAAGGTCAGCCCATCGAGAAGAGAAGCTGCCCCAAGGCCAAGATAGGCCATTGTGTAAATTGTAAGCCCTGCAATATAACCACAGGTTTTTCGGGAGCGGGCGCATTCTCGGACGGAAAGCTTTCACTTTCCTATGAGGTTGGCGGAGATTTCCCGACGCTGATAGGACCTCAGGCGTGCCAGGATCTTATCGATTACACCGATTCGATCTACCTGGATTTCGGCGCCGACAAGCATGTTGAAGGCGTCAGCAATCCCGACAAGGTTAAAGAGATCCGCAGAAGAGCGATCAAAGCAGGCCTTAAGCTGGTCGATTGCCCGATCCGCCATCTCGGGACGGAAAAGGCTCAGCAGCTCTATACGGACATTGAACACTATCTCCAGGATCACGGAGTGGACATGATCTTCAACAAGTCCTGCGAGGACCTTATCATAGAAGAAGGTGTCGTAAAGGGCGTCAGACTCGAGGAAGGTGACGGACGCAAGGTCTACAAAGCAGACAACGTTGTCATCGCTACCGGAAGAAGAGGCGCTGAGTGGCTTGAAAAGCTCTGCGCAAAATATGACATCGCTCACAAGCCCGGAACCGTTGACATCGGTGTCAGAGTCGAGGTGCGTAATGAGGTTATGGAAGAGGTCAATGACGTGCTTTATGAGTCAAAGCTGGTGGGTTACCCGCTTCCTTTCAAGAACAAGGTGCGCACCTTCTGCCAGAACCCCGGAGGTTTTGTAAGTCAGGAGAACTACGACAACAACCTTGCGGTGGTTAACGGACATTCCTACAAAGAGCTTAAGTCACAGAACACGAACCTTTCGATCCTGTGCTCACATAACTTCTCCGTACCCTTCAACAAGCCTATCGAGTACGCACAGAAGGTGGGAGAGCTCACAAATATGCTTGCGAACGGGCAGATCCTTGTACAGCGTTTCGGAGACATCCTTTGCGGAAAGCGTACATGGGAGAAGGAGCTTTCATTCTCCAACGTGCGGCCCACACTTCCGGATGCGGTTGCGGGAGACATCACGGCTGCTATGCCCTATCGTGCGATGACAAACATAATCAACTTCATCCAGGCCATGGACGAGGTCGTTCCCGGCTTTGCTTCAACCGAGACGCTGCTTTACAGCCCCGAACTCAAGTTCTACTCCAACAAGGTTAAGATGGAGCCCGACCTTACCACAAACGTTAAAGGTCTGTACTGCCTCGGAGATTCCAGCGGCTGGACAAGAGGTCTCATGATGGCTTCTTCCATGGGTGTGCTTATGGGAAGAAGACTGGCAACGGAAGAGTAATTCTTAAAAAAGTATAAACAAAACAGAACCATCTGCAATTTTGGACCGGAATCTTTGGGCATATTTTCCAAAGATCCGGTCTGTTTTTGTACATATCGCCGAAAATGAGGAAATCACTCCAAAGCCTGTTGACAAAAGGCTTTCACGGCTTTATCATTTACACATAAATTTTTTGAAGGGGGTTACATGGAGACGCTGATAGGAATATATGCGTCCCCCGGGGAGTATGCTTCGCGTCTTGCGGAGTACATCAATTCCCGCCGCGATGTCGGCTGCGGGGGTATATGCTTTCATAATAATTCAGAACTCGATGAATTCTTAAAATCCGGTGCTCTGTCCATTCTTCTGACAGACGATCCCAATCATTTTAAAACCTACAACAAAATACCCCGGGTCTGTTTGCTTTGCGAGGAAAAAGAAAAATGCGGGGCGGCGGGAACGGGAGAGGTGTTTTTTAAATATCTCCGCGCACCCGTTCTGCTGCAAAGGCTGTTCCCGGCTTTGAACAGAACTTTTGAGAAAAACAGCATCTACACTGTTTTTTCGCCGTCCTCAAATGCAGCCGCGCGTCGTTTCGCAAAGGAAAAGGCGGCAGAGCTGGCAAAGGTGGGGCGGACTCTCCTGCTCCTTTGGGATCCCTTCGGAAGCACGGAAGGAAGCAGGGAGGCGGGAGTCTCGCTGAGCGAGCTTCTTTTTGCCGCACGGAAGAACAGACGGGGCTTCGGGGATATGCTTGACGGAACCTTGAAGGAAAGCGGCTACTCCTGCATCAAAGGAACGGATCACTATGCTGATCTGTGGCAGTTTTCACCGGAGGAAATGCAGGAACTTGTTGAAATGTGCAAGACCGAAGGGAATTTCGAAAGCATAGTTTTCGAGTGCGGCTTTATGTCGGAGAGCATGGAAAGGCTCATGGAAATGAGCGACAGAGTCTTTCTGCCGAAGGCGGACGAAGCGGACCCGGGCCCGGATGAGTTTTTGAGACAGATGAAATATGCAGGCAAGCAGGAAATACTTTTGAAGGTGAGGGCAGAAAATGAACAACGAACTTAAAAACAGGATCAGAGATCAGGTGCTCAGTTCCTTTGATTATTCGGAAAACATCTCCGACGTAGCGTTGAACGCGGCCATACATGTAAGCATAAACAGAGAGGCTGTAAAGAACTTCATGGATCTAAGGACGAGAGAGGAACTGCAGAACGCCGTATTCAATTCCATACGCGGCTTTGATGTGCTGGAACCGTTGCTTGAGGATGAGGAAGTGACTGAGATCATGGTCAACGGACCATATGAGATCTTTACGGAAAAGCACGGAAAACTCACGAAGTCCGAGCTGAAATTCGAATCGGAGGGGCGGCTGGAGGACATAATCCAGCGGATCGTGTCGGGAGCCAACAGAACGGTGAACGAAGCAGATCCCATCGCGGACGCGAGACTGCCCGACGGTTCACGTGTAAACGTGGTTCTCCCGCCGGTTTCTCTTAACGGTCCGATCGTAACAATACGTAAATTTTCCAAAGAGGCCTTTACGCTTCAAAAACTTGTCGAGTTCGGAACCATTGGCAGAGATGCTGCGGACCGGCTTTCCATGCTGGTTGCAGCAGGATACAACTGCTTCATCTCCGGGTCAACGGGGTCAGGTAAAACGTCCTTTCTAAATGCCCTGTCGGGCTGCATTCCCCATGATGAACGGATCATTACAATAGAAGATTCGGCCGAACTCAGGATCGAAAACATCAAAAATCTCGTGCGCCTGGAAGTGAGAAACAAAAACTCAGGCGAATGTAAGGAGATATTGATCAGAGATCTTATACGAACCGCCCTCAGAATGCGGCCCGACAGGATAATAGTGGGAGAAGTGCGCGGTCCGGAGGCGATAGATATGCTTCAGGCAATGGCTACGGGACATGACGGCTCGCTGTCTACGGGACACGGGAACTCGATCGGGGACATGCTTGATCGACTCGAGACCATGATACTCATGGGAACGGAGATCCCTTTGAGCGCAGTTCGTAAACAGATAAGCTCTGCAATTGACATTATGATCCATCTCGGAAGGCTCAGGGACGGAAGCAGAAAAGTTCTGGAGATCTCCGAGGTGTTGGGAATGAGCGACGGTGAGATCAAGCTGAATCCTCTCTATGTTTTTAAGGAAGATCCCGAAAGTTCGGATAAAGAACAGGTAAAAGGAAGTCTGGTGCGAACAGCCAACAATTTTGTTTCAGATTGGAAGCTGAAAAAAGCCGGGCTGGTGTGGAAGGATGAATAAGCCCGCCTTAAGTGGCAAAGTAACGGGAATCCTTGCGGGAGCGGTTTTTGCGCTTGTTACCGCATGGCTCTTCTACGATCTTGAGCCAATAGCTCTGATCCTGCTTGGAGGAATACCTTTTTTTGTGATTGGTTTTGAAAGAAAAAAGCGCATAGAGACAGTGCAGGCTATGGACATTCAGTTCAAGGATGCCCTGCAATACCTTAAGAACGGACTCGATGCGGGCTATTCAGCCGAGCATAGTCTTTCAGACACCGCAAAGGGGCTGGAGGGACTATATGGCCGTAAGGAAATCATCACAAGGGAATTCGGGATAATGGCGGGAAAGCTGTCTGCCGGAATGACCATGGAACAGGCCTTCGAAGAGTTTGCGGATAGCGTGGATGCGGCGGCTGTGAGGGAGTTTGCGGACCTTTTCAAGATATTGAAACGCACGGGCGGTAACCTTAACAAGGTCATCCGGCGCACGGTTTCAAACCTGAACGATACCATCAATCTAAGGCGGGATCTGAATGTGGTCATCGCCGCAAAACGCGGGGAATTCATGATCATGAGCGCCATCCCTTACGGTATATTGCTCTATCTAAAGCTTCTTGCGCCTGAAATGAGCGCGCCCCTTTATCACAGTACCTTTGGGATCTCCTTTATGACGGGGATGCTGGCAGGCTGTCTGGCGTGCTTTGTATTTGGAATGAAAACCATCAACCGGACCTTGGGTCTTAAAGTATGAAACACTTGGGATTGATATCGGAAAATAAAATATATTCCCTGAAGAGCCTTTATCCGGGGAAAACCACGACAGAGGTGCGAAAGCTGCTGCTCCTCGGTCTTAAGAAAAGGATGCTTAAGGTCGGAGCGGTAACGGTTTTCCTGCCGTTGCTCTTTGCTCTGCCGGGGCTTCTTGAGGGACAAAAGGAGTCCGATGCCGTTTATATAAGGGAGGAAGTGAACGGAGAAGCTCGCGAGATCCCTGTCCTGATCAGGGACGAAAACGGAGAACATGAGGTCAGCCTGAAACTAAACCCGGTCCTGATGAGTGATGAGGAGATCGATGAGATGCAGGACAGATTGAGCAGATATCTCGATCTGAAAGTGCCCGGCGCAAATCCCTCCTTGGACGAAGTAATGACCGATCTTAAGCTGTTTGAAGAAGTTGAGGAGTTTCCCGTGCGCCTCTCCTGGAGCTCTTCGGACCCTGCGCTGATACAGACGGACGGAAAAGTGCAAAACGCCGAGCTTCGAAGAAAAACGCAGGTTACGCTGTGCGCGAGGGTGAGCTACGGTAAGGAATTCAGGCTGTACGAGCGGCATGTGACGGTTGTGCCTTTCAGGTATGAAGCAGCAGAGGAAATGCTCAGAAAGCGTTTAAAGGACTTGCAGGCATATGAAAGCTCGACCGCCTACAGCCGTGAATTCATGCTGCCAAACGAACTGGAGGGGGCTGAGATAACACCCCTTAAAGAACGGAAAGTCCCGCCTGTCTTCATAGGACTGTTTCTGGCCGCGGCACTTTTGATCGGAGCACGGAGCAGTTTTTTCAGTGAGCTGCATGATAAAAAGAAGGTGCGTTTCCTGCGGGCGGAATCGGATTGCAAAGTGTTTTTGTCAAAGCTTTCCCTCCTTTTGGCGGCGGGCTTACCCCTTCGCGGAGCATGGAAAAAGATGACGGATGACTTCGGGGCTTTTGACGGATCCGGCATGCTTCATGAAAATATGGCAGTCACCTGCCGCGAGTTCCTGAACGGAAATCCCGAGAATATCGCATATGAACGCTTTGGGGAACGGATGGAACTGACCAGATATCAAAGGATAGCGGGCGTCTTGTCGCAGGCCGTTACAAAAGGTGTTTCCGAACTGCCGGAGATACTTGCCTCCGAAATAAAGGAAGCGGTGGCGGACGAAAGGGAAAGGATAAAGATACGTGGGGAGCAGGCGAGCACAAAGCTCTTGGTGCCTATGACGGGGCTGCTTGTCATAGTGTTTGCGATCCTGATGGTACCCGCGTTTGTAAGCTTTTAAGATAATTCTTTTAAAGGAGTTTTTATGAACAGAAGGAAATTTGAAGTGTCTGCTGTGGGCGTGGTGGAGATCATTCTTATATTGGTGGTGCTCATAGCTCTTGTTCTGATCTTTAAGGATCAGCTTACCGCAATTGTAAACAATATTTTTTCGAAGATAAATGCAAATACGAGAACGATCCTCAATTGAATACAGCGGAAGCATTACCGTCTTTCTGAGTTTTCTTTTGATCTTTATGATCTCCTTCATTTTTACGGTTTTGGAGGGAGCGAGGATCACGGCGGCAAAAGCAAAGCTCGCAATGCTGTCGGAACTCGCGTCGGATTCTCTGGCGGGCGAGTACTATTATCCCTTATTTAAGGAATACGGGTTTCTGGCCGTGGATGCGGGCTACGGAAAGACAGAGGCTGATATGAAGAAAACCGAAAACGAGCTGCTGGACTTTCTTTCCTACAGCTATGAAAAATCTGAGGGAGACATTTTGGGCGGAGAAAACGTAAAGATCACCCTGGACCGGGCGGGAACACTTCTTAACAGCGACAGTGCGGGCCTAAGGCAGCAGATACATGATCAGGCTATGTATGAAGGCGTGGAGTTTTTTCTTGAAAGCTTTACTCAAAACGAGATGTTCAAACACGGTAAAGTTCTGCAGGAAGTGTATGACAGGCAGGCAGAGACCATGGAGGCGGCAGCGGCGGTCACAAGGGAGATCCTTAGACTGATGACGTTGGTGGACGGGATAGCTACGACTGAAAACGGACTATATGCAGATGAGGAAGGAAATCTCGCGGTTGAACCCGGCTTCCTTAAGAGCATTGGGGTTAAGGATGAAGCATATATGCGGTCTACATACGGAAGCGGGCTTGTGTACGACGCCGTGCGGGGAAACATCCTCTATGTGACAAAGATAGCGGAGAACTGCCTGGATCTGCTTGACAGGATCGATAGCGAGGAAGCAAACATAGCTTTTCAGAAAAAGCTTATGAAGAAGCTGGAAAAGACCTTGAAAGAAAACTACGAAGAGTTGGAGCGGCAGGAACTGATCCTCTCGGAACTAAAGGCCCGGGAAGGCAGTCATAAGAAAGAGAAGGATGAGGTTTCTGAAGAGATCGCCCGGCTGAAGGATGTAATAGCCGAAAAGACTGAAGCCTACAGGGAAGGCATGCGTGTGCTTAAGGAAATGGAAGCCGGATGCGAAAGTATGAAATCGGACTCAAAGGGAATGTATTCCTTAGTCGTCCGGATGGCGGATGAGGGATATCGGGCAGCCAAGAATGCCTATACCTGCCTGCTGGAAGTAAGGGTAAAGCAGGAGATAGCCCAAAGAGCTGCGGATGAGTACGAGGCTTTTCTTGAAGGCATAGAGGGCTTGCCGGGTGAGATCGCAAAAAGCCTTACGGAAGATGCGCTGGAGCTTAGAGCCTATGCTACTTTGGAAAAATCCGGCTATGACACGACGGGGATGATGCAAAACCTGCAAAATGACATTCTGAATCTCGGGATGACGGGACTTTCGGGAGATGCTGACGTGAACGGCGGGATGAGAGAGGAACTTAAAAGCGCAGTAGAGCATTTTGATAAGGTAGATTACGAAAAGCTTAAGTTTAATTACACAGGCCTTAAGACCAACGGAGAAACAGGAGAAAACATTAAGGAAACCTTGCTTAAGGGCATGTCGGAGGGACTCCTTAAATATGTGGGCGTAAAAGATGTGTCGGATAAGGAATTGAACGGTCTCGATCTCCCTTCAGGGGGAGAGTGGGCCTCGGCGGATCACGATCTGTTCTCCCGATTTTCGGAGATGGGGGAGTTCTTTAAGGAGAAGGATCCCGCAAAAATGCTGGAAAACGCGGGGAAGGAGCTGACGAGCGATCTTCTGACCGAGGTCTGGATGGTAAATAGATTTTCACATCAAACGGAGCAACTGACGGACACTCGTCTGGCTTATGAAAGAGAGTATGTTCTTTGCGGCAGGAAGAGTGATGCGGAGAATCTTGCTTCAGCGGTGCTTAAACTGACTGCGTTTCGGACGGTGTTCACCTTTGCGGCCCTGATCGCGGACGGAGAAAGGAACGGACAGGCGACCGCGCTTGCTTCCTCAATATCGGGTTTTACCGGACTTCCGGCGCTGTTTTATGCCGTAAAGTATCTCGTGCTCACGGTTTGGGCTGTTGAAGAGGCATTGGTTGAAGTCAGCGCCCTGCTCATGGGAAAGAAGATCCCTGTATTTTCGCCCAAAGGGAACATCAATATCGCGGAGATATTGACGATGACGGGAGAAAGAGTGCAGGCAAAGGCCGGGATGATCTCCGACAACAGTGCAGGCGGAGTGGGATATATGCATTATATTACGGTCCTGTCTTTTTTCGAGGATCTGCAGAAAAAAGAGATGAGGATCGCAGACATCGTTCAGGAGAACATCCGTCTTAAATACAGGGAAAGCTTCAGGATGAAGAATGCGGTGACGGACTGGAGTTTTACTGCAACCGTGGATTCCCTGAAAAAATTTGACACGGGATTTTTTGGACCTGCCGCATACAATACAAGATTTAAAACGGAAAGAAGTTATTGAAGTGCTTTCCGTTGTCTGTTCTGAGTTTTGATTCCTTCCGGGGGCATAGGACGAAGTGAGCACTCTATTAAAATTTTATAACAGAACAGACAACGGAGGGCACTCAAGGCTGAAAGCTTCGGTTACGGTTGAAGCATCGATCGTTTTTCCCCTGTTCTTTTTATCCATATGGATGATATGGCAATTGTTCCTGGGGATACTTTTGACGCTGAATATGATCTTGAGCGTTTCGAAGACGGCCGGAATGCTTTCTTCTGCCGGATATCCCGTAAGAGATTCCTGCGGTGAAAAATGCGAGGATGCGAAATACGTATGGCTCCCGTCCCTATATGCAGGAGTGCTTTCCGGCAGGGAGGACCTGTACAAAGAGCTCAGGATCTCCTTCGAGGAACAGGAAGAATCGGTCTATAAAATAGAAGTAACAGCAAAACTTCCCATCGCAGCGCCTTTCTTCGGAAAGTTTACCCTGCCTGTGGAGCAGAGCTTCAAGATCCGTGCAAACACAGGCATATGGGATCCGAACGTATTTGCACCCAAGAAAGAAGGGGAGGAAGCGGCTGACGCAGAAAGCGAAAAAGTCTATGTGACCGAAAGCGGGAGCGTCTATCATCGCAGTCTCACCTGCTCCCATCTTTCGGTAAAGGCAGAAGCGATCGATATCTCGGAGTTGAATGAGCGGAGAAACCGCGACGGGAAAAAGTACGGGCTTTGCAGCCATTGCAGTGATGCGACACGCGGAAATAAGGTCTTTATCACGGCATACGGAACGAAGTACCACCTCTGCGCGGACTGCCGTTCGTTAAAAAGGAATGTGAAAGAAGTGAGCCTTGAGGAGGTCAAGGGAATGAAGCCCTGCAGCGTATGCGGAGCTGTCGAAGAGCAAAAAGAGGAATGAAGGACGGAGGTAAAACATGAGTGAAAGCGATCTGACGGAGTTTGTAACACTTGCCTTGAACGGCGGAGTGCTGGGATTTCTTTCGTTTCAGGATATAAAGAAGAAAAGTGTGAGTCTGATACCTGTTTTGGTACTGGTACTGATAAATCTGGGGTTGTGTGTCTATATGCACCGCTCTCCGGTTGCCGTACTTACGGGGATACTTCCGGGAGTTTTTGCGCTTGCGGTATCGTTTGGATCGAAAGGAAAAATGGGGATCGGAGACGGCCTCGTCCTGACATCGATGGGACTTGTGGCAGACTGGGACAGGGTAATGGCGATCTGGCTGGTAGCGCTGGTTTTAAGCGCGGTCACGGGCATAGTTCTGATGCTCGTGAAACGGGCAACCATTAAGACAGCGCTTCCCTTTTTGCCTTTCCTTCTTGCGGGAGGAGCGATCCTTGAAGTTGCGGAGAGGGTAAGCGTATGAAAAGGTTGAAGGCATATTACACCGTGGAAACAACTTTGGTCATGAGTGTCTTGATCATGATGATATTTTCCGTCATAACCTATACCCTGAGTTTGTACGGAAAAGTTGAGACCTATAGTGAAAAGTGCATCACGGAGGCAGCAGACAGCGGGGTGACGGGTAACACCATGAGGCTTGAGCGCCTGATATGCGGCGCAAAAGGAGAGAAATGAAAGAAGGATTACAAGGAAAATACATAAGGGATTATCTTCAGACCTATATGCTCCTGCCGTTTCAGTCAGGCATAGACGATCTGTACAAGTTAAAGATGCTTGAAAACAACAACACTTCAGCCCTCTTAAAGGTGGATCTTAGTGTGGAGGGCGGCGAAGCCTCCTGCAAATACTTTGTGGGCGGAATGAAATCGATGGAGCTGGTATTCAGGACTCTTTCAATAGACAATGCAAGGCTCACTGCCATACTTAAAAGCTTTGTGGCGGCATTCGAAGAGACTGAGGAACTGCTGCTGGATCCCGATGATCTTGTATTGGATCCGGAATGCGTGTTTATTAATATATCCGATTACAAGGCCGGATTTATCTATCTTCCCGGCTTTAAAAAGAGCGTGTCTAAACAGGCTGAGACGTTCTTTGAATATATGCTCAACAGGGTAGACTACGATGACAAAAAAGCGGTTGCCCTGTTATATGACTGCTATATCCTGGTAATGAAGGAAGAACGGGGAATAGCGGCACTCAAGGAAAGGATCGAAAAAGAAGCTCCTGCCCCGACGAGGGTTTTATATAAGGAAAAAACGGTTACGGAAACGGAAAAAGAACCAATCCCTCTTGTTGCCAAGCCCGAACCGTCCATAAAAAGCTGGTTTACGGGGATGTTTAAAAAGAAAAAGGAGCGGGAAGTGGGTACCGTGGTTAAAGAACCGGAGAGGTTTTTCGGTGAAGATTCTCAAGACACCGTGCTTCTCACCGTGAGGAAACAGGAGTGCAATCCCTGCCTCATCGGTGTGAACAACGATGAAAAAACGATAATCGATAAACTGCCTTTTATGATCGGAAGTCTCTCCGGGCACACGGATTATATGCCTGCGGGCGGGAATGTGAGCCGCCTGCACGCGGAGTTCAGGAAGACTGAAGGAGGAGTGGCGCTTGTGGACTTGAATTCCACAAACGGGACAAAGGTTAACGGGGAGTATCTCGTGCCCGGCGAGGAATATGGACTGTTCAATAATGACAGGATCAGCATCGCAGAAAACGAGTTTATCTATAAAACCTGTGCAATAACAGGTTGACATACGCAAAAAGTAAGAAAATACGGGGTTTCGACTATCTGTTATTTCTATGTGCTCAAATTATAGACAGGATTTCTTGGCAATCTTTTTTATCTTAAGGTCGTGATCACCGATTTTCTTCTTTTTTTGCCAAAATCTTTACTTTGAGGGGGCTTTGATGTAAAATTTTATGGAATATACGCTTTAAAAGCAAATACATCGAAAGGCGGGCAGAGTATGGAAGATAACAAAACCGAGCTTGAAAAAACGGACCGTGATGACCTGAAAGAACGTGAAATTCCGGATTTTCATGATACCGTACTAAATGAGATAAAAGAAAACGAAGATTATGAGCCTGCCCCCGAATACGCCGATAAAGAGACGGCAGATGAACAAACGTCAGATGAGGCTGCAGAGGACATTAAGGCAGAGGATCAGGCAGAAACCGAAGAAGGAAGCGAAGCGGATCAGGAAGAAGAGCGGAACATCACTCAGGAGATCCTTGAGATCATTCAGGGAGAAAGTGATGAGGATTTCATTCGTTCGGAACTGGACAATTACCATGAGAACGATATAGCTGCAGCACTGACCAACCTCAGCAAGGCGGACCGTATCAGACTGTACAAGATATTGGGCGATGAGCGCGTTTCCGAGATCTTTGCCTACTTGGACGACGTTTCCGGCTACCTGGAAGAACTGGGTCTGGAAAAAGCAGCCAATGTCATCGAAAACATGGATGCCGACGATGCTGTCGATGTCCTCGAAGAGATCGAAGATGAGGAGACGCGAGAACAGATCATCTCCCTTATGGAGCCTGAGGCGACGGAAGACATCAACCTGATCAGGTCCTATGACGATGACAAAGTCGGAAGCATGATGACGACCAATTATGTTTCCATTCCCAAGAGCGCAACAATTAAAGAAGCAATGCGTTCTCTTATCGAACAGGCGGGCGAGAACGACAACATCAATACGATATATGTCTATGACGACGGCGACGACGGCAAATACTACGGAGCGATCGAGCTTAGAGACCTGATCGTTGCGCGCAAGGATACCGCGCTGGAAGAGATCATCAGTACAGGTTACCCGTGCATAGACGCAAACGAGAATATCAGTGACTGCATCGAAGACTTGAAGGCATATGCAGAGGATTCGCTTCCCGTTGTGGATGACGATCGCCATATCATAGGCGTCATCACGTCAACAGACATCGTAGAAGCCGTTGACGATGAATTGGGCGAAGACTATGCAAAGCTGGCAGGTCTTACCGAAGAGGCCGATATAAACGAAAAACTGAAAGACAGTATGAGAAAGCGTCTGCCCTGGCTGATCCTACTTTTGCTGCTTGCCATGGGAGTTTCGGGAGTTGTGGGACTCTTTGAGAATGTGGTCAAGGAAGTCGCGATCATAGTGAGCTTCCAGTCGCTGATTCTCGGAATGGCCGGTAATGTGGGCACCCAGTCTCTTGCCGTGACTATCCGTGTTCTTATGGACGGAACGATCTCGGGACATGAAAAGCGGGGCTTCATATTCAAGGAAATGCGCGTGGGAGCTGCGAACGGTCTTCTGCTCGGAGTGTTGGCGCTGGGCTTCGTGGGACTTTATATGCATTTCATTAAGGATGCACCCTGGTGGTATGGCTTTGCCATCTCGGGTTGCGTGGGCGCGTCTCTTTGTCTCGCGATGATCATCTCATCCTTTGTGGGAGCTTCGATCCCCATGTTGCTCAAGAAATTGAAATTTGACCCTGCAGTCGCTTCGGGTCCGTTGATCACGACCATGAACGACCTTGTAGCGGTTGTTACCTATTATACACTTGCAAAGATCCTGCTGGTGGAACTGATGGGGCTGTAGCCCTCCTGCCCGGCTCGATCGCGCATATATTTGGAGGACTGATGGAAAAACTGACAGCTTTTGTTGACGGCAGCTTTGAACCGACCCTCGGTAAATATGCCTATGGCTGCGTGATACTTGAACCCAACGGTGAGGAGACAACGCTGTCCGGAGCGGGAAACGACCCGGAGGTGGCAAACATCCGTAACGTTGCCGGAGAGATGCTCGGTGCGATGAATGCGGTGAAATGGGCCAAAGCTCACGGCTACACGGAACTCGAGATCTGCTATGACTATATGGGCATAGAGATGTGGGCGACCGGAGGCTGGAAAGCGAAGAACAAATACACCCAAGGCTATGCGGATTATATGCGCAAGTCCGGAGCACAGGTCAAGATCGGCTTCAGAAAGATCGCGGCCCATACGGGAGACAGATACAATGAGATGGCCGACAAGCTGGCCAAATCAGCCCTTGTGGCGGAATAACAGGAAGTGACAGAGGTCTTCGGCCTCTGTTTTTTTATCAAAAATGTACAAACTAATCGGGCGGAAAACGGGACGAAATGGGAATTGTGGATATTTTTAAAAAAATAAGAAAAACGGTGTTGACAAAAAGCTGTTTCGGGAGTAATATATCGCTCGCACCGCAAAAAACGGAAAGCAACGATGAAACGGTAAACATTCGGGCAGAATGAAAAATGAGTTTCAAAAACTTTTAAAAAAAGTTGTTGACAAAGTTTCAAAACGGTGGTAATCTAATCGAGCGCTTTGCGAGAGAGCAAAACGCAAAAAGAACCTTGATAATTAAACAGCTAAACAACCCTGAAAATTCAATTAACATTGATTTTCAAACTTAAGG
>JAEEYF010000019.1 GCA_016291655.1 Lachnospiraceae bacterium | reverse complement strand
CACCGATTCCTTACAGGGTAACATGCGTGAGATCATCGGTACGGTTGATCTCAGAGAACTCTGCACCGACAGAAAGAAGTTCGGTGACGAGGTTCAGACCAAGGCACAGCTTGACATGAACGCTCTCGGTATCGAGATCATTTCATGTAACATCCAGAAGATCGAGGATGAGAACGGTTTGATCGTTGCTCTCGGTCAGGACAATATGTCCAAGATCAAGAAGGACGCTTCGATCGCAAAGGCTAACGCAGACAAGGAAGTTGCCATTGCGGAAGCGGAGGCGAGAAAGCTTGCAAACGACGCTAAGGTAGCATCCGATACAGCCATTGCGGAGAGGCAGAACGAACTCGCGATCAAGCAGGCTGAACTCAAGAAGGCAGCGGATATCAAGCAGGCGGAAGCGGATGCGGCTTACGAGATCCAGAAGGAAGAGCAGCGTAAGACCATCGAGATCACCACAGCGAACGCAAACATCGCCCGTCAGGAAAGAGAGATCGAACTCAAGCAGAAGGAAGTTGCAGTTACGGAACAGCAACTGGAAGCTGAGATCAAGAAGAAGGCTGAGGCTGAGAAGTTTGCCAGACAGCAGAGAGCAGAGGCTGAGCTTTTTGAAAGAATGAAGAAGGCGGAAGCCGAGAAGTTCGAGAGAGAAAAGGAAGCAGACGCACGCAAGGCTATGGCTGAGGCTGAGATGTATGCAAGGATGAGAGAAGCCGAAGGTATCAAGGCTGTGGGTGAAGCAGAAGCCGCAGCTATCGCAGCAAAGGGTGTCGCAGAAGCTGAAGCCATCGACAAGAAGGCAGAAGCCATGAAGAAGTACGGTCAGGCGGCTATGACCGAGATGATCGTAAACAAGCTTCCTGAAATGGCAAAGGCAGTTGCTGAACCTCTTGCGGCTATCGATAAGGTTACCATCATCGACGGAAACGGCGGCGAAGGTACAGGCGTGGGAACCATGGGCGGCTACGTTCCTTCGGTTCTTGCAAAGACGATCGAAACCATTAAGGAAACAACCGGTTTTGACATTACGGAGATCATGAAGGCTGAGACCTATGATGCAAAGGTTAACAAGAACATAAATGTCAAGGGTCTTGAGAATGCTTCAAATGTAACGATCAACGCAAACACACCGGACAAAAAGTGATTTATTGCACAAAAAGAGCAATCGGGTTATCCGGTTGCTCTGTTTTTCTATTTTCTTAAAAAGTTTCCCGCCAGGAAATCATAGATTGCGGACAGATCGATAAAAGGCATGGTATAGACAATGAGACTCATGGCAAGAGAGAATACCGTTCCGATGATACTGGTAACGAATCCCGCTTTAGCCGTGTCCATTAACAGGTGATCTCTTTTAATGGATATGGCGCCGAGGATAATACCTACTATCCCGCAAACAAAACCCACAGGCGAAAGTGTTCCGCCCAAAATACCGAGGCATATGGAAACTGTACCTAAAATAAGAGACGTAGTCGTCATTGGTTTTCTCCTTATATTATCGATGTGGAAGAGATTATATCACGAGAGGGAAGGTTTGTCGATTAGTTTTCTAAAATGACGTAATAAAACGGGAAAGAAGTATCAGTTTTTCCCAAGCATTAAAAAAAGGCACACCCCGCAGCCACGGTATCAAGCCGGCGCTTTTGCGATGTCCTTTTCTTATAAAAGTTCCCTCCCACGTCCCTAATAGACGCGCTTCTCTCTCTGGAAAATACCTTCTCCGTATCAACCTTGTTAATCTTAACAAAATCTGTAGAATTTGTCAATAATATTTAATTTTTTCTTTAAAAAATTGTTAAAGTTGCACAAAAAAATTTAGTTTTCAGTATGATAGCAGCCGTTATCTTGTGTTTCAACTATTGTTTTTATACAATATAAGTGCTATCTTTTACTAAAATATTAAACAACAGCTTTAAAAAAGAGAGGTTCCTCATGGAATTTGATCTTGAAAAAACAGCGGAAAGCGGACAGGTTTTCCGTGCATATAAACAGGATGGCTCCAAATGGATGTTTATATCTCTGGACAAGCGTATTATTCTTGATGCAAAGGAAGACTATGTTGCAAAGATAAGGAAGGACCCCTTCTGGACCGACTACTTTGACCTGAATAAGGACTATTCTGCGGTTAGGGCTGAGGCGGTTAAGAATAAAGATGACTTTATGATAGCCGCAAGTAAAGCCGGTGAAGGGATCAGAATGCTGAAGCAGGATCCATGGGAGATGCTGATCTCCTTCATCATTTCCCAAAGAAAAAGCATTCCCGCCATACGTACAAGCATAGAAAGGCTGTGCGAGAACTTTGGTGAAAGGAAAGAGGGATTCTATGCCTTTCCGACCCCAAAAGCTCTTTGCGAGGCTGATACCGCTGTTCTTGCCGCCTGCGGTCTGGGGTACAGGCTGGAATACATACGTGCCGCGGCGGAAAAGGTATACCATGGCAGCTTGGACCTTGAGCAGATGAGGCAGATGGACGATGAGGAATTGCTGGCCGCGCTGAAAACCGTAAAGGGTGTCGGTGACAAAGTGGCCAATTGTATAATGCTTTTTGCTTACGGAAGAACTGCAAGAGTTCCTGTAGACATATGGATAAAGAAGCTGATCGAAGAGGATTACGGCGGAGAGGATCCGTTCCGGCGTTACGGTGAAAATGCGGGAATTATGCAGCAATATGCTTTTTACTATAAGAGGAACATTATATAAATGTATTGGGAGAAGTCAAACCCGGAATTAAAGAGAAAGCCCCGGCAAATGACCGAGGCTTTTTACATGCATTATCTGTTTTCAATGGGGATGTAAGCCCGGGGCTCCATAACCGGTTGATAAGACGGACGGATGATCTTGTCCTGGTTAATGAGTTCCTCCAAACGATGGGCGCTCCACCCGGAGATACGTGCCATAGCAAAGAGAGGCGTAAACAGTTCGTGAGGGAGATCAAGCATAGAGTAAACGAAGCCGCTGTAAAAGTCAACATTCGCACTTACACCCTTGTAGATCCGACGCTCCTCGGCTATAACCTTGGGGGCGAGAGTCTCAACCATGGAATAGAGTTCATAGTCCTCATCGCGACCTTTTTCGTGAGCAAGTTCTTTAACGTAATTCCTGAATATACGGGCTCTGGGATCGGAAAGAGAATAGATCGCATGTCCCATACCGTAGATCAGTCCTTTCTGATCGAAAGCTTCCTTGTGGAGCAGCTTTAACAGATAATCCTTTACCTGATCGAGGTCTTTGGTGTCGCTAACGTGTTTTTTCATGTCAGCAAACATTTGAACGACCTTGATGTTGGCACCGCCGTGCTTCGGACCCTTAAGAGAACCGAGAGCAGCAGCCATTACAGCATAGGTGTCGGAACCGGAGGAGGTCACCACGTGAGTTGTAAAGGTGGAGTTGTTACCGCCGCCGTGCTCGGCGTGAAGAACGAGAGCTATGTCCAGGATCTCCGCTTCAAGCTTTGTATAGCTTTTGTCCGGCCGTAAAAGACGAAGGATGTTTTCCGCGGTAGATGCCTTGGGATCGGGACGATGTATGTAAAGGCTCTTTCCTCTTTCGTAGTGATTATATGCCTGATAGCCGTAAACGGCCAGCATCGGAAATACGCTGATAAGCTGTATGCATTGCTGCATAATGTTTTCAAGGGAATTGTCATCAATGGCCTTGTCATAGCAGGCAAGAGTAAGTACGCTTCTGGCAAGGGTGTTCATCATATCCTTGCTGGGAGCCTTCATGATGACATCTCTGACAAAATTGGTGGGCAGTGATCTTAAGTGGGCGAGAAGATGAGTAAACTCGTCAAGCTCTGCCAAAGTGGGGAGTTTACCAAAAAGAAGAAGATAGGTGGTCTCTTCGAAACCAAAACGACCGTCTTTGATAAATCCTGCGCAAAGATCCTCTATGTTGATCCCTCTGTAACGAAGAATTCCGTCACAGGGAACAGACTTGCCGTCTACCATCTTGGAAGAGATGATGTCCGAAATTCTTGTAAGTCCGGTAACAACACCTTTTCCGTTAATGTCACGAAGTCCTCTTTTAACATCATATTTTGCATATAATGCGGGATCTATGGTTCCGTTTTTAAGGCATAAGCTTGTGAGATTGTCCAAAATGAGTTGTTTGTCTTGTTTATCCATGTTAACCCCCTTCTTCTGTGTCGGTGTTTAAGTACATCAGATAGATGATTAATTCTATCAGAGAAGAAAAGCCGCTGTCAACCATAACGCATAAAAAAACCGCACCCTTGTGGGATGCGGCATTTTTGTTACATATTAGATCTCGTGAATCTTTCTCTTTACGTAGGATGTATGAAGAGTTTCATGAGCCTTGTGGCTGCCGGGCTCGCCAAAGTATTCCTTGTAGAGAGTCCGGACGTCGGGATTTTCGTGTGAGAAGCGAAGGGTGTTGGCTTCATCAAGAGAGTAAAGTGCCTTGGCACGCTCTGCACGAATGTCGGTGAAGTTACGGATATTAGCGGGAACCTGAGGCTGACCGCCACCGTTTACGCAACCGCCGGGACATCCCATGATCTCGATGAACTGATAATCAGCTTCACCGTTCTGAACCTTTGTAAGAAGGTCATGAGCGTTCTTGAGGCCGGATGCAACTGCAACCTTAACCTTGAGACCAGCAACATCATAGGAAGCTTCCTTGATGCCTTCAACGCCACGTACTTCCTTGAACTCGATGGGAGATCCGTCCTTCTCGCCTGTGAGCTTCCAAACCGCTGTACGGAGAGCTGCTTCCATAACACCGCCTGTAGCACCGAAGATAACGGCTGCGCCGGTACCTGAGCCGAGAGGTGAATCGAAGCCTTCATCGGGAAGAGCAGTGAAGTCAAGGCCGAAACGCTTGATGAGTCTT
>JAEEYF010000018.1 GCA_016291655.1 Lachnospiraceae bacterium | reverse complement strand
TGAAAGAAGCAGCAGAGGAAATGTTGGATTACAAGGGAACCGGTATGTCGGTTATGGAGATGAGTCATCGTTCAAAAGCGTATGAGGAGATCATCCAGACAGCAGAGCAGGATATCCGCGATCTCATGAATATCCCCGACAACTATAAGGTTCTTTTCCTTCAGGGCGGTGCAAGCCAGCAGTTTGCAATGATCCCCATGAACCTTATGAAGAACAGGAAAGCCGATTACATCATTACCGGTCAGTGGGCAAAGAAGGCTTGGCAGGAGGCTCAGATCTACGGTGAAGCAAAGGCTGTTGCTTCTTCCGCAGACAAGACTTTCTCTTACATTCCCGATTGCTCGGATCTTCCCATCGATGATGATGCTGACTATGTATATATCTGCGAAAACAACACCATCTACGGAACCAAGTTCAAGACACTTCCCAACACAAAGGGCAAGACACTTGTTGCAGACGTTTCTTCATGCTTCCTCTCCGAGCCTGTTGACGTTACAAAGTATGGCGTTATCTATGGCGGCGTTCAGAAGAATGTAGGACCTGCGGGCGTTGTTATCGTTATCATCCGCGAAGACCTCATTACAGAGGATACACTTCCCGGAACACCTACCATGCTCAAGTACAAGATCCATGCTGACAACAATTCACTTTACAACACACCTCCGGCATATGGCATATACATCTGCGGCAAGGTATTCAAGTGGCTGAAGAAGCAGGGCGGACTTGAGGCTATTCAGAAGAGAAACATTGAAAAGGCACAGATCCTTTATGATTTCCTTGATCAGTCCAAGATGTTCAAGGGTACGGTAAGAAAGGAAGATCGTTCCCTTATGAACGTTCCTTTCGTTACAGGAAACGAAGAGCTTGATGCCAAGTTCGTCAAGGAAGCAAAAGCAGCAGGCTTCGAGAACCTTAAGGGTCACAGAACAGTCGGTGGTATGAGAGCATCCATCTACAACGCTATGCCCATCGAAGGCGTTAAGAAACTCGTTGAATTCATGAAGAAGTTTGAGGAGGAAAATGCCTGATGTTTAAGTATAATTGCCTTAATAAGATCTCTAAGATCGGAACACAGAACTTCGGTGAGAATTACACCGCTACGGACGACATCAACGATGCTGACGCTATCCTTGTAAGAAGCGCCACAATGCATGATATGACTTTCGGAAAGAACGTTAAGGCTATTGCGAGAGCAGGCGCCGGCGTAAACAACATTCCTCTCGATCGTTGCGCAGAGGAAGGCATAGTCGTATTCAACACACCCGGAGCAAATGCCAACGGTGTTAAGGAACTTGTTATTGCAGGCATGCTTCTTGCAGCCCGTGACATTACAGGCGGTATCAATTGGGTTCAGACCATTAAGGGTGAAGCTGAGATTGCCAAGATGGTAGAGAAGGGCAAGTCAAACTATGCAGGAACCGAGATCCAGGGCAAAAAGCTCGGTGTTATCGGACTCGGCGCGATCGGCGTACTTGTTGCAAATGCTGCGGTAGGCCTCGGCATGGAAGTTTACGGATGCGATCCTTACATCTCCGTTGAGAATGCATGGAAGCTTTCCCGTTCCGTAAAGGCTGTAAAGACCCGCGAAGAGATCTTCAAGAAGTGCGATTACATCACAGTTCATGTTCCGCTTCTCGATGATACAAAGAATATGATCAATGCAGAAACCATCAAGACCATGAAGAACGGCGTTATCATCCTGAACTTTGCAAGAGACCTTCTTGTAAACGATGATGATATGGCAGCTGCACTTGCATCCGGAAAGGTAAAGAAATACGTTACAGATTTCCCGAACGCAAAGAGCGCTAATATGGCAGGAACCATCGCTATCCCTCATCTCGGAGCTTCCACTCAGGAATCTGAGGACAATTGCGCTATCATGGCTGTTAAGGAACTTGTTGAGTACCTTGAGAACGGTAACATCATCAATTCCGTAAACTATCCTTCGGTTGATGCCGGTGTTTGCAGAACAGCTGCAAGAATCTGCATTCTCCACAAGAACATCCCCAATATGCTTACTCAGTTCACCGGTGCTTTCTCCGCTGAAGGCATCAACATCGAGAACATGGTAAACAAGAGCAAGGGAGATTCAGCATATTCGGTTCTTGACGTTGCAAGCGTTAACGATGCGATCGTTGCTAAGGTTGAGGCTATTGAAGGCGTCAGAACAGTTCGCGTGATCAAAGCAGAGTGATCTGCGAAGAAAATGCAAGAATAGGGCAATATCTGACAAGAAAGAATTTGCTTTTGAAAAAGAAATAATGTAAAATCAGAGTGTTCGTTTATTCTACGGACACTCTTTTTTTAGGGTCAGCTATTTGATTATGAAACGCGCATTTAAGTATTTATTTGAAAATAAAACAGCTATCATCATCGGCTACATCATCAAGATATCAGGCACTGTAGTCGGTCTTTTTGTGCCCAGGATCATGGCGGTTTTGGTCGATGACATCGTCCCACGCATACGTGTGTCGGGTGATTGGACCGAGTTCATCAAAGGCGGTCTTTTCATGGTGTTTTGTGCGGTTTTTGACAGGATCTTCAACGTGATCGCAAACCGAAGGGCGGCAAAATATTCCATGCTCGCCATCAGGCATCTGCGCTACGATCTGTACAGAAAGATACTCACCCTTTCGGGGCGTAAAACCGATGAATTCGGCATTCCTTCACTTGTTTCAAGACTCACTTCCGATTCCTATAACATCCATACATTTTTTAATATCATGCAGCGCATGGGCGTGAGGGCGACACTTATATGCATAGGGGGACTGATCATGTCCGCGACTCTTGACCCCGTCCTTACGCTGACACTGGTTGCTGCACTTCCTTTTGTTTTCCTGATCGTATTTTTTATCTCCCGAAGAGGCATACCTCTCTATGCAAAGGTGCAGACTGCAGTTGATAAGATGGTCAGGATAATGAGAGAGGACGTATCGGGAATCCGTGTCATCAAGGCTCTTTCCAAGGAGGATTTTGAAAGAGAAAGGTTTGAGGAAGCCAACTCACAAACGGTCTCGGATGAATTGAAAGCTTCCGGGGTTATGGCGATCTCGGGACCTGTTATCAGCCTTTGCCTGAACATGGGGCTTGTTCTTGTCATCATCATGGGAGCCTACCGTGTAAACGACGGAGCGGTAAAAGCCGGTACGATCATGGCATTTCTCACCTATTTCACAATGATCCTGAGCTCATTGATCGCCGTAAACCGTATCTTCATTAACTATTCAAAGGCTTCCGCTTCTGCCAAGAGAATATTCTCGGTAATGGATGCGGAGAATGATCTTAAGGTGCGGGAATTTACGGGAGGGGTGAAGAGGAATTCACCCAAGATAGAGTTCAGGCATGTATGTTTCAGTTACGGTGAAAACGAGGACAACGAAGAGGAAAAATATGTCCTGAACGATATCAATTTCACGCTTGAGCAGGGAGAATCTCTCGGGATCATAGGCGCTACGGGTTCCGGTAAAACCACGATCATAAATCTCCTTATGAGGTTCTACGATCCCACAAAGGGCGAGATCCTGATCGACGGCCGCGACATTAAAACCTATCCCTTGCAGGAACTGAGACGGATGTTTGGCGTGGCGTTCCAGAATGATATTGTTTTTGCGGAAGCATTGGATGAAAACATCCGTTTCGGCAGAGAACTATCCGATGAAGATGTTGAAAGCGCGGCAAAAGCTGCCTGTGCCTTTGAGTTTATCACGGAAAAGAAGGACGGTTTCAAACACGAGGCTGCGATCAAGGGCGGCGACATGTCAGGCGGTCAGAAGCAGAGGATCTTTGTTTCGAGAGCGCTTGCAGGACATCCGGGCATATTGATACTTGACGATTCCTCATCTGCTTTGGATTATAAAACAGATGCGATCCTCAGGGAAAACATAAACAAAAACTACAGCGATTGTACGCTGATATCCGTGGCACAACGTATCAGCTCGGTGATGAAGATGACCAAGATACTTGTGATAGAAGACGGAAGGATCATAGGTTTTGGAAGTCACGAGGAACTCATGGCAGGAAATAAAGTATATGAGGAGATAGCTGCAACACAGCTTGGAAGCTTACTTTAATGGCAAAGGAAAAACAGCCCGGAGCGGGAAAGACAGTAGAACATGCGAGAGATCCGCGAGCGGCGGCAGGTTTTCTCTGGCGTTATCTGAAGGAATTTAAAGTCCTTCTTGTTTTTGCACTTTTCCTTACATTGATCGCCAATTCACTTGCACTTGTGGGCCCCAGGCTTTCGGGTGAAGCCATAGATGCCATGAAGGAGAAGGGGGCGGTGGACTTTGACACAGTCTTTGGATATGCGGGCCTCATGGCTGTATGCTATCTTGCGTCGGCAATCCTTTCCTATGCACTTGCACTTTTGATGAGAAACATATCTCAGCGGATAGTGAAACGCATGAGAAAAGATGTTTTCGACAAACTCATGAAACTTCCCGTGTCGTATTTTGACAAGCATATGGCGGGAGACATAATCAGCAGGGTGTCCTACGACATCGATGTAATAAACACATCGCTTTCTACAGACGTAGTGCAGATCCTTGCGAGCATTGTTACCGTTGTAGGCTCCTTTGTCATGATGGTAAGGATTTCGCCGATCCTTGTTTTGGCAATGTGCGTTACGATACCCATATCCTTCATGTATACAAAGCATATGACCAAACTCACGCGTCCGAGATTTTCCGCAAGATCTGCAAAACTGGGCAGGATGAACGGCTATGTGGAGGAGACCGTCGGTGCTCAAAAGGTCATTCAGGGATATGCCTGCGAGGAGGTTTACACGGATCGGTTTTCAAAGGTTAACATAGAAGCGACGGAAGCATATTACAATGCGGACTATCTGAACGCAGCCATAGGACCCACGGTAAACTTCATCAATAATATGTCCATGACGCTGGTTACCGTATTCGGCGCGGTTTTGTATTTTCTTGAATTGTTGACTGTAGGTAATGTTTCTTCCTTTGTTGTGTATTCCAGGAAGTTTTCGGGGCCCATAAACGAGGCGGCAAACATATTCGGTGAACTTCAATCGGCGCTTGCGGCCGCAGAGAGAGTAAACAGGATATTGTCCGAGGACAATGAAACGATGGATGTGCCCAATGCCATAGTTCCTGAGAACATAGAAGGAAACGTGAGCATACAAAACGTTAATTTCGGCTACGACCCGGAGAGGCTGATCCTCAAGGATTTCTCGCTCGAAGCGGAGCGGGGAAAACTGATCGCGGTAGTGGGACCCACGGGTGCGGGAAAGACCACTGTCATAAACCTCCTTATGAGATTTTACGATCCCACGAGCGGCAAGATCCTTATAGACGGTACGGAAAACAACCTTTTTGCAAGAAAAGCACTGAGGAACGGATTTGCCATGGTGCTTCAGGATACGTGGGTTTTTGGCGGCACAATATATGAAAATATTGCATATGGCAAAAAAAATGCTACAATGGAAGAAGTTGTTAATGCCGCCAAGACGGCTCGCATACATTCGTTTATCATGAAACAGCCCAAAGGATATGATACGGTCCTGACGGAGGACGGAGTTAACATCTCCAAGGGGCAGAAGCAGCTTTTGACTATTGCAAGAGCCATGCTTACGGATGCCGCGATGCTCATTCTCGATGAAGCGACTTCTAACGTTGACACAAGGACGGAGAAGCTGATCCAGGCTGCTATGGAAAAGCTGATGGAGAACAAGACCTGTTTCATCATTGCTCACAGGCTGTCAACGATACGTCATGCTGACGAGATCATTGTGGTAAATGACGGACGGATAGTCGAATCGGGACGGCATGAAGAACTGATGGATAAAAAAGGAGCCTATTACGAATTGTATGCGGCTCAGATAAAATAATAAAATGAGGTGCTATTAATGGAAAAATTTTCAGAGATCAAATATGTAAGACCGGATCTGAAGAAATTTGAGGCATTTGAAAACGAGTGTCTGGACAGAGCGGAAAAAGCTGCAAGCTATGAGGAATTCAAAAAGGCTCTTATGGACGGTGAAGAGGTTGAAAAAGACCTGGAAGACATGATCCAGGTTTGCTACATCAGATCCACAATGAACAAGGCCGATGAGTTCTATTCAAAGGAACAGGAGTATCTGGACGAGGAGCTTCCCAAGCTCATGAATCTCAATAAGCGTCACAGTGAAGTGCTCCTGAATTCTCCCTTCAGAAAGGACTTTGACAAGGAGTTCGGAAAGCTCATCAATGAAACGGAGGAAAAGAAGCTCATCCTTAAGGATGAAAGACTGGTTCCTTTGATGATCGAAGAGAACAAGCTTTCTGAAGAGTATTCACAGATCGCGGCCAAGTGCAAATGCAATTTCAGAGGCGAAGAGTGCAATTTCTACGGCCTCCTTCGTCATATGCAGTCCACAGACAGAGCTGAGAGAAAAGAAGCCTTTGAGGCCTGGGCCGGACTCTATGAGAGCGTTTCCGAAAAGCTTGACGGGGTATATGACAAGCTGGTGGCTCTCAGAGTTAAGAAAGCCGAGATCGTAGGCTTTAAGAACTACAGAGAATTTGAGCTCATCAACAGTGAGCATTTCGATTATACAAAGGAAGATCTGGCAAACTTCAAAAAGCAGGTTGTTGAGATCATAGTTCCCGAGGTTTCCAAGCTCTACGAGGAGCAGAGAAAGAGACTCGGCCTTGACGAGCTTGAGTATTATGACGAGCAGCTTATCTTCCCGGAGGGTAATGCAAAGCCCATAGGAAATAAGGATCAGATGGTTAAATGGGCACAGGAGATGTACGGCGAGCTTTCACCCGAGACCAAGGAATTCTTTGATTTCATGGTGGAGCATGAACTGTTCGATCTTGAGACCAAGCCCAACAAGCATCTTGGCGGATATATGACACTCCTTCCCAAGAGACAGGCTCCCTTCATCTTCTCCAACTTTAACGGAACCTCCGCTGATGTAGAGGTGCTCACCCATGAAGCGGGTCATGCTTTTGAAGGCTTTGTTTCATCGAGGATACAGCCCCTTTCGGCTATGGTAATGTCCACCAGCGACATTGACGAGATCCACTCCATGAGCATGGAGCATCTTACCTATCCATGGATGGATAAATTCTTCGGTGACAAGGTGCACAAGTTCAGATATGCCCATCTCACCGAGGCTCTTAAGGTTATCCCTTATCTTTGCGCGGTTGACGAATTCCAGTGCAGAGTTTTTGACAATCCCACGATGTCTGCCGAAGAGAGATACGGTGTATGGCACGATATTGAAAAGATCTTCCTCCCCTGGAGAAAATATGACGGAAACAAGTTCCTTGAAAAGGGCGGTTTTTGGATGCAGAAGCAGCATATTTTCCTCTATCCCTTCTACTATATCGATTATGCTCTCGCACAGATGGGCGCATTTGAGATATACAGCAAGAGTCTTGAAAACAGGGAAGATGGCTGGAATTCTTACCTCACCCTTTGCAAAATGGGCGGAAGCAGAGGCTACCTTGACCTCCTTAAAGGTGCGGGTCTTCACAGCCCCTTGGCTGATGGCAGCGTAAAAAATGCTGTTCAGGGTGCATTGAAACAGATCAAGGTTTTTGAAAGGAGCATATAATGATTAAGATCGCTGTTTTTGCAGCTGAAGGCTGCGAGGAAATCGAAGCACTTACGGTTGTTGACATCTTAAGAAGAGCAGGCATGGAAACGGACATCATTTCCCTTACGGAGAATAAAGCCGTTACGGGATCCCACAATATCGTGTTCGGCGCCGAGAAGCGTTTTGACGACATTGATATGAACGATTACGATGCTGCGATCCTCCCCGGAGGAATGCCCGGAACAAAAAATCTTGCCACACATACGGGAGTTTGCTCCACAGTAAAGAGCTTTGCGGCAAACGGAAAGCTTCTTGCGGCCATATGCGCTGCACCCAGTGTTTTGGGCGAACTCGGAGTGCTCGAAGGCAAAAAGGCTGTTTGCTATCCCGGCTTTGAAAACCACCTGGTAGGCGCGGAAGTTTTGCTTAACGGCGTATTCACGGACGGTAACATCATCACCTCAAGAGGAATGGGAACAGCGATAGATTTTGCTCTTGCGATCGTTGAATATTTTTCGGACAAGACCATTGCGGATGAACTTTCCAAGGCAATAATTTACAAATAGGCAGAAAGGTACTTGATATGACGGACTTATTATTTATCTCCCCTGTGTTCAAGCGGATGATCTGGGGCGGAAACAGGATGAGAGACATTTACGGCTATGATATTCCGGGAGAGGATACGGGTGAATGCTGGGCCATATCCGCACATGAAAACGGAGATGACACGATCGTGGGCGGTGAATTTGACGGTTGGAAGCTGAGCGAGCTCTATGCAAAGCATCAGGAACTCTTCGGCGATGGAAAGAAGAAATTCCCGTTACTGGTTAAGATCATCGATGCCAAGACGGATCTTTCCGTACAGGTTCATCCCGACGATGCATATGCCGCGGTGAATGAGAACGGCAGCTTCGGAAAGACCGAATGCTGGTATATTCTTGATTGCGACAAGGACGCAACCATTATCATCGGACACAATGCCAAGAGCAAGGAAGAACTGGCGGACATGATCAAAAACAATCGCTGGGACGATCTGATCACTCCCAGACCCATCAAGAAGGGTGATTTCTTCCAGATCGAGCCGGGTACGGTCCATGCGATCAAGGGTGGAACGCTGATCCTCGAAACACAGCAGTCCAGTGACATCACCTACAGACTCTACGATTACGGAAGACTTCAGAACGGAAAGCCCCGTCAGCTGCATATCGAAAAAAGCATAGATGTCATCAACTGCCCGCACAAGGATGTTCTGAGCGCCTGCAAGAAGTCACGCAAGGAGGATGCGGAAATAGAAGAGCTGGTTGACTGCAAGTTCTATAAGGTCTGGAAGACGGATGTGAACGGAAAAGTTTCTTTCGAAGCTCCTTCAACCTACAGACTGTTTTCCGTTCTTGAGGGCAAAGGAAAGATCAACGGACTGGAGATCAAAAAGGGACAGCATTTCATAATGCCACTCGGTTACGGAGCATACACTCTTGAAGGAGATTTAAGCATTATTAATTCCGAAGCAAAATGATCGATAAGGATCAATAAATATGTTAGCACTCATTTTGAATGAGTGCTAATTTTTTCTTGACTTTTGAAAAGTTCGAGATATAATACTTGTCAGGATATGATTTTAGGAGGCTTTAAATATGGACAAAAGACACGGAAATCTTTCGATCGATTCGGAAAACATATTTCCTATAATTAAACAATGGCTCTATTCGGATCATGATATTTTTTATCGTGAATTGATCTCTAACGGCTGTGATGCCATCACAAAACTTAAAAAACTTGACGGACTCGGAGAGTGGCAGCTTCCCGAGGGCGAAGAACTTAAAATGTCGGTTTTCGTTAACCAGGAAAACAAGACCATCACCTTTACGGATAACGGTATCGGTATGACAGCCGATGAGGTTGAGAAGTACATCAATCAGATCGCTTTCTCCGGTGCAAAGGATTTCCTTGAAAAATACAAGGACAAGGACGGAGCCGATCAGATCATCGGTCACTTTGGACTTGGCTTTTACTCTGCATTCATGGTTGCGGACAAGGTTACGATCGATTCCCTTTCTTACAAAGAGGGCAGCAAGCCCGTTTACTGGGAGTCGGAAGGCGGCATGAGCTTTGATATGAGCGAGGGCGAGAAGGATGAGAGAGGTACAACCATCGTCCTTTATCTGAATGAGGATTCCTATGAATTCTCCAATGCATACAAGGCTAAGGAAATAATCGAGAAGTACTGCTCATTCATGCCCGTTCCCATCTATTTCAAGGATGAGAATGCCAAGGAAGAGGAAAAGAAGGACGATGGCAAGGATGACGAAAAGAAAGAACCCAAGAAACCCGAACCCATCAACGAGATCCATCCTCTCTGGACGAAGACACCCGGCGACTGCACCGATGAAGAATACAAGAAGTTCTATCGCGATGTGTTCAACGATTACAAGGAGCCTTTGTTCTGGATCCATCTGAACATGGACTATCCTTTCAACTTAAAGGGTATACTTTACTTCCCCAAGATCAACACTGAGTATGACTCCATCGAAGGCAAGATCAAGCTTTACTCAAACCAGGTGTTCATTGCGGACAACATCAAGGAAGTCATTCCCGAGTTCCTGCTTCTCTTAAAGGGCGTCATCGATTGTCCCGATCTGCCCCTCAATGTATCGAGAAGTGCTTTGCAGAACGACGGCTTTGTCAAGAAGATCTCGGATTACATTTCCAAGAAGGTTGCGGACAAACTCA
This sequence comes from Lachnospiraceae bacterium, assembly GCA_016291655.1. Taxonomy (GTDB): domain Bacteria; phylum Bacillota; class Clostridia; order Lachnospirales; family Lachnospiraceae; genus RGIG3528. The sequence continues at coordinate 73,983 of JAEEYF010000018.1, read as the reverse complement.
TCGGAATGTTCAAGACCGATAGGGAAAATTACGAGAAATTCTGGGATGATCTTTCACCCTTCATTAAATTCGGCTGCTTAAAGGATGACAAGTTCCGTGACAAGGTTAAGGATTATATGATCTACAAGAACCTTGAAGGAAAGTACATCACCCTGCCCGAGTATCTGAAGGCAGCCAAGGGCGAAACCGCGGAAGCTACGGATGAAAACGGCGAGAAGGTTGAAGCGGAAGTAGTTGACGACAAGGACAAGAAGGACGGCGAAAAGGAAGAGAAGAAGGAAACCGTTTACTATGTGACCGACGAGAAACAGCAGAGTCAGTACATCAACATCTTTAAGGAAAACGGTAAGGATGCGGTGATCCTCACTCACAATATCGATCAGCCCTTCATCAGTCAGATCGAATACTCCATGAACAATGTGAAGTTCATGAGAATAGATGCGGAAGTTTCCGAGGACTTTAAGGACGGAACAAGCGAGGAAGAGCTCAAGTCCGAGACAGACAAGCTCACAAAGATGTTCAGAAAGGTATTGAACAAAGAAAAGCTTGAAGTTAAGGTGGAGAAGATCAAGAGTGAAAAGCTTGCTGCCATGATCACCCTTTCCGAAGAGACCCGCAGAATGCAGGATATGATGCGTATGTATTCCATGAACGGTATGGACCTGGGTAACGACAGCTTCGGAGCCGGAGAGACACTTGTTCTCAACGCAAATCATGCCCTTGTTAAGTACCTGTTCGAGAACCCCAAGAGCGACAACGCAAACATTATCTGTGAGCAGATCTATGACCTTGCATCCCTCGCACACAAGCCTCTCGAACCTGCTGCTATGACCAAGTTCGTAGAGCGTTCCAACGAGATCATGCTCCTGCTTACAAAGTAAGCACTGACTTAACCATGAGGTTTTATGAAATATAAATGTTTGGTTTTGGATCACGATGATACCGTGGTCAGCAGTACCGCCGAGATACATTGGCCCGCGTTTCTTGAAGCGCTTCGCATCATGAGACCGGGCGAAACGATATCGGTGGAAGACTATTTTAAATATAATTTCGATCCCGGCTTTCTTGAGTTTTGTGTTGAGAAATACAAGATGACCGAGGAGGAACTAAAAGAGGAGGAAATCATATGGAAAAAGTACGTTTCCACGAGGGTTCCCTCGGTTTACCCGGGAATGAAAGAGGTCATTGAAAAACAAAAGGCAGAGGGTGGGCTGATCGTGGTATCATCCCATTCCTTTGACTTTAATATCAGAAGGGATTACAGGGAAAACGACCTCCCGGAGCCCGATGAGATCTTCGGCTGGGAATTGCCGAATGCCAGAAGAAAACCCGATCCCTATGCTCTGGAAGTGATCTGCGAAAAATATGGCCTCAGGAAGTCGGACATAGCGGTCATAGACGATCTGAAGCCCGGCTATGACATGGCAAGGGCCTTCGGTGTGACCTTTATCGGAGCCGGCTGGTGCAACAATGTGCCCGAGATCAGGGCCTTTATGCAGGCCAATAGTGATGTCTATTTTGATGATACAAAGAAATTGTTTGAATATTTGTTTTAAAATGTTTTTCAGTTGACATTTACAGGAAAGTGGTGCATAATAACAAGGCTTGATTTCAAGCGACTCGAGGTGTGGCTCAGTTTGGTAGAGCGCTGCGTTCGGGACGCAGAGGTCGTGGGTTCAAATCCCGTCGCCTCGATAATGCTGGAATGGCTCAGTCGGTAGAGCGACGCACTCGTAATGCGTAGGTCGCGGGTCCGATTCCCGCTTCCAGCTTGAAGACGGCGATGCCCGTCAGAACAGGGAGATGTGAAGTGCATCTCCCTTTTTTTATATTAACATGTTTAAAAAATGCAATTATGTTAAAAAATAATGCTTGACATTTAATAAGCAAAAAATGAGAATAGTTTTTGTTGGATATGGAGTATAATAGATTCAGTCAACTTTTTTGTTTTGGAAATTTTTAATGTATGAGGTTAAAAATGGGTAAGAGATTATTGATGCCGGCTGTCTTTGGTTTTGTACTTTTGCTTGCCGGCTGTACTAACGGATCCAAAACTCCGGCATCCACTCCGACACCTACCGCGGTGCCGACGGAGGGACCGAGAGGATACAGACAGAACAACGATCAGGGCAGTATTTGGGATTATTTAAGACAGCAGGGCCTGATCACGCCCACTCCCGAGCCTGCCACACAGTCCCAGGGAGACATTACCGTTGTCAAACCGAAGGCTACCGCCACACCTACACCGAGAAATGATTCACCCTATGCGGTGTTAAACGTTCCTCAGGACAGAAAGTTTTCCACTTATGTATTCTCCATCACCGGGGATCCCGCGGATCTGACGGATTATCCCAACGGTATCTTCTATGGGAAGAATTACGAACAGCGCGGTCGTGAGAGCGAAAGAAGAGTTTTCGTTGAAGCATGGGACAAAGACGGTGATCAGATCATTTCCCAGGAGGCGGGTATCAGGATCTACGGCGGATATTCACGTATGAACTATCTGAAATCCGTTAAGCTTTTTGCGAGAGCTGAGTACGATCCCAACAACAAGAACTTTAAATACAATTTCTTTGATACGCAAAAACTCTACGAGGACAAGCCCGTCAAGAAGTACAAGAAGCTTGTGCTCCGTGACAGCGGTAACGACTGGCAGTTCGCATGGATCAGAGATGAGCTTGCTCAGACGCTTGCCATCGATGCCGGCTTTACCGACTATGAAGCTGTAGAACCCGCGGTCTACTACCTTAACGGCGAGTATATGGGCTTCTACTGGCTGCATGAGGTATATTGCGATAATTATTTCAAGAACAAGTACGGCGATGAAGGCAAAAACGGTGAATTCGTAGTTATCGAGGGTGAAGAGACCAAAAAGTCGGAAGAAGACGATGACATTATCAATGTTACCGCGTCCAAGGAATTCAACACAGCCTATGAACGCTTCAAAGATATGGATTTTACCGTGGATTCGAATTATGAAGAGCTTTGCAACTTCATGGACGTTGAGAACTATCTGAGATACTACGCATACAACATCTACCTTTGCAACAAGGACTGGCCCAACAACAACTACAAGTGCTACAGATACTATGCACCCACAGGTGAAGAGTATCAGGCAGACACCATATATGACGGCAGATGGCGTTTCCTTCTTCATGACATGGACTACGGCATGGGCTTGTACAGCCAGAAGGAATGTATGGCCAACTACGACAAACTGGGTGAAGTTCTTTCGAAAGAGCTTGAGGACGAGAACAAGAAAATGCATGAAAATCCCAAGTACTCGCCGCTCTTTGACGCTTTGATGAAGAAAGAGTCCTGCAGAGACTATTTCGTTGATTTCAGCCTTGAACTTGCGAACGGAGCGCTTTCAAAGGAGAACTTCAACAAGACACTGGATGCCATGAATGAGGAAAGAGAGACCGAGATGAAGTACTTCTTTGATTACATCGAGATCCTCAAGGCAAAAGGTGCGGAAGGCATATGGACCGGCAGCTATCTGTTTGCCGGCTACACCAATGAGATCAAGAGCTTTGCAAAGCAGAGAAAGAATTATTCCAGAGTGTTTATGGAGAAGAATTTTAATATAGATCTCCATAAATAAGGTCGAAGCGGATGATCTTTAAAACAGCAAATTTTAACGGGCAGATGAACAATCTGCTCGTTTTTGTTATTGAAATTTATCAGATGTTGGCATATAATGTTTTTCAACATTTTAGCGTTGCAGTCGCGGAAACGGAGAATATTATGATAGATATAAAATTTTTACGTGAAAATCCTGATATTGTAAAGCAGAACATTAAGAACAAGTTTCAGGACAGCAAGCTTCCGCTTGTCGATGAAGTTATCGAACTTGACAGGAAGAGCCGTGAATTTAAACTGGAAGCGGATTCTCTTCGTGCAGAGAGAAACAAGATCTCCAAGAGCATAGGTGCTCTGATGGGACAGGGCAAGAAGGAAGAGGCTGAAGAGGCAAAGAAAAAGGTCGCTGAATTTGCTGCAAGACTCGACGAACTTGAAAAGCTCGAGCCCGAATATGCAGAAAAGATCAAGACCATCATGATGACGATCCCCAACATTATCGATCCTTCGGTACCCATCGGAAAGGATGACTCGGAAAATGTTGAGATCGAGCGCTTCGGAGAGCCTGTTGTTCCTGATTTTGAAATTCCTTATCATACAGACATTATGGAGCGTTTTGACGGTATAGATCTGGATTCCGCAAGAAGAGTTGCGGGAAACGGCTTCTATTACCTCATGGGCGACATAGCAAGAGTTCATTCTTCCGTTATCGCATATGCAAGAGACTTCATGATCGGACGCGGCTTTAAGTATTGTGTTCCTCCCTTCATGATCCGTGCGGATGTTGTTACCGGCGTTATGAGTTTTGCCGAAATGGATGCCATGATGTATAAGATCGAGGGCGAGGACCTCTACCTTATCGGTACTTCAGAGCATTCCATGATCGGAAAGTTTATCGATCAGATCATTCCCGAAAACACACTTCCTCAGACACTTACCAGCTATTCACCCTGCTTCCGTAAGGAAAAGGGCGCACATGGCATAGAGGAGCGTGGCGTATACAGAATACATCAGTTTGAGAAGCAGGAGATGATCGTAGTCTGCAAGCCCGAAGAAAGTCCTATGTGGTTTGATAAGCTCTGGCAGAACACCGTCGATCTTTTCAGAAGCCTTGATATTCCCGTAAGAACACTGGAGTGCTGCTCCGGAGACCTTGCGGACCTTAAGGTTAAATCACTGGACGTAGAAGCATGGTCACCCAGACAGAAGAAATACTTTGAAGTGGGTTCCTGCTCCAATCTCGGAGATGCTCAGGCAAGAAGACTTCGCATGAGAGTCGCGGGAGAAAACGGAGAGAAGTATCTTCCTCATACCCTTAACAACACTGTTGTTGCTCCGCCGCGTATGCTCATCGCTTTCCTTGAGAACAATCTTCAGGCGGACGGAAGCGTTCTGATCCCCAAGGCATTACAGCCTTACATGGGCGGACAGACAAAGCTTGTTCCCGTAAAATAGTTTAACACTTGAAATTTTTAAAGTTTTCTTGACAACTAAAATATTTTTGTTAGAATGATTCCATCAAAGACATTGAAGAGAAAGAGTAGCATTGGGAAAGCTTACAGAAAGTAGCCGGCGGATGAGAGGCTAAGCGGAAGCAGTGTGAATACATCTCGGAGTTGTGCACCGAAACCAAAGTAGGCTGCAACGGGAAGCGACCGTTACATCGCAAGGGTATTTTCTGTACCTGCTGAGACAGGCAGTGTGAGCTGCTTGTGAATTAAGGTGGTAACACGAAGCAAAGTCTCGCCTCGTCCTTATGAATGTCGTGCTTATGCAAAAGCAGACACGACCAAGGGCGAGGCGTTTTGTTATGACGGGCATTGAAGCCCGATCAGTGATCTTTTTAATCAGGAGGTTAAAACTATGACTTGTTATGAAGAACTTGTGGCGAGAGGTTTGATCGCTCAGGTTACGGACGAAGCGGAGATCAAGAAGATGATCGACTCCGGAAAGGCTACATTTTACATTGGATTTGACTGTACGGCAGATTCTCTTACAGCGGGACATTTCATGGCTCTTTCGCTTATGAAGCGTCTTCAGATGGCAGGAAACAAACCCATTGCTTTGATCGGCGGCGGAACAACCATGATCGGTGATCCTTCCGGAAAGAGCGATATGAGAAAGATGCTCACAAAGGAAGACATTGACCACAACGCGGAATGCTTCAAGCACCAGATGGAGAAATTCATTGATTTCGGCGAAGGCGGAGCAATGATGGTCAACAATGCCGACTGGCTTCTCAAGCTCAACTATGTTGAACTTTTGAGAGAGGTCGGAGCCTGCTTCAGCGTAAACAACATGCTGAGAGCAGAGTGCTACAAGCAGAGAATGGAGAAGGGTCTCACCTTCCTTGAATTCAACTACATGATCATGCAGAGCTATGACTTCTATATGCTTTTCCAGAAATACGGCTGCAATATGGAATTCGGCGGTGACGATCAGTGGAGCAACATGCTGGGCGGAACAGAGCTCATCCGTCGTAAGCTGGGTAAGGACGCTCATGCAATGACGATCACACTCCTTACCGATTCTCACGGAAACAAGATGGGTAAGACAGCAGGAAATGCAGTTTGGCTCGATCCCAACAAGACAACTCCTTTCGAGTTCTTCCAGTACTGGAGAAACGTGGGCGATGCTGATGTTATCAAGTGCCTGAAGCTTCTTACCTTCCTTCCTCTTGAAGAGATCGAGAAAATGGAAAAGTGGGAAGGCAGCGAACTCAACAAAGCTAAGGAGATCCTCGGCTTCGAACTTACCAAGCTGGTTCACGGGGAAGAAGAGGCAAAGAAAGCTCTTGATGCTTCCAAGGCACTTTTTGCAGGCGGCGGAGATGACTCCAACATGCCTTCCTGCGAGCTTGAAGATGCGGATTTCACAGACGGTTCGGTAGACATCATTTCTCTGCTTATCAAGGCGGGATTCGTTTCCTCCCGTGGTGACGGAAGAAGAAATGTGGAACAGGGCGGTGTTTCCGTTAACGATGAAAAAGTAACCGATTTCAAGAGGAGTTTTACGAAGGCTGAACTGTCGGGAGACGGCATCATCCTTAAGAAAGGCAAGAAAAACTTCTGCAGAATGACTGCAAAATAGGTGAAAAAATTATATAAATGAGTTTATGTAATTTCAGACCAAAACATTGAAAAAGCCCGCATTTGCGGGCTTTTTCATATGCCTTTAGGCATCGGATCATTTCAAAACGAACGCTTGTATAAAACCGAGGACCAAAAGATGGATCGGATAGAAGGCGTAGAAGAAATACTTCAGATTGAAGCTTCCTCTTTCACCGTTATAAAAAGCGATGGGGATAAAAGCAAGGCAGCCTATGACCTCAAGGACGGAAGATCTTGCGGGGATGAGAGTGACGATCATTGCCGCGAGAACAGCAAGCCACATGTACTTTCTGTTGTTTCGGGTGAGATAAATGGCCGCAGCCATTGCTATGCCCATGCAGGTGTAATCACTCCGGATAAGGATCGGGACGATCAGGGCGACAAGTAAGATCACGGCTTGTAAAACTATGACTGCTGCCTTTTTATCAAACTTTTCGCTGACAAGATCGAAGCCGATCATCATGAGAAGAGCAATAAGCAGGGTAAAAAACACATTCTGCTTTGAAAGATCAAAGAAGGATCCCGTGAATATAAGGTCGAAAGGCACTTCGGACACCAAAGCGAAGACACCCAGGCGAAGAGCGTATTTCCATACATTTCGAGTGTGTAAAAATCCTTCCAGCAAGAGGAAGAGGAAGATGGGGAAAGCAATTCTCCCGATACCGCGTCCCACAAGCTGGACAGTGGATACCAGAGCATATTCTTTTGCGGAGTAATTAAGGTCGGTGCCGCCTATGTAGGAACGGCTGACCATTGGGAAAAGGTAATTCTCAACGATTACTACGGTAGCGTGATCGATGAGCATTGTGATTATCGCTATCATCTTTAAAACATTTCCGGTCACCGGAAAAGACGATCTTTTAGTTTGCATTTGAAGTCGGGTCCTTTCAAAATATTATATCCTTTAGAAAAAATTTCATTCAATATTTTAATTGATTGTGTTAAAATTGGCAATGACAATTATGGTAAATCTGCGAAAGGTGTCAGGGCACTGATAATTATGGCACGTGAGTACAAGTTTAAAGGGTATACGTTTTACTCCGAAGAAGAGTTAAACGATGCGAAGAAAGAGAACGAAACAATAGAATACATCAAATCCAAGACGGATCTGGGCAAGACCGAAACGGTGATAGCTCTGTACAACAGATTGATAGACCGAAATATTATTACTACAGTTGTAGGGCTGGATTTCCTCAAGAGGTTGCAGGGCATAGCTTTGCGTGACGAGATGGTCAATCCCTCAAGATTGAGGGAGCTCCCCACGGTGACGGTCAGCAGAAAACCGAAGGAGATCGAAAAACGCAAGCTGACTCCTTTACAAAAGGTCAAAAGAGAAAATCTCATGCTCAAGATCGTTATTCTGGGGCTTGTGATCATTGTGGCGGGTATGTTCGTAATAGTGCTTACGGGAAAGAGTTCTCCCCTTAAGGCGGTTTACGAACAGGAAATACTTAATAAATACTCCTCCTGGCAACAAAAAATGGATGCTCAGCAGGAATGGATAAACGATCGGCTTGAATTCCTCGAACAAAACGGGATCAGCTACGGAGAATAAGGAAAAAGAGGAGGTTACTTATGGACTTGGTCAAGGTTTTGGTTGTAGACGATGAAAGCAGAATGAGAAAGCTTGTTCACGACTTTCTCGCAAAACAGGGATATACGGTGTTGGAGGCTGAGGACGGCGAAAAGGCCATCGATGTGTTCTTTGATGAAATGAACAAGGACATCTCCCTTGTCATCCTTGATGTAATGATGCCCAAGCTTGACGGCTGGCAGGTTGTCAAGGAGATAAGGCAGTATTCGAAAGTACCGATCATCATGCTTACCGCAAAATCCGAAGAGAGAGATGAACTCATGGGGTTTGATCTGGGAGTCGACGAGTATATTTCAAAACCGTTCTCACCGAAGATCCTTGTGGCGAGAGTGGAGGCAATACTCAGAAGGGCAAATTCCACACTTGATGAGACCATAGAAGTGGGCGGCATAATTCTTGATCATCAGGCACATTCCGTCAAGATAGACGGAGCGGCCATCGATCTTTCGGTCAAGGAGTTCGAGCTGCTTGAATACTTTGTTACCAATAAGGGAATTGCGCTTTCAAGAGAAAAGATCCTCAATAACGTATGGAATTACGACTACTACGGTGATGCACGCACCATCGACACTCATGTGAAAAAACTCAGAAGCAAAATGGGAGAGAAAGGCGATTACATCAAAACCATCTGGGGAATGGGCTACAAGTTTGAGGTTTAAAAAAGAAAGGGTACAGAATGAAGAGCTCATGGCGTGTCAGATTAACACTTATGATCATGGTCACCGTTGCGGGGGCTATACTCGTAACATGGGTGTTAAACCGGTTTTTTCTTGAAAAATACTATATCAGTACAAAGATCGAAGCCCTGAAGGACACATATGATTCCGTTCGGAGTATTCTGACCAAGTATTATATAAATGAAGACAACAACGGGACAGCCGATGCGGGAACAAGCGTTATATCCGCGGTTTCCTATATGAATTCTTCAACTGCTTCTTCGGGCACGGGAAACACTCCGGGTTCCGGTACCGCACCCGATGGCTCCGTACCGCCTCCGGATGAGCCTGTGGAGATCACTCCTCAGACCGATACGGAGAATTTTCTTTCCGACAGGGACTCCAGAATGCTGGAGGCATATGCGGACCGCTTTAATCTTTCGATCTCCATATTATGGAATACAAAATACTCATTCAGCACGGCAAACGTCAATGTCAAGGAACGGGTATTTTTTGAAAAGGTAGCCGGTTATGCGGGCGGCAGGAAACAATCTGTTTTTGAAAACGAAGTATTGTACAGGGAGCCTTCCGGGAAATATGTTATATCCAAGACTTTTGACGGACGGACATCCGCCAATTTCATAGAACTGTTTGCATCAGACAACGAGAATGCAAGCTTCGTTCTGATCAGAACCAATATGGAGAGCATGAAGGACAGTGTTACGATAGCAAATCGCTTTTTGCTTTTTGCCGGCATATGCGTAGCGCTGCTTGCACTTTTGTTCATGGCTTTTGCCTCGGGACGTATCGTTCGTCCCATCAGACAGCTTTCGGATATAGCCAGACGCATGTCCGGGCTCGACTTTACCACAAAGTATGATGTGAAGTCCAATGACGAGATAGGCGAATTGGGAGAAAGCATAAACCATCTTTCCGAAAAACTGGAAGAGACGATCTCCGACCTGAAAAGTGCCAATAACAGATTACAGAGCGATATTGAAGAGAAAAAGCAGGCGGATGAGATCAGAAAAGAGTTTCTGGCAAATGTCACGCATGAATTGAAAACACCCATTGCTTTGATCTCCGGGTATGCGGAGGGGCTTAAGGACTGCATTAACGACGATGCGGAAAGCAAGGATTTTTACTGCGACGTCATCATAGACGAAGCCGGTAAGATGAATACGATGGTTAAAAAGCTGCTTACGCTGAACCAGATCGAATTCGGCAATCAGGTTGTGGAACTCAAGAGGTTTGATATATGCGAGGTCATCCGGTCGGTATTGAATTCATCGGAGCTGCTGATCAGGAACAAGGGAGTAAAGCTTCTGGTGAATGCCAAGGGACCTATGAACGTCTGGGCGGATGAATATATGATAGAAGAGGTGTTCACAAATTATCTCACTAATGCGCTCAATCATTGCGAAAATGAGATGATAGTGGACGTTAAGGCGGAACAAAAGGACGGAAATGTCAGAATATCCGTATTCAATACCGGAAAACCAATTCCGGAGGAAGACATTGACAAGATTTGGATCAAGTTTTACAAGGTTGATAAGGCGAGGACCAGGGAATACGGCGGTTCGGGCATAGGGCTTTCGATCGTTAAGGCTATAATGGATGCTCACAATAAGGACTTCGGAGTGATCAATCATGCCAACGGCGTCGAATTTTGGTTTGAACTTGATTCAAAGGCTAAAGTTTAAAAGAAAAGTTGCCGAAAACAATATAAAGTGTTATAGTTTTCAAAAGGACACAAAATATATTGAAAGAAGGAAGTGTGAAGGTGCGAAAAAAAATTCCGCTGATTTTAATATTGATCGCTGTACTCGGACTGAACGGCTGTCTGGTTGAGGAGATTCCCCTCACTGACAGTGAGATCGATGCTGTCGCCCAGTATTGCGCGGATGCGCTGCTCAGACATGATTCGAACTATACATCATCGTTTCTTGAAGCAAAGGCTTTGACGCCTACGCCTACCAACACGCCGACGCCTACGCCTACCAATACACCCACACCGACGCCGAGACCGACGTCTGCACCGAGAGATCCCAACGCTACTTCTGCTCCTACCTCAACACCCACAAATACGCCTACGCCCACTCCTTTCCCTGCGAACACGGCTGAGACATGGAAACAACTGGCCAAGGTCATAGGAGCGGAGAATTTCAGCGTTATCTTTGCGGGAGCCAGTGAACCGGAGGACACGTTTGAGATTTCCGATTCGTTTGTGACTCTGTCGAAGATCCCCGGATATGATTATATAGCCGCCAAGTTCGTTATCGAGAACAAGAGTTCTGTTGTCAAGTATCTGAAGACCTGCGATATGGGATTGACCGGTCTCATCATGGTCAACGGCATTTACTTTGATTATGAAGTTACTTCGTTGCTTCTGAACGATCTGTTTTATATAGGGGTTGACGAGACGGAGCTTCCCGGAGAAGGGGTTGCGCCCGGCGGAAGATACAATGATCCGAATGGCGCGGTTGTTGTTTTCAAAGTACCCGAGGATATGGAAATAGAGAGTGCAGGTATGCTTATAACCAACAAAAACGGAGATAACGTGATAATTAAAATACAATAAAACTTGTGGTAAATCAATTGAAAAATAGTCTGATATGTTATATAATTTACGCAATATTTACGATATGAATTTACCTAACACGGAGGAATGAATATGGATACCAACATCTTGTTAGAAAGCGGAACCAACGAACTCGAAATACTGGAATTTATGGTGGGCGAGAACCGCTACGGCATTAATGTCGCAAAGATTCGTGAAATTCTGCAGTACACACCGGCTGTTCCGGTTCCCAATGCAGATCCTGCCATTGAAGGAATATTTATGCCGCGTGACGAGGTCATTACAAGCATAAGCCTTTCCAAAGTGCTCAATCTTCCCGAATCAAAGGAGATTAAGAACGATCTTTATATTGTTACCTATTTCAACAATACGAATGCAGCTTTCCATGTTCATTCCGTAGTCGGAATTCACAGAGTATCATGGGAAGAGGTTTTGAAACCCGATGCTACCCTGAACGGACAGGGCAAGGGAGTCGCTACCGGAATCGTTAAGCTTGACGGAAGATTGATCGTTCTTTTGGATTTTGAGAAGATAATCGCAGACATTTCTCCCGATACATCTCTCAAGGTCAGCGATATCGACGAGCTTGGTTTCAGACAGAGAAGCACTAAGCCCATCCTTATTGCGGAAGACTCCGCACTTCTTTCGAAGCTCTTGCAGGATTGCCTGAAAAAAGCGGGCTATTCCAATCTTATTGTGAATATGGACGGACAGGATGCATGGGACAAGCTTACCGAACTCAACAAAGACGGTAAGATCACCGATAAGGTTAAGCTCATCATCACCGATATTGAGATGCCTCGTATGGATGGTCATCATCTTACAAAGCTCATTAAGACGGATGATAAGATGAAGAACATTCCCGTTATTATATTCTCATCAATGATAAGCGATGAACTCATTGTTAAGGGAAAATCTCTCGGGGCCGATGCTCAGATCACCAAGCCTCAGATAGGACGTCTTGTAGGAGAAATTGATAAGCTCATTTTGAACTAATTAACTACACCCGGAGTACCAACAGATGCCAAATGATGAATCTTATCTTGACAGTCTCCTGAACGGGCTCAATTCAGACGGCAATAAAAAAGAAGAAACTGACAGGTTCGCAGCTTACAAAAAACATAAAGTGACTGCGGAACAAAATGACGGGGTTAAACCGGAGAAAGAAATTCCGATCGAGGAAACACCGATGATCGAGGAACCGATCGCGGAAGAATCGGAAGAATTGCCTGAAGAGATCACAGAGGATACAGCACCGGTCGAAGAGAAGCCCAAGAAAACAAAAACGGAGAAAAAGGCTGTAAAGGCGGAAAAGCCCCAAAAGGCACAGAAGCCTCAAAAGACCGAAAAGTCAAAGAAACAGCCCGAGTTATCCGTTGATGAAGCGGTGGCCGCGATTCGGAGCGTACCTATTCCGGAATTTGAAGCAGGGGAGATTGAAAACTATAACATTTTCGATGAATATGAAGACGAAGTCATCGATGAAATAATCAGCAATGAGCTTTCCGAGGAAAGATCCTCCGGAGAGCTGTTTGCTGTGTCTGAAAGTGATGTGGACGAAGAGTTTGCTCAGGAAACAGACAAGAGCAGCGATGAGTCTGAGAAGCTTCCCGAGACACAGACCGTGATCGAAGAGGCTCATGATCCCGAAATTGAGCCGGCAAATGAACCCGAATTTGACTTTTCAGGCAATAAGGAGGAAAAGAGCGGAGCAGATGAAGAAGCTGCTCTGGATGCACTCTTTGGCAGTCTGTTCGATGACAAAGACAGCAATTACGACGGAATAGCAAATCATGCCGGAAGTGATATTATCGTTGATAAAGAAAACGATGAATTCAAAAAAGTCGATGAACCGACAAAGAGTTCGGATGACAGTGACTTTAACTATGACGGTTTTGATTTCCTGAATCAGGACGGATCGGATATGGTTACGGACAGCAATATGGAAGAGCATCTTGCAGACGAAGTCTCTGATATCGAGGAGGACGACAACAAGCCGGAGCTTGCCGATTCGGAGGATATATTCGCACTTACGGATGACGGGACAGAACCTGCCGTATTTGAAGAAGACGGATCGCTTCCCGCAGCGGAAGAAATGCCCGAATTCAACGATCTGTTTTCCACTGAAGAGGAAGAAGAAAATCCCTCTTCGGGAGACGATGATCCGATGTCAGGCTTTACCTTCGATGCGGATGAGAATTCCGATGAGGAACAGGCAGAAAACGTCGGCCTCGGCGGAATGCTCGGAGATATGGGGGTAGATTCCCTCAATGAAGACGATCTTGCGGCTCTTGACAATCTGTTTAACGAGATAGACATCGACAAGCCGAATGAAGAGGGCACAACAAAGACCAAAAAGGTTAAAGACGTTAAAGATAAATTACCGTGGTACATCAGGTTATTCGGTAATGTAAAGATACCTGAGAATCAGATCAAGCCGGAGCCGACGCCCGAAGAAATAGAGAAAAAGAAGGCTGAGGCGGCGGAAGCGAAGAAAGCTTTGAAGGAAGCCAAGAAGGCAGAAAAGGCTGCCAAGAAGAAGGAGATCGCTGAAGCCAAGGCTCTCAAAGCGAGACAGACCGCTGAGGAAAAAGAGCTTGCCAGAAAGAAGAAGCTTGAGCAGGCAAGTGCTTTCATCCTTGAAGATGTCGGAAACACCACAAAGCTTAACAAATGGGGCATTCTGGTCATCTTCGCTCTGTTCATCGGAATAGTTGCCGTAACGGTCAGCGGAGGCAGCACGCTTGCTTACAACATCGGCGTCAGACAGGCTACCAAGTATTTCGACAATGCACTGATCTACAGAGATGTAAATTATTACACAATGGCATATGACAAGATCTATGGTCTGGACATAGAAGAAGAGGATTATGAGATCTATGACAAGATCCTTACGGTCAACTATGTCAATACTCAACTAAATGCTTACAACAATCATGCTAAGCTTGATGATTACAGAGAGGGACTTAACGATCTTTTCAAAGGACTTTTAAGATTCAGAAAATGGTTTGCGCATGCTGCTGCTTTGGGGGCACAGGATGACATTTATCTCGTAAGAAGCGAGATATTAAACCGGCTTTGGGACAATTATGGGATAGATGAAGCCGAAGCAATGTTCGTTCTCGAACATTACGATGCGCTTAAGTCTTCATACAGTGAGTACGAAGCAAATCTGTACTACACCAGATACATTTATGAGACTGTTGACCGCTTGGGTTTGGGCTTCAATCAGTAAAAGTTAAAGGTATGATGTAATATGGGCGGAGCTTAAACTCTGCCCATTTTGTATAATTCATGATTAATTTGGAGGTTCTCTTTGATAACGATCATCGATTACGGCGCAGGAAACCTTGAAAGCGTCGAAAAAGCATTTGCTTTTTTGGGTTATGAAACACTGGTAACAGCCAATGAGGACGAGATACTTGCTTCGGACAAGATAGTACTTCCCGGCGTGGGGGCTTTTGGCGATGCGATGAATATGCTTACCGCTGCAGGTCTCGATGAGACGGTCAGAAAAGCGGTAAAGAAGGGGATACCTCTTTTGGGCATATGCCTCGGATTGCAGATGTTATTCGAGTCAAGCGAGGAGGGAAAGCCTGTTCCGGGACTTGGCATATTTAAAGGCAGGATCAGGCGTTTTGAAAATTGCCCCGGGTTTAAGATCCCTCAGATAGGATGGAATTCCATAGAAATAAGGCCGGGAAGCAGGCTTTTCAAGGACGTTCCGAACAATTCCTACTTTTACTTCGTGCATTCCTATTACCTTGAAGCGGAGGAGGAAAGCATAGTGGCGGCCAAATGTGACTACATTCATCCTTTTCATGCCGCGATAGAGAGCGGTAATGTGTTTGCATGTCAGTTCCATCCCGAAAAGTCGGGAAAGGTGGGACTGAGTATCCTGAAAAATTTCGCTGAGCTGTAAGGAGTGCATATGCTTACAAAACGAATTATCCCCTGTCTGGATATCAAAGACGGCAGAGTTGTTAAAGGAATTAATTTTGTTAATCTTCGGGATGCGGGCGATCCGGTTGAAACTGCGGCGGCTTATGATGCGGCCGGAGCGGACGAGCTGGTTTTTCTTGATATCACGGCTTCTTCGGACGCCAGAGAGATCAAAGCCGATCTCGTAAGAAAGATATCGAAGGCGATCTTCATACCCTTTACGGTCGGCGGAGGGATCCGTACCATTGAGGATTTCAAAGTCATATTAAGAGAGGGCGCGGACAAGGTTGCCGTGAATTCGGCGGCCATCATGGATCCGGAGCTCATTTCGAGGGCTGCGGACAAGTTTGGCAGTCAGTGCGTTGTGGTAGCCATTGACGCAAAGAGAAGAGAGGACGGAAAGGGCTGGAACATCTTCAAAAACGGCGGCCGCATCGATATGGGCATAGATGCCGTGGAGTGGGCCTGCAAGGCCTGCGAACTGGGAGCGGGAGAGCTGCTCTTGACCTCTATGGATGCTGACGGTACAAAGAACGGATATGACATAGAACTTACAAGAACCATAGCGAAACTCGTGAATGTGCCTGTTATCGCTTCAGGAGGAGCGGGCAGATGTGAGCACTTCAGTGAGGTCCTTACCGAAGGCTGCGCGGATGCGGCCCTTGCTGCAACGCTTTTTCACTATAAGGAACTTGAGATTGCGGAAGTAAAAAAATATCTTCGTGACAAAGGGGTATCTGTAAGATTATAATGAGCGCTGTTTCGAACGATTGGAACGATCAACTGAAAGAAGAATACGGGAAAGAGTATTACAGGAAGCTGTTTAACTTTGTAAAGCATGAGTACGAGACTCAGATCGTTTATCCGCCTTCCGATGATATATTTAATGCGTTTCATTATACTTCCTTTGCGGATACGAGAGTCGTGATCCTGGGGCAGGATCCGTATCACAATGTGGGGCAGGCTCACGGACTGTGTTTTTCCGTGCTTCCTCCCACCGATATACCGCCCAGTCTTCAAAACATTTTTAAAGAATTGCATGATGATCTGGGCTGCTACATCCCCAATAACGGACTGCTCACAAAATGGGCAAAACAGGGAGTTTTGATGCTGAACACCGTACTCACGGTAAGGGCACATCAGGCCAACAGCCATGCGGGACACGGCTGGGAACAGTATACGGATGCAGCTTTGCGGGCGCTTAACAAAAAGAGCACTCCCGTGGTATTTTTGCTGTGGGGAAGTCCCGCGCAAAAAAAAGCCGAACTTATCACAAATCCCAAACATG
The DNA here is from genome assembly GCA_016291655.1 of Lachnospiraceae bacterium. Classification (GTDB taxonomy): domain Bacteria; phylum Bacillota; class Clostridia; order Lachnospirales; family Lachnospiraceae; genus RGIG3528. Next base: position 57,230 of record JAEEYF010000018.1, on the reverse strand, counting down.
TTATACTAAAAGCACCTCATCCGAGTCCGTTGTCTGCTTATCGCGGATTCTTCGGATGCAAGCATTTTTCAAAAACCAACACAATATTGAAGGCCAATGGGCTTGAGCCTATAGATTGGCAGATTGAAAACATGTGAAGCTTTTTGGGGCTTCACATAATTCTTATGGCAATTTTTATCATTAAATGATATAATTCGCCATATTATATTCAAAATCTATATGAGGGAATTAAAATGACAGCTGATTATCCACTTTATTATTTGGGAATCGATATTGGTTCCACAACTGTTAAAGCGGCCATTGTAAATGAAAACGGAGAGCTTCTTTTCTCCGATTATCAAAGACATTTCGCAGACATACAGGGAACGCTTGCCCGAATACTCAACAAAGCAAAAGAGGTTACGGGAGAATGTGTTTTACAGCCTGCCATCACCGGGTCCGGCGGTCTGACACTTGCAAAGCATCTGAATGTTTCTTTCGTACAGGAAGTTGTAGCGGTTGCGAATGCGCTGCAGGAATTTGCTCCCAAGACCGACGTTGCCATCGAGCTCGGGGGTGAGGATGCCAAGATCATCTATTTTACAGGCGGTGTGGAACAGAGAATGAACGGCATATGTGCCGGAGGTACGGGATCCTTCATCGATCAGATGGCATCTCTTTTAAAGACGGATGCAGCGGGTCTGAACGAATATGCCAAGGATTACAAGGCCATCTATCCCATTGCCGCAAGATGCGGTGTGTTTGCAAAGACGGACATTCAGCCCCTTATCAACGAGGGTGCATCAAAGGAAGATCTTTCCGCTTCCATATTCCAGGCAGTGGTAAACCAGACGATAAGCGGTCTTGCATGCGGTAAGCCCATCAGAGGAAATGTTGCATTCCTGGGCGGACCTCTTCATTTCCTTACGGAGTTGAAGGAAGCCTTTGTAAGAACGTTGAATCTGCCTCCGGAGGCGGTCATAGCTCCCAACAATTCTCATCTGTTCGCTGCAATGGGCTCGGGAATGACGGCAAAGGAGAACAATAAAACCGAGGAGAGAGTACTTCTTTCCGAGATGATAACACGCCTTGAAAAAGGCATAAAGATGGACTTTGAGGTTGCGAGATTGGAACCTCTGTTTGCCGATAAAGAGTCCTATGAAGAATTCAAAAAGAGACATGAAAAAGCAACCGTGAGAAAGGACGACATCGCTTTCTATTCAGGTAATTGCTATCTCGGAATAGATGCGGGTTCCACCACCACAAAGGTTGCTGTTGTGGGTGAAGACGGTTCTTTGTTGTATTCATTTTATCAGAACAATAACGGAAGTCCTTTGAAAACGGCCATAAAAGCCATAAAGGAGATCGCTGACAAGATCCCGGAAGGAGCAAGGATAGTGCGTTCGTGCTCCACGGGCTACGGAGAAGCATTGCTGAAGGCAGCTCTCATGCTGGATGAAGGCGAGGTTGAGACCGTTGCGCATTACTATGCGGCTTCCTTCTTTAATCCCGAGGTGGATTGTGTCCTGGACATCGGCGGACAGGATATGAAATGCATTAAGATAAAAAATCATGCGGTAGATTCGGTTCAGTTGAACGAAGCATGTTCATCGGGTTGCGGTTCATTCATTGAAACCTTTGCGAAGTCTCTGAACTATGAGGTCTCGGAATTTGCCAAGATTGCGCTCTTTGCTGAAAATCCCATAGATCTCGGAACCAGATGTACGGTATTCATGAACTCCAAGGTTAAGCAGGCTCAGAAGGAAGGCGCAAGTGTTTCGGACATTTCTGCCGGACTTGCTTATTCCGTTATCAAGAATGCACTTTATAAGGTTATCAAAGTCAGTGATGCCAAAGATCTTGGACAAAAGATCGTGGTTCAGGGCGGTACCTTCTACAACGATGCTGTTTTACGCGGCTTGGAAAAGATCGTAAATGCGGAAGTCATACGTCCCGACATTGCGGGCATCATGGGAGCCTTCGGAGCGGCACTTATTGCACGAGAGCATTATGAAGGCCAAAAGACGACTATGCTTTCCTTTAAGGAGATCGAGGAGCTGACCTTTACTTCAACGCTTACAAGATGCAAGGGTTGCACCAACAACTGCCTTCTCACCATCAATCATTTCCCCGGAAACAGACGTTTTGTTTCGGGAAATCGTTGCGAGAGAGGACTCGGAAAGGAAAAATCCGACACAGGCATCCCGAATCTTTTTGCCTATAAATTAAAAAGAGTATTCGGTTATGAGCCCCTTGAAGAGTTCGCAGCTCCCAGAGGAGTCGTTGGTATTCCCAGAGTCCTTAATATGTATGAAAACTATCCCTTCTGGTTCACGTTCTTTACGTCTCTGGGTTACAGAGTTGTGCTTTCACCCGTGTCCTCAAGGAAAATATATGAAATGGGCATAGAATCCATTCCTTCGGAATCGGAATGCTATCCCGCAAAGCTTGCTCACGGTCATGTTTCATGGCTTATAAAGCAGGGGATCAAATATATCTTTTACCCTTGTGTTGTTTACGAAAGAATTGAGTTTGCGGGAGCCGGGGACCATTACAACTGTCCCATGGTTGCGGGCTACGGTGAAAACATCAAGAACAACGTTGAAGAGATAAGGACCGAAAACGTCAATTTCCAGAATCCCTTTGTTTCACTGGAATCGGAAGAGATCATTACCAAACGTCTTGTCAAGTTCTTCGGAGAGGAGAACGGCATAGGCGCCTTGGAGGTTCAGGCGGCTGCTCATGCGGCATGGCTTGAACTTTTAAAAGCAAGAGGCGATATGAGGAGAGCCGGAGAGGCGGCGGTTCAATACGTCAGGGATAACAAGATCCATGGCATAGTTCTTGCGGGCAGACCTTATCACATCGATCCCGAGATCAACCACGGAATCCCCGAACTCATTACATCCTTCGGAGTTGCCGTACTTACGGAAGATTCCGTATCGCACTTAAGACCTGTGGACAGACCCACCATCGTTGTGGATCAGTGGATGTACCACTCAAGACTTTATGCTGCGGCAAGCTATGTCAGAGAAAATCCGGATCTGGATCTTATCCAGCTGTTTTCGTTCGGCTGCGGCCTCGACGCTGTTACCACGGACCAGGTGGCAGACATACTTACCGGATCGGGCAAGATCTATACGATGCTCAAGATCGATGAAGTCAACAATCTCGGAGCCGCGCGCATACGCATCCGTTCTTTGCTTTCGGCCATCAATGACAGAAAGAGAAAGGGTGTAAAGACAGAAGTCAAGGACTCTGCTTATCATCGTCTGATCTTTACGGAGGAGATGAGAAAGAACTATACGGTGCTTGTGCCGCAGATGTCTCCCATACATTTTGATATCCTTGCGCCTGCAATGGCTTCCTGCGGTCTGAATGTTGTTGAACTTCCTGAACCTGACAGAAAGACCATAGATACAGGTTTGAAATATGTTAACAACGATGCATGCTATCCTTCGCTTCTGGTTGTCGGAGAAATGATAGCGGCATTGCAGTCGGGCGAATATGACCTTAACAAAACGGCGGTACTCATAACCCAGACCGGCGGCGGTTGTCGTGCCACAAACTATATAGCCTTTATACGTCGTGCTCTTAAAAAAGCGGAGATGGAACAGGTTCCGGTTATATCCCTTAGCACATCGGGCATAGAGAAGAACCCGGGCTTTAAGATGGAACCGAAGATGATCGTTCGTGCAATGATGGCACTGGTTTACGGCGATATCTTTATGAGGGTGGTTTACAGGACCAGACCTTATGAAGCCGTTCCGGGTTCGGTCAATGAACTGCATGAAAAATGGAAAAAGAAGTGTATAGAGCAGGTCAAAACCGGCAGATTCAGAGATTTCAAGAGGAATATCAGAGCCATTATCAAAGACTTTGACGAGATCCCTCTTAAAGACATAAAGAAACCCAGAGTGGGCATAGTGGGAGAGATCCTTGTAAAATTCCTTCCCGCTGCAAACAACAACCTTGTGGAGCTTCTTGAATCGGAGGGCGCTGAGGCTGTTATGCCGGATCTTATGGACTTCCTTGCATATTGCTCCTACAACGCGAACTTTAAGTACGAGGCTTTGGGAAAGTCAAAGAAATCAAGGCGTATCAACAACCTGATCGTGGCCTTCTATGAATTCATGAGAAAGGATGCGGTCAAGGAGTTTACAAAGAGTAAGAGGTTTGAGTCGCCTACGCATATAGCCAAGCTTGCCGAATATGCCAAGCCGATCGTTTCCATGGGCAATCAGACCGGTGAAGGTTGGTTCCTGACGGGAGAGATGATCGAACTCATACATTCTGAAGTTCCGAACATCGTTTGCTGTCAGCCTTTCGCGTGTCTTCCCAACCACATTGTGGGAAAGGGCGTTATCAAGGAACTCAGAAGGCAGTTCCCGGAAGCGAATATTGTTGCGGTTGACTATGATCCCGGAGCTTCCGAGGTTAACCAGCTGAACAGGATCAAACTTATGCTTGCAACGGCAAACAAAAATCTAAAAGGAAAGTTTACGGTGTAAAGTAAATTATGAATATTAATGAAGCACTTGATTATGTGCATGGTCTCAGATGGATGAGCAAGAAACTCGGCCTTACAAAGACGGTGGATCTTTTGAACAGGCTGGGAAATCCTGAGAAAAAGCTTAAGTTTGTTCACGTTGGCGGAACAAACGGGAAGGGGTCCACTTCCGCTATGCTCGGCGGGATTTTAAGAAGTGCGGGATACAAGGTCGGACTTTTTACCTCTCCCTTCATTATGCGATTTAATGAGCGCATAATGGTAAGCACTGCGGAAGACTATACGAGAGATTCTTTGTTTGGCTTTAAAGAGATACCGGATGAGGATCTGGCGGAGCTTGTAACCCGCGTAAAAGCGGCTGCGGATGAGATGGAAGAGCCTCCTTCGGAGTTTGAATTTGTCACGGTTATCGGTCTCATGTACTTCCTTGAGCAAAAATGTGACATTGTTGTTCTTGAAGTGGGGATGGGCGGCGAGTTTGATGCCACCAACGTTATCCCTGCACCTCTTGCGGTCATAATGGTAAACATAGGCCTCGACCATATGCAGTATCTCGGTAATACGGTTACCGAGATCGCGAGAACAAAGTCCGGCATAATCAAGCAGGGCTCCGATGTGGTTTTTTACGGTGAGTGTCAAGAGGCTGAAACGGTAATAGAGGAAAAATGTGCAGAAACGGGCAGCAAGCTTGTGATCCCTGATTTCTCCAAAATATCCGTAAAAAAAGCGGATCTTGGCGGACAGGTGTTTTCCTATGGCGGCTACACCCTTAATATGCCTATGATCGGTGCTTATCAGAGAAAGAATGCGGCAGTGGTCATTGAGGCAGTGGCACTTCTCAGGAAGAAGGGCTTAAAGATCACCAAAAAGGCTGTTGTAGCAGGCATAGAAAATACAAAATGGATCGCAAGACTTGAAAAGCTGGCGAACGAACCTCTTGTTTTTGTGGACGGTTCTCATAATCCTCAGGGAATGAGAGCGACCATAGATACGATAAAGAGTTGCATAGAGGTTAAAAAGCCCGGACAGCCCAGGGTGATCTGTGTGTTCGGTGTAATGGCGGACAAGGACGTTAGCGGAATCCTTTCGATCATGTCCGAAGCAGCAAGCGAGATCATCTGCGTTCAGCCGGTTTATCCCCGTGCCATGAAGTATGAGGAATTGTACCGAAAAGCGGTTTCGATATGCAAAAATGAGACGGAGAGCATCATTCCGGGCGGGAATGTGAACGACGGTATCATAATGGGGCTGAGTCATGCCAAGAAGAATGATATTGTTCTTTGTCTCGGGTCTCTTTATATGGCATCCGAGGTTCGAAACTTCTTTACATCAAAGCCAAAAGAACACAATTAGTACATATTTTGATGATATGATCTGACAAAGGGAGTTTTTACAGGTCAGAAATTATGAAAATATGGATCAAAACAATTATATATGCGGTTGCAGCCGGTCTGATCATTACGCTTGCCTTTGCGGTAGAGGGTTTTGTAAAAAGCAGGATCGCCGAGACAAAAGTTAAACAGGTGATGGTGAAACAGCAGGAGGTTTTCAGCAAATTGTCCGCCGAAAACAGCCCGGATGAAAAGAGCATTACGGACACCGGCGTTTACAATGTTTCGGGCGCTGCGGAATGTGCAATGCCCGCACTTGTTTCGGTAGGCGTAACAACCGTTTCTTACACCTATGATTTTTTCGGCAGGGAGTATTCCTACGAGAACAGCGGCAATGCATCGGGTATTATTGCGGCACAAAACTATGACGAGCTGTTGATCGTTACAAATAATCATGTCGTGGAAGGGATCACAAACGTTAATGTTACATTTATCGACGGAACGACGGTGGAAGCGGCGGTTAAGTCGGCCGAAGAATCCGAAGATCTGGCTGTGATCTCCGTTAAACTTACAAAGATACCTACGGAAACTCTTGCCAAGATCAGGATCGCCACCTTTGGAGATTCGGATGCTCTTGTACCGGGAGAAAGGGTCATTGCCATAGGAAATGCTCTCGGCTATGGCCAGTCCGTTACCGTAGGTGTTGTCAGCGCGTTGGGAAGAGAAGTCGAGATGGATGATTACACCTTAACCCTTATCCAGACCGATGTGGCCATTAATCCCGGAAACAGCGGAGGAGCACTTCTCAACTCAAGAGGTGAGGTTGTCGGCATCAATAATGTAAAGATAGCATCTACCTCGGTAGAGGGAATATGTTATGCGATCCCCGTAACCACAGCGTTGCCCATTATAGAGGAACTTATGGTGAGGGTCGAGCTTCCCTATGCACAGCAGGCAAGTCTCGGCTTTAAGGGAGAGATCATCAGTGCCGAAGGCTCCAAGTATTACAATATTCCCAGAGGCATATACATCAGAGAAGTTAAAAGCGGGTCTCCGGCCGAGGAAGCCGGTATCAAGCCCGGTTACATAATCACAGCCATTAACGGAAGACCTGTCTATTCGCCGGAAAGCTATGAGAAGATCATGTCCTACACTCAAGGCGGAAGCAAGGGGACCGTTACGGTTAAAAAGCCTGTTGAAGGTGAGTATGTTGAAGAAACCTACAATGTTACCTTTTCATACAGGGAGACCGGCGGACGTTAAGGCGCATTTTGATATGAGGGTAGAATATGGCAAATTTATTGGACTATCTTGATTGGCGCGGCGATCTTACATTCGACGCGGATCATATGAATGAGCTTGATTGCCTTATGTTTTCATGGTTATCCTATGTGGATTTTGAAGGCATCGTTCCGCATGAATTTGCTCGTGCTGTTACTTTAAAAAAAGCTTCCGCAGCTTTCCTTGAAAAGAATAATCTTGAGAAGATACTTTCTGAATCGCTTTCCTTTACCAGAACGGCGGGGCTTGCTTTGAAAAAAGCTGCCGAAACCGTCCGATTCGCAAAGGTTAAATTGTTTGGCTACAGGAACGAGATCGATTACGACCATGATTCTCAGTTTGCGGCTGTAACCGCTCAGATCGATCCGAGAACAGCAGTCATAATCTTCAGAGGAACGGATGATTCCATCGTGGGCTGGAAAGAGGACTTCAATATGTGCTTTATGCCCGAAGTCCCTGCTCAGAAAAAAGCTTTTGAGTATTTAAAAGAGGCAGCGTCCAAGGTACGTGGTAATCTGTACATATGCGGACATTCCAAGGGCGGTAATCTGGCAGTTTTTTCAGCTGCCAATGTCAAACCCGGGATACAGAACAGGATAATCAGGATCTACAATTTCGACGGACCCGGCTTTGGCGACAAGACCATTCTCGGACCCAATGCCGAGAACATTTTCAAAAAGACAGAGAGCTACACTCCGACGGAATCTATAGTCGGAATGCTGCTTAATCATGTGAGTGATTATCATGTGGTAAGGAGTACGCAAAAGAGCGTTATGCAGCATGATGTGCTGTCATGGATGCTTGTCGGAACCCATTTCGTTACCGTTGATGAAGTGGAAAGCAAGAGCCTGGCTTTCGACGAGACCATGAAGAATTGGCTTAAGCAGATGACGGATGAGGAAAGGGAGAAGTTCATAGATTCGCTCTTTAAGATACTGTCCGCAAACGAAGCAAAGACCACAATGGACATCAGCGCGGATTTCTTTAAGAGTGTTGCCGGTATGCTCAAGGAGTATACAAATCTCAGCAAAGAAGCAAGAAATATGCTTAAGAAATTTACAGGTGTGTTCATTAAAGAAGGAAGCGAATCACTGAAAAAAAGGAAACGTAATCAGGGTAAATTAACTGACAAATGATCATTTTGAGCCTTCTTTTTCAAGTTTTCGGTTGACAGTGAAAAAAATAAGGCTTACAATAAGTACATAAGGGTGGAATAATGTGTTCCGCCATGGATTTTTTTAGGAGTATGGAAATGATATCGGGGAAAAATAAATCAAATCCTTTATTGATCGCTCTTTCGATCATCGGAGGTTTAACTGTTGCATTCGCACTGATCTATTCTTTCTATAATCTTGTGTCGGGCAATGCCTATAAGGATGTTGACAATGATGAGGAAGAATTCGAGGAAGATGAAAAATCTTCCAAATAATCCAAAAATATTAATATGAAAAATTGCTGACCGACTTTTCGGTCGGCACTTTTTATACTGAAAAGGATAAATATGGAAAAAACTTTAACACTTAATCCGGAACAGCAAAAGGCTGTAATGCATGACAAGGGACCTTTGCTTATCCTGGCAGGGGCGGGAAGCGGCAAAACAAGGGTGTTGACCCAAAGGATTGCCAGGCTTATCAATGAACTGGATGTGTCCCCCTACCAGATCCTTGCGATCACTTTCACCAACAAAGCGGCCAAGGAAATGAAGGAACGAGTGCAAAAGGCCGTGGGAGAGGGAAGTGATTATATTCAGGTCTCTACGTTTCATTCAACCTGTGTAAGGATACTCAGAAGGTTCTGCGAGTATCTGGGGTATGAAAGAAGCTTTACGATCTACGACTCCGACGATCAAAAGACACTTGTAAAGAATGTTCTTAAGCAATTAAACATTGATACGAAGCAGTTTAAGGAAAAGGCGATACTTGCCCGCATCTCAAAAGCCAAGGATGAACTCATAGATCCCGAGAGGTTTGAGGCTGAGGCGGTTGATTATTATGATAAAAAAATAGCGGTCATATATAAAGAGTACCAAAGACAGCTTAAGGTTTGCAATGCTTTTGATTTTGACGATCTGATCAACAAGACGGTTGAACTTTTCAACACCTGTCCGGATGTTTTGAAATACTACAGACACAGATTCCGGTATATTATGGTGGATGAGTATCAGGACACCAATACGGCTCAGTTTGAATTTGTTCGTTTGCTGGCGGAGCATGAAAACGAAGACGGAGAGATCGAAAAAAATCTTTGCGTGGTCGGTGACGATGATCAGTCGATCTACAAGTTCAGAGGAGCAAACATCAAGAACATCCTGAACTTTGAAAAATTCTTTCCTGATACAAAGGTAATAAAACTTGAACAGAATTATCGTTCAACACCGGATATACTCGATGTAGCCAATGCGGTGATCCATCACAATACGGAACGTAAGGACAAGAGACTTTGGACCGCAAATGAAAAGGGCTCCGCAGTGCATTACACACAATATCCGGATGAGATTGCGGAGGCTGACGGCGTAGCTTCAAGGATCATGAGCATCATGGAAAGGAGCAACGCGGAGTACGGTGACTTTGCCGTATTGTATCGTACAAATGCCCAGTCTCTGTCGTTTGAAAAATCCATGCGTTCACACAGTCTTAAAGCTAAGACCATCGGCGCGGTTTCCTTCTTTGAAAGACGAGAGATAAAGGATATCATTGCCTATCTGAAAACCATTGATAATGCAAAGGATGACATAGCGACAAGACGTATCCTGAATGTACCCAGACGAGGCATCGGAGCAACTTCCGTGGAAAAGATAGCCGATTATGCGGCGAGCAACGGATTATCCTTTTATGAAGGGCTTGCAAGGATTGATTTTGTACCCGGGGCGGAAAGAACAAGAGAAAAAGCAAAAAGCTTTATAGCTTTGATAGAAAGCTTAAGATATGAACAGAACAATAATAAGCCTTCCATTAAGGAACTGATAAAGTACCTTTTGGAAGAAACGGGATATATTGAGTATCTCAGGGACGACGATCCGGAAACCTCCGATGAAAGAGAACAGAACGTGGAAGCCCTGGTTTCATATGCCGACAGGTATGAATCCGAGACTGACGACGAAGAAAAGGATCTGACCGGCTTTTTGGAATACTGCGGACTGAACGCCGAGGAATCAGCTTCCGAAGACGATGAAGATGACGGGAATTATATTTCCCTGATGACCTTGCATAATGCAAAGGGGCTTGAATTCCCCTATGTATTTCTTGTGGGCATGGAGGATGGACTTTTCCCGAGTAACCTTTCGATCTATGCGGAGAATTCTGAAGAGGAGATAGAAGAGGAACGAAGGCTCTGTTATGTCGGTATTACAAGAGCTATGAAGGAATTATTCCTTTCGGGAGCAAAGTTGAGGAGATTGTACGGTGAACAACAGTTCAACAGACCGTCAAGATTTTTAAATGAAATTCCAAGATATATGTTGGATATGAGCGCAACATTCAGTAATTACAGGAGGCAGAATTATATGGATAGCGAAATCAAAGAAAAGAAGCCAACACCGGCGTACACAAAAGCTAACGGTGATGACGGATACAAGAGACACGATGGCGGCGATCTGTCAGCAGAGCCTTATGCTTTGAACTATGGCAAGATCTTCTCCAAGAGTTCCGGAGAGACTTCGCTTGCCTATGCCGAGGGAGACACGGTTTCTCACATCAAGTTTGGTAAAGGAAAGGTCGTTTCCATCGTAAAGGGCGGGAAGGACTACGAAGTAACGGTTGATTTCCCCAACTTCGGAACCAAAAAGATGCTTTCGGCTTTTGCCAATCTTAAAAAGGTGGAATAATAAAAAAGCAGCAACTCTTGTTAAGGAGTTGCTGTATTGTTTTGAGTTATTTGGTGTCTTCGGGAAGGGGAGCTACTCTTGAAAAAGCCATATCGTAACCGTCGTTTCCATAGTTTAAGGAACGGTTAACACGGCTGATGGTTGCTGTGGAAGCACCTGTTTCTTCAGCAATCTCAAGATAAGTCTTCTTAGCCCTTAACATTGCAGCAACCTGAAAACGCTGTGCGAAAGAAAGGATTTCGTTTACTGTACATATATCCTCAAAAAAGCTATAGCACTCGTCACGGTTTTGCAAACTGAGTACCGCATCAAAAAAATAATCTACTGCGGGTGTCTTAATGTTAATACTCATTTCTTATATTCCTCCATCTTGCCTAAATGGCAACTTACATTGCTTTTATATTTTAACACTACACAATTCTAAAGTAAATAGTTAAAAAAATATTTTTTACCTGATTTTAACTTAAGTGTTACAGTAGCATTGTAAAAAAAAAATTTTCCCACATCACTAATTTAGTGTTGTAAAATGAATATAAAAGTGGTAAAAATATATGCATGATTTTTTTGAAACTTTAAACTTTTGTAGATCATGTCAGACCTGAATCCCATTTCACAGGAGCAACCAATATGTATAAGATACTTAAAAAAAGAATGTTATCCGATAATATTGTGCTGATGGATGTATATGCACCCAGAGTGGCACATAAGTGTCTTCCGGGACAGTTCATCATCGTTCGTCCCGATGAAAGAGGCGAAAGAATTCCGCTGACCATATGCGATTATGATCGTAAGGAAAACAGCGTTACCATAGTGTTCCAGACCGTGGGCGCTTCCACAAAGATGATGGCGTCTTACAATGTCGGAGATGAATTTGCTGATTTTACCGGTCCTTTGGGACTCCCTTCCGATCTTTGCAATGAAAGCACGGAAGAATTGAAGAAAAAAAAGATCATCTTCATGGCAGGAGGCGTCGGAACAGCTCCCGTTTATCCTCAGGTTAAATGGTTACATGAACAGGGCATAGATGCCGATGTTATCATCGGTGCAAGAAATGAATCCCTTATCATCCTTGAGGACGAAATGAGAAAGGTTGCCGGAAATGTTTATGTCACTACCGACGACGGTACAAAGGGACGTAAGGGTAATGTAAACGATTGCCTTAAGTATCTGGTGAACGAAGAACACAAGACCTATAACCATGCGGTAGCCATCGGACCGATCATCATGATGAAATTTGCTTCTCTTCTTACCAAGGAACTCAATATCCCCACTGTGGTTTCCATGAACCCCATAATGGTGGACGGAACAGGCATGTGCGGTGCTTGCAGAGTGCTTGTTGACGGTAAGGTTAAATTCGCTTGTGTTGACGGACCTGAATTTGACGGACATCTGGTTGATTTTGACAATGCAATGAAACGTCAGCAGCTGTACAAAACCGAAGAAGGGCGGGCACTTCTTGCGATAAGGGAAGGCGACACTCATCACGGCGGATGCGGAAATTGCAATTAAGGGAGAACGTCATATGGCAGTAGATAAAATGAAAAGAGTTCCTATTAAGGAACAGGAAGCTCAGAAAAGAGCAAAGAATTTTGAAGAGGTTTGCCTTGGCTACAGCCTTGAAGAGGCTATGGCAGAGGCATCAAGATGCCTTAAGTGCAAAAATCCTCAATGCAGAACGGGATGTCCCGTAGAGATCAACATACCCGAGTTCGTGAGACACATTGAAGACGGAAACATAGAAGGCGCATATAACGAGATAAGTAAGTATTCGGCTCTTCCCGCGATCTGCGGACGTGTTTGCCCGCAGGAGACACAATGCGAAGCAAAGTGTATTAGAGGCATCAAGGGAGAAGCTGTTTCCATCGGAAAGCTTGAGCGTTTTACCGCCGATTGGGCGAGAGAGAACAACATCAAGCCTGTGGGAGCAAAAGAGAAAAACAACATTAAGGTGGCGGTCATCGGATCGGGTCCTTCAGGTCTCACATGCGCAGGTGAGCTGGCCAAGAAAGGCTATGACGTTACTATCTTTGAAGCTCTTCACGAGGCGGGCGGCGTTCTTGTTTACGGTATTCCCGAGTTCCGTCTTCCCAAGGATACGGTAGTTAAAGCCGAGGTTGAGAATGTTAAGAGCCTGGGAGTAAAGATAGAGACGGATGTTATCGTAGGTAAGTCCGTTACAATAGACGAACTTATGGAAGATGAGGGCTTTAAAGCCGTGTTTATCGGCTCGGGAGCAGGTCTTCCCAAGTTCATGGGAATCCCCGGAGAACAGGCTAACGGTGTGTTTTCCGCCAACGAATTCCTTACAAGAAACAACCTTATGAAAGCCTTCAGAGACGATTACGACACACCTATCTTCAAGGGTAAGAAGGTTGCCGTAATAGGCGGAGGAAATGTTGCCATGGATGCGGCAAGAACCGCACTCAGACTCGGAGCGGAAACCTACATTGTTTACAGACGTTCCGAAGCAGAGCTTCCCGCAAGAGCGGAGGAAGTCCATCATGCCAAGGAAGAAGGCATCATCTTCAAACTCCTCACCAATCCCAAGGAGATACTTGTGGATGAGAACGGATGGGTAAAGGGACTCACCTGTGTGGAAATGGAGCTCGGCGAACCCGATGCTTCGGGAAGAAGAAGACCTGTTGAAAAGGTCGGATCAGAGTTTACCATTGATACGGATACGGTAATAATGGCTCTCGGAACAAGCCCCAATCCTCTAATTTCTTCCACCACCGAGGGACTGGAGATAAACTCACATCAGTGCATAGTTGCCGAGGAGATCACCGGTCAGACCTCACGCGCGGGCATATTTGCCGGCGGAGATGCCGTAACCGGTGCAGCTACCGTTATACTTGCAATGCAGGCAGGTAAACAGGCAGCAGCCGCTATTGATGAGTATTTGAAGAACAAGTAAAGTTTTTACTACCTTTTAGTTCAAAAAAATACGGTTATTTTTCTGCCACCGCTATGAGAAAATAGCGGTGGTATTTTTATTATATGCATATAAACCATGTGCGGTATAAGAGGAGGATAACAATGTTTAAAGGACTGAAAAGGTGTATCGCAATAGTGCTTTGCTCTGTGCTTGCGGCGGGAGCTTTGACGGCATGCGGCAATGAGAGTAAAGAGCCTGAAACGGTAGTTGAAGAACCTCAGCAAAGCGGTGAGGATAAAATGAACGAAACTGACAGAAAAGACGACGGTAAGATCAGAAGCGCTCTAACATCCCTGGAAGTAATGGAGTTGATGGGAGGCGGTATTAATCTCGGAAACACTATGGAAGCAACCAATGGCAGAGCAAGCCACGGAGTCGGTGCCGATCCTTCTGTGTATGAGACAAGCTGGGGACAGCCCATTACAACTCAAAAGATGTTGAACGATATGAAGGCTGCGGGCTTTGATACCATACGTATCCCCGTTGGCTGGACCAGCGGTATGCATGTGGAAGACAAGGACTATACGATTGACTCCAAATTTATGGCAAGAGTGACGGAGATCGTGGACTACGCAAGAAATGCGGGAATGTACGTTATTGTTAATGACCACTGGGACAACGGCTGGTGGGGAATGTTCGGCTCCGACAGCAAAGAAACCCAAAACGAGGCAATGAAGCTCTACACTTCCATGTGGAAGCAGATAGCGGAAAACTTCAAGGATTATTCGGATTACCTGATTTTTGAATCCGCAAACGAGGAATTGGGTGCGCGTTTTGATGAAGACAGCATTTTCTGCAAAGATTCGGCTCAAACACCCCTCGGCATAGAGGAAAAGTTCAGTCTGTGCAACGAAGTGAATCAGGCCTTCGTTGATACCGTAAGAGCAACAGGCGGCAATAACGCGGAAAGATTCCTTCTCATAGCCGGTTTTGGTACGGACATAAACAATACAACCGATGATAGATTCAAAATGCCTGCTGACAAGGCATTAAAGAAGCTCCTCGTTTCGGTTCACTATTACGATCCTTCAAACTATTGTATTTTTGATTCTATCGAAAATTGGGGCGAAACCAAAAACGAATATGAGGATATGAACAATCAGCTGGCCAAGATGAAGGTGTATACCGATGCGGGCATAGGCGTTGTTATCGGCGAATACGGCGTTTTGATCCCTGAGGGCAAGGGCCTTAAAAAGGGTGCAAAGGAGTATACCACAAACTTCCTGAACAATTGTGACGTTTTGGGCTTTGTTCCCGTTCTCTGGGATTGCAACAATCTGTTTAACAGGAACTCCGGCGAGATCATCGACAGCGACATGGCCACACTTTATCTGAACCATTCCTACAGCTCACAGCAGCTTTCGGGCAAGGAATACGTTACAATGGCTCAGAAAGAGATGCAGAGCGCATATGATAACGCAAAAGAAGCTTTTGCGCTTAAGGACGACGAGGCCATAGCATGGCTTATGTATACATCCTCGGACTGGGCTGTTTCCTACAGTGTGGGTGATGAATACAATCCTTCCAATATGACCGCGGGCATAGTTCCCACGGATGTGTATGTAACGGGAGACGGAGAGTACACCGTAGGACTTGATTTTACAAAGACAGCCGGCGGATCTGCCAACAGCACCGTTTTCTGTGCTTTGGGCATAGATAACGGAGAAAAACTGTTCCCTGATTGCCTTGTCACGCTTAAAGAGATCCTTATCAACGGGGAGAAATATGAATATAAGAAGCTTCCTTACTGCACCTCCGATGACAAAAATTGTACAAGGATTAATCTCTATAATGAATGGATAGGAAAGATGAGCGAGGTAAAGGATATACGTACTCCTATGGGAAGAACCATGGTGGCAACGCCTCTCATCCTTGATCCTGCGACTCTCGGCAACGTTGAAACCATCTATGTTACCTTTAATGTAAAAACCAAATAGGTTTATGGATTATTTATAAAAAAAGTTAGCATTAGCACTTGACAAAGCCGAGTGCTAATGCTATTTTATTTTTATCAATTAGCACTCTAAAGATTTGAGTGCTAACAACCGAAAACCGATTTTATTTACAGAAAGGAACCGGGGACTTGGAAATAGATGACAGAAAATGGACAATTCTAAATGCCATAATCAGAAACTATCTTGAGACCGGAGAGCCGGTCGGGTCAAGAACAATATCAAAGTTCACAGATCTTAACCTTTCATCGGCAACCATCCGAAATGAGATGAGCGACCTTGAGGAAATGGGCTACATCATATCTCCTCACACTTCGGCAGGAAGAATTCCCACCGATAAGGCTTACAGACTCTATGTAGATAAGATGATGGAAAGCAAGGACAGGGAGATCAAGGAGATCAAGAACATGCTCCTTGATAAAGCCGATAAGATGGAAAATCTTCTTGAACAGGCCACAAAGCTTCTGGCTGCAAGCACAAATTACACCGCAATGGTTACAACGCCCATGTACAGAAGCAGAAAAGTCAAGTTTGTTCAGCTGACGGAAGTAAGTGATAATTCGGTGCTTGTGGTTATCCTGATAGAGGGGAACATTGTTAAAAACAAAGTTATCGAAGTGTCCAAAAGTATTGAACCTGAAACAATGCTTAAGCTTAACCTTATGCTTAACACCTTCCTTCAGGGCTTGGATCTTTCCGAGATAACGCTGGAGATCATCGGAAAAATGAAAAAGCAATCCGAGGGCTTGGGAAGTGTTGTGAACGATGTTCTCGACGCCGTGGCTCAGGCTCTTGGCGAAGAGGAAAAGATAAAGGTTTACACCAGCGGAGCAACAAATATTCTCAAATATCCCGAGCTTTCCGCAGGTGATGCCGCATCTGACATTCTCTATGAAATAGAAGAGAAAAAAGAACTGGCCGAGCTCATGAAGAAAGAGGATGAAAACGGTAATCCCATTCAGGTTTACATCGGAGATGAAGTTACCGTGGAGTCCATGAAGGATTGTTCCGTTGTGACCGCAACCTATGAATTGTCCGACGGAATGTACGGAAAATTCGGCATAGTAGGTCCCAAGCGTATGGATTACGATAAGGTGGTTTCTGCATTGACAACGATCAAAAATCAGATTGATGAGTTGATAAAGAAATAGCTGAAAGGAGAATTTGACTTGAACGCCAAAGAACTGGAGAAAAAAGTTAAAAACAAAAACAAGGCCGAGAATGCGGAAAAGACTGCAGAGACGACCGAAGAAACGGCTGAAGAAGTAAAGGAAGAAGCAGCTGAGGAAGAAGCGGCTGCGGAAGAAAAGACCGAAGATAAGCCAGAAGAAAAGCCCGAAGAAAGCAAGAAAGATAAAAAGGACAAGAAGGATACGGAAATTGCGGAATTGAATGACAGGATCCTTCGTCAGATGGCTGAATTCGATAATTACCGCAAACGAACCGAGAAAGAAAAAGCTTTAATGTTTGATATGGGAGCGAAGAACATCGTTGAAAAGATCCTTCCCGTTATCGACAACTTCGAAAGAGGCTTTGATATGCTTTCTGAAGAAGAAAAAGCCAAGCCTTTCGCGGCGGGAATGGAAAAGGTTTATAAGCAGATGATGACCGGTCTTGCGGAAGCGGGACTCAAGGAGATCAAAGCTTTAAATTGCGAATTTAATCCGGACATTCATAATGCAGTGATGCATGTTGAAGATGAAAACGCAGGCGAGAACGTTATCGTTGAAGTTTTCCAGAAGGGTTATTTTTATAAAGATACCGTTGTGAGACATTCAATGGTAAAGGTAGCAAATTAAAAAAGAAAAATTCACATGGATCTGAATATATGATCGGATCCGTGCATATTATCAGGAGGACAAAAAAATGAGTAAGATTATCGGTATTGACCTTGGAACCACGAATTCGTGCGTTGCTGTTATGGAGGGCGGAAAGCCCGTTGTTATTACAAACCCCGACGGAGGAAGAACAACACCTTCAGTGGTTGCTTTCACGAAGACAGGTGAAAGAATTGTCGGTGATTCCGCAAGACGTCAGGCAGTTACAAACTCAGAGAAGACGATCTCTTCCATCAAGAGACATATGGGAACCGATTTCAGGATCTCCATTGATGACAAGAGATATTCACCTCAGGAGATTTCGGCTATGATCCTTCAGAAGCTGAAGGCAGATGCGGAAGCTTATCTCGGAGAACCCGTTAAGGAAGCCGTTATCACAGTTCCCGCTTACTTCAACGATGCTCAGCGTCAGGCAACAAAGGACGCAGGTAAGATCGCCGGTCTTGATGTAAAGAGAATCATCAACGAGCCTACCGCAGCAGCTCTTGCTTACGGTCTTGACAACGAAACAGAGCAGAAGATCATGGTTTATGACCTTGGTGGCGGTACATTCGATGTTTCCATCATCGATATAGGCGACGGTGTTATCGAAGTTCTTGCAACAGCCGGCAACAACAGACTCGGCGGCGATGATTTCGATGATCGTGTAATGAGATACCTGATCGACGAATTCAAGAAAGCAGAAGGCGTTGATCTCTCTGCAGACAAGATGGCTGTTCAGAGGCTTAAAGAAGCTGCCGAGAAGGCAAAGAAAGAACTTTCCACACAGACACAGACAAACATCAACCTTCCTTTCATCACTGCTACGGCAGAAGGACCCAAGCACCTGGACATCAACCTTACCCGTGCTAAGTTCGATGAACTTACAAGAGATCTTGTAGATGCAACAAGAGAGCCCGTTCAGACAGCCCTCAGAGATGCGGGTCTTACACCTTCCGATCTCGGCAAGGTACTCCTTGTAGGTGGTTCAACAAGAATTCCTGCTGTTCAGGAACTTGTTAAGCAGATGACAGGCAAGGAGCCTTCCAAGAGCCTGAACCCCGATGAGTGTGTTGCTATCGGTGCTTCAATTCAGGGTGGTACACTTGCCGGAGAAGGCGGCTCCAAGTCGGTTCTTCTTCTTGATGTTACACCCCTTACACTTTCCATTGAGACCCTCGGTGGAATCGCTACACCTCTTATTGAGAAGAATACAACAATTCCCGCTAAGAAGAGCCAGGTATTCTCAACAGCGGAAGATGGTCAGACAGCAGTAGACATCAACGTAGTTCAGGGTGAAAGAAAGTTCGCGAAAGACAACAAGTCACTCGGCCGTTTCAGACTCGACGGCATCCCTTCGGCTCCCAGAGGAGTACCGCAGATCGAGGTTACCTTCGATATCGATGCAAACGGTATCGTAAATGTATCCGCTAAGGATCTCGGAACCGGTAAGGAACAGCACATCACCATCACAGCAGGCACAAACCTTTCCGATGATGATATCGCTAAGGCTGTTAAGGAAGCAGCCGAGTACGAGGCTCAGGACAAGAAGAGAAAAGAAGCTGTTGATACAAAGAACGAGTGTGATTCCTTCGTATTCCAGACCGAAAAGAGCTTAAAGGAGATCGGCGACAAGCTTCCCGAGAGCGATAAGGCAAACGTTCAGAGAGATCTTGACAATCTTAAAGAGCTTGTTAATAAGGCAAATCCTGAGGTTATGTCTGAGAATGAGGTTAACGATCTCAAGGCAGCCAAGGAAAGACTTATGGAATCGGCTCAGAGTCTCTTCTCCAAGCTCTATGAGCAGAACAATGCAGGCGCTCAGGGCGCGGGCCCCGATATGAGCGGCATGCGAGGTAACAATGCCAACGGTGGTGCCGCAGGCGGCAGCAACAAGAATGATGACGTTGTTGACGGAGATTTCAGAGAAGTATAATAGATTACAAACCTTAAGGGGGCGTGAACAACGCCCCTTAATGGCTTTATTTCAATAGATCATTGCAACATGAGGATTTTTTTATATGGCAGAAAGTAAACGCGACTATTACGAGGTGCTCGGAGTAACCAAGAACGCCTCCGATGATGAGATTAAAAAAGCATACAGAGTTTTGGCCAAGAAGTATCATCCCGACCTCAACCCGGGAAACAAGGAAGCCGAAGAAAAGTTTAAGGAGGCTTCCGAAGCATATGCCATCCTTTCCGATGCCGACAAGAGAAGAAAGTATGATCAGTTCGGTCATGCAGCCTTTGAGAACGGCGGCGGTGCGGGAGCAAGCGGTTTTGGTTTCGGTGATATGGGAGATATATTCTCTAACTTCGGAGACATTTTCGGAGATCTGTTCGGCGGTATGGGCTTCGGCGGAAGAAGAAGCTCCGCAAGCAGTGCGGACGAACCTCAGAAAGGCCAGAGCTTACGAATAGGTGTTACCATTTCTTTCGAGGAAGCTGTTTTCGGTACGAAAAAAGAGATCAGCTTCAACGGTCATGAGACCTGTCCGGAATGTAACGGTACAGGGGCAAGAAAGGGTTCGAAGCCCGAGGTCTGCCCTCAATGTAAGGGAAGAGGCCAGGTTATCTTCCAGAGACAGTCTTTGTTCGGCATGACTCAGAGCGTGCAGGTTTGCCCTCAGTGTCGCGGCAAAGGAAAGATCATTAAAGACAAGTGCCCTAATTGTTATGGCGAAGGCGTTATTACCAAGAAGAGAACGATCGAGGTGTCCATTCCCGCAGGTATTGATGACGGACAGTCTGTTCGTCTGAGCGGTCAGGGCGAACCCGGTACCAACGGAGGACCCAGAGGAGATATTCTTGTGGAAGTCAGAGTTAAAGACAGCCCGATCTTCCAGAGAGACGGCAATGATCTTTACGAAAACGTTCCTCTTCCTTTCACAAAAGCAGCACTTGGCGGAGATATCAGGATCAATACCGTTGACGGTGATGTTATCTACACGGTATCACCCGGAACCCAGACAGATACGAGAGTACGTTTACGCGGCAAGGGTGTTCCTTCGGTCCGCAGTTCGAACGTAAGAGGAGACCTCTATGTGAACTTCGTGGTTCAGGTACCCGAAAAACTCACCAAAGAGCAGAAGGAGATACTTGAAGCCTTTGACAGGACGATGGCGGATGTACCCAATGCGGGAGATTCCGGAAAGAACAAAAAGAAAAAATAGAAAAAAGACCTCGAGACCTCGAAAAGAGGTTTCGAGGTCTTTTTAAGAAGGTCTGTTTCACCAGCGTACCTTCCACCTTTCAGTTAATTGTTCCGCGGATTCGCTGATCAAAGGCGGTTTTTTCCTGATTTTTTCTGCAGAGCATTCTGCGGCCAGCTTTTCTTCAAATTTTTTCTCGGATATGGGCAATTCCACCCAGTCATCCGTCCACGATGAAAGGTAGGCTGCATTCGAAAGAGTGAGAGAGTTTATGCCTTCTTCACCGGGAGCTATGAGTTCGGCTCCGTTAAGGATCGCGTCCGCAAAGTTGTTAAGGATCAGGGGATGTCCGTCAACATCCTCCGCATTGAATTCTTCATATTCATTTTCGGGAACCGAGAAACCTTCCTTGCAGCTGAAACAGTATTCTCTTTCACGTTCCTTTAATCGCCATTGCTTTAATATCCCGTTTTCAAGAACGATCTTTCCCTTATCTCCCGAGATCTCAAGACGATTGGTGCCGCAAGCGTCTCCGGTGGTGGTGATAAAGGTCGAGGTTGCACCGTTGGCATATTCTCCGTAGATCGTAACATCATCTTCGACATCTATATTATGGTATTTTCCGAAGGAGCAAAAAGCTCTGATCTTTTGAGGCATACCAAAGATCCATTGCCAAAGGTCAAGGTTATGCGGCGCCTGATTCAACAAAACGCCTCCGCCTTCACCGTTCCATGTGGCACGCCAGGTCCCGGAATCGTAATATGCCTGAGTGCGGTACCAGTTTGTAATGATCCAGACCATACGTTTCAATTCGCCCAGTTCGCCGCTTTGAATTATATTTCGGGCTTTCATGTATAAAGGATTTGTTCTCTGGTTGAACATTATACCGAAGATCCTGCCGGAGGCTGCAGCTGCTTCGTTCATTTCTCTGACCTGACTTGTATATACCCCCGCGGGCTTTTCGATAAGGACATGCAGACCGTTTTTCAGACCGTCGATGGCGATGGAGGGATGATCGTAATGGGGAACGCATACAAGGATCGCATCAACCTTTCCGCTTACGATCAGTTCATGAGAGGAAGCATAGGCTTCAATTTCGGGATGTGCTTCCGGGACCTTTTTCAGTTTTTCGGGAACAATGTCGGCAACTGCGGTCACTTCAATGTTCGGACTTTCACCCTTCAATATGTTTCGAAGATGACCTGAACCCATGTTGCCCATACCTATAATGCCGAGTCTTACTTTATTCATATCATGTCCTTTCTATCTTGTTTAAGATTTCCTTCAGTGTATCTGTTGCTGCTTTAAAAGCGGTCATATTGTCCGGATAGATAAATTTTCCAAGGAATGCATCCGGTGTTGCTTCAAGTTTGTCCCGACCACTGAATATCGAGAGATGAGGCTCTATGGTGAGAACTGTTCCCCGGTATTTGCCGAGAAGGTACTCAAGGTTTCCGATACCTTTCCCGGCAGGAACTACGGAACCGTCGGCAAGAGCATCTTTTATGTGCATATAGCATACATAGGGGGAGAGCATATCCCAGGCATCTTTGACGTTTTGACCGCATTGAATGAAATTGGCGGGATCAAAAACGGCCTTTAGTTCGGGAAGTGCCTTGTGGATTTCAAGACACTTTGGGGCGGTATCACCGTATATGGCTTTTTCATTTTCATGACAAAGAGTGATCCCGCTTCCTTTTGCGGCTTCAATGAATTTTTCGAGCCGGGAAAGAACGGGTGAGATGCTATCCGCACCGTAGAAGCTGAAAATCCGGATGTTTTTTGCACCTAAAATATGTGCATTTTCAATGCTTCTTTTGAAGCTTTCAAGGTGAGGCTCGAATTCTTCGTTTATACCGATCTTTCCGAAAGGTGAGCCCAGAGACCATATGCCCAGTGAAGCATCATCTGTTTTTTTACGGATCTCAACAGCTTTTTGGGGAGTGATGTCAGCTATGTTAATGCCGTCTACGCCACGTATCTCCAGAAAACGGATATTGTTTTGTTTCATTGCGAGGATCTGCTCGTCAAGTGACGAAGCGGCCTCATCTGCAAAAGCTGAAAGTATGAATGACATAGATACCTCCTTTAGTGTTTTGATTATAGGATAGCATGAAAAAAATGCAATTCAATTGTTAAAAACATGGAAAATATTGCAAATATTCCAAACAGATGATAATATGATCCTGGTGGTGACAATATGAACATTTTGAAAGAATATTATATCGGAGAAAACTATATACGATATGCGGTGAGCGATACCCCTGTTCCTCATGATTTTAATTTTCATGTGCATGACAAGTGTGAGATCTATTATTTCATTGAAGGAAAGGCGCAGTCTTTGATCGAGGCTTCGGTTTACGATCTGAGGAAAGGAAGTCTTATGATTATGAGACCCGGGGAAGCTCATTCCATCAGGATATTGGAACAGGAGAGATATGCACGATATGCCGTAAACTTTCCCATGTCCTTTTTTGATGCGTTTGATCCCAAACGAACCCTGATGCGCCCCTATACGGAAAGAGAACTGGGAAAAGAGAATATGTTCTTTATGCCCGGGCTGGAAAGCATATTTGAAGAGATCACGGCCGAGGGGTTGAGTGAGTATGACAGAAGCGTTGTTTTGAACACCAAGCTTGCCTATCTGCTTGATCAGATTAACAGGGAATATTTTAAAAAAGACCGCCAAAAAACCACATCCTCGTCATTCGCGGGACAGGCGGTGGGCTATGTTAACAGGATAATCTTCTCGGACATTTCGGTAGCCGAGCTGGCAGACAGGTTTTATATGAGCAAGGCGAGCTTTTGCAGGATGTTTAAGGAAGCTACGGGGGCTACACCCTGGGAATACATTACCGCCAAGCGTCTTGTGGCTGCCAGATCGATGATCCTTGCCGGGAGCTCTGCGGGAGAGGCTGCGGAAAAGTGCGGCTTCGGTGATTATTCCTCCTTTTACAGAGCATACAAGAAAAGGTTCGGAACCAGTCCTTACAGCAGTGAAGGGAGAAAATGACTTTTCTTTACGAATCATATGTTTTGTGATAAAATCTAACTTCGCGAGGTTTAGAAAATGTACAGGTTTTACATTGACGAAGAACAGCATATGGGAGAGAAAACGATCGTTAAGGGAGAGGACGTAAACCACATTAAGAATGTGCTCCGTCTTGTGCCCGGAGACAGGATCATCCTTTGCAACGGAAACAATACGGACTATCTGGCAGAGATAGAACGGGAGGACAAGGATGAAATATCCTGCAGAGTGCTTGAGACATCTGAGTCAAAGAGCGAACTTCCGATCGACATTGTTTTGTATCAGGGGTTACCCAAGAAGGATAAGATGGAACTCATAATACAAAAATGTGTCGAACTCGGTGTTTCGGAGATCGTTCCGGTGACCATGAAAAGATGTATCGTTAAGATCGAAGATGAAAGATCGGAGTTAAAAAAGAACCTTCGCTGGAATGAGATCTCAAAAGCGGCTGCGAAGCAATCCGGACGCGGTATCATACCAAAAGTGGGCAGGGCAATGAGCTTTAAGGAAGCACTCAAAACCGCTCAAACACAGGATCCTGAGAATTTGCTCGTGCCCTATGAGAACGAAGAAGGGATTAATTCCATAAAGTCGTTTATATTAAAATTGAAGGAAAAAATGACCTCTGACAGCCCTGTTTCGAGACCTGTTGTTTCGATTTTTATAGGTCCCGAAGGAGGGTTTGACGAGAGTGAGATAGAAGAGGCAAAGAAGGCGGGGGCTGCAACCGTATCTTTGGGAAAGAGAATTTTGAGAACCGAGACCGCAGGGTTTACAACTGCGGCAATCCTTATGTATGAAACGGAGACTGCCGAATGATAGCGTATCTTGATAATGCTGCGACCACAAAGGTGTCGCAGACTGTATTTGATAAAATGAAAGAGGTGTATCTGGAGGATTTCGGTAATCCCTCATCCATGCACAGACTGGGTATGGATGCGGAAAAATATATCAAAGACTCCAGAGAGATAATAACAAAGATCCTTAAGTGTGAGGCAAGTGAGATCGTTTTCACCTCCGGCGGGACGGAATCCAACAACATGGCGCTAATAGGAACAGCCCTTGCAAACAACCGAAGAGGAAAGCATATCATCACCACAAAAATGGAGCATGCATCCGTGTACAATCCTCTGCTTTCTCTTGAAAGCATGGGCTACGAGATATCCTTTGCACCGGTTGACAAGGATGGTCATGTGATCATAGATTCCCTGACGGAACTTGTACGTGAGGATACGATCATCGTTTCCGTCATGTATGTCAACAATGAGATAGGAAGCATCAATGATATTGCGGCTGTTTCAAAGGCAATAAAAGCAAAGAATCCCAATTTGATCTTTCACGTTGATGCCATTCAGGCCTTCGGAAAGATGAACATTGTTCCCAAAAATCTCGGAATCGACCTTATGTCCGTTTCGGGACATAAGATTCATGGACCCAAGGGTAGCGGATTTTTGTATATCAAAAAGGGAACCAGGATCAAACCTATCATATACGGAGGCGGACAGGAAAAAGGAATGCGTTCGGGAACCGAAAACGTTCCGGCCATTGCGGGGCTCGGGCAGGCTGCGGCAGACATTTATGCAAACCTTGCTAAAAACCGCGAGCATATGTATGCCTTAAAGGAAAAACTGATCTGCGGACTGCTTACACTTGACAGGGTTTGTGTTCACACTTTCGGAAAGAGCGGAGAAGAGATCACGGACCTTTCTGAAAAGATACGCACCACAGCACCTCATGTTGTGAGCTGCGGATTTGAAGAGATCAGCAGAAGCGAGGTGCTCCTTCATGCGCTGGAGGACAAGCAGGTCTATGTTTCTTCGGGTTCTGCGTGCTCTTCGAATCACCCGGATATTTCGGGAACTCTGACAGCCATAGGAGCAGAGAACAAATATCTGAATTCCACGCTGAGGTTCAGCTTTGCCACGACCACAACGGAGGAAGAGATCGACTATGCACTGGAGTGTCTTAAGGAACTGCTTCCGGTTTTGAGGAAGTATACGAGGCATTAGGATGGAATATGGAGATTTTTACAAGATAAAAACAATGGTACTTAAGAAAGGAGATTGAGAATGGCGGAAAAATTATTAAAAAGAAACGAAGTCCCTGTTAACGAGACATGGGATCTTTCTCTTCTTTACAAAACGGAAGAGGACATGAACAAAGATATTGAAAAAGCGAAGGAACTTGCGGAAAAGATCGGGAAATTCAAGGGTAAACTCAACAGTGCGGGAAACATTATCGATTGCATGTCATTGTTTGAGGAGTACGCTATATTGTACGATCATATCGGAGCCTATGTGGGACTGGCGGTAGAAACCGATCATACAGACTCCGATCTGGCCGACAGATGTGAAAGGGTCATGAATATCTTCAATGGTCTGGATACGGACCTGTCCTTTGTGGAGAGCGAGATCGGTCGTGCCGATGAGGACGTGCTGAAGCAGGCAAAGGAAGAAAATGCAGCATATGCAAATTATATCGACGAAATATTGAGAAAGAGACCGTATATGCTTTCCGATGAAACGGAGGAGGCACTCACCGCGCTCGACCAGACATTGGGAGCCGGTTATGAAACCTATCTTTCCGCAAAGCATGCGGACATGAAGTTCGATGATTTTGAAGTCGACGGAGTAAAGTATCCTCTCGGTTATTCTCTTTTTGAGGATGATTATGAATATGATTCGAGAACGCCCGTAAGACGTGCTGCTTTTAAGGCATTTTCGGACAAGATCAGACAGTACAGAAATGTAACCGCAACAGCATACAATCAGTGCGTGAGAAAGGAGAAG
The DNA here is from genome assembly GCA_016291655.1 of Lachnospiraceae bacterium. Lineage (GTDB taxonomy): Bacteria > Bacillota > Clostridia > Lachnospirales > Lachnospiraceae > RGIG3528. The sequence goes on along the minus strand of JAEEYF010000018.1, from coordinate 30,630 downwards.
ACGATCTCTGATCTCAGAGGCTTTGCGGATGTTTATGAGAGTCTGCTGTTCAGCGACAAGGTTACACGAGATCTTTACGATCGTCAGATCGATCTCATCATGAGCAAGCTTTCCGTACATATGAGGAAATATGCAAACCTCATAAAAAAGGTTCATAAGCTGGACAAAATGACATATGCCGATCTTAAACTTCCCATTGATACTGAATACAGCCCCAAGGTTACGATAGAAGAGGCTAAGGAGTATTGTGTAAAAGGTCTTTCGATCTTGGGAGAGGATTATGTGAAGATGGTGGAGGAAGCATTTGACAACCGCTGGTTCGATTTTGCCAACAATGAAGGCAAATGCACGGGTGGTTTCTGCTCCAGCCCTTATCGGAAGAATTCTTACATTCTGCTTTCGTTTAACGGACGTATGTCCGATGTGTTCACCATGGCTCATGAACTCGGTCATGCCGGACATTTCAGAGCATGCGGGAATGCACAGAGTATCTTTGATACTAATGTATCCGGTTATTTTGTGGAGTCACCTTCGACAATGAATGAACTGCTTCTTGCACATTATCTCTTAAAGACAAGTGATGACAAGAGATTTAAGCGATGGGTACTTGCGAATATGGTCGGAAACACCTATTACCACAACTTTGTTACTCATCTGCTCGAAGCGGCTTATCAGAGAGAGGTTTACAAGATCATAGAGGAAGGCGGAAGCGTTCAGGCTGACACTCTTGATGAGATCTTTACGGACGTCCTTAAAAAGTTCTGGGGCGATGACGTGGAGCTTACGGAAGGTGCGGAGCTCACATGGATGAGACAGCCTCATTACTATATGGGTCTGTATTCCTACACCTACAGTGCGGGGCTCACAATTGCTACCGAGGCTTGTGCAAGGATAGAGAAGGAAGGAGCAAAGGCGGTTGAAGACTGGAAGAGAGGCCTTGCAATGGGCTCCAAGCTTTCACCCCTTGAATTTGCTCAAAATGCAGGAGTGGACATTTCCACGGACGGACCGTTGCTTCATACCATTGAGATCATCGGCAGCTATATTGATGAGATCTGCAGGCTGACGGATGAATTACAGCGTTAGGGCGGTGTGAACAGTAACATTGGAATAGGACTTTGTTAACAATTATACGAAAAATCTTGAAAGTTTTCCGCCGGAGTGCTATTATAAGCGCGATCTGAAAAGACTTTTCTTTAATGTTGAAGAGGTGAGAATTATGCTGACTTGCAGATGGTGCGGAAAGATTCTTCTGGAAGCTAAAAATGAAAGTGAAGCGATCTGCGGACCTTGTAGGATCAAGGAAGCGGAAACGCTTAAAAAACTTGCGATCGCCATGTCGAAGAATCCGGGCATGAACGCCATGGAATTGTCCAAAGCATCGGGAGTACCGCTTTCAAAGGTAAGTTATTTTATGAAAAACGGTATGATCAAAAGAAAATGAAACTAAAAAATCATTTCTCTGCGGAGGGATGATTTTTTATTGTTTTTTCATTAAGTTTTTTATACGTTATGGTATAATACCAACGTTTATTTAAGTGAGGTGTTGTATGGTTAAGATTTTGATGAAGAGCATCCGTGAGTATAAAAAGGCGTCAATAGCAACGCCCCTTTTTATGTGCGGAGAAGTCAGCATGGAAACTTTGATGCCTTTTATAATGGCAAAGCTGATCGATGAACTTGAGAAAAACAACATAAGGATGGTCCTTTTGTACGGCGGAATACTTATCTGCATTGCTTTTACGAGCCTTTTCTTCGGTACAATGTCTGCGAGAAAGGCTGCCGTAGCCAGCTGCGGATTTGCGAAGAACCTGCGTCACGACCTTTTCCATAAGGTAATGGACTTTTCTTTCTCCGATGTGGATACATTTTCGCCATCTTCCCTGGTTACAAGACTGACCACTGATGTTACCAACCTTCAGAATGCATATGCAATGATAATCCGTATGGCGGTAAGAGTTCCGCTCATGTTCCTGTTTTCGATCATCATGGGATGTCTGATCAACTGGAAGATGACCATGATCTTTATTGCGATCGTTCCCTTTCTTGGAGCGGCGATCCTGCTCATCGCTTCAAATGCCCATAAGATATTCAAGCGTATATTCAAGAAATACGATGCGCTGAACAATTCCGTACAGGAAAATGTTTCCGCGATACGTGTTGTTAAGGGTTTTGTAAGAGAGGATTACGAGATAGAAAGATTTAATGCCAGATCTGCGGACGTAAGAGACGATTTTACCAAAGCGGAGAAGCTTTTGGCACTGTTTTCTCCCATAATGATGCTCTGCATGCATGTGGGCATGCTTTTGATCTCCTATATGGGCGCAAAGACCATCATAATGACTGCAGGCGACCCTGTTCCCGAACTTACAACGGGACAGCTTTCATCCTTAACGAATTATGGCGTGCAGATCCTTTCCGCACTTATGATGCTGGGCTTTGCTTTCATCATGATCACCATGGCATCGGAAGCGGGAAACCGTGTTGTGGAGGTCCTCAAATATGAGCCTACGCTTACGGGAGAGCCCAACGGCCTGACGGTTGTGCCTGACGGAGAGATCGTTTTCAAGGACGTTTCCTTTAAGTACTCGGATGCGGCGGAAAGAAATTCTCTTGATAACATCAATCTGAAGATAGAGAGCGGTAAGACCATCGGTATCATCGGAGGAACGGGTTCATCCAAGACGACTCTGATCCAGCTGATCTCAAGGCTTTATGATGCCACAGAGGGTGAAGTGCTGGTGGGCGGTCACGATGTTAAAGAATATGACCTTAAGTCTTTAAGAGATCAGGTGGCTGTTGTTCTGCAGAAGAATATCCTTTTTGCGGGGACGGTTAAAGAAAATATGAGATGGGGAAACAAGGAAGCTACGGACGAAGAGATAGTCGAAGCCTGTAAAGCTGCCTGCGCGGATGAATTTGTGCGCAGCTTCCCCGATGGCTACGATACGTACATAGAACAGGGCGGAACAAATGTTTCCGGCGGTCAGAAGCAAAGGCTCTGTATAGCGAGAGCCCTGCTCAAGAAACCCAAGATCCTTATCCTGGATGACTCCACGTCCGCTGTTGACACAAGGACCGATGCGATGATCAGAAACAGCTTCAGAAAGGTCATTCCCGGTACCACAAAACTGATCATAGCTCAGAGAGTTTCCTCCGTTGAGGATGCGGATGAGATCATAGTTCTTGACGGCGGAAGGATCGTCGAACGCGGTACAAGCGAAGAGCTTATTGCGAAGAAGGGCATATATGCCGAGATATATGAAACTCAGACTAAAGGAAAGGAGGAATAGGAAATGCCGGGACCAAGACAATTGGGACCTCGTCCCAAGATTAAAAAGGGAGTTTTTTTAAGACTCATAAAAACAATTTTCGGATATTACAGACCGCAGCTCATTACAGTTGCCGTCTGCCTGGTCATTTCAGCGGTTTCCTCCATTGCCATGAGTGTTTTCATGCAGAGATTGATCGATGAATGTATCCTTCCCGGAATGGAAACCGGATGGGAAGCTGCCGCCAAGCAGACGCTTACGGTAATAGCAACGCTTGCGGGGATCTATCTCATAGGCGTTATCTGCTCCTTCATTTATACAAGGATCATGGCTGTTGTCTGCCAGGGTACGCTCAAGCGTTTCAGAGATGCAATGTTTGACAATATGCAGACACTTCCCATAAAGTATTTTGACACTCATGCTCACGGCGACATCATGAGTACTTATACGAATGATGCTGACGCTGTACGTCAGATCATCGGTCAGAGTATGCCTTCATTGTTCTCCTCGATCATTTCCATAGCGGTACTTGTTGTCGTTATGCTTTACTTCAGCTTGTGGCTGTTCCTTCTTGTGATCGTAGCCCTTTTCATCATAGGAAAGGCAGGAGCTTATTTTGGCGGCAAGAGCGGTAAATACATGGTGGGTAGACAACAGTCCCTCGCCAAAGAGGAAGGCTTCATCGAAGAGATGATGACAGGACTCAAGGTGGTCAAGGTTTTCACTCATGAAGAAGAAGCAAAAAATGATTTTGACAGATTGAATGCACAGCTTTATGATGATTCAATGCTTGCCGATAAAAACGGTAATGTTCTCGGACCCATCACAAACAATGTCGGAAATATCTTCTATGTTGTTTTGGCTGTTGCGGGCGCCACAATGTTTTCGCTCGGAGCGATAAACGTATGCCTCAGGGGCGTTGAGCCCTTAACCCTCGGTATTGTGGTTACGTTCCTTGGTATGTTCAGACAGCTGTCTCAGATGGTTGGGCAGATCTCTCAGCAGATAACCATGGTAATGATGGGACTTGCGGGCGCGGGACGTATTTTTGACCTGATCGATGAAAAGCCGGAAGAGGATCATGGCTATTGTGAACTTGTCAACGTCAAGAGATGCGAGAACGGCGAACTCATCGAAACTACCGAGAAGACCAATCTCTGGGCATGGAAGCATCCTCACAAGGAAGAGGGTACGGTTACGTATACCGAACTCAAGGGAGAGATAGAGCTTGAGAAGGTTGATTTCGGATATGTTCCGGAGAAACTTGTTCTTGAGGACATTTCTCTTCATGCAAAGGCAGGAGAAAAGTTTGCGTTCGTAGGAGCAACAGGTGCGGGGAAGACGACCATCACAAACCTCATTAACAGGTTTTATGATATTCCCGACGGAAAGATCCGCTTTGACGGGATCAACATAAACAAGATCAAAAAGCCGGATCTGAGACGTTCGCTCGGTCTTGTTCTTCAGGATGTGAACCTGTTCACGGGAACTGTTATGGACAACATAAGATACGGAAGACTCGATGCAACGGATGACGAGTGCATAGAGGCAGCGAAGCTTGCTAATGCACATGACTTTATCACACGGCTTCCGGAAGGCTACAACACGATGCTTACCGGTAACGGCGCATCTTTGTCACAGGGACAGAGACAGCTTCTTTCCATTGCGAGAGCGGCTGTTGCCAATACCCCCGCTATGATACTTGATGAAGCAACAAGCTCCATCGATACACGTACAGAGGCGCTGGTTCAGGATGGTATGGACAGATTGATGGAGGGCAGAACGGTGTTTGTGATCGCACACAGATTATCTACGGTCAGAAACTCCAAATCAATCATCGTTTTGGATCATGGTCACATTATCGAAAGAGGCGATCATGAGGAATTGATAAGGAAAAAGGGCATTTACTATCAGCTCTATACCGGAGCATTCGAAATGGAATAAATGCAAAATGGAGCACATTTGACGACGTTCATCCGCGGAAGCGCTGTGAACGTCGTTTTTCTTATAAAAAAATTAGTAATAAAAAATTCTAAAAATTGTTGACAGAAAGAAACTATTGGTGTATAAAGTTAGCAGACGCTAACGAAGCGCCCGAAACAAAATTTATTAAGATTACAAGTCCTTTAATTATAGATATGTTGTTGGTTGTATAAAAAGTTACCCACGGCCTTGGCCGTGGGTCTTTTTAGTCTGTCCTCTTTACAAAAAACATATTCTTTGTTATAATTTGACAGAAAACGTGTTTTAAAACAAAAATCTTAAAATAAATCCATTACGAGGTAAACCATATGAAAGAAAAATTGCTTGAGGAATTTGAACGTGTGTTTGGCGGAACAGAAGATTGCAGAGTGTTTTTTGCGCCCGGTCGTGTAAATCTGATCGGAGAACACACGGATTACAACGGTGGTCATGTTTTTCCCTGCGCACTTACAATCGGAACTTACGGCGTAGCGAGAAAGAACGGAATGGACACATGCAGGTTCTATTCCATGAATTTTTCAAATCAGGGTATCAAGGCTGTGAATCTTGATGAACTCGAATATGACAAAGAAGCTTACAATTGGGCAAATTATCCCATAGGTGTTATTTCAATGCTTAATGAAGATAAAACCAGAGTTGATGAAGGCATAGATCTCTTGATCTACGGAAACATCCCCAATTCCTCGGGCTTGTCCTCATCCGCTTCACTTGAGGTGCTTACCGCTTTTACCTGCAGGGAGCTTTTCGGCTTTGAGATGAGCCTCGTTGACATTGCGCTCCTTTCACAAAAGGCAGAGAACCGCTTTATCGGAGTCAATTGCGGTATTATGGATCAGTTTGCCATTGCCATGGGAAAGAAGAACAATGCCATCTTCCTTGATACGGCGACGCTCAAGTATGAATATGCACCCATAGAACTTAAGGATGCAAAGATCGTCATCACCTGTTCAAACAAGAAACGCGGTCTCGGAGATTCAAAGTACAATGAGAGAAGAAGCGAGTGCGAGGAAGCTTTACAGGCTATCCGTACCGTTAAAAACATTTCGAGTCTCGGTGAACTGAACGAAGAGGAATTTGAAGAGGTAAGATCGGTCATAGGAGATGAGACCCGGATCAGGAGAGCGAAGCATGCGGTTTATGAGAACATGAGAACCGTCAGAGCGGTTGAAGCACTTAAAAACGGAGACATCAAAACCTTCGGTGAACTCATGAATGAGTCCCATCTTTCTTTACAGAAGGATTATGAAGTTACGGGAATAGAACTCGATACGATCGTGGAAGCTTCTTGGAAGGTTCCGGGAGTTATCGGAGCAAGAATGACAGGAGCGGGATTCGGCGGTTGCACGGTAGCGATCGTTAAGAACGAAAACGTTGAAGATTATATAAAGACGGTCGGAGAAACTTATCTCGGAAGGATCGGATATGCTGCGGATTTTTATACCGTGGAGATCGGTGACGGACCGAAGGAATTATGATCGGCAGTTGTCGGGATAAGGATGAAAGCAGATCACAGGAGTTGAAAATGAGTATATCAGAGTGCATAGATTGGCTGGTTGAATACGGGATAAAGACGGGGCTTGTCGAGGAAGAAGACAGGATTTACACTGCAAACAGATTGCTTGAAGCTCTCGAGCTTAATGAAACAGAAACTGTAAGGAGCAATGTTCCCGTCGTGCGTGAAAAGCTTGATGATGTTCTTAAAGAGGTTTTGGACTATGCGGTGGAGAAAGGTATCATAGAGGAAGGGATCAACTCACGGGACCTTTTCGATACCAAGATCATGGGCCTGCTTACACCTCTTCCGAGCAAGGTCATCGCAAAGTTCAATGAACTGAAGATCAAGGATACCAAGGCTGCCACGGATTATTTCTACAAACTGTCGGGAGATTGTAATTACATAAGGACCAACAGAGTAAAGAAGGACATTAAGTGGAAGACTTCGTCCGTTTACGGGGATATTGACATTACCATCAATCTTTCAAAGCCTGAGAAGGATCCCAGAGCAATTGCTGCGGCAAAGCTTATGAAACAGTCCGGTTATCCCGCCTGCCAGCTTTGCGTTGAGAACGAGGGCTATGCGGGAAGAGCAGATCATCCCGCAAGGCAGAACCTGAGGATCGTTCCCATTATCATGAACAATGAAGAATGGGGGTTCCAGTATTCCCCCTATGTTTATTACAATGAGCATTGCATCATACTGAACCGTAAGCATGTTCCCATGAAGATAGACAGAGCCACCTTTGTAAAACTGCTTGATTTTGTGGAGCAGTTTCCTCATTACATCCTGGGCTCCAATGCGGATCTGCCGATCGTAGGAGGCTCGATCCTTACACACGATCACTTCCAGGGCGGTAATTACGAATTTGCCATGGCAAGAGCAAAGATCGAGAAAAAGATCGTTTTCAAGGGCTTTGAGGAGATAGATGCGGGAATAGTAAAATGGCCCATGTCTGTCATCCGTCTTACGGGAGATTCCAAACGCAAAGTCATAGAACTTGCGGACAAGATCCTTAAAGGCTGGCGCGGATACACCGATGAAGAAGCCTTCATCTTTGCGGAGACCGATGGTGAAAAGCACAACACGATCACTCCCATTGCAAGGATCTGTGATGAAAAGTTCCAACTGGATCTGGTCTTGAGAAACAATATAACCACAGAAGAGCATCCCCTCGGAGTTTATCATCCTCATGCCGAGCTTCATCATATCAAGAAGGAAAACATCGGACTCATTGAAGTAATGGGTTGTGCGATCCTTCCCGCAAGACTTAAGGATGAGCTCGCGGGGATCAGGACAGCGCTCATCGAAGGAAAGGACATTTCCGGCGATCCCGTGCTTTCGCAGCATGCTCCTTGGGTGGAAGAGCTTCGCAAGACATATGCCTGCTTTACCGAAGAAAACGTCGACGGTATCATACGTGACGAGGTTGGAAAAGTGTTCGTAAAGGTACTTGAGGACGCGGGCGTTTACAAGTGCAATGAGGCGGGAAGAACATCGTTCTTAAGATTTATTGATAGCATTAATGAATAATAATTAAAAATATGCGCAGCCTTTTGCGACTGCGCTGTTTTTGTGCCCGAAAAACGCACAGATACACATTTTTCACTTGCAAATCACAGCCTAAACGTATACACTAATGCTGGTATTTTACGTTGTTAAAGGTAAAAGCGTAAACGGAAATGAGGTAACGGATGGAAGACAAGTTTGATTTTGATGAAGACATGAAAGAAGAATTACGGGAAGAAGAATTAGAGGAAGATGAATCTTCGGAAGATGACGGGGAGGAGAAAAAAGAAGAGAAGCCGATGACCTCTCTTGAGAAGGCCAGGGCGAATCTCAAAGAAGCGCTTAGCTGGCTCCTGACGCTGGTTATCGTGATCGTTTTCACCTACCTGCTTTCGAGGTTTGTCATTTTAAAAGCCGAGGTGCCCACTTCTTCTATGAAGAACACCATAAACGAGAACGATCAGGTCATCGGTCTGAGGATAATCCCCAAGATCGAAAGAGGGGATATCGTGATCTTCCCGGCACTTGAGTATGTCGGGGACGGAGAGGATGTTCTCTATGTTAAGAGAGTGATAGGGCTTCCGGGAGATGTTGTAGAGATCAGGGGCGGAGCTGTTTTTGTCAATGATGTGGAAATTAAAGAGGACTATCTGCCTGAGGAAATGCGCAAGGAGGATCTTGGACCGTATTATGTTCCGGAGGATTGCTATTTCCTTCTGGGAGACAACAGAAACATTTCCAAGGACGCACGTGTTTGGACCTTGAATAAGTTCGTCAAAAAGAAGGACATTAAAGCAAAAGTCATCTTTAAGTACTACCCGGAATTTGAATTCTTTAAGGATCCGGTCTATTAGGAATTTTGAAATACTGGAGTTTTAACGGAGTCAAACATGAGCGAGATCGAAGAAAAAGCATCAATTAAAAAAACGGTGAAGAATTATGTTCCCCGTATAAATACGACAATACTGGTTTTGATGGGTTTAATGGTTGCGATCCAGATCGTTCTGGAACGTTTTCTGCCTGTTATTGATACGGGCATATCCAGACTGAGCTTCACCTTTATCGGAAGAGCGGTCTGCGGAGCCGTACTCGGACCCTTCTACGGGGCCTTGGTGGGCTTGTCCGCCGATGTATTGGGCTGGTTTATGAAGCAGACCTTTGCATTCAATCCGGGCATTACATTTGCTGCGACATTCAGAGGAGTTGTCTTCGGGATCTTTCTTTTCAGAAAGCAGAGTGTTGTCAGAATGGTAGCTGCCGCTTTCGGCGATCAGTTCATTGCGGGACTGGTGATCACAACTCTTTCCCTGTTCTGGTTCGGAGGCATTCCGATCACATGGGCTACCTTCAGCGTGAGATTGATCCAATGCTCGTTGATATTTGTTGTTGAAGTTGTTTTCCTCTTACTTACCCGTAAGAATCTTTTTGCGCAGATAAAAAAATATCTCTCTGTTCAAAACAGAGAGGACAGGATATAAAATCTGTAGTTTGCGTTCACATTTTTGTACTTTTCCCAAAATGTGAACAGCAGCCTTCAGGCTGCTGTTCGAGGGGGAGTTATGAAAAAATTTATAAAAAGTAAATAAGTAGGGGAGAGAAAAATAACCTAAAAAGGTATTTTCCATACCGAACGTACTTCCCGCTCGGTACTATTAAATAATAAACCTAAAATGTGTTTTCTTTGTGTTCATGAAGTGAACAAAAAATAAATATTTTTTTGAGAGGTAATAATCAATGGCAACGATCAAAACATTCAAAGCTTTGAGACCCGGTAAAACTGTAGCGGACAGGGTGGCGGCGCTTCCTTACGATGTTTACAACAGAGAAGAAGCAAGGATTGCAGCCCTTAAAGACAGACTTTCTTTTCTGAACATAGACAGACCGGAGACACAATTCCCGGAAGACTGTGATATGTATGCTCCTCGAGTTTATGCAAAGGCTAAGGAAATGCTGGATGCAGAGATCGCTGACGGAACCTTTGTAAGTGACGGTAAAGCTTGTTACTATCTTTATGAACTTACTATGAACAAAAGATCACAAACAGGTATCGTAGCCTGTGCGTCCATAGACGATTATGTGAACGGTGTTATTAAAAAACATGAAAACACCAGAGCCGATAAGGAACTTGACAGGATCAGGCACGTTGACACCTGCTCCGCACAGACGGGTCCCATATTTCTGGCATACAGACGCGATACTGCCATTGAGGAGGTTGTAAAAAAGACGAAAAACAACGCTCCCGAGGCGGATTTCACTTCGGAGGACGGTATCACCCACAGAGTATGGGTCATCGATAATGACAGGGATATTGAGGTAATACGCGAGAGATTTGAGAACATTGACAGGATATACATCGCAGACGGTCATCACAGAGCGGCATCTGCCGTTAAGGTCGGTCTTATGAGAAGAGAAGCCGAAAGATCGGCCAAGGGCGATTTCGACAGGAATGCGGAGTACAATTTCTTCCTGTCTGTCCTTTTCCCGGAAAATGAATTGATGATCATGCCTTATAACCGCGTGGTCAAGGATCTGAACGGTTTGACGAATGCTGAATTCTTAAAGACGATCTCCGAAAAGTTCAATGTGGAAAAGGTTGGCGAGACTGCTTTTCAGCCCGACAAAAAGCTTGAGATCGGAATGTATCTTGATAGGGAATGGTACAAGCTCACCGCAAAAGAGGGCAGCTTCGATGCCAAGGATCCGGTTAAGGGACTCGATGTTTCCGTTTTGCAGGACAATCTCCTGGCACCCGTGCTTGGTATTCTCGATCCCAAGACCGACAAGCGCATAGATTTTGTGGGCGGGATCAGAGGTCTTGCGGAACTCGAAAGAAGATGCGAGAACGATATGATGGTGGCCTTCTCCATGTACCCCACATCCATAACGGAGCTTTTTGACGTGGCGGATGCAGGCTTACTCATGCCTCCCAAATCCACATGGTTCGAGCCTAAGCTTCGTTCGGGACTGTTTATTCACAGATTTTAGAAAAATCGGTTTACAAAAAATAATTATTGTGATATATTGTTTGGGCTTGTGAAAAAACAAGCCCATTTTTAACCTAAGCTCGGAGGATGGCAACACACTCCAACCGCTTCTTAGCTTATGGCGATATTTAAGAATTAGGAGGATAATCTCATGATTACAAAGGAAAAGAAAGCAGAAATCATCGCTGCTTACGGCAGAACCCCCAATGACACAGGTTCACCCGAGGTTCAGATCGCTCTTCTTACCGAGAGGATCAACGAGCTCACCGCTCATCTTGAGAACAATGACAAGGATCATCATTCAAGTAGAGGTCTTCTTAAGATGGTAGGTCAGAGACGCGGTATGCTTGAGTATCTCAAGAAGACAGACCTTGACGGCTATCGTGTTTTGATCGAGAAGCTTGGTTTAAGAAAATAATTAAAAGAAATGTGACCATAGGAGGTATAATTCAATGGCTAAATGTGCAATTTGCAATAAGGGCGGCCTTTTCGGAAAGCAGCTCAGCTTCTCCAGAAGCCACGTGTCCGCAAGAGAGAACAAGATGTGGAAGTCCAACGTTAAGTCAGTTCGTGTAAAGACTCCCCAGGGAAACAAGAAGATGTATGTTTGCACTTCTTGCCTCAGATCCGGCAAAGTGGAGCGCGCTTAATTAAATTAAGAGTTTTTAAGACGTGTCTTGAGTGTAGACACGTCTTTTTCTTTTTGATAAAAGTAAGCTCAATACTCAAAATACAAGTCGGTTACAAAATTGTTAACTCGACGCCCGAAACATTAAATAATAATCAAGTTTGCTCAAAAGGGTTTATTTTTTGAGTGTTTTAAGGTATACTTTCAACGCTGAAAGCTTAATTTTTGTAGGAAATGATTAAAGTGAAAAAAGACCGGAAAGGTCTGTTTATTATTGATCAGGAGGTAAAGTTTATGAGTTCGAATACGGGGACAATGAATACCAATCTCGGTAATGTTGCGGTTGACAATGATGTTATCGCAAAATATGCGGGCTCTTCCGCGGTTGAATGCTTTGGTATTGTCGGAATGGCAAGTATCAGCGTTAAAGACGGCATTGCAAAACTTCTTAAAAGAGAAAATTTAAAGCACGGTGTAGGCGTTACGGTTACGGCCGACAATAAGATCATTATTGATCTTCACATCATCGTGTCATATGGGGTGAACATTTCTTCCGTTGCAAGCAATCTTATCAGCAATGTGAAGTACAAAGTCGAAGAATTTTCCGGCCTTAAGGTTGAGAAAATTAACGTTTTGGTAGAAGGCGTGAGAGCAATCGATTGATGCGCGTCGATCTTAGGAGGAAAATCAAGTGAATTCGAATACCATAACCGCTTCCATGCTGCAGGAGGCTTTTTTGACAGCGGCAAAGACTTTGGAAGCAAAGAAAGAGATTATCAACGAGTTGAACGTGTTTCCTGTTCCCGACGGTGATACGGGTACGAATATGACCCTTACCATAATGTCGGCGGCCAAGGAAGTGGTGGCTTTAGAGGAACTCAGCATGAAGCCCCTCGCAAAAGCAATTGCTTCCGGATCCTTAAGGGGAGCAAGAGGAAATTCCGGCGTTATCCTTTCTCAGCTTCTTCGTGGTTTCACGAAGATCATTCAGGATAAGGATGAACTCACAATAGAGATCATTGCGGATGCATTTGAAAGAGCAGTTGAAACGGCATATAAAGCCGTTATGAAGCCGAAAGAAGGAACCATCCTTACGGTTGCCAGAGTCGGCGCGGAAACCGCGAGAGAGCTGTCGGACAAGATCGACAGCATGGAAGAGTATTTCAATCGTATCATTGAAAAGATGCAGGAAGCGCTGGAGTATACACCCGAACTTCTTCCCGTTCTTAAAGAAGCAGGTGTTGTAGACTCGGGCGGTGCGGGACTTCTCGAAGTTATGAGAGGCGCACTCAATGCCCTTAACGGTAATCCGATCCCCTTTGATTCGGAAGTTAAGGCTGAAGATAGTGCCGCGAAGGTTGAATACGATTACAGTGCAGAGTTTCTTGTAATCCCCGAAAAAGAACTCACAGGAGTTGAGGAAAGCGGTTTTAAAAATTTCCTTGAAACCGTCGGAGGACGTATCACGGTAGCTTCAAGAGACGGTCTGTACAAGATCATGATCGCTACCAACGATCCCGGTGCGGTTTTGTCAAAGGCCATCAAGTACGGTCAGCTGACACAGATCAAGATAGACAATACAAGTGAAGGCGCTAATGAGCGCGTAAACTTTGTACCGGATAATTCGGACAAGTTTGAAGAGCAGGAAGCTGTTGCAAAGACAGCCGAAAAGAAGGAAAAGGGTTTTGAGGCACCCAAGACCGAAGAACCTCGAAAGAAGGACGGCTTTGTGGCTGTTTCCATAGGCGCGGGACTTGATGAGATCCTCCTCGGACTCGGCGTCGACAAGATCATTGTGGGCGGTCAGACAATGAATCCTTCAACGGATGATGTGATGAATGCCATCGAAAAGGTCAATGCCGACAATGTCTATGTGCTTCCCAACAACGGAAACATCATACTTGCCGCTCAGCAGGCAAAAATGCTGACAACAGACAAGAATGTCATCGTTATACCTTCAAAGACGATACCTCAGGGCATATCCGCTTTGATCAATTATATGTATGACAATTCACCCGAAGAAAACGAAGCGGCTATGACGGAAGCTTTAAGAAACGTTAAGACCGGTCAGATCACCTATGCGGTCAGAGACACGTCCATTGACGGTTTTGACATTAAGCAGAATGACATCATGGGCCTTGATGACAAGACGATTAAAGCCATCGGAAGCGATGCCGAGCAGGTTGCGGTTGAACTTGCGGATCAGATGATCGATGAAAATTCCGAACTTGTTACTATCTATTTCGGTCAGGAAAAGACTCAGGAAGAAGCCGATGCTGTTGCAAGCAGGATTTCGGAGCAATATCCTTCCGTGGAAGTGGAGGTTCACGAAGGCGATCAGCCTATTTACTACTACATTATTTCGGTTGAATGATCAACCGACGGTTAAATACGGAGGCTTCCCGAAAGGGAAGCCTCTTTGCTTGCCGTAAACAGGCAAAAGTGGTAGAATCTTAGCCGTAAACGAAAGGGAAGATCTATGGAACTTAAGGATTCTGTTTCCTCTATCAAAGGCATAGGCGAAAAGACTCAAAAACTATTTGAAAAACTGGGAGTTGAAAGTGTCGGAGAACTCCTTACTTTTTATCCCACAAGATATGACACCTTTTCCGATCCGAAACCCATAGCTGAGTTGAAAGAAGGAGAGGATGGAGTCATATGCGGACTGGTTTCAAGGGTGGTCACCCCCGGCTATGCTTCAAGGATCAAGATCCTCACCTGCATTGTTACGGATCCTTCAGGCAGTATCGAACTGGTTTGGTTTAATCAGCCCTATGTAAAGTTCGAATTAAAATCCGGCTACCATTTTATATTCAGAGGAAAAGTCCGACTCAAGGGTAAGAAATTGCAGCTGGAGCAGCCCAAGATCTATAAAAGAGAGGACTATTACAGGCTGCAGACCGCTTTACAGCCCGTGTATCCTCTGACTGCGGGACTGACCCTGAATACGGTCAGAAAGTCCATGAAACAGGCCTTGACCATTACGGGAGATATGCCTGAGTTTGTACCTTTAAAATTCAGAAAAAAATATGAATTGCTGAAGAAGAATCACGCGGTCACGGAAATGCATTTTCCGAAGAGCCGTGAGACAATGATGGAAGCCAGACGTTCGCTGGTTTTTGAAGAGTTTTTCCTTTTTATGGTTTTTTTAAGACAAATGTCTCTGGGACGGGAAGTAAAGGAAAGCAGTCTCGTGATCAAAGATAACGGAGAATGTGACGATCTGATCGGGAAGCTTCCCTACGAGCTGACTTCGGATCAGATAAAGACGTTTGAAGAGATCAAAAATGACCTTACATCGGGTCGTGTTATGGCAAGGCTGATACAGGGAGATGTGGGCTCCGGAAAAACCGTCGTGGCGGAGCTGGCGCTGCTCATGGTGGCGGGTTCGGGCTATCAGGGAGCTATCATGGCGCCCACGGAAGTGTTGGCAAAGCAGCATTATGAGTCCATGCAAAAGGATATGGACAGATACGGCCTTAAATGCTGTCTGCTGGTGGGTTCCATGACTGCGGCCGAAAAGAAGAAGGTCTATTCGGATATAGCGGAGCACAGAGCAGACATTGTGATCGGCACACATACCCTGTTTCAGGAAAAACTTGTATTTGACAAGCTTGGTCTTTGTGTCACGGACGAGCAGCATCGTTTCGGTGTGAGGCAAAGGGAGAGCTTAAGTAAAAAGGGGATCAGTCCTCACATACTCGTAATGAGTGCGACTCCCATTCCCAGGACACTTGCAATGATGCTCTACGGGGATATGGACATTTCAAGGATCACCACCATGCCGTCCGACAGACAGGCCATAAAAAACTGTGTCGTCGGACAAGGCTACCGCAATACCGCCTACAACTTCATACGAAAGCAGATAGAAGAGGGCAGGCAGGCATATATCATCTGTCCCATGATTGATGCCGAGGAAGATTCTGAGCTTGAGAACGTGACCGACTATACGGAAAAACTGAAGGATATTTTCGGAAACACTCTGAGAATAGACAAACTTCACGGTAAGATGAAACCGAAAGAAAAAAATGAAGTTATGGAAAGGTTTAAAAACGGAGAGTCGGATGTACTGGTTTCTACAACTGTAGTTGAAGTGGGAGTGAATGTTCCCAATGCCACAGTGATGATGATAGAAAACGCCGAACGCTTCGGACTTGCTCAGCTTCATCAGCTCAGAGGAAGAGTGGGAAGAGGTAAACATCAATCCTATTGCATTTTTGTCTACGGTAAGGAGAGCGATGAGATAAAGGAAAGACTCGGCGTTCTGCTCAAGTCGAACAACGGTTTTGAGATCGCAAACGAAGATCTCAGGATGAGAGGACCCGGGGACCTTTTCGGGATCAGACAGTGCGGAGAAATGTATTTTAAACTCGGAGATGTTTACAACGACGCAGGTCTTTTGAATTCGGCAAATGAGGCTGTGACTTCCCTTGAAGACAGAGAATTGAACGACATCGTTCAAAAAATGTATGAGGGCGGCGCAAAAGAAGTATTCCAATTTTTTGATAATTATGTTACGATATAGAGTGATATATTATATTATTTGAGACGAGAGATGGCTGATAAAAACTACTCACAACAACAATTGTATAAGATAGCGGCAGACAATTATAAGGTTCTTCGTAAATTTTGCGCGCTGCTCCGTAACGAAGGTTATTGGGAAACACCCGAACAGGTGCTCCATGCCTCGGCGGATCAGATACTTGATATTTACGCGGAATCTCTTTTGGTATGCTTTGCGAAGTATTGCAATCAGTTGACCGAGGGTGAAAAATCCTTCGTTGCGGCTCTTTCCGAAACCGCAGGGGATCTGATACGAAATGCTGTTTCCGATACCAAGCTTTATGAGGATGCGGAACGTTTTCAGCGTACTCCGCCCATATTGTTTCAATTGTTGTCCTTAAGAGACATGGAAAAGAGCTCGGGAACGGCAGCGCTGTTCTTTGACGCTATCGTGAACATATTGCTGTGCATGGCTTATAATATGGAGATCAAATCCCTGCCCATCGCAACAAAGTATCTCGGTCTCTATTTTGACAAGGTCAGCACATTTTTGACCAACAACAGGAATGCCAATCAATGCGTGGACAGCAAATACATTTTTAAAAAGCTGTGTCATGGGGAATTGGCGGACAGTGCAAGTCAGCTTGAAGCGGCTGATTGTGATTTTGAGAAATACAAGGTGCTTCACCTTTTCTATACACCCGAACAGCTTCGCCCCGCTGCAAGCGGCATTATTGACGAATACAGCGATGTTGAAGGCATGATGGACAAGAAGACGGAAGAGAAGAAGACCATCGAGCCCGCGGCTGAAGCCGAAGAGGAAAAGAAGACGGAAACCATCGTTGAGAGGATCAGAGACTCGAGACTGGATGAATATCTTGAAGAATTGAATTCCCTTGTGGGCCTTGATGAGGTTAAGAGAGAGATCAGATCCCTCATTAATCTCATAAAAGTACGGAAGATGAGGGAAGAATTCAAATTGCCTCAGATCGAGATGTCCTATCACATGGTGTTTACCGGCAGTCCGGGAACGGGGAAGACTACGGTTGCCAGAATAGTCGGTAACATCTACAAAGAGCTGGGTATCCTGTCCAAGGGCACGGTTACCGAAACCGACAGATCCGGACTTGTGGCGGGCTACGTGGGACAGACGGCTCTGAAGGTTAAAGAAGTGGTTGAAAAGAGTCTCGGCGGAGTGCTTTTTATCGACGAGGCATATGCACTGGTGAGCAGCACCTCCAATGATTTCGGAGGCGAGGCACTGGACACTCTGGTAAAGCTCATGGAGGATCACAGAAACGATCTGGTGGTCATTGTTGCGGGCTATACCGATGAAATGAAGAAGTTTCTTAAAAGCAATACGGGTCTTGTTTCCCGTTTTAACCGTTTTATCACCTTCCCCGATTATTCTGACGACGAGCTGTGCAGTATAATGAACGGAATGGCGAAGAAAAACGGGTTTACCGTTGGGGAAGAGATGCTTGAGGATCTCAAACATTATCTTTCGGCGATGAACGAGAATGAGAAAAAAGAATTCGGCAATGCCAGAGGCATCAGAAACCTTTTTGAAGCCATGATAGTCAATCAGGCCAACAGAGTGGTTGCCGAAGAGATATGCTCCATGGAGGAGCTTACAGAATTCAAAAAAGAGGACGCTTCGTGGTGAGGGATATAAATTCATTGATCTCCGTCGTAATGCCCGTATACAACGAGGGAAAGCATATCACTTCCTCGGTTGAAACGGTTGAGGAGATTCTTAAAAATGCCAATTTAAATTATGAGTTTGTACTTGTGGATGACGGCTCCACGGATAATTCCTGGGAGGCTCTTTCCGAACTTGCCGTGAACAACGGCAGGATCAGAAGTGTCCGCCTCAGCAGAAATTTCGGCAAGGAAGCCGCATTGTGTGCGGGACTTGACGAAACGAAGGGGGAAGCTGTTGTGGTCATCGATTCGGATCTTCAGCATCCGCCGGAATTGATCCCGGAATTTGTCCGCATATGGAGAGAAGAGGATGCGGATGTTGTGGAAGGCGTTAAATCCGACAGAGGACATGAGAGCGGTTTTTACAGGGGAATGGCAAAACTGTTCTACGGACTTCTTTTAAGGCTTACCAAGATCGATCTTCGTAATGCTTCGGATTTCAAATTACTTGACCGCAAAGTGGTTACCGCCATGCAGGAAATGCCCGAAAAGATCACCTTCTTCAGGGGAATGTCCGCATGGGTAGGCTTTAACAGAAAGAAAGTGCCTTTTGAAGTCAAGGACAGGGTGGAAGGCAGATCAAAGTGGACCTTCAGCAGACTTTTGAGCCTTGCGGTCACTTCGATCACGTCTTATGCTTCCGCACCTTTGAAGCTGATCATCTATCTCGGCTTTTTGATCTTTGCCATTGCAGTCGGATTGGGGATACAGACCTTTGTAAGGTACTTCATGGGAGCTTCCCTTGAAGGCTTTACAACGGTAATTCTGCTTTTATTGTTTATCGGCTCTGCCATAATGATCTGTCTGGGAATCATCGGATTGTATCTTGAAAGGATATATCATGAGATCAAGGGAAGGCCGCGTTATATAATCTCGAGAAAAATAAACTAAAGGGAATGGAATTTGGGTTATGCTTGGAGTATTTTATCTTTTTATCTGCATAGTTACGGGATATATGTTCTGTAAGATCTTTTTTCCGAAGCTCATCGCAAGAGCTTACGTAAAAAGAGAGAACGGCAGTCTTATAAAATTGCCCGCTTATTATGTGCTGCTTCCGGCCTGGTACATTACCGGAACGATGATAGTTACGTGGCTGGTGTATTTGGTTGCCTACATATGCAGAAACGAACCGAAGCCCTTGGTATACGGAAATGTTATCGTATTGGGAATGCTTGCGGCTGCCTTTTCACTGTTCTACGGAATGGCGATCAGCCGTCACAAGATCAACAAAGTGGATCTTCGCATGTTGAAGGAGTTTTTCTGGAACGGAGACTACACCTACTCCGTATATGCGGGGATCGTTTTGTGGTTTTGCATTGTTATAATGTATAAAACTTTTTTTGTGGCGGATGGTGTTCTTAATACCGGAACATCGGTTGTTTCCGATTTCGGCGCGCATATCAGCATGATCCGCTCGTTTTCCTTCGGAAACAATTTTCCTACCGAATATCCCTATTATGGCGGAGAGGATATCAGATATCATTTTATGCACGACTTTCTTGCGGGGAATCTTGAATTCCTCGGTCTGAGGATCGATCATGCTTTTAATCTTCCCAGTATCATGAATCTTTTTTGCACCTATCTGCTCCTGTTCACGCTTACCGTGAATATCTTCAAGTGCAGACTTACAGCTTGGATCGGTGGTCTTTTGTTCACCTTCCGAAGCTCTTTTTCCGTGTTCAGGTTTTTGGGGGAGGACAGAACGGGAAATGCCTTGCAGAACCTTTTGACAACCGGACATTATTTTAATTATACAGAGCATGAAAGCTGGGGATTCTGGTGCACAAGAGTATTCTGTAACCAAAGACATTTTGCGTTTGGTATCACCGCACTTTTGCTTGCCCTTATCATATTCCTTCCTTACCTTTGGGAAATGGGAGAAAACCTCATTCAACTGAAAAAAGAGGGAGTTGTTGTATTGAGGACCGGAGCACCTCAAACGGACGAGGAGGACGGAGAAGAGAGAGAACCGGAAATGATCCGTGTGGGATTGGAACCCACATGGGTGGATTATGTCCGAATATGCTTTTTCTCGAGGGATTCTTTTGCGGTTAAGAATCCCGTGGCTGCTGTCGGAACCGGCTTGTTTTTGGGAGCATTGGCTTTCTGGCACGGTTCTGCGCTTATTGCCACATTGGGTATGCTTTTCTTTATGGCGGCTTTTTCCGTATGCAGACTGGATCATCTCATAACAGCTTTGATATCGGTCGGACTTTCTGTACTTCAATCCCGGTTCTTTATATTCGGGGAAGCTGTTAAGCCTCAATATGTATACGGTTTTCTTGCCGATAATAAAACCGTATTCGGTACAATTCAGTATGTAGTCATGCTTACGGGCATCACTCTTTTGATCGCGGCCTTCGGAATGCTGCTGGTGAGAGGAACTGCAAGATATATGTTCCTTGTGGTATTGGTTCCTTTTGTCATGTCGTTCTATCTTTCGCTGACACCCGACATAGGAGTAAATCATAAATGGGTGATCATATCGCTCATGCTTGTTTCAATGTTTACGGCACACTTTGTTTCCTCATTGTACAGACAGCCGGGAGTGGTCAGTGCCATTCTGGCGACCTGCCTGATCGTTATCTTGACGGCGACCGGAGCTGCGGAGCTTGTGATCCAGAAAAACGAGGACAGGTATTATACGCAGAATGATCTGAATAGTGATATAACCATGTGGCTTAAGGAAAATGTGGAGCCAAAGGATATAGTTTTCGGCAGTACGGCTGCTTTGGATGATATAGTAATGAGCGGTCGCATGTTTTATCTCCGGCATCTCTATTGTGTATGGAGCGCGGGCTATGATTCCCGAACAAGGTTCGACATGGCCAAAAAGATATACTATTCAACGGATCCAAGCACTCTGGCATATTATGTCTATAAAGCGGATATCGATTATATCATTATGGATCATGATGCCCGTGATTTCTTCTTCTTAAAACCGGGAAAAGGGGATTTTGGCGATTTGGAACCCGATGAGATAGTGGATTTCGTCACAAAAGAACTGACCTATGAAAAATTCGAAGAATTGCTTTCAAAGACCTACAAGGAAGTTTATTCCAAAGGGGATCCGCTTTGGGGTTATCGTGTATTTGATACCAATCAACCCATATATAACAATTGATATTTAACCCTTAAGGGGAGAAAGGATTGGATCGATGCGAGGGCGTCGGTCCGGCAAATAAAATGGACAAACTTTATATTGTAATACCCGCTTATAACGAAAGAGATAACATTGAGAATGTTGTTAACGACTGGTATCCCGTGGTTGAGAAGTACGGTTCCGACTCACGCCTGGTCATTGTTAATGACGGAAGTAAGGATGACACCTATGACATCCTTGTAAAGCTGAGTGAGACAAGACCTCAGATGATACCGCTTACAAAACCCAACGGCGGACATGGGGCAACCATTCTTTTCGGCTATGACTATGCGATCAAAAACGGAGCGGACTATATATTCCAGACCGATTCCGACGGACAGACCCTTCCCTCTGAATTTGACTCATTCTGGCAGCTCAGAGAGAACAATGATATGGTCATCGGACACAGAAAGGGAAGACAGGACGGCTTTTCGAGAGTGTTTGTTACAAAGACCCTGAAATTCGTCTGCAGACTTTGCTTCCGCGTAAAGGTTACGGACGCAAACACACCCTTCAGACTCATGAAAGCCGAGAGTCTTAAGAAGGAGATCGGGTACATTCCCGAGAACTATAACCTTTCGAATGTCATCATCTCCGTATTGTTTATCAAAAAGGGCTATAACGTTAAGTTCCTGCCCATTACTTTCAGACCCCGTCAGGGCGGTGTGAATTCGATAAACATGAAGAAGATCTTCAAGATCGGCAAAAAAGCCCTTCATGATTTTGCTGCCATTAACAAGATCATCAAAAACAGCATGAGGGAGCAATAGTTTTGGCCCCGGGCAACAGCCGGTACGGAAACTAAAAATATCAATAAAAAATCTATAAAAAGAATTGTTGAATTATTGGGTTAAATAGACTAAAATGAGAGTTATTGCAGGAGAAAAAAGGCATTTACTTTTGAAAGCCGTTCCCGGCATGGAAGTAAGACCTACACAAGACAATACAAAAGAAACGCTGTTTAATGTCATCAATCCTTACATTGCAGGCAGTTCCTTCATTGATCTGTTCTCGGGAACGGGAGCGATCGGAATAGAAGCGATGAGCAGAGGGGCAAGCAAGGTGGTCATGGTTGACAACAGCAGGGCTTCACTGGAGGTCATGAAAGAAAACCTGCGTACAACGGGGCTTTTGGACAGAGCGAGGGTGATGGCCAACGATGCTCTCGCCGCGCTTACCGTTCTGGAAGCGGAAAAAGCTGCCTATGACTTTATATTCATGGATCCGCCTTACAACAACGAACACGAAAAAAGGGTTTTGGAAAAACTCAAGGATTCGGTTCTTGTAAGCGGGGAAACACGGATCATTGTGGAAGCGTCAAAGATCACCGATCTGAGTTATGTACCTCAGCTGGGATTTGAGATATACAAAGAAAAACTTTACAAAAACAGTAAACATGTGTTTATTCGAAAAGCAGAATGAACAGTTAGGAAATTGTATGAAAAAAGGCATATATCCCGGAAGCTTCGATCCGGTCACGCTCGGTCATCTTGACATTATCAAGCGTGCTTCAAAGCTTTCCGACGAATTGATCATAGGAGTGCTTCAAAACAGCTCCAAAAAGCCGCTTTTTTCCGCTCACGAGAGAGTGGAGCTTTTAAAAAAAGTCACCGAAGATATTCCCAATGTCCGAATAGAAACCTATGACGGACTTCTGGTGGATTTTGCGAGGCTTGAGAAAGCGGATTTCATTGTAAGAGGATTGAGAGCGGTTACGGATTTTGAGTATGAGATCCAGATAGCTCAGACAAACCACAAGATGTGCCCCGATGTTGACACGGTATTTTTTACAACCAGTATTGAATATTCTTTTGTAAGCTCGAGTCTTGTAAGAGAGATAGCATCTTACGGCGGTGATATTTCGGCCTTTGTTCCGAAATGCATCATGAGCGATATTTATGCAAAGTATAACAAGCGTACGGAGGATTAAAGTTATGAGTTCCAAAAGAATTGAACAGGCAATCGATGATATATATGAATATATTGAGACTTGCAAACCCAAGGGGTTTTCCAATTCTCTTATCATAGTTTCAAAGGATGAACTGTTGGATAAACTTGATGAACTGAAGCTCAGGATTCCCGACGAAGTTTCAAGGTGTTCGAAGATCCTTGAAAGAAGAGAAGATATTTTGCGCGAGGCAGAGATCAAGGCTCAGAAGTATGTGGATGATTCCGCGGTTAAAGCGGATGCTATGATACATGACAGCGAGATCATGCGTCAGGCTTATCTTCAGGCAAATGAATTCATGGTACGTGCCAATCAGCAGGCGGAAGAGACCGTAGCTGCGGCAAATTATGAGGCTGAGCAGTTAAGAAACGGCGCTTACGAGTATACAAAAGATATGCTTATGCAGATCGAGAATGTTCTTTCCGCATCCGTACAGGATGTAAAAGCCAAGTCCGAGGCGTACATCGAGGCTTTGACTCGTAATCTCAAGATCGTTACCGACAACAGAAGGGAGCTTTGCGAAGAGGTTGCTCCCGAGATCGGTTCGGATGATGAGATCGAAAAGGATGACGGGGATAATGAAGATTATAACGTTAATCCCGAAGGATTCATGAGGAATAACGACTAAAAATTTAAGCGCTTCGTTTTTTGAAGCGCTTGTTTTTTTGCACGGATGTCAGTTGATGAAAGGAGAACGGATGATGTCGTTTTTGAAGGAAATGCCGAATTTTTCCTTAACCACCTTACAATAGAGATCCGAAGCATATATATCCTTTTTAAGCATGGGACATGAATCCGAGTCGAAATCCGCCATTTTTGTGATCAGGGGAAGTACAGCCGTTTCCTTGATCTTTTTTAACAGGGGAGAAGCCGAGCGGTTCATGGCAAGGAGCCGAAGATAGGAAGCACCGGTAACCCTGTCTGTGTCCTTGTCCTTGATCTTAAGGAGAGCATGGATCAAAAGACGTCCCGCAGCGGTCTCGGTCATGCTTTTGTCTTTTATACGGTTTTTGAGTTCTTCAAAAGAAAGAAATTCCCCACGGTATTTTTTTAATTTTGCCTTTGTATCCGCATTTCCCGGGAGAGCGTTGATCTCCTCTTCGGACATGCTTGAAAGGAGCAGGGAAAGAGGGAGAGTGAAGTCGTTTTCGGAAACGGGAAGCTGTTTTGAAAGGTTTTTTCTGATGAGTTCAGCCGCAGCATCGGGAATGCATTTTGAAAGCTCGTTTTGCTTTTCGTAAGCAAGCATATGCTTTCTTATGTAAGAGGCTCCGGTGTAAGAAAGTCCTGTGTTTGAGTCTGTTAACGGCAGAGTTCCGTCATGGGAGGAAATGTGCCGTTTCAATGTGAAAGGGGACACCACGGAACCGGTTTTTTTGAGAGCCTTAAGGTATTCTATGCCCAGTGTATTGTTGGGAGTCGCAAGTATATCGGAAACTTCCGGCGCAAAAGCCGAAGCTGCCTTTGAAACGGCTGAGGGATAGGACAGACCGGATCTTAGAGCCGCTGTCAGTTCTGCTTTAAATTCGGGTGTTTCGTCGGAAAGAAGATCCGAAGCTTTTTTCAGGGCTTCAAGATCACCGCATTCACTTCCGAAAGCAAGAAGATCCGAGCAGCCGAGACCGTTCACCAGGCTGACTCCTCCGAAGGCAAAGTCCGGAGCGGCGGAAGAAGCATAAACCACAGGCAATTCAAATACAGCGTCGACACCGCATTTTACGGCAATCTCGGCACGAAGAAATTTATCGCAGACCGCAGGGGCTCCACGCTGCACAAAATCACCGCTCATAAAGGCCACAACGTAGTCCGCACGGCATTTTTCCCTTACCTCGTTAACGAGGTACATATGCCCGTTATGAAAGGGATTGAATTCTGCTATTATAGATGCGACCTTCATATAATTGTAAGCCTCCGACATGCGTATCTTTTGAATTTAGTTCTTGTTTTACTCAAAAGATTATACTATAATAAATCAGAATGTGCAAAGCTATCCTTGTTATACTGCGAGGGTCATGAGTTTTTTGCACCGAATTCGAAAGGAGAAAACATATGAGTTTCATTGAAGGAATTAAGGCAAGAGCAAAGCAGAGCCTTAAAACTATTGTTCTTCCCGAGACAGAAGACAGAAGAGTGATGGAAGCTGCAGCCATCACACTTAAGGAGGGAACGGCAAACATTGTTCTTGTCGGTTCCGATGAAGAGATTGAAAAAACGGCTCAGGGACTCGATATTTCCAAGGCAAAGAGGATCGATCCCAATAAAACGGATAAATTACAGAGCTACATTGACAAGCTCGTTGAACTTCGTGAGAAGAAGGGCATGACACCCGAAAAGGCAAGAGAGTCTCTTACCACAGACTATACAACCTTCGCGGTAATGATGGTTAAGATGGGAGACGCTGACGGTGTTGTTTCCGGAGCCTGCCATTCCACGGCAAACACACTTCGTCCCTGCCTGCAGATCCTTAAGACAGCACCCGGAACAAAGCTTGTTTCCGCATTCTTCATCATGGTTGTTCCCAACTGTGAATTCGGTGAAGATGGAACCTTCGTATTCGGTGACTGCGGTCTTGTTCAGAACCCCACATCCGAAGAACTCGCAGCAATCGCCGGCAGCTCCGCAAAGAGCTTTGAAGCACTTGTAGGAAAGCCCGCAAAGGTTGCACTCCTTTCACATTCTTCCAAGGGATCGGCAAAGCATGCCGACATCGACAAGGTTACGGCAGCTGTAGAGATCGCAAAGAATGATTATCCCGAATTCCAGATCGACGGTGAGCTTCAGCTCGACGCAGCTATCGTTCCTTCCGTAGGCGCTTCCAAGGCTCCCGGCAGTGCGGTTGCAGGTCATGCAAACACCCTCATCTTCCCCGACCTCGATGCGGGAAACATCGGCTACAAGCTTGTTCAGAGACTTGCAAAGGCTGAAGCATACGGTCCTATGACTCAGGGTATCGCAGCTCCCGTAAACGATCTTTCCCGCGGATGCTTTACCGAGGATATCGTAGGCGTTATTGCCATCACAGCTGTTCAGGCACAGCAGAAGTAATTCAAATCATCAACGGGCAGGGTACCCTGCCCGATCTATAGGAGACAAAAATGAAAGTATTGGTTTTAAACTGCGGAAGCTCATCCCTTAAATATCAGCTCATCGATATGGAAAATGAGTCCGTTCTCGCAAAAGGTATTTGCGAAAAGATCGGTATGGACGGATCTATGATCTCACATACCCCCACAGGTAAGGAGGGCTTTAAGGAAAGAAAAGAGCCTATGCCCGACCACAAGGCTGCTGTTAAGCTTGTCATCGATGCTTTGCTTGACAAGAACTGGGGCGTTATCTCCGACATGAAGGAGATCGATGCGGTAGGACACAGAGTACTCCACGGAGGAAAGTACTATTCGGAATCCATCGTTGTTAATCCCGATGTTAAGAGAGTTATCCGTGAGTGCTTCGATCTGGGACCTCTTCACAATCCCGCAAACCTCATCGGTATCGAAGCGTGCGAAGCTCTTATGCCCAACACACCTCAGGTAGCCGTATTTGATACAGCATTCCATCAGACCATGCCCAAGAAGGCATATACTTATGCGATCCCTTATGAGTACTATGACAAGTACGCTATCCGTAAGTACGGCTTCCACGGTACAAGTCATTCCTTCGTTTCCAAGAGAGCGATTGAATTTGGCGGACTCGATCCCAAGAATTCCAAGGTTATCGTTTGCCATCTGGGTAACGGTGCATCTCTCTCGGCAGTTGTTAACGGCAAGTGCGTTGACACTTCCATGGGACTTACTCCCCTTGAAGGTCTTATCATGGGAACAAGAAGCGGTGATGTTGATCCCGCTGTTGTTCAGTATATTGCAAACAAGGAAAACAAGACTGTTGACGAGGTGTTGAACATCCTCAACAAGAAATCCGGAGTTTTCGGCCTTTCAGGCGTGTCCAGCGATTTCCGCGATCTTGAAGCTGCCGCAAATTCAGGCAATGAGAGAGCAAAGGATGCGGTTGAAGCATTTGTTTACAGAGTTGCAAAGTACATCGGAAGCTATGTTGCTGCGATGAACGGTGTAGACGCTATCGTATTTACAGCAGGCCTCGGAGAAAATGACGGTAAGACACGTTCAAGGATCTGTGCTTACCTTGGCTATCTCGGAGTTAAGCTTGATGATGAAATGAACAAGCTTCGTGGCAAGGAGATGGTGATCTCCACACCCGATTCCAAAGTAAAGGTGCTTGTGATCCCCACAAATGAGGAACTTGCTATCGCAAGAGAGACCATAGCTCTTATCTGATCAGATTATCAAAAGCCGTGTGAAAATACACGGCATTTTTTTTAATTTTTAAATAATTGAAAACATTTTGCCTTTGTGATAATCTATTAGAAAGAATTTGAACTATCTGCGCACAAATCCGAAGGAGAACCGATGAGACTTGCATATTGCGTTTTAATGTTGTTTTTTTCAACTGCATTCTCGATTTACATCATTTATTTTGTGAAGCATAACAAGGATGTAAGAAAAAGATCGCTGATCGCCGCATTTTACGGCGGTCTTGTTGCTATGCTTGCCAATCTGGCAAATGGATGGGGGCTTTCGGAAACAGGTTCACTCATAGCCTTTGAAGTATATTTTATTTCGCTGGATTTTCTTTTGCTTGCTCTTTTATATTTCTGTATCGTTTACGTCAAGAAGAAATATCGTATCTTAAGAACTGTTTTTGATGTTTTATGTGTTTTGGATATTGTCTCTCTTTTGACCAATATCTTTACCAAACACAATTTTACGGTGACCCTTTTTCATGATCCGGGATTTGTGGGAGACTACTATCAGATAGCTGAAAAGATCCCTTATTATATCCATCTTTCCATATGCTATTCCATGATCGTGGCTTCCTTCGTTATCCTGATAGTTAAGGCTATAAAGTCTCCCAGGTTTTACAGGATCAGATACATGTGCATAGTATTTACCCTTATGGTTGCCATACTTTTGAATGTTGCATATATGTCCTTTTCATTGCCGGTGGACTGGTCTGTGCTGACATATGCCGCTATTGGGGTATGTATCAGTTATTTCACTATAAATTACGTACCGGGTCATTTGATCATGCGGACAATGAATCAAGTGGCGGATGATATGGAAAGCGGCCTGATGGTTTTTGATAATGAGAACCTTTTGATCTATATCAACGAATATGTCAACAGATACTTTGATTTTGGGATCGATCTTAGAGAGATAGGTGAAGAGGAACGCAAAACACTGGACCGCAAGGTGGAAGAGTGGATCGAAGGCGGAAAACTGGAAGAGATCGATACGTTCTCCTTGAACAAAAGTTTTGTGATCGACGGAGAAAGAAAATATTACAAGCTTCAGTTCAACAGGATGGAAGAAAAAAACGGTGATTACATCGGCTGTTTCTTCCATATACTTGATATTACAGAGGATACCAGGAGACGGGAAGAGGCTTTTTATCGTGCGACTCATGATGCGCTTACGGGACTTTACACCAGAGATTATTTCTATGATCAATGCGAACAGCTGATCAAGGCCAATCCTGACAAGCGCTATGTCATGATATGTTCCGATATAGCCAATTTTAAGATCGTAAATGAACTTTTCGGCGAAAATGCAGGTGACAATCTTCTGATCCATTTTGCAGAAATGCTTAGGGAAGCCTGCCGAGAGGACGATGTATACGGGAGACTGGGCGGTGATCGTTTTGCACTGATATTACCCAAGGACCGTTTCGAACAGGATATTTTTGTAGAAAATGCAAAGAAACTCATGGATGATCTCAATCTTCACAAAAACTATTCCTTCAAGTGCTATGTGGGAGTATATGAGATCACAGAGGATATCCCCGTTTCGGTAATGTGCGACAGGGCGCTCATGGCTATAACACACATTAAAGGTGATTACACCAAGTCCATTGAGTTCTATGACAATTACATGAAGGACAGAGTTGTTGAGGAACAGAAGCTGAACGGTGAACTCACATCTGCTATCGAGAATAATGAACTCAAGGTCTATATACAGCCTCAGGTGGATCGGGACAGGACGATCAGAGGCGGAGAGTGTCTTGTCAGATGGATGCATTCCGAGAGAGGAATGCTGTCTCCGGCGGTATTTCTTCCCATATTTGAGAAAAACGGCAGAATAGCTGAGATAGACAAGTTTATCTGGGAACAGGCATGTATTATCCTTAAAGGCTGGCAGAATAAAGAGGGACTTAAGGATATCTCTCTTTCGGTTAATATTTCGCCCAGAGATCTGTATATCATGGATGTATATGATATATTTACCGGACTTACCGAGAAGTACTCACTTTCTCACGAAAAACTGCGTCTGGAGATTACCGAAACGGCGATCATGAACAACTTTGAATATGCCAAGAAACTGATCGATAAACTGCAAAAGGCAGGATTCATTGTGGAAATGGACGACTTCGGAAGCGGTTATTCATCACTTAACACCCTTAAGGATTTCAAGATAGACGTACTGAAGATCGACATGAATTTCCTGGAAGATGAAAGCGGTCAAAGAGGACGGGACATTCTTGAAAGTGTTATCCTGATGGCGGAGAAATTGAAGACCAATGTCATCACCGAGGGAGTGGAAACAGAAGAGCAGTTTGAATTCCTTAAAAAGATCGGCTGCAGAAAGTTCCAGGGCTATCTGTTTGACAAGCCTTTACCGGTGGAAGATTTTGAAAACAGGATCAAAGCAAAAATTTGAAAAAGATGTTGACAAAACAATTATTGCCAACTATAATAAACAACTGTGATTTTATGCGTTTAGGTAGTAAATATGTTGATTTCACTTTCAGAGATTATGAATCTGCCGAGGATTGAGAAGCATTTCACCTGTGAATACGGGGCTGATGTTTTTAAAGAAGGCGGCAATGAATATCGGATCCTCGAAAAGAAGAACGTAGAAGTTTCGATCCGGAATTTGGGAGGCAAGAAGCTGAGCATTAAAGCTGAAAGCGGTTTTGTACTTGAAATTCCCTGCGGTCGATGCCTGGTTCCTCAAAGAGTCGAGATTCCCGTCGATTTCGACGAAGAAGTGGACATGAACATTTCATCAACCGAAAGAGCGCAGAATTTAGATGAGACAGAGTACATTAGCGGATACGATTTGGACGTAGATCGTTTGATTTACGAAGAAATCTTGCTTGGGTTCCCAACAAAGGTTCTGTGTGACGAAGAATGCAAAGGTCTTTGCAAAGTCTGCGGCCACAACCTGAATGAAGGAGAATGCGGTTGCGATCGCACAGAGCTCGATCCAAGAATGTCTGTTATCCGGGATATTTTCAACCAAGTTAAGGAGGTGTAGATCATGGGAGCTATTTGTCCGAAGAATAAGCATTCCAAGGCAAGAAGAGACAGTCGCAGAGCAAATTGGAAGATGACTGCTCCGAACCTTGTAAAGTGCAGCAAGTGCGGCGCATTAATGATGCCTCACAGAGT
>JAEEYF010000017.1 GCA_016291655.1 Lachnospiraceae bacterium | reverse complement strand
ATCATGGCGGAAGGATTTCCTTCCGCCGTTTTTGGCTCTGTCCCAGAAGAATTCAAGCATCTGAAGCGGAAGGTAATAAAGCTCACCTCTTCCCGTAAAATAGATCAGAAAAAATGCGATACCGCCCTGCTTTTCAAATTTCCTCATGAACTCAACCTGATGTTCATGAATATTGTTTAATGAAAAAGTATCGGTAGCACATTCCTTGGCATCAAAGCAAATGGGTATTCCCTGAACGGCACCTATATAGTCGACAGTGGACTTCTGGTCAAAATACGCGAGCGTGATGTGCCTGGTTTCCTTATCGATATTTATAGGAGTGATCGGAGTCGGAATCTTCTGAACAAGCGCAAGCCCGGCTTCGTCATATTTTTCATTTGATCTGTTTATGAGATCCTCAAGAGTGGATCCTCTGAGTCCTCTTGATTTCCAGGTAGTCATAAAGGCATTTCCTCTGAACCGAAAGCTTTCGCATATACTTTGATCATATCTTCGGGTACCGGCGCTTTAAAGCATTTTCCGTTATATCCGCTGTTAACATCCGTCACTCTGATCTCGAAAGCATGAAGCATCTGCCTTGAGGCATTATATAACCCTTTTCCTCCGTATTTGGGATCTCCTATGATGGGATGTCCAAGATGCGATAAATGCGCTCTTATCTGATGGCTCTTTCCGGTAAACAGTCTTACCTTCAAAAGACTGGCTTCATCTGCGGAACATAACACTTCAAAGCCCGTTTTGATCTCTGTTGAACCTTCTACTGCTTTATCTGTGAACAGGAGCCTGTTATTCTTCTCATCCTTTTTTACATGGGAAGTATGGATACCTTCTTTTGTGAATCTCCCTTTTACCAGTGCAAGGTAGTATTTTTCGGCTTCTTTTTCCGAAAGGATCTTATTAAGAAAACGCGCACCAAGAAGAGATCTTGAACAGAGAATGAGTCCGGAAGTATTACGGTCCAGCCTGTTACAGATCGAGGGCCTGAAGGATGAAAGTTCATCCTCCCTGATATCGCCGCTGCTTAAGAGATACCCGATCAGATAATCATTTATGGAAAGATCACCGCTTGCATCGGATTGTGAGAGTATTCCTGCGGGTTTATTGAATATCAGTATATTACGGTCCGAATATACCGCATCTAAATTGCCAAATTCTTCAAAGGCCTTGTTATACCTTGAGGTGTCGGTCTTTTCCCCTTTTGAGAACTTATCATATGTTTCGTCGGAAAAGAAAACACTGACAACGTCACCGGCGCAGAGAAGCTCGTGACCGTCAGCCTTGCTTCCGTTCAAAGTTATGTTCTTTTTACGCAGCTGTTTATAGAGTAAGCTTCCCGGGCATGAAGGAAGAAGCCTTTTAAGAAATTTATCAAGACGCTGCCCTGCGGATTCATTTGTAACCGGGATTTCTTTCATTACAAAACTATCTGTTTCAGCACTGACATAACAGCTTCATCTGCACTTTCCGAAGGCTTAAGGGATGAGATCCTGTTAAGATAGGCTTTTTTGTCGGTAAACACTTTAACGGTAATGTTCTTAATGTTTTCAACGGAAAGGATCGAGGTTACATGGTCCTTAAATTTATTCTCGTCAAACTTTGGATCTTCCGAATAACCGATAATGCAGTTATCGGAAACACACAGGTGTGAAACCCTGTAATTGATCTTCTCCGATGTGAAGATCATATCGTACGCGCAAAGCACTCCTTCACACTCGATCTTTTCCTTAAAGCTTTTGTATCTGAGAAACATTATTACCGACACAAGTGCTTTGGATGCGGGAAGAACTCCGAGGACAGCCACAATGGTCAGTAAGTTTTTCTTGGTTCCGGTCGAAATGTAACCTGTAAGAAAGATCGCGACAGATAACGAATAAAGGATTGCTGTTTTGGCAATCTCGTATTTTTTTTGTGTATCAAGATACAGATAAGTACCCTTAAAATTTTCACCCGAAAAAAGTCTGGAAATAGTCATTAACGATATAACCTGTCAGTAAATGAAATTATCACATGATGAGGAACTATCTTTGTAAAGATATAAAACAGCTTCATCATTCCTGTGGGAATTGATATCTCCTTCCTTGCAAAGGAATCCTTAAGGGCTGTTTTAACAACCACATCGGGAGTTGTCATTGCCCATTTCTTCATGGAAAGAGTTCTCGTACCGAGTTTTTCGGCAACATCAAAGAATTCGGTCTTGACCGGACCGGGGCAGACAGCTGTAACATAAATATTTCTGTCCCTGAGCTCAGCATTGAGCGATCTTGAAAAGCTGAGGACATAGGATTTGGTAGCGGCATAAACAGAAAACGAGGGCTGCGGAACGAAAGCCGCACTCGAAGCCAGATTTATTATTCTGGAATTCTTACCCATGAAAGGAAGACATGCATAGGTTATATCGGTAAGTGCCCTTACGTTAAGATCGCACATACCCGTCTCTTCCTTCCTGTCGCCCTTTGTAAATTCACCGAGGATTCCGTATCCTGCGGCATTTATCAGAAACCT
>JAEEYF010000016.1 GCA_016291655.1 Lachnospiraceae bacterium | reverse complement strand
GGCTTTACATTTCCGATCAGGCCGACGTAAAAAAAGCCATAAGCCGTGATCATAACAAAGGCCATTGCAATTATAAGTCTCAGCGCTTTCATATACTCTCCGCTTCTTCCCCTGAAACTGTTAAAAAGTATGGTTTTCCAATATACATACAGAAATTATTTTACTATTTTTTGCCCGATTATACAATCCAAAATCATAAAATTTCCCGTAAAACAGGAGCAAAAAAAGAAGCAGTTTTCACTGCCTCTTTTGTCTACAAGCCCTGCTTGTTCAGATTTGCTATAGTGGAGATAATGTGTTCGTGAGCAAGCTTTTCCGCAAGATCTCCGTTCCTGCTCTTAATGGCTTCAAGAATGGCCGCATGTTCCTCATTGGCTTTCTTTGCCCTCTCTTCACGTCCCAGAGAGATCTTTCTGATCCTCTCCACGTAGTGATGATAGGTGGAAAGCTGATGCTCCAGGATCTTGCTTCCGGAAGCCTTGTATATGGTCTCATGGAACTGACTGTCCAGCTCCACGATAGTCTCGTAATGCTTCTTTCCGATGTGGAAATTGGCAATGTAGACATTTTCCTCAAGATTTTCTATCTCTTCATCGGTGATCCTCTCACAGGCCCAGCGAGCCGCAAGGCCTTCAAGATAGGAACGTATCACATAGATGTCGTGGATGTCTTTCTGGGAAATACCGTGAACATAAGCTCCCTTGTTGGGGATGATGTTCACAAGCCCTTCCAGTTCGAGCTGTCTCAAAGCCTCTCTCACCGGTGTTCTGCTTACACCGAGTTCATTGCCTATGGAAACTTCCTTGAGTTCCTCATTCTCAGCATATTTGCCCGAAAGAATGTCCTCTCTGATGCGATTAAAGACCCTTCCTCTGAGGGAATATTTGTCGGTGACCTCCTTGGAGACCTCCTCCGCCTCATTCCTGCCCGTTAGATCGTTCTTTGTTTCATTCATTTCATCACCTTTTAAGTTTTTCAATGGTATCCATTATATAATCGGCGAATTCTTCTCCGGTAACACCCGTATCACGTCCGGTAATGACCAGTTTCTTCTCGGTGACCGTACAGATATCGAGAGCTCTGTAAAGAAGATCCGCTTCAGTCTTGCGTCCGATGTGAGCAAGAAGCATTGCCGCTGCACGGATCACACTGCAGGGATCCGCATACTTTTCTCTTCCTTCGTTCACCATTCTGGGTGCAGAACCGTGAATAGCCTCAAACATGGCATATTTCTTACCGATGTTGGCAGAACCCGCAGTTCCGACGCCACCCTGGAATTCTGCAGCCTCGTCTGTGATGATGTCTCCGTAAAGATTGGGAAGGACCACTACCTGGAAATCACGACGTCTGTTCTCATCAATGAGTTTTGCGGTCATGATGTCGATGTACCAGTCATCTGCAGTGATGTCGGGATACTCCTTTGCGATCTCCCTGAAAGTGTCGAGGAACTTACCGTCGGTAGTCTTAATGATGTTCGCCTTTGTAACGGCGGTAACTCTTGTCTTTCCGTTTGCCTTGGCAAATTCAAATGCAGCACGGATGATCCTTTCGCAGCCCTGAGAAGTAACTACGGTGAAATCAACGCCAAGATCTTCGGTAACATGAACGCCCTTGCTTCCTACAGCATAGGCGCCTTCGGTGTTCTCTCTGTAGAAGGTCCAGTCGATACCCTGCTCCGGGATCCTTACGGGACGGACATTTGCAAAAAGGTCAAGAGCCTTTCTCATGGCAACGTTTGCGCTTTCAACGTTGGGCCAGGGATCGCCCTTTCTTGGTGTGGTGGTAGGTCCTTTTAATATAACATCGCATTTCTTGAGTTCTTCAAGTACATCTGCGGGAATAGCGGCATTTT
The DNA here is from genome assembly GCA_016291655.1 of Lachnospiraceae bacterium. Taxonomy (GTDB): domain Bacteria; phylum Bacillota; class Clostridia; order Lachnospirales; family Lachnospiraceae; genus RGIG3528. Next base: position 1,239 of record JAEEYF010000016.1, on the reverse strand, counting down.
CGGCAACTCTTCTTTCGATGGTGAGTCCGTCGATGTTCTTTAAAACGATCTTGCCGGCTGCGATCTCATCCTTCAGAAGGAATTCCATGATCCTGCTTGCCTGCTTTGTAATAGCGGGTCCGATACCGTCACCGCCGCAAACGCCGATGACGATCTTGTCAAGTTTTGCGTAATCCACAAAGTCGCCCTGGCTTTTCATGTCTTCAACTCTCTTAAGCTGGCTCAAGAGAAGTTCGCCGAATCTGGCTTTTGCTGCTTCGATCTGTGCTGTATAATCCATATATCTCTCCTGTTCTGTATTTTATCCTGCCTTTTATATCACCTTGGGAAGATCCGCACCGCACTCGGGCCTGTACTTTTCTATCAATCCAAGCAACTCCTTATCGGTGATCACAGTAATTCTACCATTATCAAATTCGTTGTCAACCCATTCTTTGATCTTTACCACCATGGGATGGTTCTTGGAGATCTGCTCATCTCCCTTGAGTTTAAAGTAGGCATTGAGCCAGCATGCTATGCCCGCAAGTCCCGAAGTATTGGAAACCGAAACAAGGGCGGGACGGTTAAGGAATTTTTCCGTATCGAAAATGTTGTAGATCTCTTCGTTCTTTAAAAGGCCGTCTGCATGTATGCCCGCACGGGTAACATTGAAGTTCTTGCCCACGAAAGGCGTTCTGGGAGGGATCTCGTAGTCCAGCTCTTTCTGATAATACTCGGCCAGTTCCGTGATGACCGTTGTGTCCATGCCGTCCAGGGTTCCTTTGAGCTGGGCATATTCGAAGACCATAGCTTCAAGAGGTGTGTTTCCGGTTCTCTCTCCGATACCGAAAAGCGAACAGTTTACACCGCTTGCTCCGTAAAGCCAGGCTGTGGTGGAGTTGGTGACTGCTTTGTAAAAATCGTTGTGCCCGTGCCACTCAAGGAGTTCGGAAGGCACTCCGCCATGGGTCATGAGTCCGTAGATGATGCCCTGAACGGAACGGGGGATCACCGCACCGGAGAAATTGACTCCGTAGCCCATGGTGTCGCAGGCACGGATCTTGACGGGAAGGTTGTACTCGGCACCAAGCTTCATAAGCTCGAAGCAGAAAGGAATAACAAAACCATAAATGTCGGAACGTGTGATATCTTCAAGGTGGCAACGGGCTGCTATGCCTGTTTCGAGGCACTCGCGAACGACGTTCAGATAATGCTCCATTGCCTGAGCCCTGGTCATCTTCATTTTATAGAAAATATGAT
>JAEEYF010000015.1 GCA_016291655.1 Lachnospiraceae bacterium | reverse complement strand
TCGGAGGCAGTCCTTTTAATTTGCATTTTTGAAAGGATTGTCATATATGACCAATAAGAGAAAGGATAACAAAGGCCGTGTACTACGAAACGGCGAGTATCAGCAGACCAACGGTCGCTATCGTTATAAATACTACGATGGTACCGGGCGGGCCAAATATTTGTACAGCTGGAGACTGGATAAGAATGACAGATACCCTGAAGGCAGGGCAAAAGGTCGTTCATTAAGGGAACTGGAAGCGGATCTACAGGCAGACTTGTTCGAAGGAGTATCCTCAGATGGCGGAAGTCTGACGGTTCTTGAACTTTTGAAGCGTTATGTGGCTACCAAGATCGGAGTAAGAGAATCCACAAGAAATGGTTATTTCACCACCATTAGATACATGGAAAAGGATCCCTTCGGTCACAGACGCATAGATACCGTCAAAACATCCGACGCCAAACTCTGGCTCATCACCCTGCAGCAAAAATACGGAAAGGGTTACAGTACCATACATACCATGAGAGGCATATTAAGACCGGCTTTTCGCATGGCATATGATGATGACCTGATAAGAAGAAATCCCTTCGATTTTGAGCTTTCCACCGTTGTTGTAAACGACAGTGTGACACGCGAAGCGATCACTGCGGGCGAGGAACGCAAATATCTGGAATTTGTTAAACAGGACAAGCATTTCGGCAAATATTACGAAGGCATATTCATCCTGTTCAACACCGGTCTAAGGATCTCAGAATTTGTAGGACTCACAACTAAAAACATTGATTTTAAGCATCACAAGATCATCGTCGATCATCAGTTGATCAGAACGTCTCAAATGAAATACATGATCGAAAAGACCAAGACGGAAAGTGGCGTAAGAGAAGTGCCGATGTCGGCTGAAGTTGAGGAAGCCTTCATGCGGATCATGGCAAAGAGGGTGAAGCCTAAGGCGGAACCTGTCATAGACGGTCACTCCGGATTTCTGTATCTGGACAAGAATGGTATGCCTATGGTGGCACTTCATTGGGAAAAGTACTTTCAACGTATTCTTGAAAAGTACAACAGCATTTACAAGCTTCAGATGCCGAAAGTTACTCCCCACGTTTGCCGTCACACATTTTGCTCCAAGATGGCGAAAAGCGGGATGAATCCTAAGAGTCTTCAATATATAATGGGACATTCTGACATCGGAGTCACCCTGAATACCTATACTCATGTGAAATTTGAGGACGCAGAAGCGGAGATGAAAAGGGTCGCAACCCTATAAAAACCGTGGGGGTACGACAAGACGTTTGTACCCCTATTCGTACCCCCATTTTTACAAAAATATAGGTTTTTATGGGACATTATGAGAGGTTAAGCCTAAAATGATGAAGTGCCTGAAAACCTTTAAAATCAACGTATGAGACGATATAAGAGGTTATAAGAAAGTATGATCAAAATACTATTTATCTGCCACGGGAATATATGCCGTTCGCCTATGGCGGAATTTATAATGAAAACATTGGTTGAGAAGGCAGGATGCAGTGATAAGTTCGAAATAGCATCTGCCGCTACAAGTACGGAAGAGATTTGGAATGGTGTCGGGAATCTTGTGTATCCGCCGGCAAAACGCAAGCTGGCGGAGCATGGGATTTCCTGTGAAGGAAAACGAGCCAGGCAGATCACTGCAGCGGATGGGGAATACTATGATCTGCTGATATGCATGGATGGTGCAAATGTGAGGAACACAAAAAGGATCTGCGGGCATGAAGAGAAGATACATCTTCTTTTGGAATATGCAGGTCTGAACAGGGATGTGGCGGATCCGTGGTATACCGATGACTTTGAAACTACATGGCGTGATGTCTTGATTGGATGTAAGGCATTATTGGAAATACTATCTCCATCTTAGCGAAAAAGTGATAAAATGGTTTTGGGCTTTTTTGAGCCAATTATATGATGGAGGTTTACAGTATGAAGGTATTGCTTAAAGGAGGGAAGCTCTATGACGGATCCGGAGCGGATGCTGTCATGAGCGACATTTTGTTTGAGGATGACAAGATCCTTGAAGTGGGGAACGGGATCGATGAGTCGGTTGCGGACAGGGTGGTGGATATCACCGGTAAATCCGTGGCTCCGGGCTTTATAGATGAGCATTCTCATAACGACTGGTTCGCTATTAAAAACAACCCGTTGCCTTATTTTGAGCCGTTTATCAGACAGGGGATCACCACGTTCATATCAGGTAACTGCGGTGTGTCGGAAATAGGCTTTGAAAAGGATTGCGAGTATGTTGATAAAATGGGCGGCGGATTGTTCTTTTTTAAGGACACTGCCGGTGAGTACGGAAACGTAAAGGATTTCCTGGAGGCGATCGATGAGAATTGCCCTGCCAATATGGCTGAACTTGTGGGACATTGTTCTGCCAGAGCTGCTGTTTCCGGCTATTCGAACAGAAAACTGACACCCGAAGAAGAGCAGAAGATGCTGGATATCATAGAGGATAATCTTAAGAACGGAGCTGCGGGTGTTTCTCTGGGCCTCATGTATGAGCCCGGCCTTTATGCGGATGAGGAAGAACTGAGAAAAGTGGTTGAACTTTGCGTTAAGTACGACAAACCGCTTACGGTTCATCCGAGAGCAAATTCCGCGGTTTCTATGGCTTACCCCGAACTGTTGGGACGTTCTCACATTCTGCGGGGAGTGGATGAACTGGTTAACATTTCCAAAGGAACCAATCTTAAACTGCAATATTCTCATGCCATATTTGTTGGCAGAAGATCGTTAAAGGATCAGCCCGAATTTCTTGAACTCATAAACAAGATGAGAGATGAAGGCGTCAGAGCCCAATTTGACATATATAATGAGCTCAGGGGTGTTTCCGTCATTACGGTAATACTTCCCACCTGGTATCAGGGGATGAGCGAAGAAGAGAGAAACAAACCTCTTACCAAGCTGAAGCTTAGGGCGCTGATCAAGGCAACATCTCTTCTTCTCGGTTTTGGATATGATGACATAGAGGTTGCATACATCGGACCCGGCTATGAAAAGTACGAAGGCAAGACAGTTCATCAGTTGGCCAAGGAATACAAGAAATCCGATCTTGACATGTATCTGCAGCTTTGTAAGGAGTCCAACTTCCAAGGGCGTGTTAATATGGGACCTTATACGACGGAAGAGATCATTCATGATTTTGAGAACAACGAGCTCTGCCTCTATATGACGGACGCATGGGTAGAGGAACATGGTATCCAGAATCCCGCGATCTATGACTGCTTCCCCAAATTCCTTCAGGACTCATTGCGCGGAGCAGGCGATATTATGCCAAAGACTGTAAATCGTATGACCGGAGCTACGGCTGACAGGTTCATGATCAAGAACAGAGGCTATCTGAGACCGGGCTACTTTGCAGACATCACGGTTTTTGATGAGAAAGTGCTTAAGGAATCGGAAAGAGACAGGACGTGTTCCTTCGGAATCGACCGGGTATACATTAACGGTAAGGAGGTTTTGGCGGACGGTAAGATAGACGAGAAGCTTCTTAGAAATGCCGGAAGGGCAATAAGGATCTAAGATAAAACTCCTTTCGAGTGATCATACAGACTGATCGATCTCGAAAGGAGTATTTTTGTATCATTTTGGTCCAAACTCTCCGGTGGGCGTTTTTACTGCTCAACCTTTATATTTTTAAGCTGTGTGGCAAGTTCGTTGATCTCGTTCAGAACGGCTACGGTATTCTTCATGCAAAGGGTTGCCTGTTCAGCAGCATTAACGCCTTCTTCGGAGCTCGCGGCGATCTCCTCGCTTGTGGCGGAAAGCTGGGATATGTTTTCGTTTATGGTGCTTGTGCTGCTAACGATGTTAACGATCTGAGTTTCAAGCGTTTTCATATTCTCGGAAACCTTTTGCACAGCTTCGCCGATTTCATTGAATACGGTGTTGGTCTTTTCAATCATTGTGTTCTGATATTCAATACCGTCTATTGTTTCATTAACGTTTGCCTCGGCCTTTCCCGCTTCTTCCTCAAGGGATTCTATGACTCCGGAAATGTCATTGGTGGCCTTTTGAGTCTGCTCCGACAACTGACGTATTTCATCCGCAACAACCGCAAATCCGCGTCCTGCCTCACCTGCGCGGGCAGCCTCTATCGATGCGTTAAGGGCAAGGAGATTGGTCTTTCCGGAAATCTTTGATATAACATCAAGGGTCGTACGTACTTCAGCCACCTTTTGAACCAGCAGTTTTGTGCTGTCAATGGTCTTGGTACTGGATTCGCGCACAACGCCCGCCTGTTCCGCCAGTTCGTTTACTATACCCGTACCGCTGTTCACCGTATCTTCAGAGGACTTAAAGGTATCAAGAGTTTCGCGGATCAAGTTTTCTGCCTTGTTTGTTGCATCGCTGATCTCCGCGCACATAAGAGCCTGCTTTTGGATGCTTTCGGCATTGATCTCCATGCTTTTCGCTATTCCGGAAACCGATGTCTGGTTTTGAACCAGAGACTGTTCGAGTTCTTTTACAGCTTCGCCGGAGGATTCAAAGCTCTTTTGGATATCGCCGGCTATATTGATAACTCCGATCGCTGTTTCCTTACTTGAGCGGGCACCTTCCTCAATGACTGCGGTGTTTTCCTTCTGAGCCTTTTCCATCAGATATATGCCTACAAGAGTAACCAGAATGCAAGCGAAGGTGGACACTGCAAGTGCTATCATATCGTCGGAAGGAAGCTTTCCCTGAGCTGTCATCCTGACAGCGATAATTACGATCGCAACGCCGAGAGTGGAGTCACATATGACCGTAACCTTTTTGCTGAGGTAAACGATGGATGCGATCATGATCGGAAAGGCATATGCATAGATGATCGGTACGATAGTAACAAAGGAAAAAATGAAAAATGCCGCAGAACCGCCGATAAGGAGTATCACACCCGACATTTGGGAATTCTTGTACTTTATTATGCCGAATATGCCCGAAAAAACGACCAAAGCATTGAAAATCAGCGAGAAAACGGGCATTATTATACTTGATTCATGTCGTCCTATCACGATGAAATCCGTAATGCTTAGCAATAGAAGAATCAGAAAAATAATGGGTAACACAAAGTTTGTTGCTCTCTTTGATTGGGCTGTAGTCATAAAAACTTCTCCTTTCAATTGGCAGAGCCATTTTTAGTCATAAGAATTATGTAATATGCCTTTTATTGCAAAAGGGATATAAAAGCTCGACAGATGCTGATAAACTGTATAATATCACTTTTGATTTGGGGGAACAAGAGAGCAGAACTGCCCGAATTTTGTCTACTTTAGGGCTTGTTACTGTTCACACGATATAAAAGGTCACCGTTTTACAGTGATTGATGCTCGCGCCGCGTGTTCCACGCGGACTTCTGCAACGCAGAAGTTGCCGTTATTAAGCCGTTTCTGGAAAAACGTGTTTTTCCAAAACGGCTTA
>JAEEYF010000014.1 GCA_016291655.1 Lachnospiraceae bacterium | reverse complement strand
GGCCAGGGGAATATGCTATTCAGGGCATCGGGATTTTGAAATTTGAAATTTTCGATGCCCCCGCCATTTTTGAGGCGGCGGGCATCGAAATAATAGAGTTTATTCCTTAGAAAAAACAACAATTTGTCGTCACTCAGGTCACTCCATCTCGATGTTTCCAACCATATGATGAGTCCAATGTTTCCACCGAACCCCATATATGGTATATTCATTCCATCTATTCCACCCATTTTGGACTTTTTTCAGGTTTTTTGTAGACATTTTGTAGACGAAGAATGTGCCTTCACTGCTCTCGAAATCGCAAAACAACCGTTATTTCAACCTACAGAATTGATAAAGGTTCCTCTTACTACTTCCGAAGTATTTTTTGAACTCATTTCATATTCTATTTTATCCGGAACACTTTTCAAAACTAATACAGCCGGGAACGCAATTGAGCTATTATGTTTTATATACGAAAAATGGGGCTTAATTACATCTCGATCTGGTTCATCAAATATTTTATAGCAATACAAACATTTCAATGCTTCATAGCCCTGTGCTGAGATACCGAAAAAAAAGCGGTTCTCCCGAACTTGATCGGGAGAACCTTAGTTTGAGGAAAGTTATCCTGCAATGGCAACATATTTCTTTTCCTTGATCTCTTTCTTGGGATCCTTCTTGGGAACCGTAAGTTTCAGGATACCATGCTTGAACTCGGCCTTAATATCCTCTTCCGTAAGATCATCTCCTACGTAGAAGCTTCTGCTGCACGATCCGACATAACGCTCACGTCTGATGTACTTGCCGCTGTCCTTTTCCTTTTCATCCTTGTCAAGACCCTTGACAGCATTGATGGTCATATAGCCGTCATCAAGTGAGATCTGGATCTCATCCTTTTCAAAGCCCGGAAGATCCATTTCCAGTTCATAGGAATCATCTTTTTCCTTAACATCGGTTTTCATTATGTGGCCGGCATTCTTACCGTAAAGTTTCTTTTCAGTGTTCCTGAAATCCTTGTCATCCACATAAGGGAAAAGATCAAAGAAATCATCCAAATAGTTTCCTCCAAAAATACTGGGCATCAACATAAGTCATTCCTCCTTTTCGAATACGGTGCATGTTCGTTAGGCACCGGTACTTGTGTTAATATGTATTTTGGAACCGGTCGATGTTTTTTACATCTCCCTTGTTCTGATCATGTTATACCACGATTGTTAGCACTCGTCAAGTGTGAGTGCTAACAATTTTTATAAATTTTTTCTAAACAGCCTTCAAGGGCACGAAAAAAGGCACTTGCAAAGCAGGTGCCTTTCTTCGATAATAAAAGGAAAATTCTTTAAAAAGACAAAAAGTTGTAAGCGATTTAAATGGTGAACTTCGCAATTGCGGAATTCAACTGATCTGCATCTTTATTGAGTTCAGCAGCCTTGGAAGACAGCGAAGCAATGATCTCTGCCTGTTGTGTCAGAGTCGCGGTAACTTCTTCTCCGGAAGCGGCAACCTCCTGAGATACGGTGGAAATGTTCTGCAGGGAGTTCTGAACACCGTTCTTCTCCTGATCGACTCTGTTCAACATGTCAAGTGTTTCTCTTATATCCTTGACAAGCGCATCTACGCTCTCGTTGATCCTTGCAAATACCCTGACGGTCTCTTCCAGCGACTGTGCCTGCTCAAGTATCATCTTTTCCGTTCTTGAAGCGGATTCGGTAGTCTTCTTGGTCGTTTCTTCAATGATGGCCGCAAAGCGATTGATATTGTTACCGGATTCCATGGACTGATCAGCAAGCTTTCTGATCTCATCCGCAACTACCGAGAAGCCTCTTCCCGCATCGCCGGCACGAGCCGCTTCAATGGATGCGTTAAGGGAAAGAAGGTTTGTTTCCTCCGCTATATCACTGATAACATTTACAAAGTTCTGTATTTCAAGAGAGTTCTTTTCAACTTCTTTTATGTCACTTAAAAGTTCGCTTGTGAGTTTAACCGTAATATCCGACTGTTTGCTGAGTGCACTCATGATGGACTTACCTTCACCTACGGCGCCGATAACGTCGTCCGCTGCCGTTCCCATAAGGTTTGTCCTGTTGGTAACCTCCGCAATATTCTCTGAGAAGCTGACCATGAGCTGATTGCTCTTTTCGGTGTTATCAGCCTGATCCAATATGCCTCTCGCCACTTCTTCCATTACCTTGGTGGTATTGTGAGCAGCTTCACTGATACTGATGGAGTCAACCGAAACGTCATTTGAAAGTGATGTAACCTTTCCGCTGAATTCCTTCATATCAGTCAGGACTTTTCTTATTTCGGTCACCATCGTATTCAGACTGTTGGTAAGAACAACGAATTCATCCTTACGTCTCGTCTTAAACACTCTGGTAAGATCGCCCTGAGCTGTTTTTTCAAGTCCGCGTGTCATATGCCTCATGGCACGTGAAATGCCGGTAGATATAAAGTAGCCGATAGTAAGCGCGATCACTACCGCTGCGGCAACCATGACGAATGTGATCAAGCGGATGGATTTAACCTGTCCGACCGCATTTGCCTGAGGGATCAGAGCAAAAATGATAATGCCCGACTTTGCTACAGGCTCTGCAATAAAGATGTGTTTCTTTCCGTTGTATGTAACGTCACTTACGTAAGTCTCTTCCAGATTTTTAACGTTTTCATAAAACTTTTCACCGACTATGCAGCTCTCATTTTCCTCAAGATTCAAGAGCCCTTCGGTACCGCATTCCATAACGACTTCATAATCGTCTCTGGTGACTATGCCTACATAGCTTTTCTTTCCGAAGTCCATGGTGGCAAGCATGGATTCAACCACCTCTGTCTTCATATCAAAAATAAGGTAGATATCGCCTTTGGTAAGCTTTTGAATATATGTTATGGCATATCTTGTGCTGTCGCAATTGGTCGCGCTGTCGAGGTAACTGTGCCTGCCGAACCATGCATTTCTGATATACTGGTTATCAATAAAGAACTGTCCCTCGGGACTGCTTATAAAATCAGCATGCTGCTGCTCCCCCTCTTCCTCTTTGTTTTTGAAACTGAAAGAGGTAAGATTCATCCCCTGATCGGCAATAACCGTATATGAATATATATTGGGATTGGTGGCAGTAACATTTTGTAATTCTTTTCTTGCTGCCAGAAGCTTTACGGCATATCCGTCCTTTGTCTTGTCTTTGTAATAGTTGGAATAAAATCCCGAAGTCTCCGATTCCAGGATCAATTCCAATGCCTTCTGGGAAATGGAATCGCAGACAAGCGAAAAGTACGATCCTTCCGCACAGACTGTGGATTCTGCCGTCTCCTTATAGGTTGAGATTATACTGTTTGACGCAACGTTGTATGATACTACGCCAAGAATAACCGTCAAAACCACAGGTATCAGAAAAGCAACCGTCAAAGTGCGCATCAGGCTTGATTTCTTTTTTCCGAAAGAGTTTTTTATTTCTTCCGGAATATACTTTTTAATATCCAGCTTTTTGAGATCAAAAAGCTTTTTTCCTGTCCTGTCCTTGATTTTAGACTCTTTGACGGTCTTATCCTTCTTCTCTTTTCTCTTCATCAGTAAGCCCCCTTTGCAAATACATTATTTCCCATATAATTATTATATAACACATACGAAACAAAAACGCCACATTTTTATCCCAATTTTGGATAGTTAATTGTTTGTCAATATTACATATCCGCGCTACGGTATTTACAAAAACAGCCTTCAAAGCTCAGATTTTCATCCTGCTTTGAAGGCTGTTTCTTTTTCATTGTTTTCTTTTCGTCGCCATAAACTCGGAGTAGCTCATTCCCGTATACTTTTTAAAACATTTTCCGAAATAGGCGGTATCGGGTATTCCAACCTCACTTGAAGTGCAAAACATCTTGCAATTGTCATGCGCCAGCTGTATTGCCCTTTCCATTCTGCACTCGGTAAGATACTCGATAAAATTCTTTCCCGTTTCCTGCTTAAAGCGTCGACTGAGATAACTTGAACTGAAGCCGAACTGCTGGGCGACCGAAGTAAGATTGATCTTCGAGTCCTGATAATTGACGGAAATATAATCCTTGATCCTGTCGATCATACTGCGGTCCATGTCCGGCTCATATGTATTATCATTTGCAAAGGCTTTTGATTCTGCTCTCCTGCGATCAAGCTTTTCCTTCAGCTTTTGAAGTGTTGCGTTTACTTCCGATCTTATTATGGGCTTAAGCATATACTCAAACACCGGCAGACTTACACAACGTCTGGCATATTCAAAATCATCCATTGCCGTCATTATAATGATCGCCAGATCCGGATATCTCTTGGAAGCCACTTCCGTAAACTCTATCCCGTTCATAAAAGGCATTGAAATATCAACTATGGCTATATCCGGTTTTACATCATCAATAATGTTTATGGCTTCGATACCGCTGCCGGCTTCTCCTACAACGTACATGTCCAGCTTGTCCCAATCAACCGAAACCTTCATAAGATTTCTTGCCGATATTTCGTCATCGATGATCATAACCCTATACATTTTTTCCCTCCCCTTTTATACTCCTATCTTAAGTACAATCTCGGTATATTCTCCCTCTTCACTGAATATCCTTACCGCATCGTCATCTTTGCAATAATATCTTATACGTTTGATGGTGCCGCTCAGGCCAAAGCCCGAAAGAGGTCGCTCTTCAGCGGACTTATCCCCCTGTTCTTCGCCTTTAAGTATCTTTTCTATCTGTTCCTCCGACATTCCGACACCGGAGTCGTAAACCTTAATGATCAGTTTATCATTCTCTTTGTGCGCGGATATCCTTATCATTCCGGGCTCGCCCTTTAAACGGACTCCGTGATATATGCTGTTTTCCACCAATGGTTGAAGTATGAGTTTCGGTATCTTGTACTCAAGCACTTCATCATCTATATCATACTCGTCATTGACAGCATCACCGTAGCGCAGCTTTTGAATGGAAAGATAATCTTTAATGATCTGCAACTCACGTTTCAGCGGAATCTCCCTTTCACCTTTGCTAAGGAAATTCCTGTAAAAGCTTCCCAGGGTTTCCAATGCGGAATACACTTTGTCTGCCCCCGCCTCACATGCCATATACCCTATGGTTTCCAACGAATTATATAAGAAATGAGGCTTTATCTGTTCCTGAAGAACGCGCATCTCTACTCTCTGAACTGCCTTTTCCTTTTCGATCAGTCTGTCCAGCACATCGTTCAGGTATTCATTCATACTGTTGTATGATGTGGCCAATTGTCCGATCTCGTTGTCGGGCATATTGACCTCGATCTTTTTCAGCCATCCGGCCTTTTTCGTATCCTCCATGGCTTCAGTGAGTTCCAGAATAGGCTCGTTGATGTTTTTTGTAATGTAGGATACCAACCTAACTATTGACGCCACAAAAACAGCAGCAAGAAGAAATAATACCGTTATCACCGTAACGGGCAGGGAAACACCGGATGGTATTACCTTGCACATGATGACAAAAGGAAGGCCCTCGGGTTTGTACCCGGAAACCATATTGAACTTACCGTCTCCGTTGTATCTGTGAACCATTTCGCCCGAAAGAAAAGACATACTGAAATTATTGCACAGTTCCGGATCTCCGGCTATATACGATCCGTCCTCGGCCACCACACATATTTGAGCGTTCGTTATATCTCCTATGCATTGATCCAACATCTCCGTAGAAATATTCATCAGAAGGATACCCTGCTTTTTCTGGGTGTTAAGATCACAATATGTTCTGGCGATCGTAATAAACTGCTTACCGTTTTTTCTAAACACCGCCCCGTTTCCGTTCATAAAGATGACCGCTCCGCCCATTCTCTCATCAATGGGGTTTTGCCACTTTTCGCTTGCCATGGTTACATAATCTATTATGTAATCGCCGCGACCGGTGGTAACATATTGTCCGTCATCGCGAAAGGTAAAAAAAGAATCTACATTATCACAGACTATCAGAATGTCGTTTATCGCGTGCACCGAATCATAGATCAGCCCCACATCTTCTTCCTTTTTCATGAACCTTGTCACGGTATCGTTTATCATTACCAGGCGCGAGATATCCTTGTAATTTCCCATGTTTCCGTTGATGGTGGAAACAATACCGTTGATCACGGTTTCCGATTCGCTTATTGAATTCTCTTTTCTGGAATTCAATATCACCATGACCAGGGCTGCAATAAAGGTTGCGGAAAGCAGCGCAAATATCATCCCTAAGATGTTACGAAGGCGCACAGCAATAGATTGATGTGCGCCGGAGTTTTTTTTGTTATTAAAAAAATAATGAACCCACTTCATACTTTTTCTCCGGTATAGTCATAATCCCACACCGAATATAATATCATATCTCTGTCATTTTTTAAATGATCAACCCTTAATTGCTCCCGCCATAAAGCTTGCCTGGATCTTTTTGCTCAGGAAAACATAGACGATCAGAGTGGGGAAGGTAGCAATAACAAGCGCCGCTCCTATAGGTCCCCATTGTGTCGTGTGCTGTCCGGATAGCTGTTGAACGCCTACGGGAAGGGTTCGAAACGCCTCCCTGGAATTGAAGATGTTTGCAAACATGAGCTCATTCCAGCACTGAAGGAAGGAGTAAATTCCAACGGTTGAAAGCGCAGGTCTCATAAGCGGAACAATTATCCTTATGAATGTTCCCCAAAGACCGCATCCGTCAATTCTTGCAGCCTCGTCAAGCTGTATGGGGATGTCCTCCATAAAGCCCATGCATATAAGGATCGCCATAGCCAATGAGAACGCTGCATAGGGTATGATCAACGCCTGATAGCTGTTAAGCATTTTAAGGTTCTTAAGCGTAACATAAACAGGAACAATGGAAGCATGAATGGGAATGGTAAGTCCCAGCATGAAAAACTTGTTCATGAGCTTTCTGCCTCTCCATACGATCCTCTGCATCGCATAGGTCGCCATAACTGCCGCGATCAATGTAAGAATGATGGTTGCTATTGCAACGATGGTGCTGTTAAGGAAATACAGACCCATTTTTCCTGTATGAAGTGCTGTTTTATAGTTACTCCATAACCACTCATGAGGAAGACCTACTATATTTGCTCCGTAGATCTCTTCGTTGCTCTTGAAAGAGAACGTGAGCATGAAATAGATCGGGAAAATGTTTATCAACGTCCATAATACAAGTAAAGTGTAGATGATCGGTCTGATGATCTTACTGCTTTTCTTTACTGAATATACTGTAGATTCCATCTTAGTCCTCCTTCTTGAAAGCAGCACTGATGATCACCGCAAAAAGGAAGCACAGCGCGATAAGCATTACTGCTATGGAACTTCCCATTCCGTAACGGTTACGCAGGAACAGCATGCTGATCATACGTGTACTCGGAACCTCTGTGGAATGAAGCGGTCCGCCGTCAGGTGTCAAAACATAAAGCAGATCGAAGGATTTAAGTGAACCTGTAACCGCAAAGATAACACTTATCTTTATGATTGATTTGATATGCGGAAGAACAATATATCTGTTTACCTGCCCCTGAGAAGCTCCGTCCAGCATAGCCGCTTCGCGAAGATCCAACGGAACGCCTTTAACTCCGGCATACATGAGCAGCATATGATAGCCCACATATTGCCACAGTATCGGAACAAAGGCCGCTCCAAGCGCGATCTTGGGATTTCCCAGCCACAATACGTCCTTTATATCTCCCGTCAGTTTCATAATATCGTCTTCAAGGCCTATGCTTCTCAATACCGTATTCAAAAGGCCGTAATCGGGGTTATATATTTTAAGCCATAACTGACCGATTACAACCGTTGAGATCAACACCGGCGCAAAGAATACCGACAAATAACCTCTTTCGCCCTTAATCCCCTTACCGAGGGCAAGTGCAAGTGCAAGTGAAAGCGGTAATTGTATAAAAACGGAGAAAACTGCAAGAAGCAGTGAATTTTTCACAGCTCGAAGAAATTGAATGTCTTGACTTGTAAACAGCTCAATATAGTTGTCAATACCGATAAATTTCATTTCCCCGTATCCGCTCCAGTCAAAAAAGCTGTAATACAAAGACAACATAATGGGAGCTATCAGCACCATTATGAACAAAATAAGAGCGGGAGCAAGAAAAAGAAATATATTGATCCCCTTGATAACCTCTGTTTTTGTTTTCGTTTTAATACGGATTGTATTATCCTTATCTCTATTATCTTTCATTTCGATCAACCTGTCTGATGTGTTAGTTATCTTTAAAAAACGGCCTTTTCCTATATTTTATTATAGGGAAAGGCCGCCCCGTTAATTGGAGAAAAATTGAAGATGAAATTTACTGAAGATCTTTTTTAAGTCCGGCGATGAATCCTGCACCGTCAATTTCCTTACCGTAAACCTTAGCAATGTAGCTGAGATAGATCTGAGCCTTCTCAGCTTCAAGAATTGTATCTCCGAAAAGAACCATAGCGTCGGAATTATTTACGATTTCAGAAACGCCCTTTGTAAGGCCGTTAATGCCGGATATATCATAGTAAGGTGTCCAAGCGGGAAGTCCGCAACCGTCAAGGTAACCGAAATGGCAGATCTCTTTGCCGAGTTCGAATGCAAATGCTGCTGCCTTTTCAGCGTTCTTGCTGCCCTTTGCTACCGCAAGAGTATCCGAAGGACCACCGATGAGCTGACCAAGCTTGGCAACTGAAGAATCGATTACAGGGAACTCAGAAAGCTTAACCTTGGGGAAGAATTTGGCATCTGCTGCGAAATCTGCACAGTTCCAAGAACCGTTCATATAGAATGCATACTTGCCTGCCATGAAGTTAGCCTTAACTTCGTTGTTTCCGAGAGCTGCACCGTTGGGATCGAAGTACTTCTTGTCGATCATATCCTGGAATATTCCGATAGCCTTTGCAACGCCCTGATTGTCCCATGTAGCTTCGCAAAGCATGATATCTTTGTAAGCATCTGCGCCGATCGTCTTTTCGATGATGGGCTCAACATACTCTGTTACACACCAGTTCTCTTTTCCTGAACATCCGAAAGGAGTGTAGCCTGCAGCAATAAGCTTGTCGCAGCAAGCGATGAGGTCTTCGTATGTTCCGGGAACCTCAGAGTATCCAACCTTATTGAGGATATCCATGTTAGCGAACATAACAACAATGTTCATTGTTGTGGGAATGCCGTAATGCTTTCCGTTATAGGTTGTATTGGCTAACATCTTGGTATCAAGCTCTTTAGCCCAATTCTTATATTCATCATCAAGGCAATAAACACGTCCTGCGTCAACAAAGCTGCCGAGGAATGCACATGACCATGTGAAGAAGATGTCGGGCATATCATTTGCCTGTACGGCAGCCTTGATCTTTGTCTTGTAGGTTTCGTTTTCAATTGCTTCCCAAGTGAATTCAATCTCGGGATGAGCCTTTGTTACCGCATCAATAGCCTTTTCATAGGACTTGCGGTTTGAGTCTGTTTCTGTGGCGATGCACCACATCTCAAGTTTTGTCTTGCCGTCTTTTCCGCTTTTTCCGCCGTTGCCACATGCAGCAAGCGAAACAACCATTGCCGTAGCAAGAGCCAATGCAATAAGTCTTTTCTTCATAAATACCTCCTGAAATAATTAGTAGTTTTGACCTTTCGGTCACTGTACCGTTTGTCCTCCCTGAAGTGGTACCCCCTTCGTTTTATTAACGGGTGATTTGATTTATTTTTTGACCTCGGCATCCCTTCCCTGAAGAATAACTTCTTGTACATGCCTTCGGTCATAAATCCGTTGTCATATCTTTATCATTTCCCACGGATAGTCGAGCACAAGTCCCTCCTCCGTAAGTTCAAACGGGATCACGGTATTGCTGAATTGATCGTTATAGATCAGCATTATTGCCGAATTCTCGTAATCAACAACGTAATAACCCGGGAAATATCCGTCTTCCAAAAATGTACCCTGATCGGTAAAAACAAAGTTCCACTTGTCGCATACCCATGTTCCGATCAGTCCTTCATTTCCCTCTTGGCCGACATAAACAGTGGGTTTGTAAACCATAATGTCTTCATCGTTACCGTCCTTAAACTTAACGATTACGGTGTCGTACTTTTCGCTTTCAAGAAGGATCGCGTCTTCAGCCTCTCTGCAGGTATATTTTTTTCCGTCAAGTTTTGCATTTCCCTCAGAGTCGATCTTCAAAGCAGCCTTTGTAAGATCATGATTGTAAGCCCATTTACCTTGATAGGGGAAAGAACCTTCATCCTTGCTTTTACCGCAGCCCACAAACAATAAAGCCGCAACGGCAAAACATCCTATCTTTACAGATCTCTTAAACCTCATAGCCGATCACCTCCTGTTGCAATGATTATTTTCCGATAAACTTTGTGTAAAGTAAACGTAAATACTTTACCTTGTGACGTAAATTTTTTACCATTATGCACAAAACGCCGGTGCCGCTTAAACAGATTTTGTACATTTTGCACAAAAAACACAACATATTGTAACACCAAGGTAAAAAAAACACCTGCAACATTTCCCACCTCATTTACTATTCTTGTCCGCTTTACTATTAAAATTTATTTGTTATAATGATAAATAGGCTGTAGACAGCCAATCCACATTTAAGCGGGACGATCGTTATGGAAACAGATAACAAAAAAGCCTGGCTATATCTTTTACCGGCCCTTGTTTTTCTCGGCGTATTTATGGTATATCCCCTTGTCGATGTTTTGATCTACTCTTTCGAAGAGGGGTTCGATTTTGCTTCCCAGAGCTACTACGGGACAGGTTTGTACAATTTCTCCTATGTTCTGCATGATCCTTATTTCCTTCAGGCGGTTCAAAACACTTTCATTATAGTGATCATTACGGTTCCGGTCTCCACATTCCTTGCTCTGATGATCTCTCTCGGCTTAAGCAGGATCAGCAAGATCCGGGAACTTTTCCAGACAATATTCTTTCTCCCCTATGTAACAAACACTCTTGCCGTAGGACTTGTCTTTATGATCCTTTTTAAGAAGACAGCCTATACGGACGGACTCGTCAATATGGTAATTAAAATTTTCGGCGCAGGACCCATCGACTTTATAGACGGACCCTATTGGGCAAAAATGTTCGTTATGTGTTTCTACACGGTCTGGGTAGTACTTCCTTTTAAGATATTGCTCCTGACCTCAGCCATAGCATCGGTCAGCGACGTATACTACAACGCCGCAAGAGTCGACGGCACTCCGCCGGGACGTATGTTCAGGAAGATCACTCTTCCCATGATCAGCCCCACAGTCTTCTACCTTGTCATCACCGGCTTCATCGGAGCCTTCAAGGCATACAGCGATGAGGTAGCGATCTTCGGGACCGACCTTAATTCAGCCGGTATGAACACCATCGTAGGCTATGTATATGATATGCTGTACGGAACGGGAGGAGGCTTCCCTTCCTTTGCATCCGCAGCGGCGATCATTCTCTTCGCAATCATAATGACCATTACCTGTGTGAACCTTTTGGTAAGTCGCAAACATGTACACTACTGATCGGGATGAACTAGACTATTATTTTTGGAGGCATCCGTGGAAAATACAACCAATTATGCAGGCATAAAAGATACGGAAAAACGAAAAAGGGCCGCAGCTAACGTCCTGATCTATGCAGGTCTTGTCCTTTGGGCCCTTATTGTCATCTTTCCTTTTTATTGGATGATACTCACTTCATTCAAAAGCTATGCCTCATATAATGCCGAATATGTACCGAGATTCATCGCCGTACCGCCCACCCTTGGGAACTTCGTAAACGTATTTACGGAAATATCTCTCGGCAGATATCTTTTAAACACTCTGATCTACACAATTGTTACGACCTTCCTTCTTTTGGTCATAGCGATACTCTCCGCTTTTGCTTTCGCAAGACTGAAATTCAAAGGCCGCGACCTGGTCTTCACGCTGTTTCTTTCACTGATGATGATACCGAACGAGCTGGTCATCATCACAAACTTCGTGACGATCACGGACCTCAACATGAGAAACACATTCCTTGGTCTGATACTGCCCTCCGCGGCTTCAGTTTTTTACATTTATCTGCTTAAAGAAAACTTTGCCGCCATACCCGATGAGCTCTATTGGGCAGCCAAGGTTGACGGCACAAGGGATATGAAGTACCTGCTCAAGGTCATGGTACCCATGTGCAGACCTACGATCATCACGATCATCATCCTTAAAGTCATCGAATGCTGGAACTCTTACGTATGGCCGAGACTGATCACCGACGATCCGGCCTACTTCCTTGTTTCCAACGGCATACAGGAGCTGCGCGAAAACGGTATGGGGCGTGAGAACATCCCCGCCATGATGGCTGCGGTCGTAGTCATTTCATTACCGCTGATAATCCTTTTCCTGATCTTCAGGAGAAAGATAATGGCAGGAGTTGCGAGAGGAGGTACAAAGGGATGAGAAAGATCTTTTCGGTGCTTCTCGCACTTGCGCTTCTCGGGTGCCTATCAATGACTTTGGGATGTCACGGCACCAAAAATCACACCGGTTTTGTGATCCCCGAAAGTTTTGACGCCTCAAAGCAATACGAGATCACTTTCTGGGCAAAAAACGACACCAACAAGCGGCAGGTGGAGATCTACAACAAGGCAGTCTCCGCCTTCTCCGAGTACTACCCCAACATCACCGTAAACATCAGGCTTTATACCGATTATGCGGCCATATACAACGACGTTATCACCAATATTTCCACAAATACAACACCAAATGTATGCATTACCTATCCGGACCACATCGCAACCTATAAGATGGGCAACAACGTGGTCGTTCCCCTGGATGATCTTCTGAACGATCCGAAATTCGGACTGGGCGGCAGCGAAGTGGTTTTCGATGCTCCTAAAACCTCCGAGATCGTTCCTTCCTTCCTTAAGGAGGGCGTTCTGGAAGAGCATCAATATGCCCTGCCCTTCATGAGATCCACGGAGGCGCTCTACATCAACAAGACCTTGCTTGACAATATGGGCATAGAGATACCGGAGCGGATCACATGGGATTTCATTTGGGAGACCTCGGAAAAAGCGCTGGAAACAGACGCGGACGGGCTCTATAAGGTGAACGGGCAGAAGGTTATGATCCCCTTCATCTACAAGTCGACGGACAATATGATGATCACGCAGCTGAAGCAGCTCGATGCGGGCTATTCGGACGATGTGGGCAACATTTTGATCTTTAACGACACCACCTCGCTTCTTCTCGAAGAGGTTTCGAAGCACGGCAAGACCAAGGCCTTCTCCACCTTTAAGATCTCAAGCTACCCGGGAAATTTCCTGAATGCAGATCAGTGCATATTCGCCATAGACTCTACCGCCGGTGCCACCTGGATGGGCTCTGCGGCTCCTCTCCATGACATCAGCAAGGAGCAGATGAGGGATTTTGAAACGGAAGTCACCATGATACCTCAGTTTGACCCCGAACACCCGAAGATGATCTCTCAGGGTCCCAGCATATGCCTGTTCAACTCGGAGGAGCCGGGTGAAGTTCTGGCTTCATGGCTTTTTGCGCAGTTCCTTTTGACGAATGAAGTGCAGATCGCCTATTCACAGACCGAAGGCTACATCCCCGTAACCCTTAAGGCTCAGAATTCGCCCGAATATCAAGATTACCTTGCAAGGATCGGCGAAGACGACACGACTCACTACGAGGTCAAGATAAAGGCGGCCAAACTGCTCCTCGATAACATTGACAACACGTTTATAACACCTGTTTTCAACGGCTCCGCTTCTCTGCGTGAAGCTGCGGGCGCTCTGATAGAAAACACGGTTAAAGGCATGAGGAGAGGCAAAACCTTTGACAAGGAATTCATCGACGCGCTGTATACGGACATCAATGCCCTTTACAGACTGGATCAGATGAAGACCATAAACGGTTCCGCTCCCACGGATCTGGGTCCGCTTCCGAAGACTTCCGTTGTGCTTCTGGCAGGTCTCGGAGCCGCATGGCTTCTGATCGGAGGAGTTTTTATCAGACAATACATAAAGAACAAAAAAACTGATAATTAAAACTAATACTATTTATTTTAGCCTTGCCATTATACAATCCTTGAAGTATAATGTGCGCAACCAAAATGTCATAATACGACAAACTTTTTTTGGAGGAAAATACAATGAAGAAATTTTTATCACTTCTCCTCGTAACCACACTTGTTCTTTCGCTTACAGCATGCGGCGACAAGAAAAACGGCGAGACGGATGAGAAACTTGACGGAGTAATGGATTATGCAACTTATGCAGCTGCTGCTTTGGATAGCGAAGTAGTCGTTGCTCCTTATTTCC
Organism: Lachnospiraceae bacterium; assembly: GCA_016291655.1. Lineage (GTDB taxonomy): Bacteria > Bacillota > Clostridia > Lachnospirales > Lachnospiraceae > RGIG3528. Next base: position 84,108 of record JAEEYF010000014.1, on the reverse strand, counting down.
AGGCAGCTCAGTCCTGGTGGGAAAAGGACGGACAGGGTCTTGCAACGATCTATGCTCAGGATGAAAACGGCGGTTACTTCCTTTATGAAACAAAATGTTCTAAAGAAGTTTACGATCAGCTGAAGCCCGGCGTAAGACTCCTTGTAAAAGGATATAAGGCAGAATGGGCAGGCGAGGTTGAGATCACCGATTGTGAGCTCGAGATCGCAAACTCAAGCAAAACCTTTGTTGCAAAGCCTACAGATGTTACAGGCATATACGGAACCGAAGCTTTAAACGAGAAGATCAATCAGTTGATCGCCGTTAAGGGCCTTACCGTTGTCGCTCCCGCAACTTACAAGTGGGACGGTTCCGGAACACAGGGCGACGACCTCTACCTCAAGGTTAAGCTGAACGACACGGAATACACCATGGTAGTCGAATCCTACCTCTGCAACAAGGATTCAGAGACCTACAAGGCTGTTGAAGCACTTAAAGCAGGCGACAACATCGACATCGAGGGCTTCCTGTACTGGTACAACGGAGCTCAGCCTCACATCACAAACGTGATTTCAAAGTAAGAGTTTGCTCATGGATGAAAAGAAAATTGCCATCCTGATCGATGGCGACAACATCTCTCAAAAATATGCCTCCCTGATCAAGGAAGAGGCCGATAAATACGGTGATATCACCCTGTTCAAGCTTTACGGTTCGATAAATTCTCCGACTGTAAGGCAGTGGATGTCCATCATGCCGAAATACGGCATTACACCGGAGCTCCAGCTCTCCTATGCCAACAATAAAAGCATAGCCGATCAGGCGCTCACCATCGATGCAATGGACATCCTTTACAGGAAGATCGTTGATGTCTTTTTCCTTGTGACCAGTGATTCCGATTTTACAAAGCTGGTTTACAGGATCAAGGAATCCGGAAAGACCATAATCGGAATGGGTGAATCCAAGACACCCGAATCTCTCGCTCAGGCCTGCAACGAATTCAAGCTTCTTGACGTTCTCTTTAAGGCCTGCGCGGTGAAGGCAAAGGATGTGGACATCCCCGTCATTTCCGTTGACGATGCTTCTCAGGAGATACCCGTGGAATCAAAGAAGATCGAGATCCCTTCCGAATCTGCCATTGTTGAGAAGATCTCCTCACTCCTTGAGGATGAATGGGAGAATCTTGCCAATGTGGGAGATTCCATCAGGAAGAGTGTTCCCGGTTTCGATGTAAGAAACTACAAGTACTCCAGCTTCTCCTCCTTCGTAAAGGCTCACAAGGATGCCTTCGATGTGGATGAAAAACTGGGACCGGACAAAATCCATAAGGTTGTTAACATCAGGATCAGACAGGATAAACAGGACAAAAAAAAGAACAAGCCTCTTGTTCTTCCCGTAGCAAAGAATCAGAGCTTGAAACCGGGCATATAGGTTTCAAGCTCTTTTTTTCTTACTTATTCAATTCTTCCTCAAGCATTGAGTAAAAGTCGGGAAATTCTTTTTTCAGGCGGATGGGAATGCCCTTTTCGTTCACAAAGCAGTGACTGCTCTCGCCTTCACAGATCAGCGTTTCACCAATGAACATCTTATATACGAGTTTAAGCTTCACTCCGCTGAATTCCGCCACGCTGACTTCGATGTCCACCTTGTCCGAGAATTTGGAAGGCTTTTTGTAGCTGCTTGCCACGGAAAGAACCGGTGAAATGATGCCCTCCTCTTCAAGCCTCGCAAAAGGCCACCCCTTCTTCTCGAGGAAATCCACACGTGCTTCCTCCATCCAGCGCACATAGTTTGAATGATGCGTTATTCCCATTTTATCCGTTTCATAGTATTGAACAATATGTCTGTACATTCTTTTGCCCCCTTATTTAATCCGTCACAACCTCATCCATCAAAACGTCAAAGGTTTCAATGGGAATGCTGTCGCATAGCAACCGGCTTCTGCATAAACACAGCTTGTAGCTCTCATTTCTTTGCAGAAACCAATCGTAAAAGCCACCTCCGTGCCCCAGCCTGCGTCCGTCCTTTGCAGCTCTGACACAGGGAACAACGGAAAGGTCTGTTTTTCCCTCATATGCCTCATCCAAAGCCGGTTCCGGAATCCCGAAACGTCCGGGTCTGAGATCGTCCAAGGACGTGATCCTTACCGCTTTCATTTCGGGTTTCTTGCCGCATTTCGGCACACAAACGGTCTTTCCCGCTTCAAGTGCAGCCTTGATCAGCCGATAGGTGTCCGGTTCCTTTTCAAGGCTCACGTATACAAAAATGCTTTTTGCCTTTTTGAAAGCCTCGCTTGCAAGAACTTTATCTATGATCCGCTCATCGGATGCCCTGATCTCTTCTTCGGTAAAGCTCTCGTTTATTCTTTTTGCTTCGCTCCGAAGAAGCTTTTTTTGCTCAACCCCGGTCATGCTCTCTCCCTATATGCTTAAATCCGGCATTTCCGCCCTTCTCTTGGCATCAAGTTCTATCCATTCATCAAGTGAAAGAGGCATATAATCCGAGAACATGCAGAAGCAGTTGATCATCTGACAGGATATCTTCGCCTTTTCGGGTTTTAAAGCCTCGGGTCTGGTCATGCTCCGGCTTATGTTTTGAAACTTGTTGACCAGGATCTCATCAAATGTATTGTGCACATGACCGTACAACATATAGGTCTTTGCATTTCCGTTTTCGTCATAGTAGTTCTGTCCCTTATAGCAAAAGATGGGATAGTGACTCAATATGACGTTCCTCTTGTTATCCTTGATCTCATGGTAATGGTCTATCCACTTGAACAGCGAAGTGTCAAATTTCTTGCTCGTAAGAAACCTGTCATGATTACCGATTATCATGTATTTCTTTCCGTTCAGCGCCTTCAGGACCTCCTCGGTCTCGGCAGGCTTACCGAAGGAGAAATCTCCCAGGATAACGGTTTCATCGTTCTTTTTGACTTTTTTGTTCCATTGCCCGATCATGTGGGCATTCATCGCCTCAACACTGTCAAAGCCTCTTCGATCCATATTTTTGTTCATGTCTTCATGAAAAAAATGCAGATCGGAAATGTAATACTTCATCCCCAGCTACCGCCTTTTTTAACATATAATTCAGCATTTTACCATTTTAACCGTATAACGTAAATATAAAAATGAATGCGGTTTAAGCCGCATTCATTAAAATGCTTCAAGCTCATTTGTTCATAACCGGTGCTATCGCTCTCTCAAGGAAATCCATCTGTTTACTGTAAACATCGATAAAGAATTCTCTTTCTTCCACGGAAAGGAAATTGAGAGAAGCTCTTTCCGCGAATATCATTGGATAAACCACTGCCTCGGCAAATTTCTCGCCCGCCTCCGTAAGTTCCAGCATCTTCTTTCTTCTTTTGGTTCCTGCATCGGTTGAGGTAATGTAGCCCTCCTCGATAAGCTTCATCGTTGCGGAATTGACCGTTTGCTTGGAATACCCCCAATCGCGTACCAATTCGTATTGAGTGATGGGGCGCTTATAGGAACATATTGCATATAATACCCAGAAACTCATTTCAGCAAAACCCATTTTGGTGGCATAGTTTCTGTAAATGGTTTCATGTCTCTTATGAAGGCTGTTAATGATAGCCATTTGTTCACCGACTGTCTTTGCCATAAGCATTCCTCCTGTACAACTATATACCATCCGATTTCATACCATTTTAGCAAAGATTCAAAAAAAGTGCAACTATTTGGGCAGTTGCACTTGAATATTTTATAAATTTATTATTTTCTCCGCAGCCTCCGCAGGAGTTGAAGCAAAGTAGGCAGCGCCTTCCTTTTCAAGGCTTTCACGACTTCCGAAGCCCCACAGAACGCCCATGGTCTTGATCCCGCAAAGGTTTGCGCCTTCCACGTCAAAACGGGTGTCACCCAGCATCAGTACCTCAGACCTGTCGGTAATACCATGTTTTTCCAGGATATACTCTATTACCTCTGCTTTTGTGTTTCTGTCGGTATCGGAAGCCGCTCCGCAAAGATCGTCCATATAGACATCCATCTTGAAATGCTTCATGATCCTTGTCGCAAACCCGATGGGTTTGGAAGTGGCAAGGATCAGTGTTTTCCCCGCTTCCCGAAGCTTTTTGAGCATTTCCGGGACTCCGTCGTAAACCTCTGCCTCATAAAGTCCCTCCCGGTCATATCTTTCGCGATACCTTTGTATGCCCGGAGCCACCTGCTCCGCACTGAGTCCCGCATCCGCAAAGGACCGGGTTATCGGAGGTCCTATATACTTTCGGAGGCTTTTAAGATCCTTCGTTCCGATCCCGAAGGAGTCAAGGGCATATGCTATGCATTTTGTAATGCCTTCTTCCGAATTCGTGATCGTACCGTCAAGATCGACCAAAACGTATTTAATCATTAAAAACTGCTCCTGACTTTAGTGCTGCGATCACATTGACTCAAGGAGTGCTTTAACCTCAGTGCCGAGCTTTTTGGATCTCTCATCCGCATCCGCAAGGGAAGTACCCTTAACACCGAAGTACAGCTTGATCTTGGGCTCTGTTCCCGAAGGACGTACACAAAGATAGGAATTGTTCTCCAGTTCATAATAAAGAACATTTGAGTTGGGAAGACCTGTTTTTGTAACAACACCGTTCTTAAGATCCGTTCTCGTGTCAGCCTTATAGTCACGTACCGCAAGAGTCTTCAGACCGCCGATCTCTTTAACCGGGTTATTCCTCAATGTGTCCATGATCTCCGAGATCTTCTGAAGGCCTGTGATGCCCTTCATTGTAACGGAAATGATATCATCTTTGTAGTAGCCGTAACGCTCATAGAGCTCGATCATAGCATCCCAAAGGGTCATATTGCGTGTCTTATAGTAAGCGGCGGCTTCGCAGAGTGCCATAGTCGCAACAACCGCATCCTTATCACGGGCATGATCTCCGATGAGGCAGCCGTAGCTTTCTTCGAAACCAAAGAGGTAGGTGCCCTTTCCTGTCTCATCAAACTCTCTCATCTTACCGCCGATGAACTTGAAGCCCGTGAGAACCTCAATGTAGTCTGTCTTGTAGTAATCTGCGATATCTCTTGCCATATTGGTGGAAACGATGGTGGTGATAAGTGTTCCGTCAGCGGGAAGCTTTCCGTCCTTTTCCTTCCTGGACATGATCTCATAATCCGCAAGAAGGCAGCCTGACATGTTTCCTGTCAATGAGATGTACTCTCCGCTCTTTGTATCCTTAACATAAACACCGAGTCTGTCCGCATCGGGATCGTTTGCGAGAACCAGGTCGGCGTCGATCTTCTTTGCAAGTGCAAGGCCCAGTGCAAAGGCTTCCTTTGCTTCGGGGTTGGGATAAGATACTGTGGGGAAGTTTCCGTCGGGAAGCTCCTGTTCGGGAACAACCGTAACGTTCTTAAAACCAAGTTCCTTCAGCACGCGACGAACGGGAAGATTTCCTGTTCCGTGAAGGGGAGTGTAAACGATCTTCAGCTTGTCGCCCCATTCCTTAATGGCTTCGGGTCTCAAAACAAGCTTCTTCAAAGTTTCCGTATAGGAATCATCGATCTCCTTGCCGATCACGTTGTAAAGACCTTTCTTTACTGCCTCTGCCTTATCCATGGTAAGTACATTGTTGTAATCCGTAACGTTCTTTACTTCCTTAAGGATCTCCACATCATGAGGAGGGATGATCTGTGCGCCATCCTCCCAATAAACCTTGTAGCCGTTGTACTCCGGAGGATTGTGACTTGCGGTTATGTTAATTCCCGCAGTCGCTCCGAGATATCTTACCGCAAAAGAAAGAACGGGGGTGGGACGAAGGGATTCAAAAACATATGTCTTGATGCCGTTGGCATTCAGGCATAAAGCCGCAACATCCGCAAATTCGGGTGACATACGTCTGGAATCGAATGCGATCGCAACACCTTTTTCGCAGGCATTCATTCTCTTAATGTAATTGGCAAGTCCCTGAGTTGCCTTACGAACGGTGTAAACGTTCATACGGTTTGTTCCCGCACCGATAACGCCACGAAGTCCGCCCGTACCGAATTCAAGGTCGGTATAGAACCTTTCCTTTATCTGATCGTCATTGTCGGCCAATGCTCTGAGTTCCGCCTTTGTGTCCTCATCAAAGTAGGGATTGCTGAGCCATTCCTCGTACACTTTCCTATAATCTCTCATTATCAAATCTCCTTTTCTATTCACCGTATGGCAAAAGATCAAATATCACTGTTTCGTTTCTTTTTATCTCAATCGTCTGACTTGCTTCCTTTCTGCCCATAGAGGCTTTCACCTCATATGTTCCCTCTCTTACCGTATAGGTGGCGGGATCGCATATGTCCAGGTAGTATCTGTCGCCGATCAAAATCAAACCGTTTTCAAAACTCTCATAATTAATGAGCTGCAATGTACCGTGACCGATAGTTACGATCATTTCCAAAATCGTTGTACCTTCACCGCGTATCGTATATCTGTCCGCTGCGGGCACAAGATCTTCAATGCTTTTTTTCACTCCGTTATCCATAACACACAGATCCGGAGAATAGTGGTATTTCTTGCCTCTGATATCTATGCTGTTCTCATCGGAATAGATCTCCGGAGCATCGACCATGGTCTTTTCCCATATGTCCTTACTCCAGCCGACCTCCGCCAGCTTTTCCGGGTCCTTGGCTTTACAGGTGAAATGTAAAAGATCGCCCTCCTTCAGAACCCCGGCGGTAATAATTGTTCCTTCTTTTCCTCTGAATACGGTGGTTCCGTCATAGTTTACGGAAAACTCCCTGTCTTCACGGACATCGAAAACCGTGATCGTCCTGTTTTCGGTATCTGTGCCGAGAACCACGGCCGAAAACTCACGGACAGTCACCTCCGGCTCTTCCACAGTCTTATTGTCGGGTCTTGCCGTGGGCTTTTCCGCAGGTTTTTTAAAAAGACCCGCCAGCCCTACAGTAATGGCTATTACAAAAACTCCGACTGCGATGAGTGCATATATGCCTGTCTGACTCGGCATACCGCCCTTCTTTTTCGGCCGGGGCTTTTCCCCGGAATTCAGTTTATCCATTTCCTTCCGGGAGCCGTAGACTCTGCGTTCTTCGTACAAACCGCTATTCTGTTTTGATTCCGGGCTATCGCTCATGTTTTATGTCGTTTAATAATTCAGACAGGCAAGATCCAGCAGTTTTTCCTTCACGTTCAGGGACTGGTCGACCAGCACCTTGCCCAAAAGAAAATCGAGCATCCTGCCGATCTCCGGACCTTTGGCAAACCCTGCTTCTATGAGATCGCTGCCCGTAACGGCAAGCTGACTCACGGAAACACAGTCGCCTCTGTCGCAGATCAGTTTATAGGTTTCTTTTGCTTTCTTCAGTTTCGGCAATGTCTTTGCAACATACACCGTGTGATCTCCGTCCACATTCACAAAGCCGTCCGCAAGCAGATCCGCCGTCTGAAGTTCAAACAACAGCGGACAGAGCGCGGGACCCACTTTTTTCATGAAACCGCGGACCGCCACATCATTTACGAGAATGAGTTTCTGCCTGTGAAAATCCACAAGCCTTGTCACCTTGTCTCTTGTATCATTGTCAAATTTCAGCCTTGTCATGACAGCCCGAACCTTTTCGTGCTTGAGGTTCTCTTCCGCATCGGCCATACCTGACGTCGAAACGGCTTCAAACCTGTCCTCGGGCTTGTCCTCACCTTTGATCTCCGTAAAATCGGCAGCATCCACTTTGAATATGTCAGTATCCGCATACTGTGAGAGCAATGCGGCCCATTTAAGGATCAAAAGATCTTTTTCATCATAAGCATTGTCAGGATCCGTAGCTGCAGTGCCTATAAGCGCGATCGCCTTTATTGCCTTCATACCCGACATGGCACGACCGTTTCTCACACCCGCAAGGCCTCTTGCATCCGCACCTCCCGCCAGGATGGCATCGAACTCCGGAAGGATCACCTTCGTGATCCCTGCCGCTTGAGCTTCGAACAGCCTGTCAGGTCCCTTGGAAAGCAGCATCTTGTTGAGTTCCACTCTGATTCTCTCCGCGCTGACCCTGCTGAGATTGGGTGCCTTCTGCCTTGCGGCGTCAAGCGTCTCCTCATCGATCTCAAAACCCAGCTGGGCTGCAAAACGAAATGCTCTGAGTATCCTGAGTGCGTCCTCGTCAAAGCGATCCACGGCCGAACCCACGCATCGGATCACTCCTCTGTCCAGATCCTCTCTGCCTCCGAAAAGATCGATCAGGCCTTCCTTTTCGTTAAATGCCATGGCATTGATCGTAAAATCTCTTCTTAAAAGGTCTTCCGAAAGCTTGGAAGTAAAAGTGACCTCCTTGGGATGGCGACAGTCCTCGTACTCACCGTCTATACGATAGGTGGTGACTTCGTATCCCACATGGTTCAGCATGACCGTTACGGTACCGTGCTTAATTCCCGTATCCACCGTATGACGGAACAATTCCTTTACCTCCTCCGGCTTTGCGGAGGTGGTAATGTCCCAATCCTGCGGTGTCCTTCCGAGTATTGCATCTCTAACGCAGCCTCCGACGGCATAAGCCTCATAGCCCGCCTCCTGCAACACTCCTATTATTTTTTTAACCTCTTCGGGCAATCTTATATCCATTATTAATATGCCTTACCCCAGTAAACAAGCTTCTTTGCCGGTTTTCCGCAGCATACGCAGACGTCGGCTATCTGTTCCCGATCGTTGAAGGGCATACACCTTGAAGATACGGCAAGTTCGTCCTTGATCTTCTCTTCGCATGCACGATCGCCGCACCACATAGCGCGGATGAAGCCGGGCTTGTTAGCCGCTATATCCTTGAGTTCATCATAATTGTGAGCTTCCCAGATGTGGCTGTCCCTATGTGCCTTTGCGCGCTCGAACATATCCTTCTGGATGGTTTCAAGGATCTCGGGGATCTTGGTCTCTATCTCATCAAGACTTACGATGATCTTTTCTCTTGTATCTCTTCTTACAACTACACAATGACCCGCTTCGATGTCCTTGGGTCCCAGCTCTACTCTTACGGGGATTCCTCTCATCTCGCAATCGGCAAACTTCCAGCCGGGTGTCTTGTCGGAATCATCGATCTTTGTTCTGGCAACCTTTGCGATCCTCTCGTAAAGTTCGGTCGCTCTTTCAAGAACGCCTTCCTTCTGCATCTGCACGGGGATCACCATAACCTGTGTGGGAGCCACTCTCGGAGGCAGTACAAGACCGGAATCGTCGCCGTGTACCATGATGATGGCTCCGATGAGTCTTGTGGTCATGCCCCAGGATGTCTGATGTGCATATTGAAGCTGATTGTTCTTGTCCGCATATTGTATGCCGAAAGCTCTTGCAAATCCGTCGCCGAAGTTGTGGCTGGTACCTGACTGTAAAGCCTTACCGTCATGCATGAGTGCTTCGATGGTGTAGGTGTCCTTTGCACCCGCGAATTTTTCCTTTTCGGTTTTCTGTCCGCGGATAACGGGCATAGCAAGGAAGTCCTCACAGAAGTCCGCATACAGGTTCAGCATCTGTATCGTGCGTGCTTCCGCTTCCTCAGCGGTAGCATGGATGGTGTGGCCTTCCTGCCACAAAAATTCTCTCGAACGAAGGAAAGGTCTGGTCTCCTTTTCCCAACGAACTACAGAACACCACTGGTTGTAAACCTTCGGAAGATCTCTGTAGGACTGGATGAGATTTTTATAGAAATCACAAAAAAGTGTTTCGGAAGTAGGTCTTACACACAGCTTCTCCTGTAACGGCTGTAATCCGCCCTGGGTTACCCACGCTACTTCGGGAGCAAAGCCTTCCACGTGATCCTTTTCCTTTTCCAAAAGGCTCTCGGGAATGAACATAGGCATATATACATTCTCTACGCCTGTTTCCTTAAAACGTCTGTCAAGTTCACGCTGGATGTTCTCCCAGATCGCATAGCCGTAAGGCTTGATGATCAGACATCCCTTGACCGCAGAGTAATCGATGAGCTCTGCCTTCTTGACGACGTCGGTGTACCACTGTGCGAAATCCTCACCCATTGAGGTGATCGCTTCCACCATCTTTTTGTTGTTGTTAGTGTTTTCTTTAGCCATTAGATTATTTACGTGCACCCTTTGCACGCGTCCTCCTTTGCGTTTTATAGGCTAACTTTCCTTTTAAAAGTTATACAGAGTTACTTTAATGTAGAAACGTGTTTTTGTCAAGGAGCAAGGGTACGTTTCTCCCAAGGTTGTTTTAAGCCCCCGATCCCGTGCGCCGCTGGGCGCACAACACAAATGAGTCAGAAGGATAAACCTCTGACTCATAGATTTTAACAATTTTAGCTTACAGTTTCCATATGTCTGTTGCGTAATCTTTAATGGTGCGGTCGGAAGAGAACTTGCCTGCATTTGCCACGTTCATGAGGCACTTCTTTCCGAAAGCAAGTCTGTCCTTGTAGTCGCGGTTGGCACGAAGCTTGGTCTCAACATAGGAATTGAAATCCGCAAAAATGAAGTAGTGGTCGGGTTTGTGCCAGGAAGCACCCTCAAGAAGCGATGTGTAAAGCTCCCTGAACATGCCCGTTCCTCCATCGGAGAAGGTTCCGTCCACAAGGGTGTCCACCACTCTCTTGAGACGGGGATCCGCCTTGTAAAGCTTCTTCGAATCATATCCTTCAGCCTTTAATTCATCGATCTCTTCCACTCTCTTGCCGAAAATGTAGTTGTTTTCTTCTCCCGCTTCCGCGACGATCTCAACGTTGGCTCCGTCGTAGGTTCCGAGAGTAACCGCGCCGTTAAGCATGAGCTTCATGTTGCCTGTTCCGGATGCTTCCGTTCCCGCTGTTGAGATCTGTTCCGAAAGATCCGCTGCCGTGCAAAGCTTTTCTGCGTAGGAAACATTGTAGTTCTGAACAAATACCACCTGAAGCTTATCCTTCATGTCGGGATCGGAGTTTATCATCTTCCCGATCTCGTTGATATACTTGATTATCCCCTTTGCGCGGAAGTATCCGGGTGCTGCCTTTGCACCGAATATAAAGCACATGGGGGTGAATTCTTTTATCCTGCCGTCCTTTAAACCGAAATAAATGTCAAGGATCGAGAAGGCGTTGAGGAGCTGCCTCTTGTACTCATGAAGACGCTTCATCTGAACATCGAAAATGAAATCCGGGTTTATGTCTATGCCCTCTTTTTCCTTTATGTAAGCGGCAAGCTGCACCTTCTTTACGCGTTTGATCTCATTGAATTTCCTGATCTCTTCGTTATCCTTTGCAAGGACTTCAAGCTTTTTCAGGTCATCCAGATCGGTGATCCATGTCTGTCCGATGGCATCATTGATAAAGCCGGTAAGCTCTCTGTTGCAGAGCGCCAGCCATCTGCGCTGCGTAATACCGTTTGTCTTGTTGTTGAAGCGCTCGGGATAGATCCTGTACCACTCCTTCAGCGCGTCGTGCTTCAGGATCTCGGTGTGTATGGCCGCAACACCGTTTGTGGAATGTGTTGCATAGATTGCCATTCGCGCCATATGAATGAGATTTCCGTCGATCAGGTTGTAATTCTCTATCGTATAGGGTGCAAGATCAAGTTTGGACAGATCCTTAACCATTGCCCTCTGCAGGCTCTGCACATATTTATACACATGAGGGATCACCGACTTAAAGAGAGCCACGTCCCACTTTTCCAGCGCCTCCGCCATTACCGTGTGGTTTGTATATGCAAAGGTCTCACGGGCGATCTTCAACGCCGTCTTAAAGGTAAGCCCTTCCTCCTCGACCATGATCCGTATGAATTCCGGAATGGCTACGGTCGGATGGGTATCATTCAACTGGATGGCATATTCCGACGAAAACTTTTTAAAGTTGCTTCCGTACTTCTTTTTGAATGTGCGGATCATATCGCGGATCGATGCCGCCGAGAAAAAGTACTGCTGCTTGAGTCTCAGCTGTTTTCCGGCTTTCGTGGAATCATTGGGATAGAGGACTGCGGATATGCCAAAAGCAGAATTCCTGTTGGCCGCTTCCTTTGCATACTCCTGATCGTTAAAAAGTTCGAAATCAAACTCCTTCACAGGCTCTGCCTGCCAGAGTCTTAAGGTGTTGATCTTCTTTCCGCCGTAAGCGATCACAGGCATATCATAAGGAACCGCCCAAACATCGCCGTCCTTAAAATGCACAAGGACCTTTTCCTCCTCGCATCTTACGGACCAGGGATCTCCGTCCTTCATCCAGTCATCGGGCTCCTCGACCTGGAATCCTTCCTTGATGGTCTGCTTAAAAAGCCCGTATTTATAACGGATACCGTAACCGTTCAGGTTGTATCCGAGAGTGGCGCCGGAATCCAGGAAGCAGGCCGCAAGACGTCCGAGGCCGCCGTTTCCGAGCGCCGGATCTTCCGTTTCTTCAAGCTCTCCCGGATCTCTTCCGTTTTCGTACATGAGCTCCGTGTACTGACCGAGAAGTCCAAGATTGAGAAGATTGTTGTAGGTCAGTCTGCCGATCAGAAATTCCGCAGAAAGATAAGCTGCTTTCTTTCCCGAAGCTTCTGTTGCCTTTTGCGGGAAATCATGTCCCACTCTGTTTATCGATGCCTTTGCGACTGCCGCATATAACTCGTCAATCGTGGCGTTTTTCACGGTTTTTCCGTAGTCCAGCTTCAAAGCTTCGATTACATTCGTCTTAAAATTATCCATTATACCCTCCGACTTGTGTTTTTAGCCCAAACCTTTTCCTCGTTTCAGGCTCTTCCGTATGTCTTCGTCATTTTCTTATAGTATTTGGTATCAATACTGTTCAGCTGCTTTTCGGTTACTCTCCACCGCCAGTTTTGACCTATGGTGGAAGGGAAATTGATGCGCGCCGAATTGTCGAGTTCCAGAAGATCCTGCACCTGTATGATCGCCACGCGGGCAACGGAAGCATATGCAGCCCTGATCATCATTTTCGGAAGCTCGTCCTCGCTTTCCGCATTGTAGTACTCCATCAGCTTCTTCATTTCGGAAACCTTGCAGGAAAGTAAGGCGCCGGCCAGAGTCTCATTGTCATGGGTACCTGTGTACACAATAAGATTATCCGTTGTAAAATTGTGAGGAAGATAAGGATTGTCAGGATTTCCGTCCAGCGCAAACTCCAAAATCTTCATGCCGGGATAATTGTTCCTGTTTATGAGCTTCTTTACAGGCTCGGTGAGGACTCCCAGATCCTCCGCGATCAGCTTCGTATCCGGTATAACGGAATTGATCATGTCAGTCAGTTTCTTTCCCGGTCCCTTTATCCATGCGCCATCCACTGCCGTGGGGCAGGTGGCGGGAATTGACCAGTAGTTCACTATACCTATGAAATGATCGATCCTGACCACATCGTAGCGCTTTCCGCAGGACTTCATGCGTTCAGCCCACCAGGAAAAGCCGTCCTTTTCCATCTCTGTCCAGCGATATATGGGATTTCCCCACCTCTGACCGGTTGCAGAAAACATGTCGGGCGGAACTCCGGCGATATTGATCTCTCTGAGATCCTCATCCAGTTCAAACAGATCCGGATGCACCCACACGTCCGTCGAATCCAACGCCACATAAAGCGGAATATCTCCGACGATCTCAATCCCCAGATTGTTTACATACTTCTTCAGCTTGTTCCACTGCTCTTCAAACTTATATTGTATAAAACTCCAAAAATCGATCTCATCTGCAAGCTTCTTTTTTAAAGCCTCTACCGATTTCTTCTTTCTCTTTCGTATACCGTCGTCCCATTCCTGCCATGACCTTCCGCCGTTTTCCGTCTTTACGGCCATATAAAAGGCATAGTCTGCGAGCCAGTATTCATTATCCGAAACAAACTTCTTATATGAAGCTTTTGTTTTATGCCTGCTGTTTTTGTATGCGATCTTCAGCACCTTGAACCGATTGTTGTAGATCGCTTCGTAATCTATATCGGAGGGATCCGTTCCCCAGCTCTTTGCATAGGGTTCGAGATCTGCCTCCGTAAGAAGCCCCTCCGCCTTAAGGACATCAAGATCTATGAAATAAGGGTTTCCCGCAAAGGCCGAAAAAGATTGATAAGGCGAATCTCCGTAGCTTGTAGGACCAATGGGAAGCACCTGCCAGTATTTGGCACCGGTTTTTTTTGCAAAATCCGCAAAATCATAGGCCGCTTTCCCCAAAGTGCCTATTCCGTACGGCGAATTCAATGCACTGATGGGCATCAACAGCCCCGCTCCTCTTTCCAATTCCTTCTTACTTTTTTTCATGATATCCTCCTTGGCTCGATCGCAGGATGTTGAACCCGAAAATTTTCGTAAATTTTCGTAATGCAATATTATATTACTCTGAAAACCTACATATGTCAATAAACTTTTTCGTGTTTTTTCGCGAAATGATACCTTGGGGGCGGGGTGAGCTATGGGGACGGGGTTATGGTGTCATAAAATGACACCATAACCCCGTCCCCATAGCTCACCCCGCCCCCCATGGCTCACCCCGCCCCCCATGGCTCACCCCGCCGCCCATAGCTCACCCCGAGGTTCATCTTGCATTACAGGGGGCAAAAATATATAATACGGTACGGGCGTTGAACACAGCGCTCAATCGGAGGCATAAATGTATCAGATCGATTTTAAAAAACCCGTGCATGCCCATTTCCTCGGCATAGGCGGAATTTCAATGAGTGGGCTTGCGAAGCTCCTGCTGTCCAACGGCTTTACCGTTTCCGGCTCGGACGACAACCCCTCCGTTCTTACCGAAGAATTGAAGAAAAAAGGCGCGGTGATAAACATAGGTTTACGTGCCGAGAATATAACCGACGACATAGATGTAGTCATATATACCGCTGCCATCCACCCGGAGAACCCCGAGTTTGCGGAAGCAAAGAAGCGCAATATCCCTTTTCTCTCCCGCGGCGGGCTCATGGGCGAGATAATGAAAAACTTCCCTCATGCGGTGGGTGTTTCGGGTACGGACGGTAAGACCACCACCACTTCCCTGCTTTCACTTATGCTGTTGGATGCGGGTCTGGATCCCTCGATCTCCGTGGGCGGCATCATTCCCGAGATCAACTCGAATTTTCGCATAGGCGGTCCGGACTATTTCGTGGTCGAATCCTGTGAATACACGAATTCCTTTCTTGAATTTTTCCCTACCGATGCCATTATACTGAACATCAGGGAAGATCATCTTGACTTTTTCAAGGATCTTGAGGACATCAGGCATTCCTTCGCCCGTTTTGCAGGCCTTGTTCCCGAAGGCGGGATAACCGTGGTTAACGGAGAGATAGAAAACTGCAGGGAACTTTTCAAGGATCTGAAAAGCACCATGATAACCTACGGCCTTGCGGAAAACGGCGAAGAACCTTCTTCATATGATTATACGGCTGCCAATATCACCTATGACGGCAAAGGCAGAGGAACCTACGACCTCTATGAAAAGGGAGAGCTTCTCGCCCGCGTTACCCTCGGTCTTACGGGGCGTCACAATGTATCCAATTCTCTGGCGGCCATAGCGGTTGCCAGAAGGTATGGCGTATCCGTTTCTTCTATGTTGAAGACACTTAAAAGCTTCAGCGGCACAAAACGTCGATTCGAATACAAGGGCAATTTTAAAGGTGCCGAGCTTTACGATGACTATGCCCATAACCCTGATGAGATCAGGGCTTCGCTTACCACTGCGAAGCAATTTGACGCCAAAAGGGTTGTCACTGTCTTCCAGCCTCACACCTACTCCAGGACCAGGGATCTGCTCCCCCAATTCGTGGAAGCCCTGTCTTTATCGGATGTTGTCGTTATGGCAGACATATACGCCGCCCGCGAGATCGATGACGGAACCGTCTCCTCAAAGATGATAAAAGACCTTCTTGTTAAAAATGGTAAGGAAGCTTACTATTTTTCGAGCTTCGATGAAATTGAAAAATTTTTATCCGTTTTTTCATCAACAGGCGACTTGTTGATAACTATGGGTGCAGGAAACATTGTAAATGTTGGGGATGAGCTGCTTAAGGCATAGTTATCCACGCTATCCACGGCCTTCCCGGGATATCCGCAGGGAAAGCCGTTTATATTTTTTCTTACGACATTATTTAGCTTTGATCTTGTCAAGACTTTTTTTATCCACATTATCCACAAAGCCATTCTACAGAGCTCTAACGGAAAATTACCGATACAAAGATCTTTTTTTCTGTGCTATAATCCCTGCTGTCGGGTTCATAAATCATCCGAAAAGATCGGACGATCCGCAAAAACGTATCAATGTAAACAGCAGGGGCAGCAGTTATGAAAGACATAGTTATCAATACCGAACGTAAATATTCAGCAACCGTTATTCCGAATGTTTTTATCGACCATTTTCTGTCTTCGGCTAACGGAGCATATGTTAAGGTCTATCTTTATCTTCTTCGTTGTCTTACCGGAACGGAGATGCAGTTTTCCGTTTCCGATGCGGCGGATTTCTTTGACGAGACCGAAAGTGATATCCTTCGTGCCCTCAAATACTGGGACAAGAACAATGTCATCCGTCTTACCCGTAACGGAAATGACATCACGGGGATCACTTTACTGGATCTCACCACGGATCCTTCCGTGATCACACCCTCTGCGGTTAAACCCAATGCCAATATCATATCCATTAATAATATGCGTTCGGAGGTTTCCAAGCCTGCAGCGGAAGAAGCCTTTTCGGACAAGAAGCCTAAAAAGGATGATGGTCTGATGTCCATTCCCTCTTTATCAAGAGATGATGTGGCGAGGGCTCTCGAAACCGACAATAGACGCTGGCTTGTCAATGCCGTGGAGATGTATCTCGAACGCCCTCTCTCTTCCGAGGATCAAAACCTTGTGGTTTTCCTTTCCGATCACCTGGGCTTCAGTGATGAGCTTCTTCTTCATCTTTACGAATTGTGCGTGGAAAAAAACAAGAAGGACATCCGCTACATCCAGTCCGTAGCCCTGGATTGGTATTCCCATAATATTAAAACGGTTGCGGAAGCCGATAATCATACACTTCTTTTCAGTGCTTATTTTAATGCCGTCAATAAGGCTTTCAACTTGGGACGTCTCCCCGGAGACAAGGAACAAAAATTCATTAATTCCTGGGAAGAAATGGGCTTCACCCCCGAAATGGTAAAAGAGGCCTGCGACCGGGCACTGATCAGCTCCGGGAAGCCCAGCTTTGCATATGCGGACAAGGTCCTTCGTTCCTGGAACAGGGACAACATTAAGACTCTTGAGGCGGCTGCTTCCAAAGACAGTGCATACAAGACCGCCAAAGAATACAACGCACCCAAGAAATCAAGACCTGTATCAAAGTCTGCAGAAAAATATCTCAACAGATATTCCCAAAGAGAATACTCTGCGGAAGATATGCTTGAGATCGAACGTCAGATGATTGAAAAATCCATGGGTATTTCAATAAAGCGAGAGGGATGATTATGGCACTTAACAATGCACAATATGCGACCATTATGCGGGAGTATGAGGAGAAGCGCTTGCAGACAAGGCTGCTGCAGGATTCACGAATGAACGAGATCATTCGGAAGATACCCGAATATAAGGATCTGGACAATTCGTCCATCGACGCCTCCATGGAATATGCAAAATCCGCGCTTTTTGACTCGCCTGCAGACAAGGAAAAAAGTACGGAAAAGCTCAGACTCCATCTGTCACAAATAGCCGAACAAAAAAAACGGCTTCTTATCAAACACGGCTATCCGGCCGACTATCTGGATCCCGTATACACCTGCCCGGACTGCAAAGACACCGGCTACATCGGAACCGAAAAATGCCATTGCTTCAAGCAGGCCATAGTGGATCTTCTTTATACTCAGTCAAACATCAGAGATGTTCTTAAAAAAGAAAACTTCGATAATTTCAACATAAATTACTACAGCAAAACCGATATCGACCCCGTCACAAATTTGAGTGCATATGATTCCATGACGGGCATCTGCAATATAGCCAGAGAATTTGTGGCAGATTTCCCTTCCTCGGCAAGCAATCTGCTGTTTTTGGGCAAGTCCGGGCTTGGAAAGACTTTCCTTTCTCATTGCATAGCGGACGAACTGCTTAAAAAAGGCTACACCGTGCTCTATCTCTCGGCGCCTCAGCTTTTTGACATTCTGAAAAAGAACAACTTCGGAGAGAAGGATGAGGACGTTGATTACAATGAGCTTGCTCATTACGTGATGAATTGCGATCTGCTGATCATTGACGACCTCGGTTCCGAAATTGTTACCGAACTCACGGCCTCGGGCTTTAATATTTGTATCAATGAACGTTTATTAAAAAAACATTCCACATTGATATCAACAAATCTGACTCCGAACGAGCTGAACGATGTGTACGGAGAACGCAATTTTTCAAGGATCGTTGGCTTTTACAGGTTTTGCAGGTTTTACGGTACGGACATCCGTTTTGCCAAAAAACAATAAACTGTCCAACTTGACAAACAACAAAACTTGCTGTAAAGTGTGTCGCGGGTTTACGAAGCAACTATCGGCAAAAAATAGTAGGTTGGCCGTCAAAACGGCAAACCATCAGTGGAGGACCAAAAATGTCTCAGGATGAAATCTGGAGCAGCATTCCCGTCGGCAAGCTTGGCATCATACCCTTGCGAAGCTGTGACGACATTGCAAAGAAGGTGGATAAGTACATCGTTGAGTGGCGAAGCGGCCGTACTCACGAGGAAATGAACACCATCAACTTTGAGGATTACAAAAAAGACTCTTACCTTGTAAACGCCGAATGTCCGAGATTCGGATCAGGCGAAGCAAAGGGCCTTATCAAGGAAACCGTCCGCGGTGACGATCTTTATTTCCTTGTTGATGTTACCAACTATTCCATTACTTACACGGTAAGCGGTCACGAGAACCACATGTCCCCGGACGATCATTTTTCAGACCTCAAAAGACTTATCGCCGCTGTAGGCGGAAAAGCCCGCAGGATCACGGTGATCATGCCTTTTCTTTATGAAGGAAGACAGCACAAGAGAAGTGCAAGAGAATCTCTTGACTGCGCACTTGCCCTTCAGGATCTTATCAACATGGGAGTAGATTCGATCATCACCTTCGATGCTCACGATCCCCGTGTTCAAAACGCTATTCCCTTGAATTCTTTTGAAACGGTACAGCCTACTTATCAATTCATAAAGGCCCTTCTCAAGAAGGTTCCCGACATTACACTTGATACACAGCACACTATGGTCATCAGCCCCGATGAAGGAGCGATGGGTCGTGCGGTTTACTTCGGTTCCGTAACCGGAACAGACGTAGGTATGTTCTACAAACGCCGCGATTACACAAAGATCGTGAACGGAAGAAACCCTATAGTCGCTCATGAATTCCTGGGTTCTGATGTGGCAGGCAAGGATGTCATCATCATCGACGACATGATCTCCTCCGGAGAAAGCCTTCTTGACACAGCAAGAGAACTCAAAGCAAGAAATGCAAAGAGGATCTTCCTCTGCTCAACCTTCGGTCTTTTCACAAACGGACTTGATGCTTTCGACAAAGCATATGAAGAGCATGTGTTTGATCTGTTGATCACCACCAACCTGGTTTATCAGACTCCCGAACTCCTCGCCCGTGAATACTATGCTACCGCTGAGATGGCAAAATACATTGCCCTCCTCATCGATGCAATGAACCACGATCGTTCGATCAGCGAGTTCTTAAGTCCCACAGCTCGTATTCAGAAGTACATCGAAAAATACAAGAACGATCAGCTCAACAATTGATCCGGGTTTTATCACGCCTTTTAGGTCTTCTTCCTGAAAGGCGTTTTTTTGGTGTTTTGAAAGCCTTAACTGTGATATAATCAGTTCATACTATCCGCCAAAGGGGGCACACGTGAATAAGATACTTATCATAGAAGACGATATAACATTACGCGAAGAACTTTCTATCCTTTTGAACAACGCAGGCTATTCTACGGAAGCAGCAGAAGATTTTTCGGATGTTCCGGCCCGACTAAAGGAATGCACTTCCGACCTGATCCTCATGGACATAAATCTCCCCAATTCAAACGGCGAAGTTCTTTTGCAGGAATTCAGAAAAACATCCGATACCCCTGTAATAATGCTTACCAGCAGAACCGGAGAACTGGATGAGCTCCTTTCAATGAGCTACGGCGCAGATGATTACATCACCAAGCCCTACAATCCCACCATTCTTCTGCTGAGGATCTCCGCCGTATTAAAGAGGACCCGTAAGGTCGGCCCGGAAAGAATGTACAAGGACATTCAGGTCAGTTTCCTTAAAGGCACTCTTACAAGGAACGGCGAAGAACAGCTTCTCACCAAAAACGAAATGCTGATCTTTAAGCATCTCCTCGACCATTCACCCGAGATCGTTTCAAGAGATGCGCTCATGACCGTTCTTTGGGACAACGACGAATATATAAACGACAATGCTCTTTCCGTAAACATCAGCCGCCTGCGCACAAAGCTTGCGGAACTTGGTCTCCCCGATGCCATAGAGACCAGAAAGAAACAGGGGTACGTATTAAAATGACATTTCTTTCCTATATTAAGGACAAATGGATCTCAATAGTCATAAGCGTTACGGCTTTACTGATCATCTTTCTCTTTTTGATCACCTTAAAAGTCGCTCCGGGCGCTCTCATCATGACAGCGATCATCCTTTTTGTCAGTGGAACGCTCGTGATCTGCATTGATTACTTCCGAAGAAAAAAATTCTATTCCACTCTCTTTACCAATCTCAATAATCTCGACCGGAAATATCTCATAGCGGAAATGCTTTCGGAACCCGAATTCCTTGAGGCCTCGCTCCTTAAGGACATATTGGACGATTGCAGCCGTTCCATGGCCGAAAATGTGGCTCTGCACCGACGTCATTCAAAGGATTTCCGCGAATACATCGAAATGTGGGTGCATGAAGCCAAGCTTCCCATTGCCGCTCTTGAGCTCATATGCCAGAACAATCCCGAAATCAAGCCCAAAGTGAGCGGACAACTTAAAAAGCTGGATGATTACATAGAAAATGTTCTCTTCTATGCCCGAAGCGAAAACGCCGAAAAAGATTACATCATCAAGGATGTGGTACTTCAGAAGGCCTTTGGCAACGCAGCCGTCAAAAACCGCGAATTGCTGCAATCCATCAATGCCGAAATAACCGCCTCCTTCCCCGGCATCACAGTGCTCACCGACGGAAAGTGGCTGGAATTCATTATCGGCCAGCTCATGTCCAACAGCATCAAATACCGTTCTCCGGATCGTCCCCTGACCATATGCGCGACTGCGGAGGATCTTCCCGACCGCGTGATCTTTCGTTTCCGTGATAATGGCATAGGCATAGCCGAGCAGGATCTGCCCAGGATCTTCGATAAAAGCTTTACAGGCCTGAACGGAAGGATCAACCCAAATTCCACCGGAATGGGCTTATACATAGTAAACCAGTTGTGCTCACGCCTGGGTCATGTGCTAAGCGTAACTTCCAAACAGGGCGAATATACCGAGTTTTCCCTTTCTTTCGCAAAAAACGGCCTCTACCGACTGTAGTTCTCACATTACATTTTTGTAATGTTAAAACCGTCTTAATATAGCGACACTCTGATAACGATTCGGTATAATGCGCTTAAAATAAAATGCCGCGGAAAAAAGTCAAGCGGCAACACAAAAGAAAGGAAAACCAATGGCGTTACTCAGAGTTCAGCAAATTGAAAAATATTACGGTAACAGATCAAGTCTTACCAAAGCTATAGACGATATTTCTTTTAACGTTGAAAAGGGGGAATTCTTAGCAATAATGGGGGCTTCCGGAAGCGGAAAGACCACTCTTCTCAACTGCATTTCCACCATCGACCGGGTAACCTCGGGTCACATTTATCTCGAAGACAAAGACATAACGGAATTGAAAGGTAAGGAGCTTAACAGCTTCAGGCGAGAAAAGCTCGGCTTCATATTTCAAGATTTTAATCTTCTTGATACCCTTACTGCTTATGAGAATATCTCGCTCGCGCTGTCGATTCAAAAATGGCCGGTTACAGATATCGAAAAAGCGATCGGGATCGTAGCTTCCCAATTGGGAATAGACGATATTTTGGACAAATACCCCTTTCAGCTGTCCGGCGGTCAAAAACAGCGTGTGGCTTCAGCCCGCGCCATTGTCACCAATCCAAAGCTGATCCTTGCGGATGAGCCTACCGGCGCTCTGGATTCAAAATCCTCCGGCATGCTTTTGGAGCGTTTCGGCTTCCTTAACAAAGAATACAATGCAACCATCCTTATGGTTACCCATGACTGTTTTGCTGCCAGCTATGCCGGGCGTGTGTTGTTCCTAAAGGACGGAAAGATCTTTAATGAACTGACCCGCGGAAAAGCAACCCGTAAAGAATTCTTCGATAAGATCATAGATGTGGTAACACTTCTCGGAGGTGATGTCAGTGATGCTCTGTAAGATCTCTTTCAAAAACATGCGCAGAAGTATCAGGGATTATGCCATCTATTTCTTCACTCTTGCCCTCGGTGTTGCCATTTTCTATACCTTCAACGCCATAGGCACTCAGGCTGCTGCCCTGAAGATGAATGAAAGCCAATTGGAAATACTCTCTCTCTTAAAGGATATTCTTTCCGGAGTCAGCGTATTTGTAGCGATCATTCTTGCGCTTCTCATTATATATGCAAGTCGTTTCCTCATGAAGCGGCGAAACCGTGAGTTCGCACTTTATATGCTTCTTGGTCTCGGTAAGGGCCGGATATCCTTCATTCTTCTTACGGAAACCATTATCATAGGCATAGGCTCCCTGCTCGTGGGGCTTTTGATCGGCGTGGGAATTTCTCAATTCATGAGTGCCTTTGTTGCTTCCATGTTCGAAGCGGATATGTCTGCCTTCACCTTTACGATTTCCTCCGAAGCCATTGTGAAAACGATCGTTTTCTTTGCCATCATGTATCTGGTGGTAATGATCTTTAACAGCACGGCCGTAACCCGAATGAAGCTTATTGACCTGATCCGGAGCGGTAAAAGATCCGAAATCGTGAAGATCGGGAATCCCTTTATATCAACGATAATTTTCCTGGTCGCGGCGGGTGCTCTGGGATATGCATACTACATTGTCTCATTCGATTACTATGAACTCACAAAAAATAAACTGATCCTGACGATCGTACTCGGAGGAGTTTCCACCTTCCTGATCTTCTTTTCGGTATCTAATTTTTTCTTAAAGATATTTACCTGCTTTAAGAAAAGCCGATACAAGGGCCTCAACACCTTCACATTCCGTCAGCTGAGCAGCAAGGTCAACACCATGATCGTATCCAATACCGTGATCAGCCTGATGCTTTTTATTTCCATATGCGCGTTTTCATATGCCTTTACCATAAAAGGGATCCTCGCAAAAAACATCAATCTGCTCTGCCCCGCGGATGCCCAGATAGACGTCTGTCTTTATACGCTTGAGGGCAACGAATATAAGCCGTGTTTCGCGGACATCGAAAAGCTTTACGCCGAAACGGGTCTGGATATAAGCGAGGGCTTCAAGGATGTCGTACATTTTGCAACCTATGAAGACGCGACTTTCAACATTTCCGCCTTCTTCGGTTCCAATCTCGAAGAAGTTAAAAAGAACTTTCCTTACCTTGATTATACTGCGCCGGAATCGATCGTAAAACTCAGTGATTATAACAGGCTGATGACCTTATACGGTAAAGAACACCTGTCTCTCGATAAAGATGAATTCATTCCGGTCTGCAACTATTTGTCATCCAAGGAGCTGCGAAACCGGCAACTTGAATCGAACAACAGGATCAACGTTTTTGGCCGGGAACTCACCGCCGCGTATCCCACATGTGTTGACGGCTTTATAGAGCTTTCCGCCACCATGTCCTGTACAGGCATATTTGTTGTGGACGATGATGTGGTGGATGAAGCCTTTAAATATCACGATTATTTTATAGGTAACTTTGATGCCCGGACCAAATCCGGTTATAAAGAGGTTGAGGCAGGGATCCGTGAAAATTTTGAAACCGCAAAAGAAAACTACAAGGATCTTCTCAACAGGGAGTATGAAAACACACCTGTCGTTTACATTTCCTTACTTACCAAGAGTGATTTACACTCCGACTCTGTAGGAATTTCGGCTATACTCACATTCCTTGGTCTGTACATGGGACTTGTATTTCTTCTGGAAAGCGGAGCGGTGCTCTCATTAAAATCGCTTTCGGAATGCGTGGACAGCCTTCCGAGATATGATATGCTCAGAAAACTCGGAGCGGATGAACGTTCCATCACAGGTTCACTCTTTGTTCAGTTAGGAATATATTTCCTTCTGCCGCTCCTTCTGGCCATAATTCATTCGATCTTCGGTCTGAAGTTTGGAGCAAATCTTTTTGGATCTCTGACCGGTGATATGAATATCGGAAGCACTTTAGCCTTAACCACATTGGTTCTGCTGTTGATATACGGAGCCTATTTCCTGATCACTTTCTTAAACAGCAAATATATTATAAAAGACCGTCTATAAGCGAGGGGGTTGTAACAGGAAGCAAAGGATATCTGTTCTTTGCTTCCGTTTTTTTCTTGCTTTTATACTATATTTAGTGTAGTATGGAAGTAGCTGTACACAAGAAAGGAAGGGGTTATGTTTAACAAAAACATTCTTGTAACCGATATACGCGCCGGAATGATCATGGCAGCAGACGCCGTAGGGGCTAACGGCTCAGTTGTTGTTCCCAAAAGTACAGTGCTTTCTCAGCGTTATATGGCGCGTCTCACCAATGCGGGGATCAAAGCGATCAGCGTATATATCCCTGATTACATTGCTACACCCGAGGAACTTAGGGAAAGTGCACCTCAGGAAAACCGTATAAAGGATACACCCGAATATCAGGATTTCCGCCGCGATCTTTTGGCCGTGGCAGGGGAGCTTTCGGAAGTCTTTGAACGTCTTATGATCAACCCGCGTGCGGATATAGATTCCGATTACCTGGTATCTACGATCAAAAAGTTCTCGGAGAAATACGGAGAGACCATCCATGTACTGGAACTTTTACAGGCTTCCCGAGATTTTGACGACAGCATATACATTCACACCGTGGGAGTCTGCCTTATTTCGATAATAATCGGTCTGAAGGCACAATTCAGCGATCAGCAGCTTAATGAGCTGATCCTGTGCTCGATCTTCTATGATATCGGAAAGATCACTATTCCCGAAGAGCTCTTAAACAAACAGGGACGCTTAACGGAGGATGAACTTGAAGAGATCCGCTCCCACACCACTTTGGGATACAGTCTTCTCACTCAGACCTCTCTCCCCGAATTTGTAAGTCTGTGTGCTCTCCATCATCATGAGCGCTACGACGGAAGCGGTTATCCGGAAGGTCTTAAGGGACAGGAAATACCTTTTTACGCACGATATATCGCAATCGCCGACGTTTACTACGCGATGACCTCAAAACGGCCCTATCGTGAGGACATATGCACCTTCGACGTGGTTTCCGCCTTTGAAAAGGACGGTTACTCAAAATACGATGTGGCAGGTCTGATACCGTTCCTCAATTGCCTTGCTCAATCCTTTATCGGATCTCATGTCATTTTAAATGACGGAACCGACGGAAAGATCATTATGCTGAACGAGCGTCTTACACGCCCCATCATCAAGGTCGCCTCGGAATTTGTCGATCTTATGAGGCATTCGGAACTTGAAATTATTAAGGTTATGTAATATAAAAGGGTAATTCAAAAGACTCCCTTTCCTCAAGGAAAAGGAGTCTTTTATCTTTTGTTCTTTCATGTCAATAACTCTCTGCGTTAAAATCCAAATCTTAACACCGTAAAGGAGTATTTCGGGAATATATGCCCTTCTCCTGGTTCAACGTCAACCCGCTTCACCTTCACCCGGTCGGCATCTTCGATCCTGTTGAAGGCCCTCGGGCTGTCACCGCTGAGCTCAAAAGCATCTATGTATCCGACTTCGGCGTAATCCGAAAGGTCAATATCAAGCTCCCGGTCTTCATCGGACGCATTCACCACCTTAAGGATCACCTCATCTCTCTTCGCGTCGTAAGAGGCATTAAAGAAGATCCGCGCCTTGTCACTGTCAAAGTCCGCATCCGCATCAATGTCCCAGCTTCCCATATTGTTCATGTACAGCTTCTGCACATAGTAGCTGGGAGTTCCGTATGCAGCCTCATCATTGAACCAGATCATGTCCGGGGCCCATTGCACATAGCCCTCCCTTGCCAAAAGAGGTGCATAGCTGGACATTACCACCACGTCGGAGTTTCTTTCGACTCCCGTGAGAAAAGCTGCTTCCGAGATAGCTCCCTGAAGGGTGTTTAAGCTTTTCTCGGACCCTATGCATTTCGGATGCGCCGCATATTCTCCGGCAAAAACCTTTACCGCTCTGTCGTAATCGTCATAGAAATGTGTATTCTCAAGGAACCACTCGGGTTGCATATAATAATGCTCATCTATGGCATAAGCGAAGTTTGCCTTGTGCCTGTTCTCCCTGTAGAAACTCCATGCAGCTTCATATCTTTCCGTTCCCACATCAGGTCCGGCGGATCCGATGAGCTTCATATCGGGATATCTTGAATGTATGGCTTTT
This sequence comes from Lachnospiraceae bacterium, assembly GCA_016291655.1. Lineage (GTDB taxonomy): Bacteria > Bacillota > Clostridia > Lachnospirales > Lachnospiraceae > RGIG3528. The sequence goes on along the minus strand of JAEEYF010000014.1, from coordinate 57,672 downwards.
TCAAATATGGTATATCTTTCAAAAAAGTTGACCCTGTCGGTTTCCCACTGCTCGTTTCCGATACCGATGAGTTCCAGTCCGAAAGGAGCCGGATGCCCCATCCGGGCACGCAGTGAGCCCCACTTTGTTCCGATATCTCCGTTGGCAAATTCTATAAGGTCGAGAGCGTCATGCACATACTCGTAAAAGCCCGGATCCGTGGTCTCCACAAGCTCCGTGGACTGATACTGGCACGCAAGCCCCACGTTCAGGACAGGCAGTGCCTTGGCTCCTATATATTCGCACAACAGGAAATACTCATAAAAGCCCAGACCTAAGGTCTGATTGTAATGAGCGAATCTGCTCGTATAATTGTTTTCTTTTCCGTTTTCATGAACAGCCCAGCGATTCCAGTTGGTCACCCTGCGTTTCGGATCTCCCACGCTGAACTTCCACCGATATCTGTTTTCAAGGGTATTCCCCTCTACGATACAGCCGCCGGGAAACCTCATGAACCCCGGCTTTAATTCCTTGAGCATTTCCGCCAGGTCTTTTCTGAACACGCCCATTACCGCATCCTCGGGAAACAAAGATATAAAATCAAAATCCGCTTCTCCCGATGTTGCAAGCGTAATGACCAAATGAGCGCCCTTTAACGAAATCGGCGCTTTAAAGGAAAAGCCGTATTCCTTCCACAGATCTTCGGCCTTGACCGAAAATGTCTTTTTTACCAGAATGTCTCCGTCTTTTTCGACCAAAGCATTCACCTCTCCCGTATAGGAGGGACAGTTCATCCAAAACACACCCTTGTAACCGGCACCGGCTTTGAGGCAAAGACCCTCATAGGACTTGTTGTAAAATCCCGAATTGGCTCTGCAGGTCTTAAGATGCAGATAATGGGGATTTTCCTGCACAAGCGGCTTTACCGTCCGGGTTTCCATGGCTACAAAAGGACAATCCACGGGATATTTGTTCCAGGCATATATGCCATCGTATTCCGGCGCATATGCGTCAAAATCTCCCGTAGTCTTAAAGAACTCAAAGCTCCGGTTCTCGATCATCTCGGCATAGATTCCGCCGTCCGCGGCATAATTAATGTCCTCGAAAAAGATACCGAACATATTGGGATCGATCTCATGTGTCTTGATGTCTGATACGGTAATAATCATGAATTTATCTCTCGCAGTTGTTTACTGTTCTGGGGAAAGGAAGCACATCTCTGATGTTGCCCATTCCCGTAAGGTACATAACACAACGTTCAAAACCGAGTCCAAAACCTGCATGTCTTGCAGTACCGAACTTACGAAGATCGAGGTAGGATTCATAATCTTCCTTCTTAAGTCCGAGTTCATCCATTCTCTTGACCAAAAGATCGTAATCGTCTTCTCTCTGGCTTCCGCCGATGATCTCTCCGATACCGGGAACGAGGCAATCGGTAGCTGCCACGGTCTTTCCGTCGGGATTCAGCTTCATATAGAATGCCTTGATCTCCTTCGGATAGTCTGTAACAAATACAGGGCGCTTGAAGATCTGCTCTGTAAGGTATCTTTCATGCTCGGTCTGAAGGTCGCAGCCCCAGGATACCTTGTAATCGAATTCATCATTGTGCTCCTCAAGAAGCTTGATAGCCTCGGTGTAAGTAACACGACCGAATTCTGAGTTCATTACGTGTGTAAGTCTCTCGATAAGTCCCGTATCAACAAACTGATTCAGGAACTTCATCTCTTCGGGGGCATTCTCAAGCACATATCTGATTATGTATTTCAACATGCTCTCGGCAAGAATGATATCATCATCAAGATCGGCAAATGCGATCTCGGGCTCGATCATCCAGAACTCCGCAGCATGACGTGTCGTATTGGAGTTCTCTGCTCTGAAGGTCGGTCCGAAGGTGTAGATATTCTTAAATGCCATAGCATAGTTTTCGCCGTTAAGCTGACCGGAAACCGTAAGATTTACGGGTTTGTTGAAGAAGTCCTGTGAAAAATCCACTTGCCCGTCTTCCGTCATGGGAAGATTGTTCATGTCCAAAGTGGTCACCTGGAACATTTCACCCGCACCCTCGCAGTCACTGCCGGTAATAATGGGGGTATGAACATATACAAAATCTCTCTCCTGGAAGAATTTGTGTATTGCATAGGCTGCCAAAGAACGGATCCTGAAAACGGCTTCGAAGGTGTTCGTTCTCGGTCTCAGATGTGTAATGGTCCTGAGATATTCCAGCGTATGGCGTTTTTTCTGAAGCGGATAATCGGGTGTGGATTCTCCTTCCACATACACCTTGGTCGCCTGAATTTCAAAAGGCTGCTTAGCTTCGGGAGTGGGAACGAGAGTTCCTGTAGCTATGACTGCCGCTCCCACGTTAAGTTTGGAAACGCTTTCAAAATTCTCAAGTGTATCATGATAAACGATCTGAAGAGGCTCAAAGAAGGTTCCGTCGTTCAAAACTATGAAGCCGAAAGACTTTGAATCTCTGATACTTCTTACCCATCCGCCTACGGTTATCTCTTTACCGAGGTACTTATCCTTTTCGCGAAAAATGTCGCGAACATTTACGATCTTGCAATCCATTTTATGTATATCCTTTCTCTATCTGATGCCGTAGTCAGCGGCAAGTTTTTTAAATAACGGCAAAGCTCGCTCTATGGTCTCGGTCTGAACGCAATATGCTATACGACAATGTCCGGGACATCCGAAATCGGTACCGGGAACCAAAAGAAGATCATATTCCTTGGCCTTTTCGCAAAAAGCATAGTCATCGGCTTCAAGCGTTCTCGGGAACATGTAAAAGGCTCCGTTGGGTTTCACACACGAATAGCCCGCATTTATAAGGCCTTCGTACAAAACATCTCTGTTTTTATTGTAGATGGAAATGTCCGCCGTCTTGTCGGCGCATTTTCCCGCAACCCTCTGAAACAGGCTCGGCGCATTAACATAGCCCAAAATTCTTCCCGCACCGCAGACCGCTGCATAAACATCTTTGCAATCCTCCATCTCATCGGGGACAACTACATATCCTATTCTTTCCCCCGGAAGAGAAAGAGATTTTGAGAAGGAATAGCATATAAATGTATTCTTGTAGTATTTGGTAACAAAAGGACGCTTAAATCCGTCAAAAACTATCTCTCTGTAGGGCTCATCCGAAATGAGATAGATCGGATGTCCAAACTTTGCGGCTGTCTTTTCCAAAAGGACCGCAAGCTTTTTGATGGTTTCCTCGGAATAGACCGCTCCGCTGGGGTTGTTGGGGCTGTTTATGATCACTGCCTTGGTATTGGCCGAAAGACTCTTTTCAAGTTCGGCAAAATTGATCTGAAAATCCTTGGGCTCAGCGGGTATCAACACACATTTCCCACCCACGGTATTCTCGATCCAGCATTTGTACTCCGGGAAGTAGGGTGCCGGAACGATGAACTCATCCCCGGGACACGCGATCGCCTTAAGAACAATGCATATGGATGCTGCGGCACCCACCGTCATATAAAAATTGTCCTTGTTGAAAGCCGTGCCAAAGCGGGAATTGAGACTGTCTGCCATAGCCTGTCTCACCCACTCCAGACCGGTTGCCGAAGTGTAGCCGTGAAGTACTTCCGCTTTTTCCTGTGCAACAAAAGCGTTTATTTCCTCCGTTACACAGTTTGGAGGTGCAACACTGGGATTACCGAGAGAAAAATCAAATATATTCTCCCTGCCCACTATTTTTGCTCTCCGATTTCCGTATTCAAATATTTCTCTGATAGTCGAGCGCTTTTTTCCAAGGCGCATCATAGTCTCTGATATCATACTTTAAATCTGTACCCCTTGCCCCAAATTGTCTCAATGTACTGAGGATTGGTAGCATCCTCCTCTATCTTTTCTCTGATCTTTTTAATATGAACCGTAACGGTAGCGATATCTCCGTCACTGTATGATTCCATCTCCCAGATCCTGTTAAAGAGCTCTTCTTTTTCGAACACTCTGTCCGGATGCTCCGCAAGGAAGGTGAGAAGGTCAAATTCCTTCTTTGTAAGGTTTTTCTCATCGCCGTTAATGAAAACTCTGCGGGAAGCCTTGTCGATCTTAAGTCCGCGAATCTCAATGATCTCGCCTGCTCTTCCGCCGTCTCCGGAAAGTCTCTCAAAACGAGCGATATGTGCCTTAACACGCGCAACCAGCTCATTGGGACTGAAGGGCTTGGTCATATAGTCATCAGCACCGAATCCGAGGCCCTTGATCTTGTCGATATCTTCCTTCTTGGCAGATACCATGATAATGGGAACGTTTTTCTTTTCGCGTACCTGCTTGCAGATCTCGAAACCATCTTCTCCGGGGAGCATGATGTCCAATATCAAAAGATCGTACTCTTTTTCCAAAGCGTCCTTTAGTCCGTTTCTTCCGTCCGCATCAACATCAACCGCATATCCGTTAAGTTCAAGGTAGTCCTTTTCAAGCTCGGCGATAGATGCATCATCTTCAACGATTAAAATTTTAGCTGCCATTTGTTTTCATAGCTCCTTTCTTTACCGTAAAAGAGATCGTAGTTCCCTTACCCTGCTCACTCTTTACAAATACTCTGCCTTTATGTTCTTTGACAATCTTGTCAACTATGGCCAGACCAATTCCCGTACCTGCCCGGCCCGATGTCCTTGATTTATCCGCTCTGTAAAACCGCTCGAATATATGCGGCTGGGCTTCCTTTGAAATTCCTATTCCGTTATCCGTTACCGAGATCCTTACCGAATCTCCGGAATCCGTAAGTTTAACCCCTATTTCTCCGTGTACTTCTTCATTCCTGTATTTCACGGCATTTCCGATGAGGTTGTTCATTACCCTTCTCATCTGTTCGCAATCGACCACCACCATGGTCTCGGGATCTATCTCCGACAGGAACTTCACCGTGAAGTCTTTCATTTCAAGTTCAACGGCATATTCCTCGACACAGTCTCCGAAATAGCTTACCGCATTAACTTTCTCAAAATTGTAGGGAAGCTTGTTGTTGTCAAGCTTTGCATAGAAGGAAAGTTCATCCACCAGAAGGGTCATATCCGTTGCCTTGACCATAATGGTCTTAAGGTACTTGTTCCTTCGTTCCTCCGTATCCGCCACCCCGTCAAGCATGCCTTCCGCATATCCTTTGATGGCTGTAAGAGGTGTTTTGAGATCATGGGAAACGTTGCTTATCATCTCCCTGACATCCTGTTCATACTGCTCTTTCTGGTCTATCTGAGTTTTCAGATGTACTCTCATTTCCTCGAAATCGTTACACAGCTGCCCGATCTCATCGTTTTTTTCTCTGTTGACCTTGAAGTTCAGGTTTCCTTCACCTATCCGCCTCGTGGCCACCCTGAGTTCTTCCAGTGGCCGTATTATGCTTGCATTGATCCATGCGATCAGCGATACGGCGATAAGCCCGATCAGAAGGCACGCAAGGATCACTCCGACCATGAAGGAATTGTACAGCCTGTTATACAGCACCGATGCTTCGGTGATTATCAAAAAGAAGCCTTCCTTTTCATCCGGGTAGTTGACCGATCCAAGCTTTACGAAAACGGGATTCTTACCGTTCACGTATATTGCACCGTCAAATGCCGCGCCTCTTGATGTAATGGCTCCCAGCACCGCTTCCTTGACTATCCCGAAGGATTTTCCGTTACCGACGAATATGTCCTCGCCTTCCTTTTCAACCACCAGATAGGAATACTTTTCCGAAAGACCGCTGTTTACTTCTTCAAGCCACTTCCCGTTTTCAAACCTGTCCGGATAAACGGAAGCCGCCGTATTAAGCTCGTTGTATTCCATATGTGTGAGTCGCGTCACCGCTGCGACCGGCTGCGTAAGAATGGCAAGAGTCTCGCCTTCTCCCGTTCTGAATCCGTGAAGTCCGATCCTCATGGCCAACAGGCCGATAGTGCATATGACTGTGCACGGAGTCAGGACCATTATCAAAAAAGAGAGAACTATTTTTTTTTGTAGATTCATAATCCCTCCACGTACGGTCCCCTGTCCATACTTATCTGTTGATTATAGCACATTTAATAAACTTTTGTATATATAGATAAAATTTTTGTTACGACAGATTGTGACAGGTCTCGACAGGTTTTAGCGATGTAACTGCTCACAGAGTGTCGGCGGGCCCCGCATCCACGCGCCCGTTAGTACACGCTAACACTGTCAAAACAGCCGAATTTTCCCGCCTTCGCACCAAATCCCCCCGCTCCTGTTAATCTTCTTTTTTCTTGACAAAACCGTTATTTGGGTTATTATAAGAGTTAACATATTAAAATTATAAAGGAGTACTATGGATAAAAGATTATTTACATCCGAGTCAGTTACGGAAGGACATCCCGACAAAGTCTGCGACAATGTTTCGGATGCGATTCTGGACGCCATCATGGCACAGGACCCTATGGCAAGGGTAGCTTGCGAAACATGCTGCTCTACCGGTTTTGTTCTTGTTATGGGTGAAATTACAACCACAGCAAACGTTGACTATCAGAGCATAGTTCGTAAGACCGTTTGCGACATAGGTTACACCAGCTCGGAAATTGGCTTCGACGGTAACACATGCAGCGTTATGATCGCGCTCGACAAACAGTCTCCCGATATTGCCATGGGCGTTGACAAGGCCTATGAAGCAAAGAACGGAAAAATGTCAGAGGATGAGATCGCTGCCATAGGCGCCGGAGACCAGGGCATGATGTTCGGTTATGCTACCAATGAGACCGAGGAATATATGCCTTATCCCATTTCTCTTGCCCACAAACTTACAAGACAACTCACCAAGGTCCGTAAAGAAGGGATACTCCCCTATCTTCGTCCCGACGGAAAATCACAGGTTACCGTCGAATATGACGAGGCAGGTCATCCCATACATATAGACACCGTTGTTGTTTCCACACAACATTCCCCTGAGATTCCTCAGGAGCAGATACACGCCGATGTGGCAAAATACGTGATCGACCCCGTTCTTCCGCCTTCACTTGTTGACGGACAGACCAAGTTCTTTATAAATCCCACCGGACGCTTTGTAGTAGGCGGCCCCAACGGAGACTCGGGTCTTACGGGAAGAAAGATCATCGTAGACACCTACGGCGGTTATGCAAGACACGGCGGCGGAGCTTTCTCCGGAAAAGATTGCACCAAGGTTGACCGTTCTGCTTCCTATGCAGCTCGATATGCGGCTAAAAACCTTGTTGCCGCAGGTCTTGCCGACAAGTGTGAGATCCAGCTTTCCTATGCCATAGGCGTTGCGGAGCCCACCTCTGTTATGGTGGATTCTTTTGGTACCGGTAAGCTTTCTGATGTTATCCTTACCAAGATCGTCAAAGAAAACTTTGATTTCCGTCCCGCAGGCATCATTAATATGCTCGATCTCAGAAGACCCATATACAAGCAGACCGCTTCCTACGGTCATTTCGGAAGAACCGATATCGATCTTCCCTGGGAGCGCATAGACAAGACTGAAGCCCTTAAAAAATATTTATTCTGATACCGGATTAACCATGATTTGATCTTTATTGCAGATGTAACGGCCACAGGAGGCTAATTTGAAGACTGAAAGAATTTCAATCACAAAAGTAAAGCCCGGAATGGTACTGACAGAAGACGTTTATAATGCCGTCGATCAGCTGGTTCTCAGCGCGGGAACAGTTTTATCCGATCACAGCATTACCCGTCTTAAGTTTTACTCGATCCGTGAAGTCACAGTCTCTTATGAAGTCAGGAAAAGACCTCAAAAGGTTAAGAAAACGCCGGAAAACTTTGTAAGTTATACCGAGTTCGTTAAAAAGAGCGATGATTTCAAGAATTTTTCCAGCACCTATGCCCGCTCATTGAACAGCGTTGAAGACAGGATGAGGGCCTTTGTCGAAACAGGCAGGGGACTCGATACCGAAGTTCTTTTAAATAATGTTGCGGACGTTTACAACACGGTTGCAAGCCACGGACAGCTTTTCGATATGCTCATGTGTATCAGGGACCTTGATGACATCACTTTCGTTCACGGTCTCAACGTAGCCATAATATGCACTGTCTTTGCTCAATGGCTCGGCTTTAACAAGTATGACTCCGATACTCTCATCCTTTCCGGTCTGCTTCATGACATCGGAAAGCTTTCGGTTCCCGAGAGCATCCTCAAGAAAAAGGGCGCCCTTACCGCAGATGAGTTCACTATTATCAAAGGTCATGCAAAAGCAGGTTATACACTCCTCAAGGATATTAACATCGATCCCAGGATCCCCCTTGCAGCGTTGCAGCACCACGAGCGTTCGGACGGCTCCGGCTATCCCGACGGACTCATGGCCGGTCATATCAATGAATTTGCCAAGATAGTTGCCATTGCGGATGTTTATGATGCAATGACGGCTGCAAGAAGCTACCGCGGTCCCATTTGTCCTTTGGAGGTTCTGAACATCTTTGAAAACGACGGCTTGTCCAAATATGACCCGAAATACCTGCTCACCTTCATGGAACATGTTATTTCGACTTATCTGAACCAGTATGTTCTTTTGAGCAACGGACAGATAGGAGAGATCGTAATGGTAAACAAGCACTCTCCCGCCCGTCCCATCGTTCGCCTTCTGAATTCGGAATGCATCGATCTGTCAACGGACAGAAGCGTAAATATTGTCGGAATAGTTTAAATGAACAAAAAACCGTAACCTCTGCTTTAAAGCATTGGTTACGGTATATTTTTATCCTTATATTTTTCCTTTTTCCGATCGGTTTACGAAACCTTTATCTGAAACTTCCTGAAGGCCTTTTCGTCCTCACTGTCCATCTTTTTGATGACGCCGCCGAGCTTTGTGAGTTTCTCTTCAAAGCCTTCATAGCCGCGTTCAACGTATTCGATGTTTTCAACCACGGTAACACCTTCTGCCGTAAGTCCCGCTATAACCAGCGCTGCTCCGGCACGAAGATCCGAAGCGAACACGGTCGCTCCCGTAAGCCTTTCAACACCGTCTACCACTGCGGTATTGCCGTCAACCTTGATAGATGCGCCCATTCTGACCAGCTCATCCACATATTTGAAACGTGCTTCAAATATGCTTTCGGTAATAACGCTTGTCCCGTTCGACAACGCAAGCAGCATAGTGATCTGCGGTTGAAGATCGGTGGGAAATCCGGGATAAGGCATGGTCTTGATGTGGGTGTTCTCAGTCCTGTCATTGGTATATACATGGACCGCATCATCCTTTTCCTCAACAGAAACGCCCATTTCTATGAGTTTTGCGGTAACAGCTTCCAAATGCTTGGGAATAACATTGTCCAGAACAATATCCCCACGTGTGGCAGCTGCAGCTATCATAAATGTTCCCGCTTCGATCTGATCCGGGATAACGGAATAGGTGCTTCCATGCAGTCGTTCAACTCCGCGGATCCTGATAACATCGGTTCCCGCACCCTTGATGTTTGCGCCCATGCTGTTCAGGAAGTTGGCCACATCAACAACATGAGGTTCTTTGGCTACGTTTTCTATAATAGTCTGTCCCTTTGCAAGAACAGCTGCAAGCATAATGTTAATGGTTGCACCTACGCTGACGATATCAAGGAAAATGTGCGTTCCCCTAAGTTCTTCAGCTTCCGCCATAACCATACCGTGTTTGATCTCTACCTTGGCTCCCAGTTTTTCAAACCCTTTGATGTGCTGGTCAATGGGACGATTGCCTATGTTACAGCCGCCGGGCAGAACAACCTGTGCCTTTTTAAAACGTCCGAGCAATGCTCCGATCAAGTAATATGAGCCTCTGATTTTCCTCAGGTATTCATTGTCAAGAGAAAGGGGAGATATGCCCTTTGCGTTGATCTTGACGGTGTGAAGATCTTGTCTGTCAACGGTAGCACCGATCTCCTCCAATGCAAGAAGAAGACAGTCTATATCCTTAATGTTAGGGACATTATTAACCGTAACAGTATCTTCAGTCAGAGTCGTTGCCGCCAAAATCCCCAAAGCGGAATTCTTTGCTCCTCCTATTGTGACTTCCCCGCAAAGCGGTGAGCCTCCCTTAATCACATACTGGTCCATCAAAAAAACTCCCAAAAGAATTTATTTCCCCGTATCGCATTACACAAAAACGGGGAATTGTATCACTCTTAATATTAATTCAATATAACCTTTTTGTAAAGGAATTTTTTCTTCTTTCATTCCTAAATAAACTGTGTTAAAATACCGATATACCAACATATAGTGACAGTTATTTTTTCTTGATAAAAGACAAAAAAAACAGCGGATATCGGGCGCTGTCACCCCGGTTTAGCGTTCGTAATCGGAGGAATATTTATGGACTTTATCAACATTGAATCCACCCCCCACGAAGTTGAAGGCAAGGTAAAACAAAAATTAAAATTTAAGACAGGCAAGTTTGTATGGCGTATCAAATTTTCCGCCCCTCTTGATCCTGCCTCGGTAAACAATAACAACCTGAATGTTACCGATCTGAGCGGGAACAAACTCCAAACCTCCATTCACTACAACAGTGACACTCAGGAGATCGAAATTGAGCCCTTAGCTGCTTATGCCAAGGATTCCTCCTACAACCTTAACGTTTCGAAAAACGTTCGTTCCGTAGGCGGTCAAACCTTAAAGACGGATGTTTCTCTCACCTTCAAGGTTTGATGTCCGATTCCAAAATAATGAGGTTGAAATTTTCAATGGTCGCTTCCGCGGCCATTTTTAATATGTCCGGAGCAAGGCGCTCATCGGCTCTTGCAACGGTTTCTTCAGCCATTTTTATGACCATGGGCAGTTTAGGTTCTGAGGATGAATTCTTTTTAACGATCAGCTTTTTAAATACATCCGCAGCCTTTGCCTCGATCGAATAATCCGCATCGTCAAATACATCATATGCAAACCCCATCAGTTCATCCGTTCCGAATTTGGGGAGATGTATCCTGTTATTGAATTTCCCGTTATATTCATCGTTATTCCTGAACAGACCGTTAATACTCTTCATATTGTCCTCAAGAATAAGACAAACGTTGGCTCTTCTCTGTCCAAAGGTTTCCACCAGATCTCTCAGGGTTTTTCCCGAAAGTTCTCCCGCATTTTCCACAAGAATATTGCAGTCCTTAAGTTCCTGTGCTTTATCCGCAAGATTGATCCTGTTCAGTTTTTCACCCTTGATCTTGGCGGTTTTTTCCCAATCCACTATACCCATGCCGTACATAAGTCTGATCATGGCCAGGGCAAGCGTACTCTTTCCCGTCTGTTCATCACCGGTTATCACAAAGCAGAGACCGCCTCTTTCATTTGCCGCAAGTTCCAGAGACTTGAGGATTGAACGTCTGACGTCGTCGATCCTGAAAAAATTCTTGCATATGCCTTCCAGATCGATATTGTTTTCAAGGATCAGAGACTTGAGTTTTCCTTCTTTGATCTCCGACTTTGAAAAGTTCATCTTGGGGGCATACAAAACATACTGGGGCATAGATCTCTCAAACCGGCTGCTGTTGAGCTCCCGCATAAAGCCTTCTTCAAGTCCGCTCTTGGAACGCTTGCGAAGCTTGATATCCTGCTCATCGTCTATCGCATCCCCCGCTTCCGTGCCTTCGTTCGCTTCATCGTCAGCGGCTTTCCTGCCTCTCTTCATATACCATTCCTCATCAAAATGAGGCATAGAATCCGTGTCTTCCTCTTCGGTATCTTCTTCCGAAACAACTCCGAAATCCTCCGGTCCGTAACCGTTTTCGGTGCCTTCCGTCAATACCTTTTCCTCTGTATCTTCAGGCGAATGTTCCGCACTGATCTCTTCTATTTCGGGGTCCGAATGCTCCGCACTGATCTCCTCTATTTCGGGGTCTGAATGCTCCGCACTGATCTCCTCTATTTCGGGATCCGAATGCTCCGCACTGATCTCCTCTATTTCGGGATCCGAATGCTCCGCACTGATCTCTTCTATAACAGGCTCATTGCTCATTTCCTGGTCAATGATGTCCCTGACACCCTTGGCTATGTCCTCCAGACCATAGGTTGATTCGGCTTCTATTATCGCAGAAGCCATATCATCCGGCGAGACCTCGGTAAACACAGCAGTTTCAACATCCACCGCAGCCTTATCGTTAAGCCTCTCCTCCTCGGGATGAGCCATCATCTCGGCTTCTCTGACCTCTTCGCCCATTCTTCTCACTCTGGAGGGAACGGAATTCTTGATCTCTTCCGCGGTAACCTCTCCGTTGTAGAAGGCCAGGAGCATTTTTGCCTTGGAAGAAACCGGACTGTACTCAAAGGCTTTTACTATCTTCTCGCACTCTCCCTTACATTCCGTTTCCATGCCCGCCTTATAGTACTGTTTTGCCAGTTCATATGCCCACTTCTCGGTATATTCTGCAGCGTTGATCTTTTCAAGTGCTTCTATGACCGTTTTTCTGTCCGCGTCCTTCTTCTTAAGGATCTTGTAATTGTATACGGCGCAACTGTATTCATCATGTGAGGGCAGGCCCTCATATTCAGCCAGATATTCTTCCGCATCCTTGATATGGCCGGTTTCGAGACAGACATCCATAACATCATGATACATGAGTTTTGAAGGTCGCAGTCGATAGGCTTTTTTAAACAGTTTCTCCGATCTTGCAAAATCGCCTCTTTTACCGTAGGTCTTGGCAAGCGCGATAAAATCGGATGCTGTTTTGGCGTGCTTCTCATTGATCCTTGCGAGCAGCGTGATCGCTTCATCAAATTTCTCGTCAGCGACCAATTCTTTTAATCTGTCCAAATTCCGGTCATTCATTGTCTCGAATTACATCTCCTTATAAAATTTCAACGTATTAAGCATAATTTCCGGTATTTCTTTAGTCTTTTCCAGAGCGCGATATCGAAGCTCCAGCTCCTTTACTTTTTTCTGAGTCTCTCTGTTGTATCTTCCGATCGCGTCCGCAAATGCAGGCTGTGTCTCGAGACTTTGACGTATCTCCCTGTTAAAAGGACAATAGGTTGCCAATATCTCACGAGAGGGCTTGTTAAGCTTCAAGCCTCCCTGGGATTCGAATTTGATCCATTGCTCATAGTCCTGAACAAATACTTCTCGGGTATTGTTCTTTCCTTTAACAAGCTGAGCCTTGATCTTTTCCTTTCTGTCATCGGTAAGATCCCTGTTTTTTCTGTAGCACTGAATGTAATCCGAGTACTCGGAGGTGAGAGATTTAAAGTGTATATTGTTCCATGCGGAGCCCTGCATGGTCCTGCAAAGTTCCCAACGAAAACGGGCAAGGTTTCTGATATAAAGATCGTCAAGAGAACCTTCCACCATTATCGGGAAAAGGAATCTTCCCGCACTGTCACGATGCTTGCAGCTGATCTCCTGCCACATGGTCGCATTTGATCCGAAGCAGGGGAAAAGGATTATGTCGGGAGCAACCTCCAGCATAACGTTTTCCTTCTCGATCTCCTGTTTCTTATCGGCAAAGAACAGTTCACGATGAAAAGCAGAAAAATCCAGTTCCCGGTATCTTTCCACGGTCTGTCCCATCCTGTCCTTGGTAACCAGACTTTTTAAAAGGCTGCCTGCCAGCTGATCGCTGCAAAGAACGGGTACAAACGTACTGAGCGATCCGTTTACTATACGCTCGGTATATCTGAACAGATTGAAGATTTCAAAATCCAGCTTCCTGTCCCGATCGTTCTGACGGGCTTTCGCTTCCTTTTCGTCGATCTCCCTGTTCTTAAGAAGTTCTCTTAAGGCTTCATTGTACTCAAGGTCAAATTCGTTCTTGGAAGGTTCCTTTCTGCCGTCATATATAGCTCTGAGCCACTCGGGTATGGTGTACATATGGCAGAAATACTTCTTCTTTGTCTGGAAATTCAGTTTACACAGTTCTATGGCCTGTTCCTTTGTCAACAGTCTTTCGTCCATATACCCGAAATTCAGGAACAGTTCAACGGGCTTGGGTATTCTGGTGCTGTTGAGGCTGGCTAGGAACACCTGCTTGTATATCTTGTAAAAGGCATCCGCAATACTGCGTCTGGTCTTCCTTTCATGCTCTTCATTGCTGAGTCTGTCTTTAAAATCCACAAACCTGTTGATGTCCTGCTCGATATCCTTCGCATCGCCTTCCATAATGTTACCGAAAGCAAGTATGGTTCTGAGCGAATTCTTAAGACTTCTGTAAAGGTCCTCATCTCTGGCTGCCGAACTTTCCGCTGTGGGGATCTCAACTTCCTCTCCCTCTTCCGCGGATTGCACGATCTTCATGAGCCTCTCTCTGTTCACCGCGCGCACTCCGCCCATGCATTCAACGACCGTTTTTTCGGCTTTGATATAAAAGTCTCTGAGTTCCGTGCATATGTTTTCCAACGTTCTGTCAGGCCTTCCCATCTTTTGCAGTTCAACGGAAAGCTGAGCAGCTCTGCTGAGCAGATTGTTGTCGCCTTCGTTATATATGACCGGATAATGATCACTTATATAAGCACCCACGTCCAGTGTATTGTTCAGCATTTTAAGTATGGCCGAAGATGTTTCCTCAACGGTCCTCATCACCATCTCAAGGGAATCACCGAAAAACGCCTTGATGACGCTGCCCGGAACCACGGAAAGCTCTATATAATAATCTCTGACCGACTGAGGTATCGGATCGTTATCCTCATATGCCTTCAGTTCGTCTATGCCCGTGATCTCGTCAATGGCCATACCTCCGTCTTTACAGGCTTTTACGTATTTTTCATAATTATCTTTGAGTACGGGGTAAAGTTTGTCTGCAAGAGCCAGATAGCGCTCATTCGTCTTCATGAATTCACCGTAGATCTTGGTGAGAGAAGTGACCACAAGTCCTTTGTAGTCCTTGTTGGATGTGGAAAGCAGGTTCTTAAGCCCCGAGAATTCCACTACGGGAAAAGCATATAGCACACAACTCGGACCTGCAACGTAATTCAAAAGATATCTTCTGTTTATGCTGTCGGGAATACCTATAAAAGTACCTGTGGGCAGATCTGTTTTGATATACTCGTTCTGCGCCGTTACCGAGCCTTTGATGACCGCGCATATGCATGTCAAGGGATCTTTTTCTTCAAAGATCACCGTACCCTTGGGTATTATGTTAGGTTCTCCGATTTTTAATGGATAACTGCTCATATAAAACCTCCGGCTGTTCAAGGCCAAATTTTTGTTCACTGATCCTCTGTGCTGTCTTCATCCCCTGTTTTGCCGGCTTTCTTCAGCTCGGCATTCTTTGCTCTGAGATCCTTAAAAAATTCGGTAAGCAGAGCTGAGCACTCCTCTTCCATTACCCCTTCCGTCAGTTCCACCTGATGGTTGAACGACTCGTTCTGCAGAATATTTAAAACCGATCCGGCGCATCCCGCTTTGGGATTTCTGCATCCTATGATGCAACGTCTCATTCTGGCCTGCACTATGGCTCCGGCACACATCTGACAAGGCTCAAGAGTAATATATATATCGCAATCCTCAAGCCTCCAGTCCTTTATCACCTTCCCGGCCTTTGCTATCGCTTCGATCTCGGCATGCGCAAGCGTCGTCTTTTTTGTCTTACGCTTGTTATATCCTCTTCCGATTATCTTACCGTCATAAACGATAACGCATCCGATGGGAACCTCGCCTATTTTTTTCCCGCGCTTTGCCTGACTAATCGCAGCGCGCATATATTTTTCATCCTGTGTAAGCTTCATAACAACTATATTAATAAAAAAAACTCATTGATTCAACCCTTCGGGAAGAAAAGACCATATCCGACGCTTTTTTTTACAAAACATAATAACAAAGTTCGGTCTCGGTCTCAAAGCCCGTATGTCTGTAGAGCCTGCAGGCTACCGTATTGGGGCTTCCAACCTGCAGATACAGAGGCTTGTTTCGAAAGGCATAGCAGATGCTCTTCATGTACTTTGTGCCATAGCCCTTGTGCCGCATGTCTTCCCTTACTTCAACGCCATAGATGTACATGCCTCCGTTGTAAGGTCTGAGCTTGGCGGTAAACACATCCTTTTCCGCAGAGTGAACAACGGTGATCTCCTCTCCGTCCTCAGTGACATCCGTTAAAAGAAGTTCTGCTCCCTCTTCCGCCTGTCGTTTCTCATCCGGCGACATACGGAACATATATTCTATGCGGGACAGCCTCATTTTTTTGCTTCTCTTCATGCAGTTTTCGACTTCCGAACCGCCTTCGGCAATAAAAGAAAGCCCGATGATACCTTTTTGGGAAAGCTTCTTTTTTGCTCTCGCCGCAAAGGCTTCTATCTTTCCTGCTCCGGGTCTTACGCAGTCGGTTATCTTTATCTCCGCTTCGTTGTCACCGGTAAAAAAACATACAGCATGTATATGCCCGGTATATATCTTTGCTTCATCCTCATCGGTAAACAAAAGCTTCATAGCGCCTCCGAGAGTTCGGCGAACTGCTGCAGCGTCAGTTCTTCACCGCGGACCGTTTCTTTAAACCCGCATTTTTTGAGAGCCTCAAGTATCCTGTCCTTTGTATAGAACTTACCCATATCCGCGGAGAGCCCGTTCACAAGCGTTTTTCTCCTGTGATTAAAGGACGCTCTGATCAGGGAAAACATCAACCTGTCATCCTTCACTCTAACAGGCTTTTCCTCGTGAAGAGTCAATCGTATGACAGCAGACGAAACATTGGGCCGGGGCATAAAGCAGTTCTGCGGAACATAGGCCGCGATGTAAGGCTGCGCATAGTACTGCACCGCCAGAGAAAGAGCGCCGTAGTCCTTTGTGCCGGGTCCGGACTGCATACGTTCCGCCACTTCCTGCTGAACCATGACCGTAATATTCTCTATGGGGATATGCTCCTCAAATAGCTGCATTATTATGGGGGTGGTAATATAGTATGGCAGGTTTGCGACCACCTTGATCTTTTTGCCGCCGTTTCGTTCCTCCACCAGCTTGTTAAGGTCAAGCTTTAATATGTCCTCATTAATGATCGTCAGATTGTCATAGCCTTTAAGAGTGTCCTCTTCAAGTATGGGTATCAGGTTTTTGTCGATCTCAACCGCAACCACTTCCCTTGCGTTCTCGCAAAGAAACTGCGTCATTGTACCTATCCCGGGTCCGATCTCCACAACAAAATCATCCTTATTGATGTCTGCGGCCCTAAGTATCTTCTCAAGCACGTGAACATCTATAAGAAAGTTTTGTCCAAACCTTTTTTGGAACACAAACCTGTATTTGTTTAAAATTTCAATTGTCTCCTTAGGATCAACCAGATAGCCCATATTGTTCTCGATTCTCATATTTTTATCATTATATCAATTATGGGGAATAATTTCAATCTTTTCGGGATATCGGTAAGGGGATTTGACCGTGGCGTGAACAGTAGCCCCACCCCAAATCCGATTTGTAAGAGACCTTGTAAATCACAGTGTGAAATGTTAGAATGAATAAGCGGAAAAAACAGACATGTTAGGAGAAACATTAAAATGGGTTTGTGGACATTTACAAAGAAATTCAGACTTTCGTTCAGGAAGAAGAGACTGGCAAAAGGAAGTGCTTTTTGGGTTAATTTCTATAAGAAATACGATGATTGGGCTCAGGAGCATATCGCAAAAAAGGTGAGGAAATTACCGGTAAATCCTAACCTCATTTTTTTTGACAGCTTCATAGGAAGAAATGTAGCGGACAGTCCTTTGGCACTTTATAACTCCATAAGGAAGAATCCTGCTTACGCCGGTTACACCTTTGTATGGACGACCAATGATGTGAAAAAGAACGCCCAGTTGGGAACGCTTCCGCGTACCCGTCTTGTTAAGCGTCTGACGGTGGATTATTATGAAGCGATCTGCACGGCTAAATATGTTATCAACAACATAACCAACAATGTCTTTGCAAAGAAACAGGAAGGGCAGATTTACATCCAGACCTGGCACGGAACTCCGTTAAAACGCCTCGGTATGGATATACAGCTGGACGGAAATGCATGGAAGAGCAAGGATGGCATACATGAACAGTATGAGCGTGAAGGAAAGACCTTTGACTACCTGCTTTCTCCTTCGCCCTATGCAACGGAGAAGCTGGGATCGGCTTTCGGGCTCAATGAAGAGGACAAGAAAAAGAAGATCATAGAACTGGGTTATCCCAGGAATGTGGAGCTTTTCACCTGCACTGAGGAAAGAAAGGCCGAAATAAAGAAACAATACAATATCCCCGAGGGCAAAAAGGTTATCCTTTACTGTACTACATGGCGTGAGCATGTGTACAAATTCGGTTCCGGATTCCCTTATCAGGTTGAACTCGATCTGGAACAGCTTTACAAGCGTTTCGGTGATACCGCCTGCGTCATCATGCGTATGCATTACAATCACAAGAAAACGCCCATTGACTTTGCGTCCTACAAGGGCTTTTTGTATAACGGAACACCCGTAAATAATATAAATAAGCTGTTTGTTATAGCCGACCTCCTGGTTACCGACTATTCAAGCGTAATGTTTGACTTTGCAAATCTCAGACGTCCTCTTGTATTTTATATGTATGACCAAGAGAGATATGCAAATGAGGTCAGAGGCCTCTACTTCGATCCTTCCGAATTGCCGGGTCCCATCGTCAGGAACCAGAATGAACTTGAGGATGCGATAGAAGAACTTTTGAGCAAGGAATTTGTGCCGGATGAAAAGTACAAGGCATTCAATGAGAAGTTCAACTGCCTGGACGATGCATATGCAGCGGACAGAGTCATAGACAGACTGATCACTCCCAAGACGGAAGCGGATCCCGTTCCGAAAGCGCTTTTGAAATATGAGCAAAAGAGAAAAAGAAAAGCGCGCATCAGGGGAAAGATCCGTTCTTGTGTCAAAAAGACGTTCCTGAACAGGCTTTTGGGCTGATGCACGCTTTGTTAAATCAAGATTTAAGATTACCTGCCTGAGGTTAGGTCGGTAACCATATCTTCAAAGATCCTGATGGCTTCACGATTATATTCTTCATAATCGACCGTAAGGGTCTTTTTTATTTCTCCGCGAAGGAAAGCACGGATACCGCCTTCCAGACCTTCCCGGGAATTGTCAACCAGCATGCCGTGGTACTTTTCCATAAAAGCTTCCGGACCGTTGCATCTGGTAGAGAAGCAGGGGATACCTACTATATCGGCTTCCGCAAGAACAAGACCGAAGC
Source organism: Lachnospiraceae bacterium (assembly GCA_016291655.1). Classification (GTDB taxonomy): domain Bacteria; phylum Bacillota; class Clostridia; order Lachnospirales; family Lachnospiraceae; genus RGIG3528. The sequence goes on along the minus strand of JAEEYF010000014.1, from coordinate 38,656 downwards.
CTTCGTAAAGCGAACAAAGCACAAGGCAATCACACTGCTTTATGAGCGGGAAAGGATTTGCCAGGTATCGGATGAGGATGATCCTGTCGGAAAGAGGCGACGCAGCGGCTCTTTGAGCTGTTTTTGCATACTCCGGGCCATAGGCACCGAGGATGATGAGCTTCGCATCCTTGTAGTCTGCAGCTTCCTTTTCAAAGGCCTCGATCAGACGGATGTGTGCTTTCTCATAGGAAAAACGTCCGACGTGGATCAGTTTTTTACAGGGAGAGGCCAGGATCTCATTCAGCTCCTCCAAGGTAACCGTGGATTTGGTCATTTTGTTGAAGCAAAGCTCTTCACCGGATTGTTCCAGTATAGTCTTGTAGGCTATGATATTGGGGATCACTGTATATTCCCTTTTACGGAAGCCTGCTTTTTCAATGAAATAGTCGGTTCTCTCGCACATTCTCTCGGTTACGGGAGCTACGATGTCATATTCCGTATATGCCCGAGCCAGCAGTTTTCTCGGAACGGATGTGGATTTGTGGCTTTCTCCGTTCATATCGCTGTGGATAAATATGGCGCGCCTGCATTTCATCACCCTGCAGAGTTCTATGATCTCGGGATGATAGCCGAAGTACTGGATGATACCATCGATCCTTGCCATTCCGAAGGTCTTCTCCGCCTCGCGTCGGGCAATCGCTGCATACGCCTTTCCGGCGGTTTTGAAAGGGACCTTGGGGAAGATCTGCTGAACGCGTTTCCAAACCTTGGTGAAGAGCAATTCGAAACCTGTTCCGCAACGGGCATTGGTAATGCCGAGAGTGGGGAAGGCATCCGGGATCTCATCCAGCGAAGGTTCGTGATAGCCGCGAACACTGTTGGTCTTGGGGCTCGGCTTGTAGAGGATCATATAATTGAACTTCTCGGGGTCGATGTTCCTTAAAAGGTTCAGCAAGGCGGTTACTATACCGTTTCGTATAAAATTGCCGCCGTAGATGATCACGTTCTTCTTGCCGTTATAGGGCATCTCGGGATACATCGAAAGATCTCCGGAAATGAAGTTGTGCATCAGTTCCTTGGTTACGCCGACGTGTTCGTAAGGGCAGAAACGCTTTAAAAACTCACTGTCGTCATAGACAGGCGGTTTTTTAAGAGCAGCCGCCAGTTCTTCGATCTCCTTTACGCGGGGGAATGGCAGTTCGGACAATGAGAAGGTCAGTCCGCGGTTTTCGATGTATTCCTCCTCATCATAGGTGTACAGGATTATGGGACGACGCGTTACCGCATAGTCGAACATAATGCTCGAATAGTCGGTGATCAGGCCGTCCGTCGCCTGCAGGAAGTCGTAGGCGGGTACATTATCGGGGAAAGTCTTTATATGCACGTAATTGTCGGTGTTAAGGGATCCGCGGACGACAGGATGAAGCTTGATATAGATCAGGATATCATCGGGAAGGAGGGTGTCCAGTTCGGAAAAGATCTCGTTCAATTCCTTTTTCTGACCCCTACGGTTGACCTTGCCCACTATTCCTCTCCAGGTGGGAAGATAGGCAAAGACGCGCTTATTGCCCATGTCGAAGCGATCGCGCATTTCCTTGCGGACTTCATCGGAAAAGAATACTTCGTTACGGGGATATCCGGTCATAGCCATCCTTCCCGTTCCGAAATTGTTGATCATATAGTCGTTCTGGATTACGTTTTTGGTGTGTTCATTGGGGTAGAGCATCAGATCCGCTTTAAGGAAGTTGGACTGAGCGTTACCGATGGCAAAGCGCTCGCCCTTTATAGCTTTGCCGAGGGTCTTTAAAGGAGTGCCGTGCCAGGTGTTCAGATAAAGCTGCCCCGGCTTTTTAATGAACAGTCCGAGGAAGGTGTTGTCGTTGATCAGTTTTCCCGCCGAAGCGAGTATTTTGAAATATTTGTTCGAATCGAAGCGGACGGGATGAATGCGCTCCGAATTCTTAAAGGATGACCATTGGGCGCTGAGAGAAGCTTCGTTGTTCTTGCGAACGGTCACATAAAGATTGAGATCCGCGAATTCCTCGTCCTCACATAAGGTCTGAAGTATTTTGGCGATGTTCCCGCCGAGAGTTGTTCCGTGTTGCGACTCCAGAAGAACGACATTGTCGCGGATCGGGAGTTTTTTGTACATTCTTATGTAAGCTCTGTGAGTGTAAAGGGATTCCGTAAACATTCTTTTCATCAAAGCTTTGATCTTTTTTGCATCACTTGCCATTAGTTTAATAATCTCCGAATCAAATTTTTAGTCTGTCCTCGATACCATCGAAGCATATGCGCATCCTGCGCCCGTCCTTAAGAACGAGGGTTGGATAGCCGAAAGCCCTGTCGCTTTCGCTTGCGTAGGTGATCTCATTGAGAGAAAACAGCTCGTCCTCCGTAAAGTCTCGCCCTTCCGCGGAGGTGATGACCTGTGAAAACAGAAGATACCCTTCCTTTGCGCTGTACGCTTTGTTGCGATGCGCTTTGGCAAAAACTATGAGGGAATCCTTACCATCGGGGTTTGTCCCAAGAGAAGTTTCATATCCTTCCTCATCAAAACCGTTAAAAACAGTCATTGCAAGAGAAATGTCCCTGCCACGGCCGTCTTTGCCCTTGAGAACATAGGCAACGGCTCCGTTTTTCTCCACACGCCGGACCTCGGCGTTTTTGTCCGGGAATCCGTAGGAGGAAAGAGTAACAACCGCAGGTTTTCTGACAAGACGGATCCGATCGGCTCTGAAAACACCCAAAGGGACGGTAAAATCCGCCAGATCAATGGCATTCAGCCAGTGCATTTCGGTTTCGGGTCCGTGATCGAAAAAGGCTCTTCTGTAGAACACATCGTTCTCCACACCTGCATAGAACAGGGTGTTTGCCGTGTGGGGAACATCCATTGTCTCGTCCTTTATGGTATATTGCATGGGAATAATGCCTTTTTCTTTGATGAAAGCACTGTCCCATGGAAAGTCGGTATTATAACACAATTTGCCGTAATTGCATATGCCATGCAGATCGTTCTTATGCTTCATCACCTTTCCGGTTCTGAGCACGGTTTCTCCGTTTGCCGCATGGTTGGAAAAAACAAGGCCCGGTCCGTCAAGGACGAAGGTTCTTACATCGTTTCCGGAGAGACCTTCAAAGTTGTCCTTTTCCACAGCTGTCCAGAAAGGATGATCCTTGGGCAGTTCCAGACACAGAAAGGCTTTTCCCAGCCAGAGGGGAGATTCCGCACAGGAGTAGCCCTGGACCAGAGGCGGGAATTGTCCGTAGAAGCCGAGGGAGGGAACTCCCGATGAAAGGAAATCTTCTCTTTCAAGGAATTGCAGGAGAGCACCCGAAGCTATGCGACGGCACATACCCGGATCCGCAGTGGGGTTCTTTAAAAAGAAATTCGCTGCAAGAGGACTTGTGGCGGCATTTCTGTATATGCCGCTTCTGCCCCACATGTTCACAAACCCGTTACGTCCGAAATAGCCGGTGAAGGTCTTTACAAGCTCGTTGGAGGCCGCTTCAAAGAAGGAAGCGAGTTCGGGCATGTTTTCATAGCCGTATTGTTTGCACCAGATGGGCGCATATACATTGAAGGCCCAGCAGGAATAGTAGTCGAAACTCTGACCGTCACGGAACCAGCCGTTACCCACATAGTAGTTTTTGATGGCAAGGGCATGATCCAGCATTATATCCTCATCGATGGGATAGCCGTGTCTATGCAGAAAGGCCAGATCCAGCATATTAAACAGACGCCAGTTCTGGGGAACGGTATAGTTGTGACCGTAGCCCGTAAGAAACTCGGCGATGGTGTCCTGTTCGGCCTTGGTGTAGGAATCCCATATCTGTTTCTCGCATGTGTCCAGGCATATGACCAGCGCACAGGTTTCAACCGTCTGCTGGAAGCACATGTAGGGATCTCCCCCGGCGCTTTTCTTCATGTCCTCGTAGCTTCCGGCACTTTCATCGTTGCCGGAGGAGGCAACCCTTAATACGTGCTCCTTGTAGTATTCACGGATATTGATGTCTCCGACTGTGAAGTCGGGGTCTTCGCAAATGACGGGGGCAGCGATGAAAAAGGATCTTGCAAGACCTTCAAAGATCTCGGCGCGTCTCTCGCGGTCGTATTGTTCCGCGGATATGTTCTTATGGGGATAGGTGATGTCGAACTCCGTTCGAGTGACTACCGGCGGAGCGTCGAGGGAAGCTATGCCCGAGAAAAAACCGCGAAGGAGATACTTTGCGGCAGCAAGAAAGCTGTCACGTGTGAGCCCGGTAAAAGGACTCAGGGTGAAATCGGTATATTCGGTTTTAAATTTGGTATTAAAAGTCATTTTCTCATCTCATCTTAGATATTTTTATAAAATTTTAACCTGTTTTAGTATACTTTTCAAGTGGAATCGAAACCGCAAAAAAGATGCAAAAAAGAAGTCCCGGTTTCCTCACGACAAACGGGTGGCATCCCTTAGTGCTGCTTCATTCCTGACCTGACACGGTTCAGGAGCACCCGCTTCGTAAGACCGAGACTTCGATTTGGCATTATATAAGGTTTTTCGGAAAATGTCAAGAAATAGTCGCTATGTACTGCTAACAGTAACTGTTTTTAATTACTGATCACGCGTCCCTATACCAAAGGGTCATTCCCTGTAGGCCTTCCAGCATTTAAAAATGTTTTTGCCGTGATCCATTGCAAATCCAAGAATCAGGCAAGGAATAAATAAGAGAACAAGAGCACCAATGTTAATGACAGTTGCCAAAGCATACAATTTTGCAACTGCTTCTTTAACATACTCCGGAGCACTTTTGCCGTAATCACGGTAGATCTGCACCTTCATATCATAAATCCTTGGCATCAGAAAATGGTTCATTATCGCAAGAAAAAACACAGACAACACTATTTCGTTATAAACAGCCATTTTATTTGCCCGCAAAAAGTTAAAAAAAGTTTTTTTTCTCATATAGTATTACCCCCTAAAATAATACAACGTAACTATTTGCTATTTTACAACAATGTTTACGATCCTGCCCTTAACGTAGATCTCCTTTACGATGGTCTTGCCTTCCACAAAAGGCTTAACGCTGTCTAAGTTCTTGGCTTTTTCAAGAGCCGACGCCTGCTCTTCGTCTACTGCGAGTTCAACGGTTCCGCGGAGTTTTCCGTTAACCTGAACGCCGATCTCGATCGTATCCTCTTTAACCGCTTCGGGATCGAATACAGGCCAGGGTTCCTTTGCAAGAGACTCGCTGTGGCCGAGGCTCTCCCAGATCTCTTCGCCGATGTGAGGACATACGCAGGAAAGCATCTTCACAAAGCCCTCTGCATACTCCTTCGGGCACTTGCCTTCCTTAACGGCTGCATTTACAAAGATCATGAGCTGGCTGATGGCTGTGTTGAAGCCGAGTGTCTCATAGTCTCCTGTTACTTTCTTTATGGTCTGATGGTAAACCTTCTTAAGTTTTCCGTCATTCTCTTCCGTGATGTTGTTTTCATCGGTGAAGAAGGCCCATACACGGTTAAGGAAGCGTCTTGCACCTGCAACACCTTCATCGCTCCAGGGCTTGGAAACCTCAAGCGCTCCCATGAACATCTCATAGAGTCTCAAAGTGTCTGCGCCGTATTTTTTAACGATGTCGCTGGGATTAACAACAAATTCGGGGAAACGCTTACCCATCTTGATACCGTTGGAACCAAGGATCATTCCCTGATGAACCAGCTTCTTGAAGGGCTCCTTAACGGGGGAGATCCCCTTATCATAGAGGAAACGGTTCCATATTCTCGAATACATGAGGTGACCTACAGCATGCTCGGGACCTCCGATATAAAGATCTACTGGCAGCCAGTGCTTAAGAAGCTCGGGATCGCAGATCTCCTTATCGTTGTCGGGATCGATATATCGCATATAGTACCAGCTGGAACCTGCGGAACCGGGCATTGTCGAAGTCTCTCTTGTGCCCTTGATACCGTTGTGATCGTACTTCTTCCACTCCGTGGCATTTTCAAGCGGTGCTTTGCCGTTCTTTCCCTTGTAATCGTCAAGCTCGGGAAGGATGAGAGGAAGCTCGTCATCGTCAAGTACGTGGATATTTCCGTTCTCTTCATAAACAACCGGAACAGGCTCGCCCCAGTATCTCTGTCTTGCAAAGATCCATTCACGGAAGTGATAGTTTACAACTCTCTTGGCTACGCCCATCTTTTCAAGCTTTTGGGTGATAGCCTCCTTTGCCTCTTCAACAGTAAGGCCGGTAAACTCTTCGGAGTTGATGAGCTTACAGCCCTTGCCGAGATAATCATATTTTTCAAATGCGCATTCGGAAACATCTCTTCCGTCAATTACCTGGATCATAGGGATGTTGTGCGCAACGGCGTATTCAAAGTCTCTCTGATCGTGTGAAGGAACAGCCATAACCGCACCCGTTCCGTAGCTCGCAAGAACGAAATCGCCGATGAAAAGCGCAACTTCTTTGCCGTTTACGGGGTTGATCGCCTTGAGTCCCTTAAGCTCACATCCGGTCTTGCCCTTGTTGAGCTCCGTGCGATCCATATCATTCTTCTTAAGTGTCTCGTCGATATATGCCTGAACCTCTTCCTTGTTCTGCACTCTGGGCATGAGATCCTTAACGATCTGTCCGTCGGGAGCGAGAACCATGAAGGTGATACCGTAGATGGTTTCGATACAGGTTGTGAAAATGGAGAATTCTCCGCCGCCCACAATCTGGAATATCACTTCAACACCTTCGGACTTTCCGATCCAGTGTCTCTGCATATCCTTCGTAGACTCGGGCCAATCGATCTCATCAAGGCCTTCGAGGAGCTTTTCCGCAAAAGCAGCCTGATCGATGACCCACTGCTTCATGTTCTTTCTTACAACGGGATAGCCGCCGCGCTCCGACTTTCCGTCAATGACTTCATCGTTGGAAAGAACGGTGCCCAATTCCTCGCACCAGTTTACGGGCATATCTATATGCTTTGCGTAGCCTGCAAGATAAAGCTGCTTAAAGATCCACTGTGTCCATTTGTAGAAGGACGGGTCGGAGGTTGCTATGCATCTGTGCCAGTCATAGTCAAAGCCAAGTTCCTTCAGCTGCTTCGAGAAGGTCTTAATGTTCTCCTGAGTGAAACCGTTGGGATGGTTTCCGGTGGTAACCGCATACTGTTCCGCAGGCAGGCCGAAAGAATCATATCCCATGGGATGAAGGACATTAAAGCCCTGCATTCTCTTCATTCTGGAAACTATATCCGTAGCGGTATAGCCCTCGGGATGTCCCGCATGAAGGCCTACGCCCGAAGGATAAGGGAACATATCCAGCACATAGAACTTGGGTTTAGAAAAATCGTGAATATCGGTTCTGAACGTGTCATGCTCCTCCCAGTATTTTTGCCATTTTTTCTCAATGACTTCAGGATTGTACTCTCGTGCCATAACTCTCTCCTTTGCACTTTATGATCTCAAGCCTTTCGGCTTATTCTTTATAAAAACTATCCATTAATTGTTTATTTTGGCATTGTATAACAATTTTCCCATTTTATCAAGAGAATGTTTGAAATCAAGGGGTTGGGTTACTTCAGAAGTTCCCTGACCCTGTCAACGTTTTGCTGCATGGCAGCAAAATCTATGATCCCCGTCTTATCGAAGGAAGTGGATTCTATGGTAAAGTCGCCGGTATAGCACATTTTTTTAAGGAAATCAAAAAAACCGGCAAAATCCACCTGTCCCCTCCCCAAATGCAGCGTTTTAAGGCAGCTCCAATCCTTTACGCCACCTTTGTAGTCATTTACGTGAATATGGGCTATATGCCCGAACAAGTCCCTGTTCTCCTCCGCATATAACTCCCCGAGCTCACCGTGGAATTCCGCCATCTTGGTATCAAAGGTAAACTTTATCTCAGGATAGCGGCTTGCCAGCTCCTTAAGATGCTCCATGGGCGAACCCACATTGCATACCACATTTTCCACTGTGAGCAGGATCCCATGTTCTTCCGCAATATCCCGCAGCTCAGGATACATTGAAGCATTATGTTCGAAATCCTTGTCCGAATGTATCCCGTTCCACAGATGAAGCACCATCTTCTCCGCCTTAAGACGTTTGGCCATGTCGCAGTTCATTTTGAACAGCCTGACTGCCCCTTCGGTATCGCCCGGCTCATTCCTGCTGATCAGCTCTCCCACATTCTTTTCCGCATGAAAAGTGACCACAGGCTTGGATACCGTCTTAACAAACGCCTCTATCTCATCCCTTTTGTCATACCAGTCATCATACATCATAAACTCAAAGCCGTCGCAATCCATGCTGTCCGCACACAGCTTCATGAGCCTGTAGTCTCTTCCGTTCGATCTTCCGATAAACGCTCCCGTGGAGCACAATACCCTGTGCATTTTTTTACCTCTCTTGAACCCCGGGGACGGGGTTGTGGTGTCATTTTACGTAATTTTTTGACATGAACCCCCGGGACGGGGTTGTGGTGTCATTTTCGTTTAGTATAGCACATTTACGCAAATGAACAACTCTTACAGGTTATTCATTTTTCACTTGACTTTTCCGGGAAAGGAGCGTATTCTATGACGCGCTACATTGAGTGTTAATTCCTTCCCACTCATTCCGGTCAGTAGTAAGACCTTAAACCCTAAAGGAGATAAAAATGCGGAAAAAAGTTACCTTTATCACTCAGGCAGGCATTATCGCCGCCCTCTATGTTGCTCTTACACTGCTTGTAAAGACAGTCAATCTTGCAAGCGGCGCTATCCAGTTTCGGGTCTCCGAAGCTCTCTGTGTACTTCCTTTCTTCACCCCGGCAGGAATTCCCGGTGTCATCATCGGCTGTTTATTGAGTAATATCATGCTCTTTTCGCCACTTCCGGACGTTATTTTCGGTACACTTGCAACCGCCATCGGCGCATTATTTTCGTACCTGTTAAGGAAGCACAGATTCCTTGTTACACTTCCCCCTGTTGTTGCCAACGCGCTGATCATTCCCTTCGTTCTTAAATATGCCTACAATTATGACGGAGCACTGTGGTTTTTCATGCTCACCGTAGGTGCAGGAGAGGTCCTTGCGTGCATAGGTTTGGGCTCCCTTTTGATCACCGCCCTCATGCCCTTCAGAAACGTGATCTTCGGAGATACCTTTACCTCAAGAAAAATATCGGATCAATAAAATAACCAAATGTCCCAAAAGACCGGAGTAGCATTTCGGAGTGCGAAAAAAACAACTTCGTACTTGACAAACCATCAAAATCGGTTATACTTGTTCACCGTCAGGGCAGAAAGCCTTGATCAAAAATAAATATGGCATATGTGCTAGGGGCGCTGACGCTGAGAGACGGATTTTTCCGTTGACCCTTATTACTTGAACCGGATAATACCGGCGTAAGGAAGCTAAATCTTATTACCTCCGCGCATATGTGTAAGGAGGATTTTTTATGTTTACAAAACAAGACGGTTATTATGAGATAACCACTGCGGGCTATATCGTTTTCGCCCTCATCGCGCTGATCGCGGTTGTTGCTGTTGGTATGTTCTTCCAAAGCAAGAAAGAGACTTCCAAGAAGTTTAACGTAAAGACTCTTGTGTTCTCCGCCATCGCACTTTCTATCGCTTATGTACTTTCCTACATTCAGCCTTACAAGCTTCCCTGGGGTGGATCCGTTACCCTTTTCAGCATGCTCTTCATCACTCTGATCGGCTACTGGTACGGACTCAAGGCAGGTCTCACCGTTGCTCTTGCTTACAGTATCTTACAGTTCATCCAGAGCGGCGGTTCCTACATCCTCACACCTTTCCAGGTTTGCTGTGACTACTTCTTTGCTTTCACTGCTCTCGGACTTTCCGGCCTTTTCAAGGGCAAGAAGAACGGACTTCTCATCGGTTACATTGTAGCTATCGCAGTACGCGGACTTTTCCACACTGTCGGCGGCTATCTCTACTGGATGGAATATATGCCCGAAGATTTCCCGAAGGCACTCGCATGGGCGTACCCCATCATTTACAACTATGCTTACATCGTTATAGAGGGTGTTGCCACCGTGATCCTGATCTCAATTCCGCCCGTTAAGAAGGCTCTTGCTCAAGTTAAACAGATGGCAACCGAAGCTTAAAAATTTTTCTTGACAAGTAAATATATCTGTGGTAAAAATGTACCAATATAACACTTTAAACCAATGAAGCGGAGATAACGGCAGTTACGACCTTACAGAGAGCCTGCGGTGCTGAGATGCAGGTGTGAAACGGATTGTCAAATGGACCGCGGAGGGCGCAGGGAAAAGAAGGCATATGTTTTCTTAGTATTCTGCGACGTTGAAGGCAGACGTTACCTTGCCGGGGATATGATGGTATCCTGCTAAGAGCACGTACAACGTGAACACGAGGTGGCACCGCGGATAATGGAAAAAATTCGTCCTCAACAGAAGATTATCTTCTGTTGGGGATTTTTTGCTGTCACAAAGCCTTCCCCACTTTAAAATTTCAACCCGGAGGTCAACATGAATATTTTACCTGCTTACAACGAAGTACAGAGGATAGCCGATACCCGCGAATATAAGGTTCTTCCCTTGAGCTGCGAGATCCTCTCCGACTTCACGACTCCCATCGAAGTCATGAAGATCCTGAAAAGTGTTTCAACCCATTGCTACATGCTTGAATCCGCAAGCGCCAACGAAAAATGGGGACGTTACACCTTTCTCGGCTACGACCCCAAACTCAACATTACCTGTGTAGACGGAGAGATCACCGTCGGAAACCTGACCTTCAAAACAGACGATCCGTCCGCCTATCTCCGAAAGATCCTTGATGATTACAAAAGTCCGAGATTCGATTTTCTGCCTCCCTTCAGCGGGGGACTTGTGGGCTACTTTTCCTACGACTTCCTCTCCTACAGTGAGCCCTCGGTAAAGTGTCCCGTCAAGGATACAGAGAACTTCAAAGACATAGACCTTATGCTTTTTGACAAGGTCATAGCCTTCGACAATGTTCGCCAGAAGATCATTCTGATCGCAAACATGGAGCTGGAGGATTGCGAGACCGGATACAACAAAGCCGTAATGGAGCTGGAACAGCTTGTACGGCTTTTGAAAACGGGAAAGAAAAAGGAAGAGCCCGGCGGAAAGCTTTTGGGCGAAGTCACTCCCCTCTTCGAAAAGGATGAATTCTGTGAAATGGTAAAAAAGGCAAAGCACTATATCAAGGAGGGCGACATCTTCCAGATCGTTCTTTCCAATCGCCTTTCCGCTCCCTTTGAAGGCAGTCTTTTAAACACCTACCGAATACTTCGTACCATTAATCCTTCCCCTTATATGTTCTATTTTTCAGGAACTGATGTGGAAGTAGCAGGTGCATCCCCCGAAACCCTCGTGAAGCTTGAGGACGGCATTTTACACACCTTTCCTCTCGCGGGAACAAGGCCCAGAGGAAAGACTCCCGATCAGGATAAAGCCCTGGAGGAAGAGCTTCTTAAGGACGAAAAGGAACTGGCGGAGCACAACATGCTGGTTGACTTGGGAAGAAACGATCTCGGCAAGATCAGCCGCTTCGGAAGCGTAAAAGTCGAAAAGCTTCACTCCATAGAGCGCTACTCACACGTAATGCATATCGGTTCCACCGTGGCAGGCGTGATCCGTGAGGATCGGGACGCCCTGGATGCAATTGAAGCCGTTCTCCCCGCAGGCACCCTTTCCGGAGCGCCCAAGATCAGAGCCTGCCAACTGATCGGCAAACTTGAGCAGAACAAAAGAGGCATATACGGCGGCGCTATAGGCTACATTGATTTCACCGGAAACATGGACACCTGCATAGCCATCCGTATCGCCTACAAAAAGAACGGACACGTTTTCGTGAGAAGCGGCGCGGGCATAGTTTACGACTCTGTTCCGGAAAAAGAATATGAAGAATGCCTAAACAAGGCAAAGGCTTCGTTAAAAGCCCTGAAACTCGCTCAGGAAGATCAGCCGTAAAAAAGGAGGACGCATATGATATTACTTATAGACAATTACGACAGTTTCTCCTATAACCTTTTTCAATTCGTGGGAGAGATCGAACCCGACATTAAAGTCATCAGAAACGATGAAATGACCGTGAATGAGATCAGGGATCTTCATCCTGACAAGATCATCCTCTCTCCCGGTCCCGGAAGACCCGAAGATGCGGGCGTTCTCGTGGATGTCATCAGGGAACTGGGTCCAAGCATACCCATCCTCGGTGTGTGTCTCGGTCATCAGGCCATATGCCTGGCATACGGCGGAGTTGTGACCTATGCCTCCAAGCTCATGCACGGTAAGCAGTCCGTTGTGGCTTTGGATACGGAGTCACCTTTGTTTAAGGGATGTTCCCCCGAGACCACCGTTGCAAGATATCACTCTTTGGCGGCCGATCCCGCCAAAATGCCTGACTGCCTTAAAGTCACGGCCTCCACGGTTCAATCGCCCTCAACCGATCACGGTGAGATCATGGCAGTACAGCACAAGATCCATCCGGTTTACGGAGTGCAGTTCCATCCCGAGTCCATAATGACTCCGGAAGGAAAGCTCATGATAAAGAACTTTATTAAAATGTGACCAATATAAAGGAGTATAAAACCATGATCAAAGAAGCAATTATGAAGATCGTTAACAAAGAAGACCTGACTTACGACGAGGCATATGCAGTCATGAATGAGATCATGAGCGGCGAAACCAGCGCCACTCAGAATGCAGCCTTTCTTGCCGCTCTTTCCACAAAGAGTGCCAAAGCAGAGACCACGGATGAGATCGCAGGCTGCGCCGCTGCCATGAGAGATCACGCTACCACGGTGGATACCGGAATGGATGTATTTGAGATCGTAGGAACCGGCGGTGATCACGCAGGAAGCTTTAACATTTCAACCACCTCCGCACTTGTTGCAGCAGCCGGCGGTGTAAAGGTTGCCAAGCACGGAAACCGCGCCGCTTCCTCAAAAAGCGGTACCGCAGACTGCCTTGAAGCTTTGGGAGTAAACATCAACCAGAGCCCGGAACTGTGCGTGAAGCTCCTTAAAGAAGCGGGCATGTGTTTCTTCTTCGCCCAGAAATATCACAGTTCCATGAAGTATGTGGGCGCCATTCGTAAAGAGCTTGGAGTTCGCACAGTATTTAACATCCTCGGCCCTCTTACAAATCCCGGAAAGCCCAAGATGCAGCTCCTCGGTGTATATGATGAGTATCTCGTGGAACCCCTTGCAAGAGTTCTTATCAGCCTCGGCATCAGACGCGGAATGGTGGTTTACGGCAAGGACAAGCTTGATGAGATCTCCATGAGCGCTCCCACAAGCATATGCGAAATAAAGGACGGCTGGTACCGCTCCTTCACCATAACCCCCGAAGAATTCGGATTTGAGCGTTGCACAAAGGATGAACTTAAGGGTGGCACTCCCGAGGAAAACGCTGCCATTACCCGCAACATCCTTAAGGGCGAAAAGGGTCCCAAGAGAAACGCAGTTCTTTTGAATGCAGGCGCTTCTCTCTACATCGCAGGTAAGGCAGACAGTTTTGAAGCAGGTGTCAAGCTGGCCGCAGAGCTCATAGATTCCGGAAAAGCCCTGGAAACATTGGAAAAAGTCATAAAAGTAAGTAATGAGGAACAAGCATGAACATTCTTGACGAACTCGCAAACAGCGCGCTCAAAAGAGTCGAAGCGGCAAAAGCCCTGATCCCCGCGCAAGAGATCAAGGCCCATGCTCTCTCCCTTCCAAAAGGAGATCTCGCTTTTGAAAAAGCTTTGGGAAAACCGGGCATATCCTTTATCTGCGAATGCAAAAAGGCTTCCCCTTCAAAAGGGCTGATCGCTCCGGATTTTCCCTATCTCGATATCGCTTTGGAGTACGAGAAGGCCGGTGCGGATTGCCTTTCCGTCCTGACCGAGCCCACACGTTTTCTCGGATCGGACGAGTATCTCAGGGAGATAGCAAAAGCCGTTAATCTTCCCTGTTTAAGGAAGGATTTTACGGTAGATCCCTATATGATATACGAGGCAAAGCTCCTCGGCGCCTCTGCGGTACTTTTGATCTGTTCTTTGACGGAACCCGCAAGACTTAAGGAATATATAGGCATATGCGATGAGCTTGGCCTCTCCGCTCTTGTAGAGACCCATGATGAAAAGGAAGTAACCGCCGCACTCGATGCGGGAGCCCGCGTGATCGGGGTAAATAACAGAAATCTCAAGGATTTCACCGTTGATACCCGTAACAGCGAACGTCTCAGAACTCTGATCCCGAAGGATGTCCTCTTCGTCTCAGAAAGCGGTATCAAATCACGCTCGGACGTGGAAACCGCGGAAAAGATCGGAGCAGACGCCGTTCTGGTGGGTGAAACCCTTATGAGAGCTGCGGACAAACAGGCAGCCCTTAATGAACTCAAATATGGAAAAGGAAGCATGGAGGATAATGAATAAGATCAAAATGTGCGGTCTTTCCCGTAAGGAAGACATAGAAGCAGCGAACGAGATCAGGCCTGACTACATCGGTTTTGTCTTTGCCAAAAAAAGCAAACGATACGTTACCTATGAACAGGCCGCTGAACTCAGAAGGCTGCTCGATCCCGCCATCAAAGCCGTGGGCGTTTTTACGGATCCCACAATCTCCGACATAGAGGAGCTTCTCGCAAACAACGTGATAGATATGGTCCAGCTTCACGGTACAGAGAGTGAGCATTTCACAAAGGCCGTCAAAACCCTTTGCAAATGCCCCGTGATAAAGGCATATAAGGTGAAAACCGTCGAAGATATCAGGGACGCGGAAGAAAGCTGTGCGGATTATATCCTTTTTGATTCGGGAGCAGGCACGGGAAATGTGTTTGACTGGAATCTTCTTAAGGATTTCCGCCGTCCTTACTTTCTTGCAGGCGGGCTGAATCCCGATAATGTTTCGGAAGCCGTCGAAATACTTGATCCCTTTTGTCTGGATGTCAGCTCGGGCATAGAAACAAACGGCAGAAAAGATAAAAATAAAATGGACGCTTTCTCAAAAGCTGTCAGAAAGGAATTGATATGACTAACCCAAACGGACGTTTCGGAGTACACGGCGGGCAATACATCCCCGAGACTCTTATGAATGCGGTTATAGAGCTCGAAGAAGCCTATAACAGATACAAAAACGATCCCGACTTCAACAGAGAACTTTCAGAGCTCCTGAATGAATATGCAGGCCGCCCTTCCCGCCTCTACTTTGCGGAGAAGATGACCAATGATCTGGGGGGAGCAAAGATCTACTTAAAGAGAGAGGATCTGAACCACACAGGTGCGCACAAGATCAATAATGTATTGGGTCAGGCTCTGCTCGCGAAAAAGATGGGCAAAACCCGACTGATCGCAGAGACGGGAGCAGGTCAGCACGGCGTTGCAACCGCAACGGCTGCTGCTCTCATGGGTATGGAGTGTGTGGTATTCATGGGTGAAGAGGATACGATCCGCCAGGCGCTCAATGTTTACCGAATGAGGCTTTTGGGGGCTCAGGTCATTCCTGTAAAGACCGGTACCGCAACTCTCAAAGACGCCGTATCGGAAGCTATGAGAGAATGGACCACAAGAATATCGGATACACACTATTGCCTGGGTTCCGTCATGGGGCCCCATCCCTTCCCTACCATCGTCAGAGATTTTCAGGCCGTTATCTCAAAAGAGATCAAAAGCCAGCTGCTTGAAAAGGAAGGTCGTTTGCCGGATGCCGTCATAGCCTGTGTCGGAGGCGGTTCCAACGCCATCGGCAGTTTCTATGATTTCATAGGTGACCCTTCAGTACGTCTCATAGGCTGTGAGGCGGCGGGAAGAGGCATAGATACCTTTGAGACCGCTGCTACCATTTCCACAGGAAGACTTGGAATTTTCCACGGCATGAAATCCTATTTCTGCCAGGATAAATACGGACAGATCGCCCCTGTCTACTCTATTTCGGCAGGTCTCGATTATCCCGGTGTAGGCCCCGAGCATGCTCATCTTCACGATACAGGCCGCGCAGAGTACGTGCCCGTAACCGACGAAGAGGCTGTTTGTGCCTTTGAATATCTCGCAAAAACGGAAGGGATCATTCCCGCCATAGAATCGGCCCATGCGGTTGCTCATGCTATCAAGCTTGCCCCCACCCTTGACAAGGACAAGATCATTGTCATTACCATTTCAGGCCGCGGCGATAAGGATTGTGCCGCCATCGCACGTTACAGAGGGGAGGATCTTCATGAATAGTATCGCAAAAGCATTTGAAAACGGAAAGGCCTTTATTCCTTTCATTACCTGCGGAGATCCGGATCTGGAGACCACAGGAAAAGTAGTAAGGGAAATGGCTGCAAACGGCGCAGACCTGATCGAACTGGGCATTCCCTTCTCCGATCCCACAGCGGAAGGGCCGGTGATACAGAATGCCAATCTTCGTGCTCTTTCCGGCGGCGTGACCACCGATAAGATATTTGACTTTGTGAAAGACCTCCGTAAAGACGTAAAGATCCCTCTTGTATTCATGACCTATGCCAATGTGGTCTTCTCATACGGATCGGAAAAGTTCATTTCAACTCTTAAGGAGATCGGCATAGACGGTATCATCCTTCCCGATCTTCCCTTTGAGGAAAAGGATGAGTTCCTGCCTGTATGCAAAAAATATGATATCGCGCTGATATCCCTGATCGCCCCCACCTCTGCGAATCGTATCGCTATGATAGCAAAGGAGGCTGAAGGCTTCCTCTATATCGTTTCAAGCCTCGGCGTAACAGGTACAAGAAGCGAGATCAATACCGACCTGAGTTCTATAGTGAAGATCGTGCGCCAAAACACTAAGATCCCCTGCGCCATCGGTTTTGGCATATCCAATCCCGATCAGGCAAAGAAAATGGCCGATCTTTCGGACGGTGCCATAGTGGGCTCCGCCATTGTTAAGCTCCTTGAAAAGGAAGGCCGCAATGCTCCTTCCTCCGTAGGATCGTTTGTAAAACAGATGAAAGAAGCGATCATGAAATAAAAAAAACTCCTCTGCGGAAATGTCCACAGAGGAGAATATTTTTTTGTTTAGAATCCTACGATCTCACCGCCTGCAGCTCTGACAGCTTTTGCTGCGCTGACATTGGTGTTTGCAACATGTGCATACAAACGTAATGAATTCTTGAAGGCTGTATTATCAACCTCCCAAACAGCGTTTGTGATCCATATCTTAAGATCTCTGGTATTGGCGAATGCATACTTGTCAATGACCGTAACCTCATTTAAAGTCAGTTCGTTAGAGTCACCAAAGAATATACCCGCAAAGAAGTAAGGCGGGATATAGTTTACATCATATCCAAAATACATTCTGGCGACTTTTGCGTCATAGAAAGGTGCTTTGTCCACCCGATCCAAACCGGGATCTTTAATGGGTGCCCCGATCGTGATCTTGTCAATTTCCACTCCTGTGAAGGCATTAGCTCCAAGTTCGACGCCACCGATCTCTATCGAGTCAAGCCAAAGATCTGCGCAACCGTCAAAAGCATTTGCTCCGATGTGTGTTACTTTTGAAGGTATAGTAATTTTTGACAATGAGGTCAGTCCCTTGAAAGCTCCGTCCCCAATGTAAGTCAGTTCTCTGCCCAATTCGATCGATCTGATCTTGCCTGCATGATCTCCCGCAGAAAGCTCTCCGACACCATAGAAATATGTATAGGCATAAGGAACTACAATTCTGACATATGCGGATTTCTCCGTCAGTATTTCTCCGAGGGTATAGACAGGAGTTCCGTAATAGCTTTGATCCAGGTTCTTATAGCCCCTAACCGTGAAGCCCTTTGTTCCTCCGCATTCACCGATAAGAGGCAGGGTTATTTCAACATAATCTTCGGCCGTATATTCCTTGAACTTTTTATAGCCCTTTTCGGTAAGACCTGTAACAACCCACTTGGAATCAACTCTTCCGTAAGCAAATTCATCGGCTGCAAGCTCCAGGAAAACATTCGGATCGGAACGATTTGCGCCCTGATCCTTGGGAACCGGAGTAGGTGTAGGCTTCGGCGTGTTCGTCGGCAACGGAGTCGGAGTAGGTGTGTCCGTAGGCTTCGGTGTTGGCGTGTCCGTAGGCTTCGGTGTAGGTGTATCCGTAGGCTTCGGTGTAGGCGTGTCCGTAGGCTTGGGAGTAGGCGTGTCCGTAGGCTTCGGTGTTGGCGTGTCCGTAGGCTTCGGTGTAGGTGTATCCGTAGGCTTCGGTGTTGGCGTGTCCGTAGGTGCGGGAGTAGGTGTGTCCGTAGGCTTCGGCGTAGGTGTATCCGTAGGTGCCGACGTCGGCGTGCTTGTAGCTGTAGGCTCCGGTGTTTCCGTAGCTGTCGGAGTTACTGTTGTGTTTCCGCTCAGTTCGGCACCCGGGGTAAGATCAGGTCCGATGACATCAGGATCATCCTTGCCTCCGAATACAACGATCAATACGATTACAATTATGATCACCGCTACCGCCGCAGCTGCTGCTATAATTGCTTCGCGTTTTTTGAAGAGTTCTTTTACTTTCGCGATTAATTCCTTCATTTTGACTTTCTAATCTACCTTTCTATCATAACTCTTTTCATATCCCACAAAAAGTCTTGCTTATATTAAAGTAAAGATGTGACATAAGTGTGTCCGAAATACAAAAAATAAAAAATTTCCGTCTGCGCAGTATATTGATAAAAAGCCAAAAAAAGCCCCGTCCGGGGACGGGGCCGAATGACCTTGGATCATATCGGTTTATGCATTGAACATAACCTTTTCCGAATTGAAGGATCTGCTTACCGAGAACGTGCAAAGCGCTGCTGCAACAAAGTTTCCGCCTAATGCGAACAGGAACTGGATCGGCTCGAGACTGTTAGTCATGATCTTCTGTACAGATATTGCAGTTCCGTAAACGGGAATTGCAAACATTACATCCGCAGATTCCTTGGAACCGGTGAACATCGTTGTAAGTGCGGCGATCATGATCACAATATACAAAGGTGAAACATAGGTGGATGCGGTCTTAACATCCTTGGCACGAATTGACAATGCAGCGATAAGTGCAACATAGAGATATGCCAGCATTACAAGAAGGACCGCAAGTTCTGCCAGCTGATCTCCTCTGAAGCTTACACTCATATCCAGAGCTGCGTTTCCGCCGCCCATGCCCTTAGCCATCATAGGCATTGCAACTACCATGGAGCCTGCATAAACAACGGCAGAGATCATGGAAAGCACGGCGAGGGAAACGATCTTACCGAATGCAAGACTCCTTCTGCTGACAGGTGTCATGAGAAGTCTTGCCATAGTTCCTCTTTCCTTCTCACCCGCAATGGCATCCGTAACAATACCCATCGCGCTTGCAAAAATAAGGAATGTAATGAGGTAAGGTACCATCATTGCAAGGAACTGGCCGTTTGCCTCGTCTTCATCCACTATGGGCTGCTCGTCTATAGTGAACACCTGAAGATTTTCGGCACCGCCGATCCTGTCGGCAATGACCTCATACTCATATCTGCTTGTAACAAGCGATCTGAAAGTGTTGAATGCCGCATTGGAGTAATCCTTTGCGGTATTGCGGCTTACGGTGATCTTGGGATTCTTGTGAGCCTTAACATCCTCTGTAAAGTTTTTATCAAAGATTACAAGAAGCTGTGCATCACCGTTCAGAATATCGGTCTTGATCTTGTCAAGTTCTACCGAATCGGAAGAAAGGTAGGTAATATCCGCTGTTTTTTCAAAACCTGACGCACTGATGAGTCCCTTGATATCCTCGGGAACGTTCTGAATATAAACAACAGACACATGTTCCTCAATGTCCTTGTTCATGCTTCCGGCAAGTGTTCCGATCAGAGAATAGATACCGATCATCAGCACAGCGGGCAGAATAAATAATGAAAATACGAGCTTTCTGTCTTTAAAAACTCTCGCAAACTCTTTGGAAATAATATATTTTACACCGTTCATGCTTATTCCTCCTCCTTGTGATTGTCACGATAAAGGACGAAGAACGCATCCTCAAGATCGTTTGCACCGGTCTTTTCAAGGATCTCCTGTATCTTGCCTTCGATAACAAGTTTACCGTCAATGATGATCCCGATCTTATCGCAAAGCTTTTCGGCTTCGGACATGATATGTGTGGATATGATGATCGTCTTTCCTTCTTCTTTAAGCTTGCCAAGGAAATCTGTTACGCTCTTGGCGGTAATAACATCAAGTCCGCTGGTGGGCTCATCAAAAACCACCACCTTGGGATCCTGTACAAGGCTGACAGCTATGGCTGCCTTTTGTTTCATACCTGTAGAGAGTTCTTCGATCTTTTTGTCCTCGAATGCATCAATACCGAAATAGGTGAAAAGTTCATTTCTTCTTGATACGATCTGCTCTTCGCTGAGTCCGTGCAAATGTCCGAAGAAATCAAACAGATAGCGGGGAGTGAAGAACGGATCGAGTTTGATCTCATTGGTAAGAAAGCATATGCTCTCCCTTACCTCTTTTCCCTGTGTGACGGTATCAAATCCGCAAACTTTAACATCACCTTCGGTAGGTGTAAGTAAAGTAGCAATGCAACGAAGCGTTGTTGTTTTACCTGCTCCGTTGGGTCCCAGCAATCCGTAAATCTCTCCCGGTTTTGCGGTAAATGTGATGTCGGAAGCTGCACATTTGGTGTTCTTTTTAGTCTTGCGCCTCACCATCTCATTTTTGCTGAGCTTGTAGATTTTTGTCAGCTTATTTACTTCAATCATGAATGCCCTCCTATAAATTTTTTCCATATAGAAACAAAAATTTCAAGCAAAGTAGATTCTATCATATCGATCTTTACTGTTCAACCGTTTTATCAGCGTATTAATATCCTTTAATTCTCTGCTTTGACGCCTCATTTTCCGGAAGAGGCAAAGGTGTCCAGCTCATCCCATACACTGTGGTTAACCTTGATCTCCGTAGTTTCTTCCCATCGGGCATAGGCTTCCTCAAAAGCCTCATTTTCACTTACCTTTTCGTACACCTTTCTCGCGATCCTGTTGTCTATGTACACCCTTCTGACAACGTTCTCGTTCACGCCCTTCTGCAGGACACTGCTCCCCGCGATCTTTTCCATATATTCCGCCGTCTCTTCGTCAACCTTTTTCAATTCTTCTTCGGAAAGATATACATTCAGTTCATTTGCCCTTGAACACACAAGCTTGATACGGATAATGGATCCCATGACCTCATCCTTAATGATATCCCTGATCTCGCCGCCTTCCGCATCGACCTTATAGTCCCAGATCTCCGATCCGTAATACAGCTCATAATCTCTCGCGGCCGCATCAAGATAGACCAGCCCTTCGCTGCTGTCGATCTGCTCACTTCCGACCTTAAGGATCGCACCTGCATTCCAGACTTCTTCAATATTCTGTTTGTTCCTTTCCTGAGTGCACGCACAGGCGACAAACGCCAAAAGCAGTACCGCCACGATCAGTTTTTTCACTTAAACAAGCTCCTTCATCCATTCGAGAAACTCTTTCAATTTAGCGATCATAAGAGTTTCTTCCTCTTTGACGCTCAATTTTTTTGTACCCTTCTTTATTGTAAGAGTAAAGTAGGGTTTATCAGTCCCCTTAAGCTCCACTGTGGCATGATCGTTTATGAATTCATCCAGCAGCTCTGTCTTAAGAGGTGCCTCATTATACATTGCAAGCCTCAGCTTGATCTCATTGCTGCCTGTGGGCATCAAAGATACCGCCGTGATATAAACCTTGTGACACTGTGCCTTGATCTGCGCCACGGCCAGCAGTGAATTTACTGCTTCCGGGACTTCTCCGTACCTGTCGGTAAGCTCATCTATGACGTCCAGCTTTTCATCCTCGGTCTCGATCATGGCTATGCGTTTGTACATATCCAGTTTCTGGGTTTCGTTCTTTATATAGTCGGAAGGGATGTAAGCATCGATGGGAAGCTTGATCATCGTTTCAAAATCGTCCGATGCCACTTCTTCTCCCTTTGCATGCCTAATGGCATTGTCCAAAAGCTTGCAATACAGGTCGTAGCCCACTTCCTCCATATGCCCGCTCTGCTCCGCGCCCAGCACGTTTCCCGCTCCTCTGATCTCCAGATCTCTCATGGCGATCTTAAACCCTGAGCCAAGGTCCGAAAACTCACGTATCGCCTGCAGTCTTTTTTCAGCGATCTCCTTGAGCGCCTGCCCCCTTTTATACATCAGGAAAGCATAGGCTGTCCTGGAGGATCTTCCCACACGGCCGCGAAGCTGATAAAGCTGGGAAAGCCCCATCTTGTCCGCGTCATCTATGATCATCGTATTTACGTTTGATATGTCCAGTCCCGTCTCGATTATTGTGGTGGCGACCAGAACATCGATCTCTCCGCTGATAAAGGCATACATGATCTTTTCCAGTTCACGTTCGCTCATCTGTCCGTGGGCAAAAGCAACGTTTGCCTCGGGAACAAGCTTTTCCACGAGTGCAGCCTTTTCTTCTATTCCGTTCACACGGTTTGAAACATAGTAAACCTGTCCTCCGCGAGCGATCTCACGGTTTATCGCCTCTCTGATGATCTCGTCGTTGTGCTCCATAACAAAGGTCTGGATCGGCAACCTGTCTACCGGAGGCTCCTCCAGCACCGACATCTCTCTGATCCCCGCAAGGCTCATATGCAATGTCCTGGGTATCGGAGTCGCCGTTAAGGTCAGAACATCAACATCCTTCTTTAATTCCTTGATCTTCTCCTTGTGAGCAACACCGAAACGCTGCTCCTCATCCACCACGAGAAGCCCCAGATTCTTGAAGGTAACATCCTTGGACAGCACTCTGTGCGTTCCCACAACAATGTCCACCGAGCCCTCGGCAAGTCCCTTAAGGGTTGCTTTCTGCTGCGCGGGGGTTCTGAATCTGGAAAGCATATCCACCGTCACCGGATAGTTGACCAGTCTGCTCGAAAACGTATTGTAATGCTGCTGCGCAAGTATGGTCGTCGGAACGAGAACAACCACCTGTTTTCCGTCCTGAACAGCCTTGAAAGCCGCGCGCAAAGCCACCTCTGTTTTTCCGTAGCCCACATCTCCGCAGATAAGACGGTCCATGATACGGGCACTCTCCATGTCGTTCTTTGTGTCCTCGATTGCTTTCAGCTGATCGTCCGTTTCTTCATAGGGGAACAGCTCCTCAAATTCTCTCTGCCAAACCGTGTCCTTCCCAAACCTGAAGCCCGGACGGGAGGATCTGATGGCATAGAGGTTCACAAGCTGTTCCGCTATGTCCGCAACAGCCTTTTTGACTCTCTCCTTGGTCTTTCTCCATTCATTGGAGTTGACCTTGTTTATCCTTGGTTTTTTATCCGCATCCGCAGATGCATATTTCTGAATGGCCTCCAGGTTTGTGGCGGGAATATACAGTTCCCCGTCACCGTATTCGATCTTGATGTAATCCTGCTCGGTCTTGTCATTTTCACGTTTCTCGATCCCGCGATATATGCCCAGACCGTTTCTCTCATGAACAATATAGTCTCCGTAGGTCAGTTCATGCAATGAATGTATCGCATTTCCCGCATCCGAGATTCTCTTCCTGTGCTTCTTTCTTACCGCTCCGAACGTGTCACCCTCAACAAGGACCGCCGT
Source organism: Lachnospiraceae bacterium (assembly GCA_016291655.1). GTDB lineage: Bacteria > Bacillota > Clostridia > Lachnospirales > Lachnospiraceae > RGIG3528. Next base: position 15,163 of record JAEEYF010000014.1, on the reverse strand, counting down.
CTTTTGCAAAGGATATTCAAAGCCCTTGTGCAAAGCGCCGTACATGATCACGATCTCTCCGGGAAGTACAACCCTGTTCCTGTCTTCGGTAAACACTGCCGTTATCCCGTATTCTTCCAGTCCTTCCGCAAGTCTCTGTCCTCTTGAGCTTGAACCTGTTACGATCAGCACCTTGTATTTTTTGTCCCTGTAATTCTCCAGGTCTTTTACAAGCATATCTATGCCGGATACATAGGCGTTCACGTTCTTTGTCGTAACGGAAAACCTTTCCCTGACCTTAAGTCCCGCGCTGCCCATGTCCAACGTGGAAATAAGCAGGAGCCGTTTACTCTGCCCCTTTGCGAGCACCTTCTTGTAATCATATATAACGTCGGCCCTTGAGGGAAGTATATATCCTCCCTCCAAGCGTCCGATCATGCTTTCCCTGAATTCGGTAAGAGATGCTTCGCCCTTTTCTTCCAGCCTGATGGGTTCATCAAAGACCACAAGATCTTCGGGTCCGAAATAATCCAGAAAAGAAACCGTTTCACTGTAAAAGCTTGTGACAAAAGCATCGACGGAAGCGGCTCCTCTGGAATACTCTATCGCTTCGATCGCTTCTTCACAGGCTTTTTTGAGCCTGTGGGCTTCCTCATTCTTCATTTCCTTTCTGAGGGAAGCTTCTCTGATCTTTTCTTCTTCGCGGATCCTTGCAAAGCCTTCCTGCATCTCATCATCGGTCAGGATGTACTCCGCTGCCGGGAAAATGATCAATTCATCAAGGTTTTCTATGGATCTTTGGGAGTCTGCATCAAAACTCTTGACTGAATCCACCTCGTCTCCAAAAAGCTCGATCCTCGCAGGATTCTCGTCATTCAGAGGGAATATGTCCAGAATACCTCCTCTGACCGCAAACTCTCCCGGTGCGGAAACCATGGATTGTCTTTCATAACCCAGAGCAACCAGCTTCTTTTCAAGTTCTGCGGGATCGAGAGTTTCACCACGTGCGATCCGTATCATGGAATTCTTGACTTTTTCCAAGGGCAATATCTTGTCAAGTGCCGCGTCTATGCTCATTACGATCGTAACCGGACGTCCGGACAGCATTTCTTTTATAGCCGCCGCCCTTTCCTTTACGATGGCGTTACCCTTTATATCCGCCTGGTAAAAGATCAGGTCTTTGGAAGGATAGATCCTCGGGTTTGCGTCGAAAAGCTTCAGGTCCTCACAGATCTCCCTTGCCCTGAGATCGTTGTAGGTGACGATCGCCCTGATCCTGTACCGGTCAAAAAGAGACGCAACAAAATGACACTTTTGCGAGTCAACACACCCCGTCACACTGACAGGTGTCCGTCCAAGCTCAAGTGCCTTTTTTGTCTGCAAATATTCTGTTGATTCCTGTAAAAGGGATGTAAAACTATTCATCGGACTTTGTTTTCTTGCGATTAAAAGTGTTCATGGCCGTTCCCATATCGTCTGTAAGGAAAAGCTCCGCTGCCGTAACCGCATCGTCAAGTGCCTCCCTGATCTTCGGCTCATCCTCTCTTCCGAAATGTCCGAGCACGTAGTCCTTCAGATCCCACTCCTTTGGTTTCTCCCCAACTCCGATGCGTATTCTCGGAAACTCTTCGCTTCCGAGATGCATGATAATGTTTTTGATACCGTTGTGACCTCCGGCGCTTCCCTTTTCCCTGACGCGTATAAAGCCGGGATCCAGATTAACGTCATCATAGATCACACAAACATCCTTCGGTTCAAGCTTATAATAATTCATGGCTTCTGCGATCGCTTCACCGCTTAGATTCATATACGTCAACGGTTTCATGAGTATGACCTTTTGTCCGCATATGGTTCCTTTTCCGATCAAAGCCTTAAACCTTTTTTCCGTTACCGCAATCCCTGTCTTATCGGATATGGCCGTTACGGCGTCAAAACCGATATTATGCCTCGTTCCCGCATATTCCTTGTCGGGATTGCCCAATCCTGCTATTATCTTCATTTCTTACTTTGAATAATCCTTATTGATCTTATTTTGTGATGTTGTTGCCGCCGTCACTCTGCCGTTCTCGGGAGTAACGCCCCTGTAATAGAAGAGTTCCGAAAGTGTAACAAACTGATATCCCTCTTTCGAAAGTCTTTCAAGTATCAGCTCCGTAGCCTCTGCGGTCGAATCATAGAGAGAAGCAAGCAGTACGACCTGTCCGTCCTTCGCATTCTTTTCAACTATGCCCGCTACTTCTTCCGCCTTGGCTGTAACTTTTTCGGCTGTGCTCTTGCTTGCGTTAATGATACCGTCTGACCAGTCCTTGGGATCCACACTCCAGTTTATCATGGGCATGGGCATATGCTTGGCCATGTAATCCAGCCTGTCTCTTCCCTTAGCCATTCTGATGTATAAAGGCGCGTAGCCTACAGCATTGGCAATGCTTAAATTGTTCTTGTTTATCTCTGTCCAGAACTGCTCCTTATCACAGTCCTCACTCTTAAATGACTTGCTGCTGTAGGTTGTCGAGCCGATCTCGTGACCTGCTTCCGCGAGCAGCTTGAGCGAATTTTTCGCTGACTTGGAAGAATCTATCCTGCTTCCTATTGCAAAGAATGTAGCCTTTGCATTGTAGCGTGTGAACATCTCGATAAGCCGGGTTTCAACCGGTTCATAAGGCCCGCTGTTGTACGTAAGCGCTATCATGGGCTTATCGGGATCCAGATTCATCCTTATACGGCTTCCGACGGTATAGCCGTTCAGATCGCGTATCATGAAGGCCCTTGCCTCAGACATATCAGCTTCATAGGTGAATTCTTCATGTAACAGGTCCATAAGTGTTCCGTATCCGAAGATAAACACGACCTTTGTTTCATCGAAGTAGAACTGCTCATAATCCGAGGTTCTGTATGCCTCATCGTAGGTAATAAAACTTGTATTTTCAAAGACCTTGTCCTTCTCGGGAGCATAGGTTTGAAGTCTTTCCTTGAGGATCGCAAGATAGGTTTCATGGAATATCTCATTCACCGTAAGTCTTGCACCGGTCTCCGTATCAAAATTATATGCCTCCCTATGGACGCCCTCAAAACCGGAAGCTGTACAATCGAACACAACGGAGGTAATGGCGGGATAAGTATATACAGCTATGCTGATATCGGGGTTGGACGCCTCCCGACCTCCCCAAAGTTCAACCTTTTCCTTCGTCTGTTCCACAAGCTCGCTTACCGCACTTCTAAAGTGTACCGGTACCTTTTCCACACCTTCTGCCACTCGGATCACAACAGGGGTGGGGGTATTGGTGGGAATAACAAAAGGCTTCGTTGTGGGAGTGGGCGTGGGAGTGGGCGTTTTACTTGCCGTCTGTGTTGCTATCGCTCCTACGGTAGGCGTAGGTGTTGCGGTAAGCATTTCAACCTTCTGCGTCGGAAGGGGAGTTGGAATGAAATCGATATTTTTTCTTTTTTTACTTTCATTTAAATACAGGAGCAACCCGGGAATCGCAAGCAAAACAATGACAACTACGATCATCACTATCATTATTACTCTTGATTTGTTAGCTCTTCCAAATTTGGGTGTATTCATTTAAACTCTCCGACTTCTCTTTTTTCTTCGGCATTAGCCTCTGACATTTTATAATACATCATTTATAAGGAATTAACAAGTGCCCGCGCCACTAAAAAAGTTCTTCCCCTCCTTTTTGGGGAAGAACCTTTCTGTCGATCCGGTCTTTATTCGAGGGTGCCCTCTTCAAGCGCCTTTTCATATGCATTCAGGATCAGTTTTTGCATACCGTCACGGGTGTTTGAGTTAATGGGATGAGCAATATCTCTATATTCGCCTTCTCCTGTTTTTCTGCTGGGCATTGCGATAAACAATCCCTTCTCTCCGTCGATGATCTTGATATCGTGTACAACAAACTCTCCATCGATCGTGATGGAAGCCACCGCCTTCATCTTGCCTTCTTTTTCAACCTTGCGGATCCTAACGTCAGTTATATTCATAATAATGCTCCTCCCAAATCATATATAGCTGTCTGTCAGCCTATTTTATACCTTTCTTCCTTTACGACGACTATCTTAACATTTCCGTTTTCTCCAATATAGGTCGAATTCGGTTTGATGGTATCGCGACTCTCAACGATGCAGTTCTCGATATATGTGTTGTCACCGATCCTGACATCGTTCAGAATAATGGAATTCTTGATCGTTACATTGTTTCCGACATAAATCTTTTTAAACAATACCGAGTTCTCGACAACTCCGTTCAATATGCATCCGCTGGAGATCAGCGAATTGCTGACCTTTGCTCCCGGATTGAATTTCGCGGGCGGGTTGTCATCGATCTTCGAATAAACATCCGGGTACTGTTTAAAGAAGAAGTCATGAACATCCTTTTTCAGGAAATCCATATTGGTCTGATAGTAAGAATCCACAGTGGAAATGCTGCTCCAGTACGTATCGAGATCATAGGCATATATGTTCTTGACATCCTTGTATCTGATGATTATGTCGGTCACCAGGTCATCCCTGTTCTCAGCAGCAGCCTTTTCAAGAAGTTCGATCAGCTGTCTGCGTCTTATGATATAAACGCCTATCGACACTCTGTTGGACTTTTTGACAAGCGGCTTCTCCTCCATATCTGTAATACGATTGTCTTCATTAACTTCAACAATACCAAATCTGGACACATCCGTTCCAACGGGCATAACCTTCGTTACCACCGTGATATCGGCATGTTTGTTGATGTGATACTCAAGTGCTTTGCCGTAATCCATCTTGTAAACGCCGTCTCCGGAGGCGATCACAACATAGGGTTCATGGCTGCTCTTAAGGAAATTCAGGTTCTGTCCGATCGCATCCGCGGTCCCCTGATACCAGAAGCCGTTGTCAGGGGTTATCGTAGGGTTAAATACGAAGAGACCGCCCTGTTTACGTCCGAAGTCCCACCATTTTGAAGAACTTAAGTGTTCATTTAACGAACGTGCATTGTATTGGGTCAAAACCGCTACCTTTTGTACGTGCGAGTTCGACATGTTCGAAAGTGCAAAATCTATTGCTCTGTAGCTGCCCGCCACAGGCATAGCGGCAATGGCTCTCTTGTTTGAGAGTTCCATCATCTTTGTGCTGTTGCCGCCTGCAAGAATGATACCTATAGCTCTCAATTAAGTTCACCTGCCTTTATGATATTTTCTCCGGAAGGAAGCCAATTGTCGTGATAATCCTCCGGCGTTGTCTTTCCGCAGATCGCTGTATTCTTTCCCGCAGAAACATTGTCGGGGATCTCTGAGCCCTCGGCTATGGTGACGAGGCCGTCACAGTATATGGACGGTTTCCAGACATTGGGGCTTTCTTCTCCCACGCCGAGCTTAACGTTGTTTCCGACAGTGCAGTTCTCAGCGATTATGCCTTTGTATATCTCACAATTCCTGCCTATGGTCGTACCCGTCATAATGATCGAATCACGAACGACCGTTCCCTCTCCGACAATAACACCGGGACCTATTACGGAATTGATCACCTGACCGTATATCTCGGCCCCTTCACTGATTATCGCTTTTTCGATATAGGCGCCCGGAGCAATGTACTGAGGCGGGATGATTTCACTCTTGGTGTATATCTTCCAGAATTCCTCATACAGATTGAATACCGGAACAAGGTCGATCAACTCCATATTGGACTGCCAATAAGAAGTCAGCGTTCCGACATCCTTCCAGTAGCCGTTAAATTCATATGCAAATATCCTCTTACCGTTATTGTGGCAGTAAGGAATGATATGCTTTCCAAAATCACAGCCGGGCTGTTCCGACAATTCGATCAATGCTTCCTTCAATACCTTCCAGGTGAAGATATATATGCCCATGGAAGCCAGATTGCTCCTGGGCTGCTTCGGTTTTTCCTCAAAATCAACGATACGGCCCTCGTCGTTCGTGATCACAATACCAAAACGGCTTGCCTCTTCGATGGGAACGGGAATGGTCGCCAGAGTGATGTCCGCATTATGAGCCTTGTGATAATCAAGGACCATCTCATAATCCATCTTATAAATGTGATCTCCGCCAAGGATCAAAACATAGTCCGGATTGTAATACTCCATATACTTAAGGTTCTGATAGATGGCATTTGCCGTTCCTGTGTACCATTCAGTATTGGTACTTTTCTCGTAAGGCGGAAGCACCGATACTCCTCCGACATTTCTGTCAAGATCCCAGGGAATACCTATTCCTATATGTGTGTTAAGTTTGAGCGGCTGGTACTGTGTAAGCACGCCCACTGTGTCAACGCCGGAATTGATACAGTTACTGAGCGCAAAATCCACTATACGATATTTTCCGCCAAAAGTAACCGCCGGCTTCGCCATGTTAGCCGTAAGCACGCCAAGCCTGGAGCCCTGGCCGCCTGCAAGAAGCATGGCAATCATTTCTTTTTTGATCACGTGTGTCTCCTCCTGATGTCTGTTATGCTTGTAAACCCTTTGTAGCAAGGCATTTCCGATTACTATGATAGCATATTTTTTGAATATTGCAACTATTTTTACGTTATAGAAATAATTGATGGATTATTAACAATTTAATAGCCCTATATTGCACAAGATTACTCCGTCGAAAAATCACGCAAACCTCATCGGATCCTTGAGATTCCCGCTATTTGGGCTGTTTTGCTAAATATTCCCGTCTAAAATGCCGATATTATTTACGAGCCGAGAATACCCATCGGTCAATAACATGAAACTAGTACAGCGGTTTTAAAATAAATGGGCTAATGCGCAGAATGCTTGCTCGAATGCTCGTGCGTGAAAACGCAGGTGTAGCGGGCTACTCCGAGGCTTTCATGTACGGGCAGTCGAGTAAACAGGCAAGCATTGGGTCCAGTTATTTAATAACCGATGTACTAGAAGTCTTTTTTCAATATAAGAGGTTTATATGAATATACAGAATGCATACGCAGCTTACGGAGTTAACAACAATCACGATCCCAAGCCCGCTTCTTCAGGGCTTGAAGATGCATTAAGCAAGATCGGTCAGAGTAAAGGCACTAAAACAGCCTCCTCATCCAGATCATCTTTTTCATCTATCGAAGCCTCCTTCGGAGCAGTTGAAGAAAATCTTGATTCAGCTCAGGCCTCGGAGCTCTACTCCAAGAATCTGAACGGAGAAGATAATGCCGCAGCAGCGGAAGGCAACGCCAAAACAGAAGCGGAAAAGAATCAGGAACGTCTTGAGGAATCTTCGGACAAAATGACCGCCTCCGATATGGAACAGCTTATCAACGAAGGCTATGACGTGTTCGGAATGACAGCGGAAGAACTCAGCGCGGCCGTTGACCGTCTGAAGCTTCAAAAGGAAATGTTCGACAAGGCAATGGAAGGGCAGATCGAAGCCAAGATCGACGACAGAGCCGCAGTTATTGCCATGGCGATCAAGAGCCTCGGCGGTAATCCCGATGCGGAAAAGATCGCAGACAAGCTCATGCGCGCAAATCTCCCCGTAACCGAAGCAAATCTTCAAAGAGTTGCCATCGCCCTGGAAATGAGTGGCAACGAACGCTCCGTATCGAGCGCCGAAGCGGAGTATCTCATCAGAAACAAGATGACTCCCACCCTTGAAAATATTGCAGAAGCACGTTCTGCTTCCGCATGTGCAAAGAAAGAAAAGACCCTGACGGAAGCAGCATGGAATCAGCTTCAGCCTACGGTCAGCCATCTTCTTTTTCAGGCAGGCCTTCGTCAAGGCAGAGACATGATGGACGCGGCACAGGATTTTATCCGCAAGGACATTCCTCTCACAGCCGACAACCTCAAATCCTACTCACAGATCGTAAAGATCAAGCTCACAAAGGATGAGATCCTTACCCGTGCGGTGGATGCGATCTCCATAGGTCAGGATCCCAAATCCGTAAACCTTCTTTCCTCAACGGCAAAGCAGGTTCGCCAGATCATCAAGAACAATGCTTCCGTTACCGATGCCGGCATTGATTACGCAGTAGCCAAGAAGGCAGCTCAGACCGGCGAATACTCCGCCGACAAACTGGATCTCTCCCTCGGAGAACTCCATGAAGCCCAGGAAGAAGTCGACAATAACGCAGTTGTTCCCACCTATCTCGAAGAGTACACTTCATCAGGCATGGGAAATGCCGCTTCCATAAAGGCCCGTCGCCAGCTGGAAGAGGTCAAAGCCAAGATGACCTATGAAGCAGGCTATCGTCTTGCAAAAGAGGGCATACGCATAGACTCCGTTTCCATGAACAGGCTTTTAAACGACCTTCGTACACTTGAAAACCGCTACTACTCAGATTTCTTCAGACAGTCGGGTGCTGCACCGGGCAGCTACACCCAAAGCGATGTGGACCTGTTAAAGGATACCACACAACGCCTCAAAGAAATTGAAAATATGCCCGCCACTCTTGTTTACGACACGGTTGACAAGGCAGAAAACATAACGATCAACGAATTGTACCAAGAGGGACAGGGAACTTACAGTCATGTGATGGGCAAGTTCAATCAGACCTTTGAGACGGTAATGACCTCTCCTTCCGACAAGTATGGTGATTCCATAGAAAAAGCTTTTACGAACGTTGACAAACTTATCGAGAACGCGGGACTTCCCGTTACGGATGCGGCAAGAAGAGCCACAAGGATCCTCGGCTATGCTTCGGCAGAAATCACTCCGGACAACATCAACAAGGTTTCCGAGTATGACGCAAAGCTCCGGGAGGCTTTTGAAAACCTTACCCCCTCCGTTACCGTCCGCATGATACGTGAAGGCATAAACCCCCTGAACGAGGCTTTAAACGATCTCGTTGCAAAATCCGCGGAATTCAAGGCAGAAACAGGTATGACACGGGAAGATTCCTATGCAAACTTCCTGGTAAACCTTGAGAAAAAGAATGAACTCACACCTGAAGAAAGAGATGCATATCTTGCTATATATCGCGCTCTTCACCAGATCCGCGAGTCCGAAGACTCCGCTCTGGGAAGCGTTTTCAGGTCCGGCTCCGAACCCACCCTGCAGGGACTTCTTACCGCCGTTCGTTCGGGTAAAGCCTCCGGTCGCGAAACTATCGTAAACGATACTTTCGTAAATCTTTCCAAAACCACCGGAGACGTTGACAGGATTGAAAACAAGATACGGATCGGCCTTTCAAAACCTTCATCTCCCGAGGGAGAAATGCTAAATAAACTGGTAGAATCTGCCGATAATACATTAAAGGAACTTTCCGAAGACGTCCATTACACCGCGGATGAATGGCTGAAAAACCTGAATGAACTCGCGGCCAGCGGTCAAAATGCCACACGTTTCCTGGAAGATTTCAACATACTTACAAGCATTGAAAACATAGGCGCCGCAAAGGACCTTTTGAACGAAGACAATACGATCTTCAAGGACTGGAAGCGGTTTAAGACATTGGCAACCGGCGAAGAAGGGATCCTCCCCGATTTCCTCGAAAGCCTCAACAGCGAGGAAGAGATGCTGGAAGCATACAGCGCTTTCACGGAAGAGTCAAAAGAGATCAAGAAAGAGATCCAACATGACCCTTCAATGACAAGGCTTGATGTCAAAGCCCTTAAAAAGATGGACGTGGGCATTAAATTTATGAACCGTCTCAGTAAACGTAAGTTTTACACCATTCCCGTAGACACAGGTAACGAAATTGTAAGTATGAAGGTTACCATTGTAGATGACGCAGAAAACTCAACTTCCCGGGTTTATGCTTCCGTTCCCACCGAGGGTCTCGGAACCGTATCCGCAGAAGCAACCATCGAAGACAACAAAATGAAATGCTTTATAAGCAGTACAACCGCCAAAGGCATGGCTGTCCTCAAAGAACGTCAGTTGAACCTCTTTGCGGACCTCGCAAGAAACGGGATACAGATCGGCTCCATATACTACGGTGCCGAGGAAGTTCCGTCAGACCGTTACGATTACAAAACCTCCGGCTTATATAAGGATGTTCCGGAAGGGGCAGAAACCGGAAGCCCTTCAAACGAGCTTTACAGGATCGCCAAGGTGTTCGTAACCCACGTAAGGCAGGCGGATGTCGAATAAAAAGGTTGTACCTGCCTGTTACTAAGGAGATAGCGAATGAGAATTAACCACAACATTTCAGCATTAAAGATCAACAACATCTTAAGCAAAAACAACACCTCACTTGAAAAAAGCCTTCAAAGACTTTCTTCCGGATACAGAATAAACTGTGCGGCAGACGATGCGGCAGGTCTCGCGATTTCAGAAAAGATGAAGACACAGATCGCAGGTCTCAATCAGGCTTCAAGAAATGCCTCCGACGGAATCTCCGTTATACAGACCGCAGAAGGCGCTTTGATCGAAGTTGAGCAGATGCTTCAAAGAATGAGACAGCTTGCCGTTGAAGCAGCAAACGGTTCCTACACCGATGAGGACCGCGCTACTCTTCAGGACGAGGTTGCACAGCTGAAATCCGAGATCAATCGTATTTCCACCACAACCGAATTTAATACAAAGACACTTCTTGACGGTACGGTTGACAGACGTTCCTACTCCGACAACAACGCCGTTAAGCTTATTTCCCTTTCCGACAGCGTAAATGTTAAGAGCTACACCTTTGAAGTTGACAAAGAGGCTTCACAGGCTGTCATCAAAACAAAACTCACACATTCCACCGCTCCCGACGCAGGAACGATCACGATCAACAACGAAGAAGTTTCCATTGATTCAGGTGACTCCATCAGCACCATCCTTTCGAAGCTCACTGCTACCTGCGACAGGATGGGCATATATGTGGGCCTTACAAACGGTGAGGAAAATCCCAACGGCGAGGGCGGTTTCACTCCGGTTTCCGCTCAGGATGCTCTGATCGGAACCACAAGCCTCCTCTTTGTTACGGAGGATTTCGGATCGGATGCCACCCTGTCGGTCAGCTGCAGCAATTCAAACCTTGCACAGGCTCTCGGTCTTTCGGGCACATCCCTTGCAAGAGGTACTGATGCGGCAGTATCCCTCGGAACAGAGTCTGCAAAGGGTGCCATTGCCGAGTGCAGCGGCATTGTTTCAGACAGCATATGCGGAGCCGGTTCTCTCACATACACCATAAACAATACCGAAACCGGTACGATTGAAACGGTTAAGTTTACGGTTACCGCAGGTTCCGTAAAACTGGATTACACCGATTATGCAGGAAATGTTATCACAGAGACCGCTACGGTCGCATCAAACACCTATGCCGATGTGATCGCCGCAATGAAGGACCTTGCCTCCACCACTTCCGGCATGGATTCCATGAACATCTCCTTCAGAGAACAAAACGGTTATATTACACTCACTGCAGTAACCACTTCTTCCGGCAAAGACATAGATATCTCCGTTACGGATGACAATACAGGCATATGCGCAAATTGCCCCGCTTCCGTAACCGGCGGAGAATTCCTTACGACCGCAAGAGCTTCACAGGGCACTATGTCGGCAGTGTTCTCCACTCCCGACAACAAGACCTGCTCGCTTGAATTCACGATCGAAAACGGAGTTGTAACCATGACATACATCGAAGGAGATGCGATAGTTCGTACTCAGGCATCCTCCGCCCTTCCCGCAACCCCGACAAATCAGGATGTTATCAATGAGATCACCCAGCTTTACTCCACTCTCTCGGGCGCGCTTATAGATTTTACGGTAGAGACCGGTACCACGGGAAGTTACGTAATGTTTTCTTCCACAGACCCCGCTTATTCGGTAGTAAAGGCATATGATACAAGCGGATATCTCGCAGAGAACACTTCTTCCGAAATCACTGCCGGTGAGGCTGATGTTACATATAACGGCGGTACTCTTGACATGACAGTTACCTCCGCTGACGGTTCTTATACCGATACATTTCAGGTTACGATCCCTGCAGGTTCAACCAAGGCAACCATCGCTTCGGCATTGAACACCGCCCTTGCATCCGCGGGATCATACAACGGAACCGCCTACAACAGCATATTCACATTAACGCAGAACGGAAACGCTTTCTCACTTGATTCCTCCGTTCCGGGGCTCAGCCTTACAATAAGCGATCCCGACATGGTACTTGCAAATCCTTCGGCTTCCGCAGGCTTCGATACCACAGAGGCTTCCGGTACGGGAAGCATAAACGTAGCGATCTCCAACGGCGATACCGTAGATTTCGAGATCACGGATTCTCTTCTTACCATGGTTTACACATCGGGTACAAATACACTTACAAGAACCCAGACCCTCTCTGCAGACCACTCCTCCAAGGCGGTCGTAAAGGCGATGGCTGAACTCTGTAACGCAGAAGTACCTTCACTTACCATAAACGCAGATCTTTCCGATCCCGCTTCCGGCTCTTTCTCGATGGATTCAATCGGAACCATCACCGTGACTGCCGATAACACGTTAAACTTCTACAACACCGAGATCTCTACCGGTGCAGAAGTATCGGGCATAGTAATGGGACAGTCTGTTGTTACAAAGTCCGGAAAGAATGCGGGTGGTTTTTCCGAAACCGCAACGATCTCCGTTAACGGAGATTACATCACAGTACGTGACCGTAACGGCTTTGAAATGGTCCTTCAGGCATCTTCCGGTTCCATAAGTAAGGAAACTACAGTCACTGTTCTGGATGCAGGGCCCATGACTCTCCAGATCGGGGCGAGTGAAGGACAGACCATGGAGATCAGGATACCTTGTGTTGATACAACGACCCTCTTCATTGATTCGGCCGACATTTCAACACAGGACGGTGCTCAGCAGGCCATAACCCTTTTCAACAACGCGGTCATTGAAGTATCATCCATCCGTGCAAAGCTCGGCGCTTACCAGAACCGTCTCGACCATGCGATCAATTCCCTTGATACCTCGGCCGAAAACCTTACCGAAGCACTATCAAGAATCGAAGATACGGACATGGCGAGCGAAATGGCTACCTACACCCAGCTTCAGGTGCTTGTACAGGCTGCAACTTCAATGCTTTCACAGGCCAACGAAAGACCTCAGAACATACTCAATCTTTTACAGTCATAAGGACATTAAATGAACAGAGAAGAAATCAAAACCTTTACATTACGAGTTACCGAAGCCAATTCCTGCGATCTTATCGTGATCCTTTACGATATTGTGCTGTGTGACATCAATAACGCGAAAAAAGCACTTAAAAAAGGAGACACTCAGCTTTTCGCAAAAGAGCTCCATCACGCCACCCGCTTCATGAACGAATTGATATCAAACCTGAATTATGAAGGTGCGATCGCCTACGATCTGATGAGTCTGTACAGCTACTGCAACAAGCGTCTTGCTTCGGCGGTAGCCGGCAATCGCGCTGAAGATCTTGACATAGTAGTCGATGTTTTAACCAAACTCAGATCTTCCTTCAAAACTCTTGCGGATGCGGATACAAGCGGACCTCTTATGAAAAATGCTCAAAGCGTGTATGCGGGACTCACTTACGGAAAAGGCTGTCTGAACGAAACCTACGTGGATGCGGCAGATTTTAACCGTGGCTTCCGCGCTTAAAAAAGCAACAGATGTGGAGCAATATCCACATCTGTTTTATTTTTTTCTTATTATGTTTCACACTGATTCTCTTACGATCAGCTTCGATCTTAAGAGGAGTTTTGACATGGGAACGTTTCTTATAAGCCCGTCCAGCATCAATGCCGCACTTTTTCCAAGATTTTTCCTGTCCTGACGGATCGTTGTCAATTTGGGGGTCATCTCCACCGCTATGGGCAGGTCGTCAAAACCTATGACCGCAACATCTTCCGGAACTCTCTTACCCAGACGCACGAGTTCGTTTACTACTCCGGACGCGATAAGATCGCTGGCGCAAAGCACGGCTGTCGCTCCGTTGTCGATGAAATTTTTAACATAGGATTTTGCGCAATCCGGAACATAGTAACCATAGGCCACAAGATTCTCATCTATATCCAGATTGTTTTCCTTCATGCCTATCCTGAAAGCCATATCTCTTTCGTTGGAAACCATTGAATTCTTGGTTCCGTTCAAAAAAGCAATCCTTCCGTGTCCTTTGGAAGCAAGGAAAGACACCGCCTGTTCTATACCTTCCCTGGAATCGGTTCCCACATATCCCACATGTTCGTTGTTTTCGATAAAATTGTCAAGAAGAACCGTCGGAACGGTTGTCTTTTCAAGCTGTCGGATCCAATCGTCATGAAGCGTAAAACCCAAAAGAAAAGCTCCCGAGTACCCATGCTTAAGCATATAGCTGTCATACTTTTCAAGTGTTCTGAAATTCAATTCCGAAGGCTCTACCGCCACTTCCCAGCCACGGGTAAGCGCAGCCTGTTTAAAGCCGTTTACGATCTCATAACCGAATTGTTCGTTGGTTTCAAAAGCCATATTCGCGCTTTCGATAAAAATGCAAACCTTATCAACCGCATTTCTCTTGATCTTCTTTAGGGAATAACCCATTTCCACGGCCGTATCCAAAACCAGTTGTCTTGTTTCTGCCGAAATGTCTTCCGCGCCGTTCAATCCCTTTGATACAGTACTGACCGCAAGCCCCAGGCGTTCAGCTATGTCCTTAATTGTAACCATTAAAAACCAAACCTCCGTGATCCGTAAAACTTCATGCTCTAATCTAACAAAAATTTACGAAAATTTCAAGTCATAGCCCCCGTTATTATATCTCCAAATGAAAAATGCATTTTTAAATTCTACCGTTCATTTCTGAGGTTTAATAATTCTATTTGCCTTCCTTTAATTGAATTTATAGAATCCCGATGCTCTTTTTCCTCAGTTCACAGGGCTCAGAGCATTGAGATTTTGAATTCTGGAGTTTTCGATGCCATATGTCACTGAAATCAGGCCTTCTGGGCATCGGGATTTTGAATTTGGGGATTTTCGATGCCATAAACTCTTGAAATAAGGCATTCAAAGCATCGGGATCTTGAATTTGGGAATTCTCGATGCCATAAACCCTTAAAATAAAGCATTCAAAGCATCGGGATTTTGAATTTGGGGATTTTCGATGCCATAACCCCTTGAAATCAGTCATTCAGGGCATCGAGATTTTTAATTTGGGAATTTCCGATGCCATAGGCCAGGGGAATATGCTATTCAGGGCATCGGGATTTTGAAATTTGAATTTTTCGATTCCCCCGCCATTTTTGAGGCGGTGGGCATCGAAATAATAGAATTTATTCCTTAGAAAAAACAACAATTTGTCGTCACTCAGGTCACTCGAGCTCGATGTTTCCAACCATATGATG